>JBGPHT010000167.1:0-17046 GCA_041484525.1 Bryobacteraceae bacterium | reverse complement strand
TCTACCGTTCCCACTGCGACAAGCGCTGGACCGCACCGATGCCCAACTCGACCTGCTGATTTACGAAGCGTTTCCGCTTCAGAAAGCCAGTTGAAAACTTGACACTTTCAGATAGAAGTCAATTACATTAGACGACTAGAGCGCCGGCCTCGAAGTAAGGGAGCGGTTGCCGCACGCTAGAATAGAATCATCAGGAGCCGGCATGGCAACGCTTCCAAAAACCGGGACCGTCACGTACGAAGAGTGGCTGCGTATGCCCGAAACCGAAGGCCGTGAAGAGGTCGTGAACGGCGAAATCCGGCTGATGCCCACGGCGAAATTCGTTCATGCGCCGGTGGTTGCGAACCTTGTGGCGGAGTTCCATCGCCAACTGGACGGGCGCAAAGTCGAAGTTTTCTCCGGCAGCTTTGGGATTGTGATTCGCAGGGGTCCGCTGACTTGCCGAATCCCCGACATAGCCGTGTTCGAAGAGGAGACCTGGGTTGTGATTGAGGGCTACTTCCACTCTGCGCCAGAACTCGCGATTGAAGTGCTTTCGCCTTCGGAAACGCGGCGGTTGACCGGCGAGAGACTCCGCGATTATGAAAGCATCGGAATCCTTGAGGTCTGGATCATCTCCCCCGAAGCCCAGACCGTCGAAGTCCTCCTCCTCGACAACGGCGGGTTCCGCCGGGAAGCCCTGCTGGCGGAGGGTCTCCTGAAACCCACGCGCTTCCCGAGCGTCCAAATCGATATCACCCAGATCTGGCCCGATTGATGCATCGACTTCTCGCAGCCGTGCTCGCGACCGCGGCCACCCTGTCCGCCGCGGATGACCTCGCCTCGCAGATGAAGTCCGTCATGCAGGCGTATTCCATCGTCGAGCGGAACTCGGCCGATCCCGTTTCGAGCGAACAGGCGTTCTACCAGGGCGCCATCCCGGGGCTGCTGCGACGGCTCGATCCGCACTCCGTCTTCTTCGATCCCGGGCAGTTCGATCAACTGAAAAAGATGGAGAGTTCCACGCAGAAGGGCTTCGGCAGCGTGGTTTCGCTGCTGCCCGGGCGCGTGATCGTGCTGCAGACGCTCCCTGGAACACCCTCCGCAAAATCGGGACTCTCGCCGGGGGATGAGATTGTCGCCATCAACGGCTACGTCATCAGCCAGCTCGATCTGGAACAGCTCACGCAACTGCTTTCGGCATCGCGGCAGCAGCAGGCGCAGCTCGAAGTGCGGCGCGGAGGCTCGGTCCGCCTGCTCCACTTCGTCCTGACACCCGAAGAGCTGCAAGCGCCCAGCGTCGAACGGACGTTCTTTCTGGCGGCGGGCATCGGGTACATTCGCGTGTCCAGCTTCGATGAGAACACGGGCAAGGACCTCAAGGCGGCCATTGAAAAACTGGGCGGAAGCCACTTGGCTGGGCTGGTTCTCGATTTGCGTAACAACCCGGGCGGAGTGGTGCAGGCGGCGCTCGAGACGGTGTCGCTCTTCCTGCCGCCGGGAGACAAGATACTCTCCGTGAAGGGCCGCAACGTTCCGGAGACCACGGAGGTGGTTTCGAAAATCGCCACACCGTACAAGTTCAAACTGGCAATTCTGATCAATGAAAAATCGGCCAGCGCTTCGGAGATTGTCACCGGCGCCATGCAGGATCATGACCGCGCGTTCGTCCTGGGCGAGCCCAGTTACGGAAAGGGGTTGGTGCAGAGCGTCTTTCCGATGAGCCAGGGCACGGGCCTGGCGCTGACCACGGCGCTTTACTATACGCCCAGCGGGCGCTCCATCCAGAAGCCGCTCGATGCCGAGCGATTCGAACTCGGGGCCACCACGGCGCACCCCAACATGAAGCAGGATTTCGTTACCGACAAGGGCCGCAAGGTGACGGGCGGCGGCGGCATTCAGCCCGACTACCTGGTCTATCCTGCCGCGATGAATCGCTTGCGCGCGGTGCTCGACGCCACCGCCTCATTCACCAGCTTTGCCACGGAGTATCTGCGCACTCACCAGATCTCGAGCGACTTCGAAGTCACGGGACAGCTCGTCGACGAATTCCACGTCTATGTTTCGCAGCGCGGCATCCAGCCGGGCGTGACCGAGTGGTCGGCGGAGGGCGAGTTCGTGCGCAATCGCATCCAGACCGAGCTATTCAACCAGGCCTTCGGAGTGGAGAAGGGTGACGAGGTGGAGGCGCGGCGCGACCCCGTCATTCAGAAGGCCGTGGAACTCCTCAGCTCCTGACACGAGGGGCCGGAGCCGCCGCCGACTATAATGTTTTCGGGAGGCTCCATTTTGGCCACGCACACCCCTCCGGTTTCCATCTCGATCGAGAACGAAAAGAATCCCTGGTTGGCGGCTGCCGCTCGATTCGACGAGGCCGCGATGCGGCTGAATCTCGACGACGGTATGCGCAAGGTGTTGGGCTCGCCGGCAAAGGAGATCATCGTTCACATTCCGGTGCAGCTCGACGATGGACGTCTCGAGGTCTTCACCGGCTACCGGGTGCAGCACTCGGTGGCGCGCGGTCCGGCCAAGGGCGGCATTCGATTTGCGCCCGACGTGACCCTGGATGAGGTGCGCGCGCTGGCTTCGTGGATGACGTGGAAGTGCGCGGTGGTGAACATCCCGTTCGGCGGCGGCAAGGGCGGCGTGATCTGCGATCCCAACATGCTCTCGTCCACGGAGCTGGAGAAAATCACGCGCCGGTACACGGCGGAGATCATCGAGTTCATCGGGCCGGAGCGCGATGTGCCGGCGCCGGACGTGAATACCAATGAGCAAGTGATGGCGTGGATCATGGACACGTACTCCATGCACGCGCATCATACGGTTACGGCCGTTGTCACCGGCAAGCCTCTGGCGCTGGGCGGCTCGCGCGGCCGCTCGGAAGCTACCGGACGCGGATGCATGATCGTCACGCTGAAGGCGCTGGCGCGGCTCGGGCTCAAGCCGGAGGATGCGCGCGTGGTGATCCAGGGCTTCGGCAACGTCGGCGGCATGGCGGCGAAGCTGATGAGCGCCGCGGGGTTCAAAATCGTCTGCATTATCGAGTACGATGGCGCTGTCTGCAATCCCAACGGCCTCGACATTCCGGCCCTCCAGAAGCACCGTAAGGAAACTGGCTCGATCGTCGGCTTTGCGGGCGGCCAGGATATGGATAAGGACGAGGCAATGTTCCAGGAGTGCGAAGTGCTGCTGCCCGCGGCTACTGAGAACGTGATCCACTCCGGTAACGCCGAGCGGCTGCGCTGCCGGATTCTGTGCGAGGGCGCGAATGGCCCGAGCACACCGCTGGCGGATGAGATCCTGGCGGAGAAAAAAATCTTCGTGATTCCCGATATTCTGGCCAACGCGGGCGGCGTCACGGTGTCGTACTTCGAGTGGGTGCAGGACCGCCAGGGCTTCTTCTGGAACGAGCAACTGGTGAACCAGCGCCTGGAAGAGATCATGGTGGAGTCGTTCGACGCGGTGGTGGAGTACGCCGAAAAGCACGCCGTCAACAATCGCATCGCGGCCTACATGCTGGCGCTCGATCGCGTGGCGTTCGCCATCAAGCTGCGGGGTATTTACGCGTGAGGAAGCTTGTCCTCTGATGCCTCGACGCCGCTGATGCGTCAGTACAACAACATCAAACAGCAGGTGCCGAACGCTCTGTTGATGTTCCGGCTGGGCGATTTTTACGAGCTGTTCTTCGAAGACGCGGTCATCGCCGCGCGCGATCTCGAGATCACGCTTACCTCGCGCAACAAGGAGAAGGGCGCGGCGATTCCGATGTGCGGCGTGCCCTATCACGCGGCCGAGGGCTACATTTCGCGGCTGATCCAGAAGGGTCACCGCGTGGCCATCTGCGACCAGATGGAGGACGCCAAGGCGGCCAAGCAGTTGGTCAGACGCGACATCACGCGCGTGGTGACGCCCGGAACCGCCATGGATTCGAACCTGGTGCGTTCGCACGAGAATAACTACCTGGCCGCTGTGGCTAGCGCGGAGAACCGCTCCGCCGTGGCACATGTGGATCTTTCGACCGGCGAGTTTCGCGTCACCGAGCTCGACGCGGCGGAGGTGGCGGGCGCGCTCGAACAGCTCGGCGCGCGCGAGGTGCTGTTTCCCGGAGACCTGCCGCTGCTGACGGGCGAAGACCGCACTGGCCCGCGCTTCGTGCGCACCGAGGTCGAGGAGTGGGTCTTCAGCGCCGACTATGCCGGCCGCACATTGCGCGACCATTTCAAGTTGTTGACGCTCGACGGATGCGGCCTGGCGAACCGTCCGGCGGCGGTGGGTGCGGCGGGCGCCATCCTGCACTACTTGCGCGATACGCAGCGCGCGGCGCTCGATCATCTCGACCGGCCGACGTTCTACGACCGCGCCGAATCCATGGTTCTGGACGCGGTGACGGTGCGAAATCTGGAGCTGACGGAGGCCATATTTTCAGCGGATGCGGCGGGGCCGCAGGTGACGGTGCTGGGGGTGCTCGACCAGACACTCACCGGAATGGGCGGGCGCCTGTTGCGGCAGCGCCTGCTGCGGCCGTCGATGGACCGGGCCGAAATCGAGCAGCGGTTGGACGCTGTGGGCGAACTGCTCGAGCAGACCATCCTGCGGGCGGAGTTGCGCAAACAGCTCGGCGGGATCCTGGACCTGGAACGGCTGCTATCCAAGGTGACGCTCGGCTCGGCGGGTCCGCGCGACCTGCTGGCGCTCGGCCGCTCGATCGAGAAGGTGCCCGCCGTCAAGCGTTGCTTCGATACGCAGCAGGCGCACCGGCTGCGCTCCATCCACGAGCGGCTCGACGAGTTGCCCGACGTCGCCAACCTGATTCTGGAGGCGATCGCCGACGAGCCGCCGCTCAATATGGCGGACGGCGGCACCATCCGCGTGGGCTTCCACGCCGAGTTGGATGAGCTGCGCGACCTCAGCCTGAACGGCCGCCAGTACATCGCCCAGATTGAAGCGCGCGAGCGGCAGCGCACCGGAATCCAATCGCTCAAAGTTCGCTTCAACAACGTTTTCGGCTACTACATCGAGATCACGCGCGCCAACCAGCACCTGGCGCCCGCCGACTACGAGCGCAAGCAGACGCTGGCCAACGCCGAGCGGTTCACTACGCCCGAGTTGAAAGACTACGAGCGCAAGGTGCTGGACGCAGAGGACAAGATCCTCACGCTCGAGAAGGAGCTGTTCGCCGATGTCCGCAAGCGCGCCGCGGCGCAGGCGCAGCGCATACGGGCGACGGCCGCGGCGGTGGCGGAGCTGGATGTGACGGCGGCGCTGGCGCAGGTGGCGGCGGAGAACCGCTATCACCGGCCGCAGCTTTCGGAAGACGGCGAAATGCGGATCATGGCGGGACGCCATCCCGTGGTCGAACGCCTTACCAGCCAGGATGCCGGCCGGTTCATTCCCAACGACCTCTACCTCAACGACTCAGCCGATCTGATCGCCATCATCACCGGCCCCAATATGGGCGGCAAATCGACTTACCTGCGGCAGGCGGCGCTGATCGCGATTCTGGCGCAGATGGGTTCGTTCGTGCCGGCGGACGCGGCCACGCTCCCCATCATCGACCGCATCTTCACGCGCATCGGCGCGTCCGATAATCTCGCGCGCGGCCGCTCAACGTTTATGGTGGAGATGACGGAGACCGCCGTCATTCTGAACACGGCGACGCCGCGCAGCTTCATCGTACTGGACGAGATCGGCCGCGGCACCGCCACTTACGATGGCTTGGCGCTCGCCTGGGCGGTGGTGGAGCACGTCCACACGCGGACTCGCGCCAAGACGCTGTTCGCCACGCACTATCACGAGCTGACCGAACTTGCCGACTTGCTGGACGGCGTGCGCAATCTCCGCGTCTCGGTGAAGGAAGCCGGCGACCACATCATCTTCCTGCGTAAAGTCGAGCCGGGGAAGGCCGACCGCAGCTACGGGATCGAAGTGGCGCGGCTTGCCGGTCTGCCCCTGGCCGTGATCGAGCGTGCACGTGAGGTGCTGAAGCGGCATGAGCGCAGCGGGCACGCGGTCACGGAGGAGTTGGCGAAAGTCGAGGATGCCGGGCCCGTGCAGATCCAGATGTTCGATCCCGTTGGTTATGGAATCGCGGAGCGCATCCGCCGGTTGAATGTGGACGAGCTGCGCCCCATCGAGGCTTTGCAACTGCTCAGCGAATTGCAACAGGAGCTGAAGCGGACATGAGAGTCGCGGGCGTGATGAGCGGCACGTCGCTCGATGGGATCGACGTCGCCATCGTGGAGATTCGCGGGCGCGCCGTCGAGACTATCGGGTTTCAGTCCACGCCCTACACGCCGGAGCTGCGCGCCGAAATCCTGGGCGTCTCGAACGCTTCGACCACCACGGCCGCGATCTCGCGACTCAACTTCCACCTGGGGGAGCGATACGCCCGCGCCGTGTTGCGCGCCACGAAGCGGTACGGTGCGGTGGAGTTGATCGGCTGCCACGGCCAGACGATCTATCACGAAGGCCGCTCGAATACGCTGCAGATCGGCGAGGCCGCGGTCGTCGCCGAGCGCACCGGAGTGCCCGTGGTGTCGAACTTTCGGGCGCGCGATATCGCGGCCGGCGGCCAGGGCGCGCCCCTGGTGCCGTTCGTCGACTATCTGCTCTTCCGCCATCCGAAGCGGCGCCGCATCGTGCTCAACATCGGCGGTATCGCCAATCTCACTGTGATTCCGGCAGGCGCGCGGCCTACGGACGTCATCGCGTTCGATACCGGCCCCGGCAACATGGCGATCGACGCCCTGGCGCGCGATTTCGGCGAGCCGTTCGACCGCGGCGGCAAGATCGCAGCTTCAGGCAACGTGAACGTCGATCTGCTGAAGGAGCTGATGGCCGATCCATACTTTCGGCAGAAGCCGCCCAAGAGCGCCGGCCGCGAGCAGTATGGCGCGGAGTTCGTCGCACGCCTGAAGAAAACGGGCTTGGCGGCGCGCGATCTGGTGGCTACCGTGACGGTGCTCACGGCAGCCACTATTGCGATGCAGGTGAGAGGACCAGCCGAGCTGATCGCGTCCGGCGGCGGTGTGCACAACCCGCAGATCATGGCGCACCTGGCTGCATTTCTTCCGGGCGTGGCGATTTCCACGTCAGCCGATCATGGGATCGATCCGGACGCGAAAGAAGCTATTGCGTTCGCCATCCTGGCGCACGAGACCTGGCGGCGCAAGCCTTCGAATCTTCCATCCGCGACCGGCGCACGCCACGCCGTAATCCTGGGAGACATCACGCCGGCGTAGTATCACTCGACGATGCCGTGAATCCTCAAGCTCACGAGCTGATCGATCGGCAGATTGCCCATCCCCAGCGACCGGGTCTTGCGGATGTACTCGGCTGTCACGCCATGAATGCGCATCGTGACCAGTTGGTCGACGCCGGGGTGGTTGTAACCGAGGGCGTTCACCTCCTTGATGAAATCCGTGGAGGCGCCGTGTATCCGCATGGTCACCATCTGGTCGGGTGAAACTGAGTTATAACCCATGCCCTTCAATTCCCGGGCAAAGTCAACGGTCACGCCGTGAATACGCATCGTGACGAGCTTGTCCGGTACCAGGTCCGAGTAGCCCAGACCTTTCAGCTCCCGGACATACTCGACAGTCACGTTGTGAATCCGCATGGTGATGAGCTGGTCGGACGATTCGGGACGGATGCCGGCCGCGTTCATGTCCCGGATGTAGGCGGCGCTGACGTCATGTACGGCCATCGTGAACACCTTTTCGTCCGTCAAACCCGAGTAGCCCAGAGAGCGCATGTCACTGGCGAAGTTGGGATTCGGCGAGAACGTGAAGGTGCCGCCGCCAGCGCCACCTTGTAGGTAGCCCTCGAAATGCAGCGTTCCCGCGTCGCGAACCACGTCGAATCGCGCCACAGTCCCGGATGAATCGAGCTGCGCGCGAGTGGCACCGCGAAGCTGACTAAGCGACACCGGGAAGGAACTGCTCATGTTGGATGTGGCGCTGCTGCGACGGATGCTGAGTTGAACCTTGTCCTGGACCACGGGACCGCCGAGGGTCCACTGGCCCGCGATCGGAGAACTGTTCTGCGCGAGTGCGAGATAGACGACACTGCAACCGAGCGCACCAAGAGCGAAGGAGACGTTGCGTGACATGGTTTCGACCTTTCTTAAATGATTTCGGGTGTTTTGAGAATGCCGAGTTGTTTCAACTGGATCAATTGATCCAGGCTGAGATCTTTGAGCCCGTGCTTCCGCGCTTCACTAATGAAATCGGGCGTGACACCGTGAATGCGTAATGCGACGATGTTGTCGACCGAGAGGTTGGGGTATCCAAGCGCCTGAATCTGGCGAATCCATGCCGGTTCGGCGCCGTGGATTCTGAGAGCGATCAAGTGATCGGGCTTCAGGTCTTTCAAACCGGCTTGCCTTAACTCGTTGACGAACTCAGCCGTTACCCCGTGAATGCGAAAGGCGACGAGTTGATCCGGTGTCAGTTGCTGGCCGGCCGCGCGAAGTTGCCGGATGTACTCGCCATCGACGCCGTGGATTTTCAGGGCAATGAGCTGATCGACACTGAGATTGCGGTAGCCCTCCGACTGGATTTCATCCAGCCATCCCCGCGAGTCTTTTTTCTCTTCTGCTCTTTTTTGAGCGGGTGGAGACGGGCGTGGCGAGGCCGGCGCACCGCTCTGTTGCGCCAGCGAGGCGGCAGGCATGGGCTCCACTCTCTCCGTCCGCTGGGCCAACCCGTTGGCAGCGATGCCGGCCACTAACAAGCAGGCCGCTATCCCGATCGCGAGCAAACCGGAAGGCGCCGTACCCGCGGTCCGATTCATGCCTAGCAGCCGTTCGACGCGGCTCAGGAGCGAGCCGCCATCCGCGGCCATCGCCAGCCGTGGCGTACCGCGAGAGCGCATCTGTTCCAACTCTGTCAAGGCGCGGACGTAGGCCAGAGTGTTCCCGCAAACCTCCACCGCAAGATCATCGCAACAGTTCTCGCGCTCGCTGCGGATATTGCGGTTCACCCACCACACCGCGGGATGGTAGAAGAACAATGTCTCGGCGGCGGTCTGCAGCAGATTGACCAGATAGTCGTGGCGGCGCACGTGCGCCAGCTCATGAGCCAGCAAGGCTTCGATCTGTTCCGCGGTCAAGCCCGTAAATACGCCAGCCGGCACCAATACGATGGGGCGCATCCATCCGACGACCGCGGGAACCTGTGCCAGCGCCGAGACCGACAATCTCACCGGCCTGGAGATGGAGAGACGCTTTGCCAGAGCGGCAAATCTCTCGTCCCAAACCGCCTCTGCCGGCCAAGTCCGGCGCCGCGCGAACCGTTCCACTACAGCCCAACCGCCGATCGACCGTATGCTCAGCGCGAGGACACCGCCGAACCAGGCCCAGACCAGCGCCGGCAGGTAGCCCGCGGCGGGGCCTGCGGATGACACGCCTTCAGTCTTAGACGCCTCGGTCGAAAGCACCAGGTTCACGGGCGCCGGCACGGAGTGATGTGGGGGCGTCCCGGTAAACTTGAGTTCCAGGAACGTCGCCGCCGCGCAAACTAACATCAGCACCATCGCGGCGCAGCTCGCGGCATAGCGAATCCGGGAGCCGGCATGCCGAAGGAAGGCCAAAGCACCAGCAAGGAGAACCGCGATCAGCGCGCCTTGCCACAGGAAATGAAGCAGGGTCCAGCCTAATGCATTTATCGGACTCATTTCGGTTTCTCCTGATACTGGTCCAGCAGCCGCCGGATCTGTTCGATTTCCGCAGGCGTGGCGCGTTTCGTCGATAGTGCCTGCACGACGAGTTGCATAGCGGATCCTCCGAAGGCGCGGTCGAGGAGGTCGCCCACGAGTTGCCGTTGGGTAGACTCCCGAGGCACCTTGGATTCGTAGAGATGCGCCCGCTGTTCCTCGTTCCTGCGAACCAGCCCCTTCTCGGCCATGAGCTGCATGAACTTCAGAACGGTGGTGTATCCAACCGGCTTGGACCGCTTGAGCTCCTCATAAACGTCGCGGACCGTGGACGGGCCACGGTTCCAGAGGACCTGGAGTATTTCGAGCTCGCCGTCAGTGGGTTGCGGCCGGTTCCCTTGAGGCATGAATCGAAGATATACGAACAAATTCGTATTGTCAACGAAAAAATTCGTAGATCTCACTCCGGCGCCTAATCGGCTTTCGCGTCCCGTACTTCCACATTGCGGATAAGCGCGAATAGGCCACCACCGACGCTTTTATCGACGGTTTGCGCCACGCGACCGCGCCTTCCAATTTTCAGATCACCACTGATGGTTTCGGCCCTACCGCTCGGCAATCTCTAACACACTTGAGGATCGTGTGGATTTCGCGCAGCCCATCAAGGTTTACCGCGTGACCCCGAAAGGGAGCGCCGGTACTCGTCTGCGGAAGTGGTTTCCACGGAGCGAGTCCCAGTCATCGGCAGACCCGACCCCGAACGAGTCTGCACAAGCATCGTAGAACGAAGCAATCTGAGCCTGAGAATGGGCATCCGCGGATTCACCAGATTGACGAACGCCTTCTCAAGAAAATGGACAACCACTGGGCCGCTGCTGCGCTGTGGTTTGCTTTTTACAATCTCTGCCGCGTTCGTGAATCGCTCCGTATGACGCCAGCAATGGCCGCTGGCCTCTCCGATCACATCTGGAGCGTGCGCGAGCTTCTGGAGGCTGCGTGATTGAGTTGGCAGCCCGCGCTTCAGCGTCCACCACCATTTAGACGTGACGCTTCGTGAGCCATGTTAACGTATACGAAGCGTATAGTACGATCCGTAGGATTTTATTCGGACTACCGGCAGGGTTGCGTTGCGCCAGCGGTTAGAATAGAGTTGGGAGCACAAATTTATGGCCCTTGAACAAGAACTCGAAACCTACCGGGCCAACCTGCCCCGCCTGCTCGAAAATGAGGGCAAGTTCGTCCTGATCCACGGCGACGCCGTTATCGACGTTTACGGCACATACGAAGATGCGCTCAAAGAGGGCTACCACCGGTTTCGTCTTGAGCCTTTCTTGGTGAAACAGATCCAGTCCGTTGAGGCCGTACATTTCATTTCACGCCATCTCACACCGTGCCATACTTCACCCGCCAAGTAGCGCCCAACGGCCTGATCATCAACGCATACATCGGCGTTAGCGAAGCCCGCCGCGACGCCCTTGTTGCCGCACAGCAGGCTGTTCCGAACCCGATCCAGATTCTCGGGCTAATCGACACCGGGGCAAGTCACACCTGCGTAGATCCTTCGGTCTTAAATCAATTAGGCCTAACGCCTACGGGAACTGTCCAAGTCGCAACGCCTAGCACCGGCACACAGCCCGTAATGCACGATCAGTACGATACAAGCCTGATCATCTTTGCTGGTCAGGGACATCCGCCGCTGGTACATCTGACAATTCCCGTGACAAAATCGGAATTGCTCACCATCCAGGGATTCCACGCTCTCATCGGCCGCGACATTCTCAGCGGCTGCCTGCTCACCTATGACGGCGTCAATGGTTTTTTCTCGCTGGCCTATTAGACCGTGACAGCCCATCCCAGCCCGAAACGGCTGGTTTTTGTCGATGATTGTCTACTGTATGGCTTACAACATGCTTCCCACGAACGACGGACGGTTAGAGGTTCTCTGCACGTCCGGCAAGAGTGCGTATATGCAAGAGCGTACCGACGGAACATGGACTGTCGATGAGGATGGACAACAGCAGATTTTCCCGAACCGTGGGGCGGCCCTTGATTGCGCACGTGAAATCGCCGAAGATCCAGATTTTCGGTAGAAAACCATCAACGCACAAATAGCACACTACCCCCGAGTGCCCGCGCCCCCCTCTGCTACAATTTCCCCATGCTGAGATGCGTGCTTGCGGTTTCTTTTGTGTGTGCCGTTCTCTTCGGCGCCGGCTGCAACCGAACACCCGCGAACCCGACGGCGGCCGCGATCGACCAGAGCAAATACTACGCCGTGCTGCTCAGCAACGGCTCCGTGTACTTCGGCCACGTGGAAGGCCTGGGCTCCGAGTTTCCCGTGCTCAGGGATGTTTACGACGTCCAGAGCAACGTCAATCAGGAGACCAAGGCCGTCAACAATGTGCTGGTGAAGCGCGGCAAGGAATGGCACGCGCCGGACAGAATGATCGTCAACGGCAAGTCGATCGTGTTTCTCGAACCCGTAGGATCGGATTCAAAGGTAGCGCAACTGATCGCGGATTCGAAAAAGTAGCCGGCGTTCGCTCAGCCAAACATCTCAGCGAAACATCGGCTGCGCTTCGGTGGCCGGCACGCGCGCGCCGACCGGTTGGCCGACTCGCATCTCTTCCCAGTCGTACGCGAATTCTTTACCGCAATCGAGGCACACAACGTACATGCCGTTTCGCGTGGCGCCGGGAGCCTGGTGTGCCGCCGCCTTCCGTCCCGGAGTGAGCGGAAACGTAGTGCGGTCGTGAGAACATCCAAACAACGAATTGAATACGGACTGAAGCATGGGTCGGGCTCCCTTCATAACTATAGATACGTTATCCCGACTAATAGTTTCAGTGCGACGAGGTACCTTAGGTCCTAGTCCTGTACGGGTACGGACACTCCGGAATAGTTCTCCCACTGGAAACTGTACGATTAAATCGGCTCAGCCCATCAACTTAGCGGCGATCGATTCGGCAATGAGGTGGCCGTGTAACCGTCCGTTTTCGATAAATATCTCGTTCGTGTGCATACCCGCCACGATCACGCCAGCCAAGTACACGCCGGCGCGTTCGCTCTCCAGCGTATCCCGATTGGTTCGGGGCTTAAGTGTATCGCTTTCTAACGTAATGCCTGTGGAATTCAAGAAGGTGAGGTCGGGGCGGTAACCTACCAGCGCAAAAACAAAATCGTTCTTCAGCCGGACGTCGCCCTCGGGGGTTGCCACCAGAATCGAGTCTTTCCGGATCTCCCGCACGTGCGAATTGAAATATGCCGGTATCTCGCCGTTCTCGATCCGGTTTTCGATGTTGGGCTTAATCCAATATTTCACGGAGTTAGAAATAGCGGGGCCCCGATGGATCAGGGTTACCCGAGCGCCGGTCCACCATAACTCCAGCGCAGCGATGGCGGCGGAGTTCTTGGCGCCGATCACCGCGACGTCGTGATCGTAGTACGGGTGAGCCTCTTTGTAATAATGCAGTACTTTTTCCAGCTCTTCACCTGGAATGCCGAGCATGTTGGGAACATCGTAGTAGCCCGTCGCGAGCACGATCTTGCGCGCGCGATAGGTGTGGAAACAGCCGAGGCGGTCCTCGGTGAAGACTTCGAACGCGTTGTCGTCGCCGCCGACGCGGTCCACTCGCTCATACTGGCGAATGTTCAGATGGTAATGGCCGGCGACGCGGCGGTAGTACTTGAGCGCTTCGACGCGGTTCGGTTTATCGTTGAGGCTCGTCATCGGGATGTTGCCGATTTCGAGCAGCTCGGGAGTGGTGAAGAACGTCATGTTGGTGGGGTAGTGGTAGAGCGAGTTCACCACGCACCCCTTCTCGATGAGGACCGTGCGGACGCCGCGTTGCTGCAGCTCGATACCGCACGCGAGTCCGGTGGGCCCGGCGCCGACAACGACTGCGTCGAAGGATTCCGTCACAGCTTGCTCTCGATCTCCTGCTTGATCTGTGCAAGCGCGGCATCGAGAGCTGACACATCCTTGCCGCCACCCTCCGCCATATCCGGCCGGCCGCCACCTTTGCCGCCGATGGCCTGTGCCAGGGAGGCCACGAGCTTGCCTGAATGGAACTTGTTCGTGAGGTCCTTCGATACCGCAGCCACGATGGCAACGTTGCCGTCATCGGCCGATGCCAGCACTACGACCGCGCTGCCCTTCTGGTTGCGCAACTCATCGGCCATGGCTCTCATCTGCTCGCGGTCCATGCCGTCCATCCGGAACACGTAGGGATGCTGGCCGCTGAGCAACTGTTTGACTTTCGCGGAAGCCTCCCTGCTCTTCAGTTGTTGTACTTGCTTCTTGAGAGCCTGTTCCTGAGCCAGCATGCGTTCCACGTGCTCGATCAGTTCGGGCTCGGAAGCACGCAGCAGATCGGCGACGCGCCGCAGCGCACCCGTGGAATACTGGTATTGCCGCAGCGCCGTCTCCCCAGTGATGGCCTCGATGCGCCGGACGCCCGCCGAAATACTTCCTTCATATACGACTTTGCAGAGGCCGATATCGCCGGTGCGCTGCACGTGCGTACCGCCGCAGAGTTCGCGGCTGAATCCGGGTACGGACACCACGCGAACCTGCTCGCCGTACTTCTCGCCGAACAGCGCCATGGCTCCCGTCGCGATGGCCTGCTCGAGCGGCAGCACCTTGGTCTCGACCCCGGTGTTCTTCAGGATCTGGTCGTTCATCAGGCGCTCCACTTCTTCCAATTCGGCGCGGTCCACGGCGGCGTAGTGGGTGAAGTCGAAGCGCAGA
The DNA here is from genome assembly GCA_041484525.1 of Bryobacteraceae bacterium. GTDB lineage: Bacteria > Acidobacteriota > Terriglobia > Bryobacterales > Bryobacteraceae > JBGPHT01. The sequence continues at coordinate 2,660 of JBGPHT010000167.1, read as the reverse complement.
CGGCCGGGCTCGACTACGCTGCCGGCCTGCTTGACGTGCGTGCCCAGCACCTGGCGCAGCGCGGCGTGCAGCAGGTGGGTAGCGGTATGGTTGCGGCGCGTGGCATCGCGCAGCGGCGCCGCCACTTCGGCGCGCAGCACGTCGCCCACGCGAATGGGCGCGTGCGTCAGGATGCGGTGAACGGAGAGCCCGGGCACGCCGGCGAAGACGGTTTCGACATCGGCCACCCTCTCCTCCGAGGCAGAATAGAGCGCGCCACGGTCGCCCACCTGGCCGCCGGCTTCGGCGTAAAACGGCGTCTGGTCGAAGATCAACTCGGCCCTGGCGCCGGCCGGAACCTCATCCACCGGCTGCCTCTCCACCAGCAGTCCGATGACGCGAGACGACGCTTCCAGATCCGTGTAGCCGAGAAACTTCGTCCTTCCCTGGCCCAGCAGTTGCTGATAAGCCGGAACCACGGCACCCTTTTCGGCGCCTTTCCAACTGGCGCGGGCGCGCTCCCGCTGCTGGTCCATTTCACGCTCGAATCCTTCGCGGTCGAGTTCGAGGCCGCGCTCGCGGGCCATATCCTCCTGCTCGTCGAGCGCCAGCCCGAAGGTGTCGTAGAGCTTGAAAGAAACGGCGCCCGGAATCGCGCCGTCCGACAGCCCCTTGACCGATTCGTGAAACACCTTCTCGGCGACGAGGAACGTAGTGGCGTAGCGATGCTCTTCGTCCTTGACCACGCGCGCCACGCGCTGCACGCTCTCCATCATCTCGGGGTAGGGGCCCCGCATTAGCTCCGCCACGAATCCGGTCAGCTTGTACAGGAACGGCTCTTCGACCCCGATCATGCGCACGTTGCGCAGCGCCCGGCGCATGATCTTGCGCAGCACGTAGCCGCGGCCCTCGTTCGCAGGCACGACGCCATCGTGGACCAGAAAGGCCGTGGCGCGCGCATGGTCGGCGGTGATGCGCAGCGCGGTATCGGTGCGCGCGTCCGAGCCGTAGGTGACGCCGAACATCTCGGCGGCGTGCGTAATGATCGGGTGGATCAGGTCGGTATCGTAATTCGAGAGCTTGCCCTGCATTACGGCAGCGACGCGCTCCAGGCCCATCCCGGTGTCGATCGAAGGCTTAGGCAGCGGCGTGAGCACGCCCGAAGCATCGCGATCGAACTGCATGAAGACGAGATTCCAGATTTCGACAAAGCGGCCTCCCGCGTCGGAGGGAAACTCTTCCGATTCGCGGCCCGGCTCGGCGGCTTCGACGCCCAGATCGTAGTGGATCTCCGAGCACGGCCCGCAGGGGCCGGTCTCGCCCATCTGCCAGAAGTTGTCCGCCTCGTCCAGCCGGAAAATGCGGCTCTTGGGAACGCCGGCGACCTTCTGCCAGAGCGCCTCGGCGTCATCGTCCTCGCGGAAGACGGTGACGTAGAGACGGTCTTTCGACAGCCCGTATTCTTTGGTGAGGAGGTCCCAGGCAAACGCGATGGCATCCGCTTTGAAGTAATCGCCGAACGAGAAATTGCCCAGCATCTCGAAGAAGGTGTGGTGGCGGCGCGTGTAGCCGACATTCTCGAGATCGTTGTGTTTGCCGCCCGCGCGGACGCATTTCTGCGAGCTGGCGGCGCGGTTGTAGTCGCGCTTCTCGATGCCGAGAAAAGTGTCCTTGAACTGATTCATGCCGGCATTGGTGAACAGCAGCGTGGGGTCGTTCGCCGGGACGAGCGACGAGCTTCGGACCACGCGGTGGCCGCGGGCGGCAAAGAAATCGAGAAAGCGCTGGCGTATTTCGTGACCTGTCACGGGAATCCTTCTGTGAGGTGGACTTAAGAATATTGTAGCGGACGCGGCGCGGGTACTCGTGCGTGGGTAGTGATGTTAAGGTCAGGCGTGGGAGAATAAAATGGCTTCAGAAGCGGATCTCGTCCGTGCATACGGAGTCGCTGAAATGCTATACAATACGCTCAAGTGCCGCCAATCAGCGTACCTGACATCTTCAAGCCGGCCCTTGGACGGATCGCTTCGATGGAGGAGGCGGAGTTGCAGAAGCTCCGTGAGACCCTCACCGAGCTACCTATTCACGTCAAGCCGGACGTCGTCATCCAAAGGGCAGAATCCATAGGGAAGAGTGATATCCCGGATCTGCCAGAGCTAATCCAGACGCTCCTCAATTTGAGCATTACGCGGCTGCGCATGGACGTTTCCCTCGATGACTTCGTTCAGGGGATTGCTGAGTCCTTACCGGTAAGTAAAGATCGCGAAAAGCGGGCCGCGTTCGAAAAGACACTGAAGTCCCTGCTGAGCGCCGACTCTCTTCTTGTCTCGGCAAGAGCCTTTGACGTTCAGCATGAATACGAAAAGGTGTTCCGCACGGCTCGGATTATCAGTGACATAAGGGCTGTATTCGACACCGCTGGGACCGCTGCCATCGGTGCCATGATAGTGCATAATTTAAGCGTGGCGTATTTTGAAGATGGCCACCATAAGGAAACCGTGTTTGCCCTGGACGAGGTAGATGTGGCACTGCTCAAAAAGATGGCTCGTCCGGGGAATCTGTGGGTAACTGGCGGGTTTCAGAGCTGGGATTGAGTGAGGAAACGGTGAAACTTGCGGCAGGTGGAGTCGAACGAGCGCTGCTCGTCTTCCCAGCCGTTGTGGATCAGCGGACCGCCGTCC
>JBGPHT010000166.1:0-17111 GCA_041484525.1 Bryobacteraceae bacterium | reverse complement strand
GCCTCCGCCGCGGATTCTGCATCTACCAGGGGGTCGCTTCGACGCTATGCACCCGAGGTAAGAGCCGTATGCGCTAGAGTGCGCTCGTACGGATCCGTGCGGGGGGTGTCCGGCAACGGACGTCCCTACCGCGACTGGACACGGATAGGACAGGAAAACAAGATTAGGGTTTTGTCTTATCCGTGTGCATCAGCGTCCATCCGCGGCCCATTGATTTATTTTTTCTTTTCCAGGTTCCACAGTTCCCGCGACAACACTCTTCCACAGAACGGGCAGTAGTGAATGCCTACGAACTGGTGCCGCTCATCGCCGAACACGAAGAAGTATTCCGTGTCGATGTCGGTGATGATGGTGCCGTTCGAGAGCTGATGCGGCTGGGCATGGCGCGCCAGGTCCCGGTCGATCATGCGGTCGAATTCCGCGCAGCAGGTCATGGGGATTTGCCTATTGAATCGTGCTCGCGCCTTCGACGCCCATGTCGGTCTGGACCACGTTGCGGTTGACATGGCCGTCGAGGTTGATCACGTACGTCTCGGGGGCGTCGATCAGCACCGGCGAATGGGTGGCGCAAATGATGCGGAAGTTTTTCTGGTCCACCAGTTCCTTGAGCATTTTCAGGATGCGGTGCTGATTGGAAACCGAGAGCGCCATCTCCGGCTCGTCCAGGAGCAGGCAGGTGCCGTCGGGCAATTTGGGGAAGGTCTCGCGAAACATCGAGAGCATCACCTGGCCGTGGCTCGCCATGCGCAGGAACTCGATCATCTCCGGCTGCCCTTTGAAGAGTTCGATCTGGGTGCGCGGATTGTGCTGCTCGGCATCGAACAAGTAGCTTTTGCCGATCTCGACGCAGCCCGCATCCAGGCGGTAGATGTACCCCTCCGCGGTCTCGCCGCGGAGCGCGTAGTGGATCGAATGCAGCAGCGTCGACTTGCCGGAACCGTTCTCGCCGGCCAGCATGACCAGCGGATGCGACAGGTCCACGATCATCGGCATATGGAAGTTGAGACTGGGAAACACAGGGTGCCCAAGAATCTTCAGGTACATAGGAGTTGAGTTCAGGATAGCAGGCGCAGCGGACAGAACGAATCCGCCCGTGATACCATGAAAGTTCCTAGTTCACCTGAGGTTTTCGTGGCAAGAATCACCCGCAAAGAATTAAAAAGCGATAAGTTCGCCCTTGAAGTCGAACACACAGTAACGTACTTCGGGCATCATCAGAAGGATGTCCTCCGTTACGGCGGCATCGGCGTCGCCGTCATTGTCCTCGGCTTGGGGTTCATGATTTACCAGCGGCACCAGGGCACGGCGCGACAGGAAGCGCTGGCACATGCCATCCAGGTGCAAGAAGCGCCGGTCGGGCCGGCGCAGCCGAACGCCCTCAGCTTCCCCACACAGGATGCGAAGGACCAGGAAGCGATCCGGGTTTTCACCGATCTCCAGAAACAATACTCGAGCAGCGACGAAGGCCAGATCGCCGAATATTATCTGGGCTGCATCAGGTCCGATCAGGGCAAAGTGGCCGAGGCGGAGAAAAGCTTCCAGCAGGTGGCGCAGAACGGCAGCGAGAAATACGCTTCCCTGGCAAAGTTCTCGCTGGCGGAAATCTATTTCGCCGACGGGCGCGCCGACCAGGCCGAAAAAACGCTGCGCGAATTGATGGACCACCCCACCATCTACATCTCGAAAGACCAGGCGCAGCTTTCGCTGGCGCGCCACCTGGTGCTGAAGAAGCCGGCCGAAGCGCGCAAACTGCTGGACCCGCTGCGCAGCGTCGGCGGCCCGGTGAGTCAGGTTGCCCTCGCGCTCTACGGCGAGCTTCCGCGGCAGTAGCGCGCCGGGCGATGCTGGCGCAACTGCGATTTCCGGTCGAGCGGAGTCGGGGGCGGCAGTATCCGGAGCCCGCACACCCATACCGCAACCCTTTCCAACGCGACCGCGACCGCGTGGTCCACTCGCGCGCGTTCCGCCGCCTGGAAGCCAAGACCCAGGTCTTCACGCCCGGGCTCTCCGACCATTTTCGCAACCGCCTGACCCACACCATCGAAGTAGCGCAGATCGCGCGCACGCTGTCGAACGTCCTGCAGTTGGACGATGATTTGACAGAGGCGCTGGCGCTGGCGCACGACATCGGGCATCCACCCTTCGCCCACGCCGGCGAGGAGGAGTTGAACCGGCAGATGGAGCGGTTCGGCGACAGGTTCGACCATAACCAGCACGCGCTGCGCATCGTCGAAACTTTCGAGCAGCGCTACGCCCGCTTCCCCGGGCTGAACCTGACTTTCGAAGTGCGGGAAGGGATCGTCAAACATTCGCATGACTTCGGACCGGGCGAGCTTCCCGGGTTCGACGCCTATCTGCCCGGATTGCGGCCGCCGCTCGAGGCGCAGTTGATCGATCTGGCGGACGAGGTGGCCTACAACACCGCCGACCTGGACGACGCCTTTTCCGCCGGGATCCTGACGGCGGAGGACGTGGCGGAATGCGTTCCGCAATACCGCGCGATCCATGAGACCATCGAGACCCAGTTTCCCGGGGCCACCGCGCGCGAGCGGTTCCACGAAGCGCTGCGGCACCTGATCGACCGGCTGGTTACGGGACTGATCGAGGGCACCGCGGAGTGCGCGCGGCAAGCAGGAGCTTCGAGTGCGGATGACGTGCGCGCGTTCCCCCGCCGCCTGGCATCGTTTACGCCGGAAGCGGCCGAGACCAGCCGGTCGTTGAAGAAGTTTCTGTACACCCGGTTCTATGCTTCGCCGGAGCTGGGCGCGGAACGGGAGCGGTCGACGGCGATGACCGGCGAGTTGTTCCAGTTCTTTCTGGACGATCCCGGCCGCCTGCCGCCACCCTATTGCGAGCAGGCGCTGACGGAAACGCCTCACCGCGTGGTGTGCGACTATATCGCGGGCATGACCGATGGCTTCTTCCGCCGGACGTACGAGCAGATGTTGGGGCGTCCCTCTACTCTTCCGATCGCGTGAAATTGGATAGCTCGGCTTTGCGCACGCCGTAGAGCTTCAGAAGCTGGCGGCAGATCTCTTCCCCGATGCGCTGGGGGCTTTCGTCGGCAAGGTGTTCCAATTCCACTTTGAAAAAAAGATTAGTGCGATTCATCGGTCGGCTCGATCCCAACTTCTATACTAAGGGAATGGCCTGTGCGATCTGCGCGACCCGGCGCCCCCGCCGCTACTGCCCCGGAGTGCACGGAGACATCTGCAGCATCTGCTGCGGAACCGGGCGGGAGGTCACGGTGAATTGCCCGCTAGATTGCGAGTACCTGCAGGACGCGCGCCGGCACGAGAAGCCGGCTCCGCTCGATGAGGCGCAAGTCCCCAACCGCGATATCAAGATTACCGACGCCTTTCTGCGGGCAAACGAGGACCTGCTGGTCTTCCTGGGCAGGGCGGTCGCGACGGTGGCGTTCCAGACGCCCGGGGCCGTGGATCTCGACGTTCGCGAGGCGCTCGACGGCCTGGTCCGCACCTGCCGCACGCTGCAGAGCGGGGTCTATTATGAAAGCCGGCCGCAGAACCCGCTGGCGGCCGGCATTTTCGGCGCCGTGCAGGAGGGCCTCGCCGAGTTCCGCAGCCGCGAAACCGAGCGCCTGGGAATGTCGAAAACCCGCGACTCGGACGTGCTGGGGACGTTGGTATTCCTGCAGCGCGTGGAACTGGATCGCAATAACGGACGGGCCCGCGGCCGCGCGTTCCTCAACGCACTCCGCGGTTTCTATCCGCCCGAAGAGGGCGCGGCGCCGCCTGCCTCCTCGCTGATTCTTCCTTGAGCCCGACGCGGCCGTACTTTCTCTACTTCGCACGCCCTCTTGGCGCCCGTACTCGCCAGGTTCCCCGTGAACTGGTGCGAGCCGTTCACCAGGAGTTCGACGGCGCGATCCACCGGATAATCGAACATCAGGAGGTGCCCCTCACGCAGGCCCAACAGATCCTTTACCGTGACCGTCGGCCCTTCCATCCGGGCTTCGAGCGTGAGGGTGACGTCGCGCAGCAGGCGAAGGACGCGCACCTGTTCCGCGTCGCTGGCACGGGTTTTGCGGACCGACCACTGCTGGTCGAATTTCTGGCGCATCATCTTGATCACAATCGACGGCATGGCGATGTTCATCATGCCGACCGTATCCCCGATGCGCATCTCGATTCCGATCGCAACCACGGCCTCATTGGGAGCCAGCAGGTGGAGCTGTTGTGGCTCGGTTTCCATCGACTCGATCGTGAAATCGACCGCCGTCACGCCCTTCCATGCTTCCCGAAGGTCATTCAGAATGATGCGGAACAGCCCGTCCAGTAGCTTCTGTTCGATTTCCGTGATGTCTCGTTGAATCGTCGAGGACGCTTTGCCGGTCCCGCCCAGCAGCATTTCCACAATCGGAAACACCAGTGAGGGATTCAGCTCCATGACTCCACTCCCGTCATAGGGGCTGAGCCCGAGCGAAACCATACAGGTAGGGGAAGGCAGCCCATCCAGAAATTCGGAATACGAAAGCTGTTCCACGCTTACCAGGTTCACCGTGAGATAGGCACGCAGGTATGCCGACAGGCTGGAGACCAGGTTGCGGACGAAGGTGTCGTGCAACAGGTGAATCGCCCGGACCTGAGACTTGGCGATACGGTCCGGCCGCCGGAAATCGAAGCGTATGGCTGGCGCTTCCTTCTTCTTGTCTTGCAGGTTCTGGAAAACACTGTCGATTTCCTGCTGTGAAAGCTGGCGGCTCAAAATCCAGGCTCCTGTCCCTAGTATCGGCGGCGGCCAGGGGAAACTTTAGGCACGCCCACTCCCGATCCGTCCACAATTCTTCGCCTTGGCGCTATTGGAAATGGCCACTTGTTCCGATGAATAGGTTGTAAGGAGCCGAATGGACGCCGACATCTTGGTGGTTGATGACTCCGCTGCGATCCGAAAGATTCTGCAGCGCGTTCTGCGGCAAACGGGTATGGCAATCCGCACGATCTATGAAGCCGGGGACGGGCAGGAAGCCTTGGACTTGTTGAAGAGCCAAAACGTCGATCTGGTACTCACGGACATTAATATGCCAAGGATGGATGGCCTGCAATTGCTTGGCGCCTTGAAGGCCTCCCCCCAGTGGCGCCAGGTTCCGGTGGTGATGATCACCACCGAAGGCGGCGAAACCAAAGTCGGCGAGGCGGTGAAACTGGGCGCCGCAGGCTATGTCCGCAAACCCTTTACCGCCGATCAAATCAAGGAGAAACTGGTTGGAATTCTGCAGCCAGTGCCACTGCTATGAATATCGAACCGATACTTGTACCAGCCATTCGGAAGGCCGTTGCCGAGGTATTCTCGACCATGCTGCAGGTGGAGGTTGTCGAAGGCGAACGCGGGATCGAGAGTAGCACGCCCGATACGAACGATGGTGTCGTCTCGTTTATCGGCCTCACCGGGGCTTGGGCGGGCACTGGCAGCCTCGCCTGCTCACCGGCCCTCGCCTGCCGCATCTGCGCGCAGATGCTGATGACCGAGGCCACGTCGGTCAACGAGGAAGTGCTGGATGCTGTTGCCGAGCTGACGAATATGATCGTCGGCAGCGTGAAGAACGATCTCGAAGGTCACGTAGGGCCGCTCGGGTTGAGCATCCCCACCGTCGTCTTCGGGCGAAACTTCAGGACTAAGAGCGCGGGCTCGAGCGAGTGGGTCGTGATGCGATTCCACTGGCAGGACGACATTCTCGTGGTGAAGATGTGCCTGGCGCCCCGCGGAAAGAACCTGCATGTGGTGGCGCACGCCCCTGCTCCGGCCTGTGCTGTCGATGTCAAGATCTAATACTGAACCCGCGCAAAGTTGACGCTGGGGTTGCGCGAACGTTACAGTAAAGAAAGTTCGCCTGTCATCCGGCCAGCAAGTCCCCATCGTCTAGCCCGGCCTAGGACATCGCCCTTTCACGGCGGTAACGGGGGTTCGAATCCCCCTGGGGACGCCATTCAATTTGAAGGATTTATTTGATTGGCTGCGGCAAGTGCCTTGGGCGTGGTAACGCCTGGGTAACAAGATTCCCCGAAAACCCATCCAACCGCTTCACGGCATCCGCCAGAAAAGCGGGACTGAGATGCTGGTATCGGGCGGCCATTCTCAGATCCTTGTGGCCCAGTAGTTGGGCGACAGTGTGGATGTCAGCACCTTGCATCCGCATCCAGCTTGCCGCCTTGTGACGGAGATCGTGAAATTGAAAATCCTCGATGTTAACCTTCCGGCAAGTGCGAGAGAATGCCACGCTGATCCGGTCTGGGCTGATGCCCCGAAACAGGGACATCCGTGGGGGGCCCTCTGACGAAAACACGAATTGCAGAGCAGCCATGGCAAGGTTGTTCAGGTATCCGGCAATATCGGAAGCTATATCCCGCGCAATGTGTCTGTCTGGACCGACGGTCGGCTCAGGCCTTTCCGGGCCCGAACGTAACCGGAATTGCAGGTTCGGGGCGGTCTCGCGAAACACCTGCAATGCGGCTTGCGCCTGCTCGTACGCATAGCGTTATCCTCTTTGAACCGGAAAGTCCGGACCAGTTTATCTGATTGCGGGATGTTCTGGATGCCGAGGCGATCTTCTAGAAGAGGCGTCCCATCAGGGTCGCCAGCAGTTCACTGCCAACCGGGCCAGTGCGGCGGGTTCGCCAGTCAAAGAAGCGCCACCTGACGTTGTCTTCCTCCAGGCAGAAGAATAGTGCCTGGCTCCGAATTTCGAAGCGTTCGAGCATTCTCTGGTTGTAAGTGCGAACTTCGCCTTCCAGTACATAAGGGATGAGGAATTTCTCGGTCGAAACAAGCTGCGGAACAGCTTGAAACGTGATCTGCATCTCGCGCCCCTGGGAACCGATACGAAAGATGTTCACGCCGGATTCTTGGAACATGTCCAAGGTATAGGCGGGCGGCGAAAGTTCGAGGGCTGCCTGTGAAAGCCTGCTGTTCACCGAGGAGACGAACTCCGCGCAAATGGAATGCAACTCGCAGGCACCGCGACGGCGAAGAGCAGCAACCTCATCAGCGTCCACAGACAAGCGCTCGGCTCTTTTCGCTGCATCAATCTGTCGTGCCAACTTGGCAATCAGGTCATCCTGGGGCATGGGGCAGTGCGCCTATTGTAAAGCGCCGTGCGCCCCGTTGGCCAGTCCGCCCACTTCCTGGATCGTGGCCCCTCTAAGAGGCAATCCCGACAGCACCCGTCGTTGGCGAGGTCGTTCGCTGGCGGCCGCCAGCGTTATGATGTGATATGCAACAGTCCGGGGCTGAAGCGATTTCAAGAAAACCTGATGCTCTTTGCTCTTGGCAAACAACCGATCCGCCTCTCGGAGGGAGGCGGCACCGCACCGGCCCCGAGCCGGCCTTCACCCGAGACTCTATCTAAGAATCAAAATTTCACTAAGTTGGTGGAAGACCTGGTACTCGATCAATCCAAAACCTGGGTCATGAACCGGTTTGTGAATGGAAGCGTTTCGAATGTGGTTGTTTCGTCCCGGGATGCGGAGGGCCGCCCGGCGAAAGTGACTGGATCGTATCTTTTTAACGGCCAAAGGCGTGGATCTGTCACCATTAGTTTCTCCGGTGGATTACCCGAATGTATGTATTTCTTCGATTTTCCTAGCACGTGCAGGACACCGAATCGGAGAGTGGTAGAGGCTTACGCCAACGGCGCCTATCGACAGTAGAATCGCCGCCCGTGAGGCGCGGATCAGCCACCGTTCACCACGCGCTTCAACCTCCGGAGACTTTGCTCCGCGCCGCCAATGCGCCGTAGCGTACACGGCAAGGAAGTCATCCGGTTCAAGCTAGGCATCATCCTCCAGGATTTGTTGCGGTGAGGCTGCATTCGAGAACCGCCCACTTCCGAGTGGCGCGGGCGGAAGTCCCGCGACACGCCAACGAAACCGCTTCTCAACATAGCCGACAAACCAGCCATCTGGCCGGGAGTCCTGCATGCTGCCTGCCGTGACCAGCATTTCCAACGCATTTGTAGCGGGGCAGGAAGTGTCGGTCAGAGCTCAGTCGCCGATGAAGCAACCCACGGCAGCAAGCTTCGACCGCGAGCAGAGCGGCGATAGCGTTCTCAGGGCTTACTTACAAACAGGAGCGCGCCGGACTGGGTTGGCACGCCGCCGAAGGAGGCCTGCACGCTCACGGCGCCGACTGGTGTCGTGGCGGGGAGTTGAATGGTCAACTGGTACAGACCGGCGAATCCGGTGGAGAGGACGGTGCTGACGACCGGAGTGGAGACACCACCGACGGTTACCGTCGGCGGCATCACGACGGCTGGCGCGCCGCCCACGGCGGCGCCGGCAGGCACGGCTGGATTGGTCGCGCCGAAGCCGGTGCCCCAGAGCACCACTGTGTCACCTGGCTTCGCGGGCGCGGTTCCCGGGACCGCGGAGGGGTCCGACAGCGGCGCGTAATCGGGCAGACGAGAAGCGATGGCGTAGTTCGTGCCCGCATACGTGAAGAATGCGGGCGCTACGGCTTGCAGTTGCGCGGTCGCGGGAGCGCTGGTGGCGCCGTTGTTGTCGACCACCACGTCGACCTTGCCGACCGTGCTGTCCGAGGGAGCTTGCACGTTGATCTGCGTCGGACTGATGAAATACACAAACGCCGGCTTGCCATCGATCGTGACGCGGACGCCATCGAGCGATGTGGGCAGGTTGCCGTTGACGACTTCTTCGTCGCGCCAGGTGCGGCCGGGGTACGTGTTGGACAGGTTGACGCCCTCGATTGTGACCCAGGAACCGGCTTCGATGCCTGGCTGGAAACTGGCGCCGTTGAGCACCGACGTGATGACAGGCGGACCGGGCGGAGCAAGCTTCATCAGGAACGCTTCGCCGAAGCCGGTGGGTTGGTTCAAGCCGCCGGGAAGGGGGAAGTCGGGCGACCAGGTCTGTCCCGCGAGGATCACATTGCCCTGGGAATCGAGCGCGACCGCCAACGCGCCATCGTCCTGCGAGCCGCCGAAATAGGTTGAGTCGTTGAGCTTGCTGCCATCCGCCGAAATCGTCGCCACGAAGGCATCCGCCAGTCCGGTGTTGGCGGCTCGCGCCGGCATGGCCACGGGAAAATCGACGGCGCGGGTACCGCCGGCCACGGTCGCATTCCCGGCCGGGTCGAGGGCGATGGCCGAGATCCAATTCTGCGTGCCGATGACGCCGGGCTCGGACGCGAAGGTGAGGTACGGCTCCATGGAGGGGTGGCCGCGCAGGTAGGTGGAGTACACGATACTCGACCCATCCGCGCTGAGCCTGGTGACGAAGCCGCTCGACGCAATCTGGTTGATAGTGGCGAAGACGGCGCCGGAAGAACCGGCTGGAACGATGCTGGCGACCGATGGGCCGATCCCTGGAGAACGCCACGGCGGAATGGGGGAGCCGATGGCGGTCCACGTCTGGGTGTGGTCGCGCGAGAGAAACATGCCGTTGGCGTATACCGCCGCATAGAAGGTCCCGCTGGGGTCCACTGCGACGGCGCCGGTGTCCGAGGCGCCGCCCGGCGGGGGATTCGCCGGCGTCCACGTGATTCCGCCGTCGACGCTGCGCGAGAAGAGGCCGTCGTACACCGTGGTGGGGTTGGTAGAGCCGTCGACGAACAGGGTCGTCGCGGACGGCGCGGGCACGGGTGCCTGTATCCAATTGGCGCCGCCGTCCACGCTGCGATAGAAATAGCCGGGTTTGTTGCCGGCGCAGAAAAAACCGCAGAAGACCGGATTGGAGATCGCGAAGATGTTGCCGCTGACGCGCGGATCGAACGCGATGGATTGAATGGTGCCGGGAAACGTCACGGCGTTCCAGGTGGCGCCGCCATCGGTGCTCTTTCGTAGAGTGCTGCTGACCTCATAAACGATGCCGGGGTTCTGCGCGTCCACAGCAAGTTTGGAAATCGAAGATGGCGGGGAATCGACCAGAGTCCAGTTCGTCGCGCCATTCAAGGTCTTGTAGACGGCGTTGGACAGTGTGCCATTCGCGGGCGCCGTGGCCGCGTACAGCGTCTGCGGATGGACCGGATCGATGGCCAGCGCCTGGATGTTCGTGCCGGCGATGCCGGTATTGGCCTTGGTCCAGGTGGCGCCGCTATCCACGCTCTTGAAGACGCCGAGATCTCCCGTGGCGGTGTAGAGCGTGTTGGGCGCGGAGGGATCCACGACTAGCGCCTGCGGAAGCGCGAACGGCAAATCGTCCAGCGGCGTCCAGGTGGTTCCGCTGTTGGTGCTTTTCCAGAGCGGACGCGCGCCTGACGAGCTTTGGAGGGGGCGCGCCTGCGGGAAGTCCGCCGACGAGGTGCTGCCCGCAAGGTAGATCTGGCCCGCGCCGTCTACGGCGATCGCGTTTGCACCTGCCTGGAGGCTGCCGCCAAGCGTGGTTTCGAAGATTTTCTTCGACCCGTCGGGCGAGATTTTGAAGACCATGGCTTGCGTCGCGCCGCGAGCGCCGAAGCTCTGCGTGGCGCCGCTGGGGTTGGTCGAGTAGGCCGTTCCCGCGACGTAGGCGCTGCCTGCTGCATCGATCGCGATTGCCGCGGCGACTCCGAAGGGGTGGAAGAACGAGTAGGTCAGCACACCCTGAGGATTCAGTTTGCCCACAACGATGCCGCCCTGATCGGGCGCGTTTTGGGTGCCGGGGAAGCCGGCCGCGGATTGCACTGTGACGGCGACGTACGCGTTTCCTGCGGAGTCAGTTGCGATGGCGTCGGCACCATCATCGCGCGCACCGCCGAGAAACGTGGAGTACAGGAGTTTGGCTCCGTTGGGATCGAGTTTGGCTACGAAGGCATCGAAGTCGCTCGGAGAGGCGAAGTTGTTCAGCGTGTTCTGGACGGCGTTGAGGAGCGGGAAATTCGCAGAGCGCGTGTGGCCGGTGACGAGGACATTGCCGGCGCCATCGAGTGCGACGCCGGTGGCCCAGTCGTCGAGGATGCCGCCGAGGTAGGTGGACCAGATCGGTTTGCCATCGGGGGCGACCTTGGCGACGAACGCGTCGCTGGTGCCGCCGAACTTGGTCTGTGCGGCTCCGGTGGTAACCGGAAAATCGGGCGAGTAGGTGAGGCCGACGACATAGATGTTACCGCGAGCGTCGGAGGTGACCGCGGTAGCGTAATCCTGGCCGCTGCCGCCGAGGATGGACGAGAAGAGCGGTCCGCCGGCGTGAACCGGGCCGGCGAAGAGAAACAAGAGTAACGGGATATGTCCTGCTGCTTTCATGGTTCTCCTACGGAAATCGATATGCCCGCCGGCGTTTGCACGCCGACGTAGCTGGATGGCCCGGAATGCCACGCTGGTGGTGCAGAACCACCCCAAAATGCCGGAGCATCGACGCGCGTAACCCCAGATTCTCACTATCTCCGACTCAGCCTTCACTATTTTGCTAGCAATACCAACACCAAGACTTGGCGGCAAAACTACCCGGCTTGGCCCTGCGCCTGGGTATCGGCACATGTGCGGCGGCCTGCCTCTCAGCGGGGCTTGCTCCCAAACGACGTTATGTCTCGTGAAGTCCCTTCGCGTCATTTGACGGCCGTTGCTGACATTTGCCGGGCCCAGCGGTGATTTGAAAGAGCACTGCGGCCGGCTCTGCGCGGGCAAGCGTTATTACCAATTATCAGTAACCAACCGAACGCCGCCGACGAAGGTGGGTATTCGGCGGCGCACTGGTAACGGGTTGGCACTGAGCGACCCGGCGGGCCATCAAGAGCTCGCGCGTGGATCAGAAACCAAACTTCTCCTTTTGCTGCTGCATCCTGATCTTGGCGCACTTGGGACATTTCCACTTCCGTTGCCGGTGGTAGATGTGTCCTTTGAGCTCCTTCATCGGGACCTTGCACTTTCGACATGTCACTTGTACTCCAGCATCGCACCGAAGTGGTTGGAGGGCATGAGCACGCCACGCCTCAGGCCCGGGCGAAGGAATAGTATGGGGTTACAATGTCGTTGACTCGGAGGGTACGATGCGCAATTTCATGCTTCTGGCAATCGCCACAATTCGGATGGTAGCCGGGCAGGCGGCACTCCCAACGGAATGGATTGATGCCAACACCGGCCATCGCGTGATCTGACTTTCCCGAGATGACGGCACGCAGAGCCTGTACTTCAATCAGAACGCCTATACCGCCGACGGGAAGAAACCGATCGTCACCACGGCAGGCGGAGGCATCGCGACTATCACTCTGGCAACTCGCGAGGTCAAACCGTTGGTCGCCGGTCCGGTGTCGGTGCTGGTGGCAGGTCACAAGACCGGCGATCTTTACTACGTGAAGCGTCTGCCGGGCGGCCCGGACGCCGCGGGAGGTGCGCGTAATACCAACGGAGCCATCGTCTACGCAGCCAACGTAGGCTACTCGAACGCGAGATGGACGACCTAATCGCCGAATTCCCTGAGGAGTTCTTCCCAGGCCATGCCTTCGTATTGACGGGACGCCAGCAATCGTTCGCAATGCATTGCCACATTCGGTAGGCAGTGTTTCCTCCGTACTCACTCGAGTGTCTCAACCGCTTCGACAGCACCGGCCTCTGTCAAGAATCCCCCGCTGCTTCGATTGCCTGCTTGCGAATTTCCGCGTAGGAGTCAGTGTGGAATGCCCGCCTCCGCACTGAAATGGTATTTTCTCAGGGTATGCCGGATTTGGATTTCGGGCTTAAAGGCAAAGTGGCAGTGGTCACCGGGGGGGCCAATGGCATTGGGTTCGCCGCCGCCCGGCTGTTGGCCGCCCATGGCGCGTCGGTGTGCATCCTCGATCTGGAAGGTGAAAATCCGTGGGACGCTGCACGGCAGATCGGCGCCGACGCCTGCTCAGCCGACGTCACCAATCGCGCATCCCTCGACGCCGCCTTCCGCGCGACCGGGACGCCCGACATCCTCATTGCCAACGCCGGGGTGGTCTCGGAAGCGGACTTCTGCGAGCACACGCCGGACGAGTGGGACCGCATCGTATCGGTGAATCTCTCAGGCGCGTTTCACTCGCTGCAATCGGCAGCGCGACTCATGAAGCGGCGGCGCGAAGGCGCTATCGTGCTCACCGCGTCCACCAATTCCTACGACGGGGAGGCGCGCCTCGCCGCCTATAACGCCAGCAAAGCCGGCCTGCTGGGCCTGGTGCACACCGCGGCCAACGAATTGGGCCCGTTTCAGATCCGCGTAAACGCCGTCTGCCCGGGGCTCATCCGGACCCGTCTCACCGAGGGGAAGTTCGCCAATCCACAGATCCTGCGGAACTATTTCCGGCAGATTCCGCTGGGGCGCGGCGGCGAACCGGACGAGGTCGCGCAAGCCAGCGTTTTCCTGGCCTCCGGCCTCGCCTCGTACATCACTGGGGCCACGCTGTTCGTAGACGGCGGGCAGATGGCTTGCAAGTTCGGCACGTGGACAGAAGACACCGCCGACTTCCGGGACGGCAGGTGGCGGCTCCGCTAGCCTCGGACTACCAGGTCCCCCAGCAACTCCTGGAGCAGCGGACTTTGCGGATAGGGGTGACCGCGATACTGACGGAATCCCTCGCCGTGCGAGCATCCCCCGCGTCGACCGCGTTCCCGAGTCCAACGTTCCATGGCGTCGAGATAATCGTCCGTACCATGATGAGACCGCAGCCACTCCCGCTGGCTGGAGTGTTCGGAGAGCATCTCCCGCTTTCTCACGAACGTGTCCGCCACGTTGACTATGAAATCCGGCGCGACCGGAAGTCCCTCACGGTCCACGCCGCCGACCGGGTCCATCCAATAGAGATGCGGGATTGCACCCAGCGGGGGCGCCGGATCCGCCGTGCCAGTATGGTAGTTCGGTGCCGGAGCGGCGAAGCAGGCGTCGCGGACCAGCGCGCTCGCGGCCTCATGGTCGCACAGGTAATCCACCGGAGATGAGGTTAGCACCAGTTGCGGCTGGGTCTTGCGCAAGATCTCCACTACCAGGCGCCGCGACGCGTCGTTGCTGAAGATCGCCAGGTCGCGCATCTCCAGGCAGACGTAAGTGGCGCCAATCCGCGCCGCCGAACGGGTTGCTTCCCGCCTGCGGACGGCGGCGATCTCTTCCGGATCTAGTTCGTGCGACCCGCAGTCGCCCGCCGTGAATGTTGCGATGGCGATCGCGTGCCCCAGACTGGCCAACAGCGCCATCGTTCCGCCGGCGAGGATCTCCACATCGTCAGGATGGGCGTGGATCGCCAGAACTTTTGTTGTACCCATTATCTGTCCCATGTTACTGCTGCCGGTCCGCATGAATCGCCGATCTGGCGGATCCCGATCCAAACCGATCCGTTGCCCAAACACGGATTAGCTACCAATATTGCACCAGGCTTGAATCGGGAGTGCCCCGCGCGGGTGATGTCGTACGCCGTGACCGCGGCGTGTTTCTTGCCCGCCTGGCGCACGACGAGGACGGGTCCCGTGCGGGCGTTGCGCGAATGATGCTCCTCCATTTGCCAAGACGAACGGCGGGGCTCCACGTCGATCCTCATGGCTATATGCGCAATCCCAGCAGGCAAGGAAGATTGCCGGGGAGCATGGATTCCGGAACGTATCCGAACGGATCGTGAACAAGCCGCACAGTCCGCTGGCAGACGAAGTGCTGGCATATTTCGCGTCGGTATGGGATCGTAGTCGCCGACCGCCGGAATGATTGGTTCCGGCTCGATCCGCATTCCTTCCCTCCGTGGCAGATCTCCTGCTCGTCATCTCAAATTAGCGAGTTGCGGATCCACGCGACGATTTCGGAGGTTCCGATCAGAACCGGGAAAGGTCTGGCTAACTACGTCGCCCATGCTGCGGCTCGACGTAAGCGTTTGCGCCTCCGGTCCACTGCCTTTCCAAGACGGAGGTGAAGATGGCGAAGATTCCGCGCTGCGGTACACAGAAGTCGCCCAGCATCGCCTGTTTCGGAAGTGGAGCCGGCGCGCCCGCATCTACCCCTCGTATCGTCGCCCGGCTCTCCGCGATCGACCAGATCAATCGCGGAATCCCCGTGAACACTTGACCATTCGGAGTGTATCCGGTCAGGTTCATCTGGCCGGTCCCCAGTATCCATCGTGCAGCGGTCTCCATTGTTGAAAGCACGGACCGCTTCCCCCACCACGAGAAAGGCATGGCGCTTGCGGCCGCGTTCATCATCCTGGTTGCAAGCGTCGGCGCGAGCCGGACGTCCCAGACGATCTCGCCCGGAGCGTCTACCGTGATGCGAAACCGGCGCTGGTCCGTCCAGTCGATTCGGATCGGCTCCGTCGTATTCTCACTGATGGCCGCACCGAAGTAGCGGGGGCAGGACTGCTCCGGCGGCACGTTTTGATGGAAGGTCCAACGCCCGTCCGGGTCGCGGTGCCACACCGAGGTATACGCCGCCCCGATTGAAGACGCTTCGATGCGCCGGAGTGCGAGAACGTGTCCCGAGGAGAATGGCAGCCCGATTACCGCGTATCCGGAAGACCGGTCGCCACTGCCATCCGGAATGGTGAATTGAGTGATACTGCGTGCGAAATCTCTTGGCTCCTTCATGGCAGCCTCAAACAAACAGAGTCAGGCACCCGGTGAGAATCAGTGCCACCGCCCAGATCGCATCCAGGTTGATCCAGGCCTTCCGCAAGAGCCCCAGCCCGAAGCGATCCACGACGACCCACGAGGCGAGCGCGGTCACGGCGAGGTACCCTGCACCATGCACCAGCGTGGCCGTCGCACCGGCAAGCGCTTGCGTCGACGCTCCCCGCGCGTGGCAAGCCGGACCCTCGGCCGCTGTCATCGATAGAAACACCGGCAGCACCATCAGGCCCGCGCCGTGTGCCGACGCCATCAGAAAAGACCAGAGAGTCAGGCCGCCCATACCCACCCGCATGGCCGCCCAGCGCGGATGCAGGTGACGGTACAACTGCCGGATGCCGAGGCCGGCGAGCAGGACCGCCACGGGCCAGCGCAGCATGGCGGGCGACAGCGCGGTGCCCGCAATCATGGCGACTCCGATAGCCGCTGCAATCGCTAGCGCGTGCCCAAGAGTCAGCGGAATCAGTGCCCGCCACACGGCGCTCCGTTTGCCTTCCTGCATCCCGAGCGCCACGGCAAAGAGCCAACCCATCCCGGGATTGAGGCCATGAAAGGCCCCCAATCCCGCCAACGTAAGCCACGAAGTGAATGTCGTTTCCATAGGTCGCGGCTCCTTATGCGTAGCAGTACGAGTCGGAGGAAGCGTCGCCGCCCTCCAGCCGGGTCTGGTGTGGCCGCATGCCGTCAAAGTGCGGAAAGAACTGCGGATCGACGCGCATTTCGCCTGTGCCCGGATCCACGTCCATCTTCATCATCCAGCCCTTCACGCCGTCCGGATAGAACTGTTCGTCCACCGCGGTGTACAGGGAATTGGTCACGTACACGCGCCGGCCGTCCCGGCTCAGCTCGACCATCTGCGGACCACCATTCAGAGGCACGCCCGGATTCGAAGGATGCGCCGCACGCCGCACGATGCCGCCCATCGCAATCTTGCTGTTCAGCTTCGGGTGGAACGGATCGCTCACGTCGTACCGGCGGAATTCGCCGGAGCCAAAGCACGAGACGTAAAGATTCTTGTCGTCGAGCGAGAGGTTGATGTCGGTGACGAGCGGCGGGACTGCCCCAAAGCCTTTCAGCAGGGGAGGCAGCCGTTCCGGATCGGCCGGCTCTGCGGGAATCTCGATCACCTTTCGGATCTTCCACTCCGCATTCTCTCCGCGCCCGTCCCTGTACCAGAGCCAGATCGATGACGATAGATCCTTCAGCGAGATCACTACGCCCGCGAAGCCGTATGCATTCGTTGGATTTCTCGCCGGGCGGAGTTCGAACACGAGTTGCTGCTCGGCTCCAAGGTCCAGGACCTGCTTGTGCATGCGCCTCTGCAGATCCCAGACGTGAATCTGGTGGCCATACTTACCGCCCAGCAGCAGTTCCGGATTCAGCCCGTCTTCGAACATATTCGGCGTTCCCCATTCGCTGGTGATCATGGAATCGTGGCCCAGATGCCAGGCGAAATCGTACGCCAGGTACTGCGGCCCCCGGTCCATCTCCCAGCGCCCGCGCACGTCGAACGTCTCCGCGTCCAGAACGAAGACGCCGCCCGGCCCTTCCCCGTCGGGCGAACCCAGGGCATTCATGTAAATGCCTTCCGGCCCGCAGTGAACGG
>JBGPHT010000165.1:0-17201 GCA_041484525.1 Bryobacteraceae bacterium | reverse complement strand
GGGTGGACGAACAACAAGCGCAGGTGGTAGGGGTGGGGCGGCGGCGGAGTCGGACGGAAGCCGAGCAGTTAGTTGCCGCATACGAAGCCAGCAGATTGAGTTGTATTGAGTTCTGCCGACAGCAGGGGCTGAGTTTGGCAACGCTGGCTCGCTATCGGAAGCAGCAACGACAGACGCAAGGTGAAGCAGCGACCGGGAACCGCTGGTTGGCGGTGGAGTTGTCCGGTGTCAGCGCGACGGTGGGGAGCGGCACAGCAACAAGCAGCGGCCTGGCGATCGCGCTGCCGGGTGGACGGCGGATCGAAGTCGGGCGCGGGTTCGATAGCCAAACTCTGATGCAGTTGCGGGGTGTGTTGGAGCGCCGCTGAGGATGTTCGGCGTAGGGCCGGCAACGCGGATCTATCTGGCGGCAGGGACCACCGACATGCGCAAAGGCTTCGAAGGCCTCTACGGATTGGGGCGCGACCATCTGCCATTAGAGCCGCTGAGCGGGCATCTCTTCCTGTTCTCCAATGCGCAACGAAATCGTCTGAAACTGTTGTTCTGGGATGGCAGCGGACTATGGGTCTGCGCCAAGCGTCTGGAGAAGGGCGGCTTCCGCTGGCCGGCGGCGGTGAGCGGGCAGGGCAAAGTGGTGCTCAGCCACGAGGAACTGGCGTTACTTCTGGGAGGCATCGATCTGGCGGGTAGCCAGCGTCGGGCGTGGTTTCGGAGGGTCGTGGGCGAGGAGCCGGAACCCACAAAGCGGGACAAAATTCTTGCGACAGATAAAACATAATCACATATAATTGTTTTATTGATCGCCGAGCCCACCAGCCCCGCCCCTAACGAATCTGCAGAGGTGGCAGAACTGAAGCGGCAACTCCACTGGGCCCACCTCAAAATCCAGGTATGGGAAGAGCGCCTGCGGTTGCAGCGCATCCAGAAGTACGGTCCTGGTAGCGAAAAGCTCAGCGATACGCAACTGGAGCTTTTGGAGTTGGAGCCCGGAGTGAGCAACCTGGAAATTCAGGCCGAGAGCGAACGCGGGCCTCTGCCGGAACGGGTCAAAACGAAGCGGCCGCGCCGGCATCCGGGACGGCAGGAACTACCTGCGAGCTTGCCGCGCGTGGAACGGGCGATCGCCTGCGCGCCGGAACAATGCACCTGCAAAAGCTGTGGCCAGGCGATGACGGTCATCGGGCACGACCAGAGCGAGCAACTCGATGTGGAGCCGGCCAAGTACTTCGTGTTGGTGACCAAGCGTGAGAAACGGGCCTGCCGCAGTTGCGAGGAGGGCGGGGTAGCCGCTGCGCCAGTGCCTGCGAAGATCATCGACAAGGGTCTGGTCAGCGACCGGGTGGTGATTGACACGGCGATCTCTAAGTACAGCGACCATCTTCCGCTGTATCGTCAAAGCGCCATGCTGGAGCGGGAGACCGGGGTGGAGATCAGCCGGGCGACACTGGATGGATGGGTGATGCGGGTGGGGGAACTTCTGATCCCGGTGGCCGGAGCGATGGGCCGTGAATTGGTCGGCGGCAGTTATATCCAAGCGGATGAAACGCCGGTGGATGTGCAGATGCACGACGGCCGAGGACAGAACCATCAAGCTTACTTATGGCAATACAGCAAGCCGGGAGGCAGTGTAGTGTTCGACTTCCGGTTGGGACGTGGGCGTGAGGGCCCGAAGGCATTCCTGGGAAATTTCGAGGGGCTATTGCAGACCGACGGCTACGCCGCATACGAGAAAGTGGGCGGGCCGAAGTTGGTGCATGCCTGCTGTTGGGCGCATGCCCGTCGCAAGTATTTTGAGGCGCATCAACTGAGCCCCGGCGAGAGTGTCGCCAAGGGCATTGTGATTCTCATCGACCAACTGTTTGGGATCGACGCAGAGGCGCGCGCGCAGAACTGTGACTTGGCCGCACGCGATGCGCTGCGTCAGCAGCAAGCCCAGCCGCTGCTGGATAGGATCAAACCGGAAATCGAGGCGGCGCGCGGGCAGGCTTTGCCTTCCAGCAAGCTGGGCAACGCGATCACTATACCCTGGCCTTGTGGACGAAGCTCACGCTCTTCCTGGACTACCCGGAACTGGAACTGAGCAACAACTTGGCGGAAAACTCGATGCGTCCGGTAGCTCTGGGCCGGAAGAACTGGATTCACATCGGCAGTCCGCAGGCCGGGCCGAAAGTGGCGGCCATTCTGTCGATCGTGGAAACTTGTCGGCGGCTGCAGATCCCGGCCCGCAAGTACTTGGCTGCCGTTCTGCCCGGCTTGGCCGATGTTAGCATCCAAAAGCTAGCAGACCTTACTCCCGCTGCCTGGGCCGCACGGAACCGATAACACACGGCTCCGTTCCAATCAATCCCGTGGTTGGTCTGACGCTTACGGGTGATGTTGACGGTGGGAATTCCGTTGACTGCTTTCGGGCAAGAGCGCCCGGACCCGGCAGCACTCATCGCGGCCCAGCGCGCGGCTATGGCCCGGCTCGCGTTCATGGACGGCGTGTGGAGAGGCCCTGCGTGGACCATACTGCCGTCGGGCGAGAAGCACAGCGTTACGCAGACGGAGCGCATCGGACCTTTCCTGGACGGGTCGGTGAAGGTCATCGAGGGCCGGGGGTACGACGCGGATGGGAAGGTCACCTTCAACGCGTTCGGTATCGTTTCCTACAACCCGGCAACGCACGTTTACACCCTGCACTCCTATGCGCAAGGCTATGCCGGAGATTTCGTGCTTACGCCAACTGCCGATGGCTACGTCTGGGAGATCCCCGCGGGGCCGATGACGATCCGGTACACGGCGGCGATCCAGGATGGTGCGTGGCGGGAGGTCGGCGACCGGATCACGCCCGGTAAGGAGCCGGTCCGCTTCTTCGAGATGAACCTCAAGCGACTGGGCGATACGAACTGGCCGGCCGCCGGGGCAGTCAGTCCGAAATAGAGCGGCGACTCGATACGCGCTACGCGCGGCGCCGCTCTCTCTCCAAGCGCTCCGCGAGAAAGACCTTCAGCAGCGACTGATAGGGAACGTCCCGTTTGTTGGCAAGCACCTTCAGATCTTCGATCATGGACACGGGCAGACGCAGGGAGATGGTGCGAAGCGACGGCTTCAGATTCGGGAACCGGCGCCTTTGGGCGGCTTGCCAGTCGATGAACGGAGTCGAATCGTGCCCCGCCCAGAACTTGCGCTCGTCGTCTTCAGAACGAAACTCAGGGATTTGTTTTTCGTGCTTGCCATAGCAGTCCTGCTCTCTGCGATTCATGTCTCGAACCGAGATCACGCGAATTAGTTTGCGCCGGATGGTGAAGGCGACAAACAGGTACCGGCCGTCACTCATCTGTCCGGGAGCGTAGTATCTCTTCTCCCGCTTTCGAATGGCGGACATCGCCGCGAACAACCAGGGGCTCATTGAAGAAGACATCTTCGGCTTCTTCCTGGGTGACCTGATGCCGATCCGATTTCTTCTGAACATTCGCTTCGTCCCAATCGAAACCGGTGCAGTCATCCAGCGGATCTCTACTTTCCGCCACGACCTCGAGTATACGATAGACATATACAGCACGGCCGCTCCGCGCTATTGTCCCGCGATCGTGATCTGCAGCAGATTTCCTGAAGCGTCCCAGGTGTACTGAATAGTGCGGCCATCGCCCAGCACGGTCTGCACGGGCCGATTCAGCGAGTCATAGGTGAAAGTGACCGTGCTGTTGGCCGGGAACCCGGAGCCGATGAGCGACAGCAGGTCGCTCGCCACCGATTGCGCGTTGCCCGCGGCATCGGTCGCGGTCACGCGGATCACGGCATTGCGGCTGGGGGCGATGTCGGACGGCAGCGTCCAGTCGTAGGACTGCGCGTTGCCGTTGAGTCCGCCGGCAATGGTGGCGCCGAAAGTCCGGCCGCCATCCGTCGAGAGCGCCACATCATGCGTCGCCACTCCTACGTTGTCGTCCGAGAGCCACTGGATGCGGAACGCCGTCCCGCCCGCCAGCACCTCGCCGCCGGTCGGCCGCACCAGCGCCAGCGCCGGCCGTTCGGAATCGTCCACCGAGCAGGTGTTGCTGTCATCCTGTAGCGCCACCCGATAGCTGCCTAGGTTGACACCGTTGCGGTCGCGCACTAGCAGCGTGTAGGAGCCATCCGCCGGCAGTACCGGACGCAGCAGCCCGGCGGACGTCGAGCCCAGCCGGTTGCCCGAAGAATCGTACAGCTCGACAAACGGCGCGTAAGCGCCGGACCGCGACGCCAGCCGGATGTTCGCCAGATCGCCGCCCGTTCCCGTGAAGCTGAACGTGTCCACCTGGCCGGGAATGCCGACCTGCCGCAGCGTCGATTGGCCGCACGTCAGCGTCACCGGCGTACACGGAGTATTGGGACGCTGGTAGGCCAGCGTGAACGACCCGGTCTCGCTCGCCGAGCTCGAAGGCCCGACCAGCACCAGGTATCCGCCGTTCGCCGGCGCCTTCTGGCTGATGTCGGAATTGGCAGTCAGGCGCAGCCCCGCGGGCGTGTACAATTCCACCTGCGGCGAGAAGTTGTCCGAAAGTTTGGTGAAGATCAGCCGCATCAGGTCGCCTTGGTTGGCGCCCACGGTGTAATACCGGTATTGATTCGCGGCCGAGATCGACGCCGTGGCCGAACCGCCGCACGCTACGGTCGACGTGTTCTTAGGGTTGTTCAGTAACTGCCAGGAGAGCGAATAAGCTCCCGCGGATTTTGCGGCCGAGGGTCCCACCAGCAGTGTATACGTGCCGCTCGCCGACAGCTTGCGCGAAATTCCGAACGTGGCGGAATCGAGGCGCGCGCCGTCGGGATCGTACAACTCCATCTGCGCGGTGAAGGCCGAGGTTGGCGATGCGCTGCGCACCAGCAGCGAATCCCCGCTGTTGGCCGGTACCCGGTAGGCGACGAACGGCGAAGGGCCGCTCACCACGCCGGTGACGGTCGCGCCCTGGGCCGGCGCGGTCGCCGAGCAGGCGTTCTTTGTGCGCAGCAGATCGATGGCGAACGGCCCCGCGGCAGGGCTGCTACTGCCGCTGACCGCGACGATCGCATACGTTCCGGCTTCGGGTTTCACCACGTCGGTCTGGGCGAAGGCGCCGTTGACGCTCTGGCCCGTGAGGTTGCCCAGAGAGTCATAGATCTCGATCGAGGGCTGCAGAACGCCACCGCTCAAGTCCATCATCCGGATGCTGAAGGATTCGCCTTGCGCCACGTCGTACGAATAGACTGCCATGTCGAGCGGCCGCGAGATGTTCCCCTGGCTGACGGTGCCGCAGCTCAGCGTCCCCGGGCTGCAGGGCGGGTTCAGGCGCAGCAGGGAAAGCGAGTACGTGCCGGTTTGCGTACTGTCGAAGCTGTCCGTCACCAGCAGCGTATAGTGACCGTCCGCGGGAATCCTGAAGGTGAGGGGCCTCGGATCGTTGCGGAAACCCTGCACATTGCTCTGCGCATCATAAATGTCCACGCGCGGCCGGAACAGTCCAGGCGGCCCGCTGCGCAGCAACCGCAGCAGGTAGATCTCGTCGGCCTTGGCGTCCAGCGTGTAGGCCGCGCTCTGCAGCGGGGCGTCAATCGAGCCATCGACCACCGAAGAACACGACAGCCCTTGTGCGTTGCACGGCCGGTTCAGGCGTGTGAACGCCAGCTCGTAGGCGCCAGTGTGAAGGCCGTTCGTGCTGTCATCGGCCAGGATGGTGTAGGGACCCGAAACCGTTGCCGTAAATGTGCTCGGAGTCAGGCTTCCCGCCACCACCTGTTTGATCAAGGTCCCCTGCGGATCGAATATTTCGGCTGCGGGCACAAGACTGCTGGTCGGGTCGGAGCCGGCAATGCGAACCGAAACCACGTCGCCGGATTGCAACGAAGCGGTGTAGGTGTCCACTTCCACCGGCAGATCGAGGGTGCCCTTGGTCGACGCACCGCACGTCAGGGTCGCGCCTCCACACCCCCCGTTCAGGCGGGTGATCGAGAGCGCATAATTGCCCTGCAGGTTGGCTGGGTCGAAAACGATGATGGTGAGCGGTCCATCGGACGGCACCTGAAAGTCGTCGCGGGCGAAACCCAACCCCCCCGTTTCCTTTGCCACCGGCGTCTTGTTCAGATCCATGAGAATCTGGCCGGCAGCCGAGTAGACGAACATGCTGATGTTGTACCCGTTCGGCAACGGGCTCGTGGGAGTCGAGAACTTTACCAGCCGGGCGCTCAGCATATCGCCCGCGCTCGCCGCGAACTGGTAGCTTTTCACCTGGAGCGCCGTCACCGTCTGATCGAGCGTCGTCTTGCCGCAGGCAAGCGTGCCGCTCGAGCACGGACGGTTCAACGGCATGTAGATGATGCGAAAACTTCCGCCCGTCGGGTTGGAACTCTGCACCTGAATCTTGTAGCTGCCGTCGCCCGTCAGATCGTATTCGCCAGTGAAGGTGGAGCCCGAGGGGAACCGGCCGGGGCGCTCAGTCACTAGCCCGGCCGGACCGGTCACAGTCAGCAACGGACGGAACGTGGACTTGGGATCCGAAAGCACCCGGATCAGGATTGCGTCACCCCGCTGAGCGGTGAACGTGAAGAACGTGAAGGCCGGCGGAACGACCACGGAATCCACTGGTACGCCGCAGTTGATGGGCGATGGTGGCGGCGGGAACGGCTGCGCGAAGGCCGGCGGCCCGAGCGCGAGGCCCACCAACAAGAGACAGCTTCGTCCGATCATCGCTGCCTCCTTCCGGAGGCGAATATGCAACTGGACACGCCCTCCACGAAACACGCCACCGCACCCGATGCACGCGGCAACAGATCGGGCGCGGGCGCCGACGGGTCGACCGATGCCGGAAGCGTCACTTTCAGCTCCGGAAATTCGTACGCCGAGCCCGTGAAGACCAAGCCGTTCCGGTCGTCGATCCAGCCGGATTCGCCGCGCGCGCGGAACGTATTCTCCACGGTTTCATTGGACGTGACCAGGCGTCCCAGCGGATCGTAGCGATACTGGTTCACCACGCCGGCCGCGGGATTCGATACCGCCACCACATTTCCGTCTCCATCGAAATGGTAGAAGTACGTCTTGCCGTCGGCCGTCACCTTCCACAACAGACCCAACCCGTGGACGTACCAGGCGACAGGCGCGTTGGAACTATCGGCCTCCGCCACCACGCGCGGTCTTGCGCCCGAAAGATCGTAGACAAAGTTCCGGTCGGCGCCATTCCCCGTGCGCGCCACGCGCAGACCGGCCGAATCGTACGCATATCCGGTGTCGGCATCGGCGTTGACGCTTTGCAGCCGTCCGAACGCGTCGTACGAAAAGAACGCCGTGCGCGAGCCCTGAATGGCCGTGAGATTCCCGCGCGCGTCGTACCGGTAACTCTGGCCGTCGCTGCGGTTCGCGGGATGGTTGGCGGCATCGTAACTGTCCGAATTGGCGGCCAGCGGTGCCAGCTCCGCCGGCTCGAGCGCGCTCACTGCGGTCCGGTTGCCCGCCGCATCCAGCGTGTACCGGTATCCCGCAACAGCCAAACCATCGGGACCCGTGCTCACGATGGCGCGCAGCCGGCGCGCCGTATCGTATTGGTAGATGGTCACCGGCCCGCCCGAGACGCTGACGCTCGCCGGCCAGCCGGCGGCATCGTAGCGGTACACGGCGAAGTTGCCGGTCCAGTCCGCAATCTTGCTCAATCGGTGCGCATGGTCGTACTGATACGTCACCGTCTTCCCGCCTGGCAGCGTCATACTGCTCAACTGCCCGGCGGCATCATATGTATACGACACCTGGTTGCCGAAGGAGTCCGTGTAATTGGCGAGCCGCCCCAGGCTGTCGCGTTGCTGGCCCGAATAATCGAAAGCGAGGCGGGCATCGCCCGCAGCCACCGCCGCCAGCCGATTGCCTCCGGTGTAGCTCGCGGTCAGCACCGCGCCGCCCGGCTCGGTTCGGGTCGAGACGCGCGCCGCGCCATCATATTGATACGTCCACGCGCCGCCGAGAGCATCCGTGAAACCGGTGAGCAGGCCGTCGCTGTTGTAAACGTACGCGAGCTTGTTGCCGCGCGCGTCGGTGAGGCCCGTGATCTGGCCTGCAGCCGAGCGCGTTGCCGTCACCGCGCCGCTCGCCGGATCCGTCACGCCGATCAGGTTGCCCGCCGCATCGTACCGGAACTGCCACACGCTGCCGCGCGGATCGGTAATCTGCGCCAGCCCAGCGATCGAGTACGCCGCCGACCACCGGTTGCCCGCGCCGTCTGTAATTCCCGTCAGGTTCCCGGCGGCATCGTAAGTGAAGCTCTGGCTCTCGCCCGCGCCGTTCACCGTGCGGATGCGCCGGCCCGCGGCGTCGTAAGTGTACGACACCGTGGTGCCCGCAGCGTCCGCGATCGAGGTCACCTGTCCCAGCGCGTTCGCCGCATAGAGGGTCTGGTCGCCGTTGCCGTCGGTGACCCGGATCTCCATCGGAGTTCGCGGCAGGTCGTATGCGCGCACTGCGCCATCCTGCGTCGTCACTGCCGCCACCGACACATAGCCGGGATCGCCCGTGTAGCTGATGGCGGTGGTTCCGCCGCGGTACACGATCCCCACCAGCAGCCCCGAGCCGTCATATTGATACGCGGCGCTTTGCCCGTCCGCATTCGTCGCCTGCGCCAGCCGCCCATCGGCCGTGTAAGTATAAGTCGCGCTCCGGCTCGCGGTATCTGAAATGGACGCGAGGTGCCCGCCGCCGTCGTAAGTGAAAGTCAGCAACTGCCCGCGATAGTGCGCGGTCTTGAGACGCGCGCCGTCGTATTCGAGCGAGACGCGCACCGCACCCGAATCGCGAATGGCGACCAGGCGCCCGTCGGAGCTGAACGTCTTGGTGGTGTTCGACGCGGGGCTGCTCAGCGTGTAAGTGCCGTCCGCATTCTGCACCAGCAAATCGGCAGTGGATGTCACCGCGAAGAGAGTGGTCGAATCGGCGCCCGCCGCCCAACGGTCGATGTGTCCCGAACCGCGGCGCAGCACCAAGGTACCGTCGCTGGTCTTGGTGAGATTCTCGCCCAGGTTGAACGTCCAGCCTGGGCCGAACGGTCCCGCCTGGATATCGTCCTGGCTGTAGGAGCGGTCGATCGCGAGTGCCGGCAGAAGTCCGCCGAAGACCATGTCGGTCGAGTGAATATATAAGGTGAGACTCGCCAGATTGACGGCGATTTCAGGCGCGCCCGATTCGCGGCACACGTCGCCCCGGCACAGAAAATCGTATGCGGTGAAACGATTTTCGCCAGGACCTCCAAATCCCGGCTGCGCACAATCGCGGCAAGCACTAAACGCCGGTTCGCGCGCCATTAACAAAAGACAGTACAACAACCAATGGTTCCGAGAAATGGCACACACCTCTACAAACCGGAGTGTAGCAGACTGACCTGAATGGGACGCTACAATAAGCGTACCGTCCTCACGGTATAACCATGCCCAAGCGTATCGCCATAGTGGAAGACGAGGCCGAACTCGCCTCGCTGATCGACTACAATCTCACGCGCAACGGATACCAGACGCACGTGCTCGGAGGCGGTAAAGGCACGCTGAAAGCGCTGGAACATGCCAAGCCCGATTTGATTTTGCTGGATGTCATGCTTCCCGACACCGATGGCTTCGAATTGTGCCGCCAGATCCGGCAGTCGCCCGCGCTCAACCGCACGCCCGTACTGTTTCTCACGGCGCGCTCCGATGAAGTCGATCGCGTACTGGGACTCGAGATCGGCGGCGACGATTACATGACCAAGCCGTTCAGCCCGCGCGAGCTGATCGCGCGTGTGAAAGCGCACCTGCGCCGCGAGCAGATGGACGCCGAACCGGGCGCGCTCGATATCGGCCCCTTCCGCCTCGACCGCACGGCGCGCCGCGTCTTCCAGAACGACCGGGAGCTCACACTCACTTCCACCGAATTCCATCTCTTGGAATTCTTTCTGACGCATCCCGGCCGCGCGTATAGCCGCGACCAGCTTCTCGAATCCGTGTGGGGCGAGCAGCGCTACGTCACACCGCGCACCGTCGACGTCCACGTCCGCCGGCTGCGCGAGCAGATCGAAACCCAACCCGACATCCCGCGCTATCTGACGACGGTGCGCGGCTTCGGCTACCGCTTCGAGGAGAGCGCTTGACTGGAAGAATCTTTCTCAAGCTGACGCTGGGCGTCTTCTGCCTGCTGGCGCTGGCGCTGGTGACGGTGGACTATTTCGCTACCCAAGTGGCGAACGACACTTACATCTCGAACCTGACGCAACAGCTCATCGACAAGGTGCACATGCTGGCGCTCTCCATCCCCGAGCCGGAACGGTTCGACGAGAAAGCGGCGCGCGCCATGGCGCAGGCCGCCGGCGGCCGCATCACGCTGGTGCGGTGCGACGGCAAGGTCCTGGTGGATTCCGAAGCCAAAGCGGCCGAAATGGAAAACCACCGCACGCGCAGGGAGCTCATGCAGGCCTGCGGCGGCAGCACCGGCTCCGATTCCCGGCTGAGCGCGACCATCGGCGTCCGGTTTCTCTACGTGGCTGCCCCCATCGGCGCCGGCGCGGTGGCGATCCGTCTGGCGGTGCCGACCACCGAGATCGACCGCCAGGTGCATGGCATCCGCGGCAAGATTCTGGCCAGCACGGCGGTCGCGTTTCTTCCCGCCATTCTCATCGCCGCGCTGATGGCTCGTCTGATCTCGCGCCGCTTCGGCCGCATCATGGCGCTTGCCATGGAGCTGGCGCGCGGCAATTTCCGCGCCCGCCTGGCCGAGACCGATGGCGGCGAATTCGGCCAGCTCGGGCAAACTCTCAACGAGACCGCCGAAAACCTGCAGCATACGGTGGAGCAGCTCGATCGCGAGCACGCCGAACTCGAGAAGGTGGAGCGGATGCGCAAGGATTTCGTAATCAACGTGTCGCACGAACTTCGCACCCCGCTGGCATCGATCCAGGGCTATACCGAAACTTTGATGGACGGCGCGCTCCACGAACCCGAACACAACATGCGGTTTCTCGGCATCATCCGCCACAACGCCGAGCGCCTCGCGCGCCTCACCGAAGACCTGCTCACGCTCTCGCGGGTGGAGCAGAAGCGGCAGAAGTTCGAATTCGAATGCTACCCCGCGAATGCCCTGCTGCGGGAAGCCATCGATCTCGTCCGCCCCATCGCGGAGAAGAAGCATATCCGCCTCGACCAGGAGCCCTCGCCCGAGGCCGCCGAAGCCTGGTGCGACAGCGAAGCCGTTTCGCAAATTCTCAGCAACCTCCTGGATAACGCTATCAAGTACACGCCCGACGGCGGCTCCATCACCGTAGGGGTGCGTCCCGCCGGCCGGTTTGTGGAGATGTTCGTACGCGACACCGGCGCCGGCATTCCCCCCGAGGACCTGCCGCGTCTCTTCGAGCGCTTTTATCGCGTGGACAAGGCGCGCTCCCGGGAACTGGGCGGCACTGGTCTGGGCCTGTCGATCGTCAAGCACCTGGTGGCCGCCCACAACGGCGTGACGCGCGTCGAGAGCGCTCCCAACCAGGGATCCACCTTCTTCTTTACCCTTCCGGCAGAGCAATCCGCGCTCCCGGAGGAGCAGCTTAATCCCGAATTCACGGCACCTTAACAGTTTCGTAACATCGCCACTGCTAGCGTAGGGTAGGCATGAAGAAGATTCTCCTGATCGAAGATGACACCGATCTTTTCGCCCTCTTACGATACAACCTGGAGAAAGAGGGTTACTCGATGACGGGCCTGCAGACCGGCAAAGGGGCCATCGAGCTGTGCCGCCAGGTGCGTCCCGATCTCATCCTGCTCGACATCATGCTCCCCGATTCGGACGGGCTCGACATCTGCAAAGGCATTCGCAAGGACCCGGATCTGACCTCGATCCCGGTCATCTTTCTCACGGCGCGCGCGTCTGAAACCGACCGTATCGTCGGCCTCGAAATCGGCGCCAACGACTACGTGGTGAAGCCGTTCTTCGTGCGTGAACTGATCGCGCGCATCAAACTCCAGTTCCGCAGCCAGGCGGCGCCGGTACGGATGCTCGAAGCCGGCGGCCTGGAGCTGGATCCCTCCAGCCGCCAGGTTCGTCTCCACGGCATGCCGCTGGCGCTGACCGCGACCGAATTCCGCCTGCTGGAATATTTGATGAACCGCCCCGGTGTGGTGTTCAGCCGTGAGCAACTGCTCAACTCGGTCTGGGGCCAGGATCGCGCCATCACTGACCGCGCCGTGGACGTCTATGTCCTGCGCCTGCGCCAGAAGATCGAGGCCGATCCCGCCAACCCAATCTTGATCCACTCCGTCCGCGGCTTCGGCTACACCTTCGAACCACGGCGCACAGCGGCAACGGCGTAGGGATTGTAGAGGAAGGTCATGCCGTCATCCATTTCGGCAGTCCCACCTGCAACGCTATTGGCCGGTATTGCTCTCTTTGAAACACGCCGCGAACGACTGACGCGCCGTCTGAGGCAGATTGCCGAACGGAAACTCAACCGACTCATTCGGGAAAAGATTTGTGATGCGTAGCCCTTTTGCCGGCAGCAGCATGCTTTGACTTTGGGAGTCTTTCTTCGATTCGTAGAGGCTAAGCGCCGCCGGCCCCGTGGTTGCCTGGCTTCCGTTGCCCATCTTTTCAGTGCCTTCGACCTCGTACGTAAACGGTGCCCTTCCGTCCACGGCGACGGACAGGGTGCCCATCTTCGGAACCGGCGCCCAGGCAAGTTGCATCTCGCCTTCGTGAGTCGCGGCGTTGCAAGCGAGCACCAACCGGTACATGGCGGCTTCGCCTGCATTTCTCGCCGCAGGCAGCTCCTGCAGGATACTCGCCGCAGTATCGGCGCCTTCGTCGACGGGTCTTGGGTGCGATTCACGTCCCACTCATTGGCGCCGGCCGCTTGGGAGGCGAGCGCGTCGATCAATGCATCGATTGTCGCCTTGTCCGGTATCGGTATGCCTGCCGCGCCCATCGCTCCGCTTTTCATCTTCTTGTTTACCAAGGCAGATGCACTCGGGTCGGAAGCCGCCGCCCTCACGGTTTCAAGCGAGACTCCGGAGGTTAGCTTGCTGACCATCATGGCCGCCAAGCTGGGGGCTGCTTGGGCCGCGTCGAAGTGTTCGAGAGACAGGCCGCCGTTCCTGGCCGCGTCGGTGTGACAGACCGCGCAATACTTTTGCACCAGCGCGTTTTGCTGCGCCGCGGGCATCGCATCACTTGCAAATGCAGTTGGAACTGCCAGCGAATTGATTATCAATCCGGCTGCCAACGCTGCCACGACACCAATCGTCCTGCAGGCAGACGTTTTCAATGTAGGCTGCATTGGGGCTCCTCGGCTATGAGTGCGCTTTTCCGAACCCCGACGATTATACGGTTCTTCGAGAACGGGCAACTCTCGCTGTGCCCGGACTTGGTTTCATGGCCAGATTCCTAACCTAGTGCGACCGGACCTGCTGCGCGGTCGGATTCCCTTTCTGAAACAGCAATTATGGAGCATGGCCGAGGAGGAGTGCGGAGTGTCCCGCGTGCGACCCTGTTGCAGCGATTACCTTTAGAATCCAAATGGACTTATAGTCGCCAATCCGTAGACTAAGATCCGATGCCCGCTCGGACGGCGCCATAACGAAGTGTCGGGACTTCAGGGCCGGGCTCTCCGCGCACGTTGGTTGACACCGGCGTGCACAGACCACGCGAAAAACCCGCAACCAAGGCGCAGAATTCAGGACGCTTTTCAAGAGAGCCTACATGGACTCGTGAAAGAAATCAATTCCAAATATGGTTCCCGGTGCGGAGTATTCGAGAACCTTGGGGTCCGTCGAGTAAACAATAAGACAGGAGGCAGGATCCGCCGGCACCGACGATCTGGGCCAAGAATCGAACCTTGTCGCCTTGTCACCGCTCAGCAAGCTGAGCTCTCGGCGAATGCCCAGGATTTCTTTCAACATGCCTTTCTGGTATCCCGTATTCTTACACTCCACTCCAAGCTACACTGAATCGTGGGGCGGATGCCCTTGCTGTCCGGGCTCTACCACGATCAGGTCCATCTCATGATAATCACCCTTCGTAAGAGTTCCAACCCGCAGTGAGAAACTCAATGATCGAAATTCAACGTCTGTCCACAGTTCCGCTACGCAGACACCAAAACGGCGAAGCTCAATTCTTGAGTAGTTTCTGTTGATCGGCCCCGCACAGCTCTTGAATTGCATTGCAGCTTGGCCCCACCGACAAGGACCAGTTCGTAACCTTCGCGCGTGACTAGTTTCTCACAACGAGACTTAGAACGTATGCTTCGTACAGTTTTCCATCTGGAATAGTGGCTGGGACAAGATCCTGTGTCACTGAAAATGGTACGCCACAGTATTGTTGAAACGCCTGCTCAAGCTGCTTGTATATCTTGTCCTTCGTCATCCGCCGTCCTCAGACAAGTCAACCTCTCGGGCGATCTCTGAACGGATGCGATCCAACTCTGCAAGGAATTCGCCGCG
Source organism: Bryobacteraceae bacterium (assembly GCA_041484525.1). Lineage (GTDB taxonomy): Bacteria > Acidobacteriota > Terriglobia > Bryobacterales > Bryobacteraceae > JBGPHT01. The sequence continues at coordinate 2,786 of JBGPHT010000165.1, read as the reverse complement.
ATCCGGCAATTCGGCCAAACTGACTTCCCCGGTTCCGTAGAGTTCCCTCTCAGCCGCAGTAAGGACTACGGAAAGTCCTCGGATCGGCCCTCCATCCGGGAGTCGGACAAAGTGATTCACTCGATCCAAGATATCCGCGTGCATTCCACCGGAGCGTTCAGCATAAAGATCTCTGACCGTTCGCACCAAGTCCACAAGATCCCGGCGCGGGTCGTTATTGCGGTCTCGGGAGCGGACGATCAGTTCGAAAGAGCGCGGGTCGTATTCCCGAAGCAATCGCTCAACTTGGCGGCTCAGGTCGATGCAGTCTTGTCGACTCAACGGCATTATGACCCAAATATCACGTCGCGAGCGTTCCTAGGATTCCGTTTGGCTGGTTTGTCGCCATCCCGCGGATGTGCCTATCGCGAGGCGCTCACGAATCGGCAATCGGAGAACTCTCCCACGCCTGGTTAAGCTAAACAGCTTTAGGGCTAGCCAAGATCCAGATCTATCCCTAGCAGCCTGCAGCTTCGAGTGTCTGCGCCACGCTGGCGTGATACGAGCTGCGGACCAGCGGGCCGGATTCCACGTGGCGGAAACCCATCTCGTAACCGGCCCGCTTCAATTCCTCGAACTCGCCGGGGGGAACGTAACGCACGATCGGCAGGTGCTTCACCGAAGGCCGCAGGTATTGGCCGAGGGTGAGGATGTCCACGTGGTGGGCGCGAAGATCGCGCATCACCTGCATCACCTCTTCCATAGTTTCGCCGAGACCAAGCATCAGCCCGGATTTGGTCGGGATGGCCGGCGAAACTTTCTTGGCGTGGGCGAGAACTTCGAGCGACCGCTCGTAGCGTGCACCCAGCCGTACCTGGCGATAGAGGCGCGGCACCGTCTCGGTATTGTGGTTGAGGACCTCAGGCGCCGCGTCCATCACGATTTCGACGGCGGCCAGGCTGCCCTGAAAATCGGGGATCAGCACCTCGACACCGCAGCCCGGGACGCGCTCGCGGATGGCGCGGATGGTGAGCGAGAACAGCTCGGCGCCGCCGTCCTCGCGGTCGTCGCGGTTGACGCTGGTGATGACGGCGAATTTCAGGCCCATCACGCGCACGGCCTCGGCCACACGCTGCGGCTCGTCGTAATCCACCGGCAGCGGGGCGCCCTTCTGCACCGCGCAGAAGCCGCAGCGGCGGGTGCAGACATTGCCCAGGATCATGAACGTGGCGGTGCGCTGGTTCCAGCATTCGCCGACGTTGGGACAGGCGGCGGACTCGCAGACCGTGTGCAGGCGCAGGCGCTCGATGAGTTGCTTCAGCTCGTGATAATTCTCTCCGTGGGGCGCGGGCGCGCGCAGCCACTTGGGCCGTTCGAGCTGCGGGGTGAGGGTGACCAGCACGCTACATCCATTCTAGCGGAGCCGGCACTTTAACCCGCGCCGCCGCTTTCACCAACGACTCCCAGTTGCCTTCCGCAATCGGAATCCCGCTCTTCAATCGCTCGGCTTCGGTCCGCCATTCGGGATCGCCGGCAACCATGACTTCGTCATAGCCGGGAGCTGCGGGCGTGGCCTTAATAATGTGGACAAGCTGCTCCACGCGTGCCGTGAACTCTTCGACAGGCATGAACCGCGCCACGTCGATCGCCAGAAACATCTGGCTGTTGCGCAAGTGCTTGCCGCGGTGGCGGATCCCGCCCAACTCGGTCGGCATCACGCCGCCCGCCAGCACCGAGCAGAGGATCTCCACCATCATCGCCAGGCCGCTGCCTTTGTAACCGCCGAGCGGCATCAGCATACCCTTGTACGCCTCGGCGGTGTTGGTGGTCGGGACGCCGTCGGCATCGAACGCCCACCCGGCCGGCACTTCGGGTTGCCCGTTAATCATGGCTTTGAAGATGCGTCCCGCCGCGACGGTGGTTGTTGCCATATCGAGGAGCCATGGGCCCGGCACCGACATACAGATAGGATTGGTGCCGACGCGGCCCTCTTTGCCTTGCCACGGCGGAACGATGGGCGACGCGTTGCACATGACGATCCCGATCTGGCCGGCGGCGCGCATCTTCTGCGCCCACCAGGCGGCAGCGCCGAAATGGTTGGATTCGCGCGCCACCACCAGCCCCATTCCGTTCGCGCCGGCGATGCGGACGGCGTGCTGGCAGCACGTTTCGCCTACCCACTGGCCGAGGCCGTTCTGGCCATCGAACACCAGGCAGGAGCCGGATTCCATCACCACGCAGCCATCGGCGCGCGGGTCCATCTCGCCGGCCAGGAGCTGGTCGACGTAGAAGGGCAGAAGCTGAATGCCATGCGAATCGACGCCGCGCAGGTTCGACGCCACCAGCGACGCCGCAACGATCGCGGCCTTGTGAGGCGGCACGCCGGCCGCCAGGCAAATCTCTTCGGCGAAGCGAGTGAGAATCGAAGCAGATATGACAGGCATGAAATTTCTAGAGTACTCTGCATTTCGGTGACAGGCTACGAAACTTTCCGCGCCCGCCGTTTGGCGCGGAATTTCGTTGCCTGTCACCGAAATGCGGTTTACACACAATCGAAGGTCTTGAATTTCGAGGTTGTAAAGATGCCTTTAGGACACTATCCCGTCGCGCGCAGCATGACTTCTACTTGCTTTCCTGAGCACTGGGAGCCGTCACACGTAATTCTTACATAGCAGCCTGTGGTAAAGGTGGGTTTTTCTGAGCGAAGACCTTCGAAAAACGCGCACGAGGGGAGATGACTAAGTAACGTCACCACTCGTCAAAAGGTTACCGCTCGCTGCCGTCGTGCGATGTTAATTCCGAGGCCG
>JBGPHT010000164.1:0-17327 GCA_041484525.1 Bryobacteraceae bacterium | reverse complement strand
CCGCCCGCTGGATAGCGGCTATCAAAAGGTCCTGGAATTTCATCTCACCTCCGCATGATGGTTGACCGGGCCCGAGCCGCGGCCGAGTCCTGGATTGGTTTGGATTGCTTCGTGAATGAACTGCTTCGCCTTCCCCACGGCCTCGGCCAGCGCCAGGCCGCGCGCCAGTCCCGCGACGATCGCCGCCGAATAGGTGCAGCCCGTGCCGTGGGTATGTCGCGTTGCGATCCGGGGAGCCGGGAACTCGCGCCACAGGGCGCCGTCGAACAGCACGTCGATGGCGTCGCCTTCCAGGTGCCCGCCCTTGATGAGCACGGCACGCGCGCCCATTTCGCGCAGGCGGCAAGCGGCGCGCCGGATGTCTTCCGGGGAGCGGATCGGAATGCCGGTGAGCATTTCGGCCTCTGCGATATTCGGCGTCACGAGGGTCGCGCGCGGCAGCAGTTCCAGGCGGAGCGCGTCGATGGCAGCCTCGGGCAGTAGTGGATGCCCGTGCTTGCTCACCATCACTGGGTCGACCACTAGCGGGAACGGAAACGCCGCCGCGGCGCGCGCCATCGCACGGACTACGTCCGTTGAACCCAACGCGCCGGTCTTCGCCGCTTGCGGAGGAATGTCTTCGAGCACGGCTGCCAGTTGCTGCTCCACCAAATCTGCCGGCATCACTTCCACGCGCGACACGCCCACGCTATTCTGCACCGTGAGCAGCGCGATCACGGCTTCCCCGTAGACGCCGAACTGATGGAAGGTCTTGAGATCGGCCTGAATGCCGGCGCCGCCCGACGGGTCCGATCCGGCAATCGTAAGCGCGACAGGCGGCATCCGCTCTCAGGATACCAGCGTCACTTCACCCAGATGGTCACGCAGGGAGCGGCGGCGTCGCCCACCGAAAGTTCCACCGGCGCCGCACCCGGCGGCAGGAACCCGCCCGGTACGCGTGCGTTGACCTGGAGCGTCCCCACCATTCCGGGAGCGCTGCCCGCGTACAGGATCCCGGCCGGGATGCCGCCGATACTCATGACGACCGGCAACAGCGGATGCGCTAGTGGGAATCCGGCCAAGAGACCCGTAACGTTGGCGCCGTCGGTGAGTCCTTCGCCGGTGGCGTAGAAGCTCATCACCGTTCCGCGCGCCACGGGGTTGTCCTCCGAGTTCGGCGACCCATCGGGATTGGTCACGGGTCCAAACAGCGCGGGAGCCGCGGCGGTCACCGCCAAGTCGAGCGAACCAATCAGCGCCGCCTGATAGAACACTTCGACGTGGGTGGACGCGCGGCCCGCCACGCCGTACGGAACCTGCAGCTTGATCTGCTCCGCCTGCGCGTACAGCAGTGGGACGGACAAGCCATCGCACCGCACTTCGACTTCACCCAGCCGGGTGGGCAAGAGGCCCGAGCCCTCGTACTCGCCCGCGATGCCGGCCGCGGGCCCCATTCCCGCGCCCATGATTACGATCAGCTCGCCTGGAGCGACCGGCCCCGGGCGCTGGCTGGCGGCGCTGACGGCCTGCCACTCGGACGCGATCCGGATCGGGCCGGGCGCCAGCGTCACCACGGCATCCGGCGTCATCCGCCGCACGCGATTGTTGCCGGCATCGGCTACGTAAAGATTCTGGGCGCCATCGAGGAAGAGGCCCGCGGGCGAATTCAACTGCGCCGCGGCGGCGGGACCGCCATCCCCTGTGAAGCCGGCGGCGTCCTGCCCGGCCAGTGTATATATGATGCCGTCGGGCGTGACCAGGCGGATGCGGTGATTGCCGGTGTCGCTGAAGTACAGGTTGCCGCTATCGTCCACGGCCACGCCGATGGGGGCGCGGATGCGGGCGGCGACGGCGGGTCCGTCATCGCCCGAGAAGCCTGCGTCGCCGGTGCCGGCCACGGTGGTGATGACGCCGTTCGATGCCACGCGGCGGATGCGGTGATTGTTGGTGTCGGCCAGAAAGAGGTTGCCGCGCGCATCCGCCGCGCACGCTCCGGGCAGGTTGAGCTGCGCGGCGCGCGCCGGTCCGCCGTCGCCGAAATCGCCCGGCGTGCCGGTTCCTGCCACGGTGTCCGCCACGCCGCCCGATGGAACGCGCAGTACGCGGTGGTTCGAACTGTCGACGATGTAGATCGCGCCCCGCCGGTCGGCGCAGGTGGCGCGCGGTCCGCGGAGGGCTGTCAGCAGCGGCGCCAGTCCTTCGACGCCGGTGCCGGCCGCGCCTGTCCCCGCGAAGACGGCGATCCCTCCGCCCGAGCCCGCTTGCAGCACACGGTGGTGGAGTGTGTCCGCGATATAGAAGGAGCCCGATGCGTCCACCGCCACTCCCATCGGGTTCGAGAGCGGCACGGCGCTGCCGGTTCCGCCCGCCAGCGTGGTGATGATGCCCTCGCGCGTGACCTGCCGCAGGCGCTGGGTGCCGGTGTCGGCGATCAGCAGTTGACCGTTGCTATCGAGCGCCACCGCGCCCGGGTTCAGCAGCAGCGCCGATGTGGCCAAGCCGCCATCGCCCAGCGCATGCAGGTAGCCATCCCCCGCCACGGTCTGGATGATGCCGCGCGCGTCCACGCGGCGGATGCGCGGACCGTCCGCGATGTAGAGTGCGCCCGTGTCGTCGGTGGCAAGTGAGTGCGGCGCGAGCAGGCTGGCGCGGTTGGCGGGCCCGCCGTCTCCGTCGAATGCTGCCGTCGCGCCGCCCGCGAAAGGGGACAGAATTCCAGCGGTGGTGAGCGCAGTGACGGCCGGCCGGGAATCGGCGGCGTAGACGGCGCCGGCGGAGTCGATGGCTACGGCAACCGGCGTGACCAGCGAGTTCGTTAGCGCTCCGGCCACGGTCACGATGGCGCCGCTGGGGGCGATCTTGCGGATGCGGTCGTTGCCCGAATCGGCGATGTAGAGCGAGCCGGCGCGGTCGATCGCGAGACCCGCCGGGTAGTTGAGGAGCGCCTGGATTGCCGCGCCGCCATCGCCGCGGAAACCCGCGAGGCCAGAGCCGGCCACGGTCGAGATCCGGCCATCGGGCGCGACGCGGCGCACGCGGTGTCCTTCGAACTCGGAGATATAAAGGTTACCGGCGGCATCCACGGCCAGGTTGCGCGGCGTGAAGAGTTGCGCATCTTTGGCCGGACCGCCGTCGCCCGCGGAGCCTTTGAGGGCGCTGCCGGCAACCGTCGAGATGCGTCCATCGACGCCGACGCGGCGCACACGGTTGTTCCCGAGATCCGCCACGAAGACGTTGCCGCCCGAATCCACGGCGAGCCCGTAGGGCAGGTTCAGCCGGGCCTCGGAGGCGGGACCGCCATCGCCGCTGAAGCCGGGTGAGCCGGTGCCGGCCACGGTCGAGATTGTGCCCGCGGCGTTCACCTTGCGCACACGATGGTTGTCGGTGTCGGAAAGGTAAAGGTTGCCGAAACGGTCGGCCGCAACGCCCTGGATGGCGCCGATCTGGGCCGCGGTGGCAGGCCCGCCGTCGCCGTTGCGGCTGCTGCCGGCCACGGTTTCGATGCGGTAAGCGGCCGGCGCGGATTGCCCGTGTGCGCCGCGCATGGCGGCCGCGGCCATCAGGATACACACGTAGCGTCGCATTCCGGCCTCATGGATAAAGTGGCCGGGTCTTCAAGAAATTCTCATCCGGGTCGAAGAATAAAACAGGGAGTTTGACATGCGGATACTTGCAGCAGCGATCGTCGCGGGCCTGCTTGCGACTCAGGCGCGGGCAGCCGACATCCGCTTGAAACACCGGACCATCCGGGCGCCGGCCGGCCTGGAGAGAATTGCGAGGCCCCTCCCTGCGTCGCGGCCCGGACACTACATCGTCCAATTCGCCTCCTATCCCGGGCCGGACGTGCGGCAGGAACTGGCCCGCCGGCAGATCCGTGTGCTGCAATATGTGCCCGACTCAGCGCTACTGGTCGCGGGCAGCGGGATGGATCTGGATGGCCTCGATGTGACCTGGGCGGGTCCGCTCGAGGCGGACGATAAGCTCAGTCCCCTGGCGGCGGAGGCAGGCAGCGCTTATCTGGTATTTCTCCACCCCGATGTGGATGCGGCGGCGTTCCGGCAAGCTGCGGTGACGCTGGGCTTCGAGCTGCTCGAGAATCCCAGCCTGCTGCCGGGAAATTTACTGGTGTCGGGCGCCTACTCGCGGCTGCGCAACCTGGCGGCGCTGGACGAAGTGTCCTACATCATGCCGGCATCGCCCGAACTGGCGGCCGGCACGGGTGAGATCGGTTGCGCCGGGCCGATCGCCGAGGCGGGCCCCATCGGCGAGTATGTCGAAGTGAGCCGGGGATGGGCCAAGGATCCGTCGGGCACGGCGCCGCTCCAGTACGTCATTGGACTGCTCACTAACAAGCTGGACGAGAGCACGGTGCGCCTGGAGATCGAGCGCGCGCTTCGCGAATGGACCCGGTACGCGCGGGTGACCCTGGCCGTCGGGCAGCGGGAGGATGCGGTGCGCACGATCGCGGTCAAATTCGCTCGCGCGAGCCACGGGGACGCGTATCCGTTCGACGGGCCCGGCGGCGTCCTGGCGCACACGTTCTACCCGTCGCCGCCCAATACGGAACCGGTCGCCGGAGATATGCACCTGGATGCGGACGAGAACTGGCATGCGGGCGCCAACATGGACCTGTTTTCCGTGGTGCTGCATGAGGCCGGGCACGCGCTCGGGTTGGGACACTCGGACCGTCCGGGGGCCGTCATGTATCCGTACTACCACATGGTGGTGGGATTGACGGACGACGACATCGCGGGGATTCGGGATCTGTACGGGAGCAACGTCCCGTCGGCTGTGCCGGTTCCGCCGCCGGTTGCTCCACCGGTTGCGCCGCCGGTGCCCCCGCCGGTTGCGCCGCCGGTTCCACCGCCAGTGACGCCGCCGGTTACGCCGCCACCCCAGCCGCCGTCGAAGCGAGACACGACAGCGCCGGGGCTGACGATTCTGTCCCCGGGGTCGAGCATCATTTCGACTTCAGCCGCGTCGATCGTCATTTCGGGTACAGCCAAAGATGATACGGCTGTAACCGCCGTCAAATGGATCACTTCCACGGGGGGCTCGGGCATCGCCTCGGGCACGGCCAGTTGGTCGGTCACGGTGCCGCTGCTGGTGGGAACCAGCACGGTGACGTTACGCGCCTATGACGCCGCAGGCAATTCGAGCTGGCGGGCGATTACCGTCGTGCGACGGTAGCCTGTCGGCGGCCTATAGTTTTCGGCAAACCAGCCGATATTCCCTACAGCGCTATGAACCGGATGATGTCGCTCCCAACTTGCCAAAGTGCGACGGCCGTCGAGTCCGTCGCCGAGCCTGCTGGTCATACAATCGACGAGACCGAGGGCATATTGTTCGCACTGGCCCAGACAGTAGAGCAGCGGGATCACAATACCGGGGGGCATTGCGAGCGCCTGGCTTTCGTCAGCGTGGCCTTGGGGATGGCGCTGAAGCTGGAGCAAGCTTCGCTTGTTGCGCTCTATCGCGGCGGGTATCTGCACGACGTGGGCAAGGTGGGGATTCCGGACGCCATTCTGTGCAAGCCAGGGAGGCTTACGGCCGAGGAGTGGGTGACGATGCGCAGGCACCCGGCGATCGGGGAGCAAATCTGCCAGCACCTGACCACGCTGCGGCCGGTATTGCCCTTGATCCGCCATCATCACGAGCGGTGGGATGGCAGCGGATACCCGGACGGTCTCCGCGGGACGGAGATCCCGTTGCTGGCGCGCGTGCTTCAAATCACCGACGTCTACGACGCGCTGACCAATCTGCGGCCCTACAAGCCGGCATTCACGCCCGATGAGGCGTTGCGGATCATTGAAGAGGAGACGGCGCGCGGCTGGCGCGACCCGGAGATCGTAGAACTGTTCTTCCGCTTGCACCGCGATGTCGTGTTGAAGGTAAGAGCGTACACGGCCACGCCTGACCGGAACCTGCAAAACATGAGCGACGCGCTGGCTACCCTGCACCAGTTGGTGCCGTAGCGTAGGAAAAGTGCATTTAGGCCACAGATACACACCGATCGACACGGATAAGCAATTTGCTATCTATCTGCGTCCATCCGCGGCTAACCCGTTTTCAGCCTCTTGTTAAGTGATACTTCTTCTCTCCCGCTTCGATCCGCACCGCCAGCTTGTTCTCCGGAGGTGGTAAGGGGCAGGTGGCATATGGCGTGAACGCGCACGGCGGGTTGTACGCCATGTTGAAATCGAGCACGACTTTCCCGTCCTGCGGTAGCGGCGTGTACATGAACCGTCCGGCGGGATAGGTCTCTTTGCCGGCGGTCTGGTCGCGGAAGATGAAAAAGAGCCGCTTGTCGCCAGGCTCTTCGATGATCGGATAGAGCTTCCATTCGCGGCCGTGAAGCCGGAAGGTAACGTATCCGGGGCACTCGTCCCCATCAGTCTGCCCCAGAACGTTCAGGATCGGGATCTTCCGCGGTTCGGCGACGAACGTCGCGGTCACGCGGAACTCCTGTTTGACCGGAAAGTACTCGAGTCCATGGAACTCGCGGCGGAACTGGCTTTCCGGGTCGCGCAGGCGGACCCCGATCTTGTCGCCGCGCTGGATCACGAACAGGCTCAGCCGGCCCGTCTTGACCGAGTCCGGCGAATCCGCTTTTACCTCGCGCGTGGCGCCGTCCATACTCACGGTGACTTTGCCGTTGTGCAAGTCGAAGGCGCCGGCGCGCGCCGCGCCATCGGGCAGCACGATTTCGTTGGACGCGTCCCTGCCGAACGGGTTCGAGCCCTCGTGCAGCCAGAACAGGCCGGCCACGCTCAGCCATCCGCCCTCTGCCTGGAGCGACGATGCGCGCCCCTTCTGCCACTCGGCGATTTCAGATTGGTAGGCAGACACCGCCAAGAGCACTCCTCCAGAAATCACCCAAGCCGCGATCAGCCACGCCGCCACGCGCCGCATCATTCCCGATCTCCCGCCGACGAAATCAACTGCTCCAGCATGCCGGCGAACTCCTCGGATTTCCGGTCCACGCGATCCTGCAGGCGGCCGAGGTCGCGCTCGATCGAGCGCAGCCGGTCCGCCAGGTGCAGGCACGCCAGCACGGCGATACGCGTGGAATCGGCGTTGGGCGCCTTGCCCGCGATGGATAGCATGAGCTCATTCACGCTGGACGCGACTTCTTCCACCTCGCGCGGATCGCCCGTCGCCAGCAGCGTGTACGGCCGGCTCAGAATGGTTACGCGAACGGGCTGTTTTTCGGGAGTGCTCTCCATCCGGCTCTCACGTGCCCACGCGGGACCGCGCCCTAGCTGGCGTTCAACTGGTCGATCTGCCCCAGCAGTTTTTCGACACGCGCCCGCACCTGTTTGCGCTCGGCCTGCAGCGTTTTTAATTCGCCCCCCAGCCGCTCCGCTTCGGATTTGGCTTCGGCCGCCTCTTCGATCGCGGCATCCCGCTCCTGGCGCAGTCGCATCACCAGTTGGATGGCCTGCTGGATGCGGTCTTCCAAACTGCTGAGGGAATCGGTTTCCTGTTCGGCTGGACTCATGCGCGGACTCACGCCTTGGCTAGTGCGGCCTTCGACGAAGCTACCAACTGGCGGAAGGCGCCATCGTCGTGCAGCGCCACATCGGCCAGCACCTTGCGATTCAGGTCGAGGCCCGCGGCCTTCAACCCGTGCACGAACTGGCTGTACGAAATACCGGCTTCGCGGCAGGCCGCGTTGATGCGGACAATCCACAGCGCACGGAAATCGCGCTTCTTGTTTTTGCGCCCCACGTACGCGAACTTGAGACCGCGTTCGACGGCCTCCTGGGCGGCGCGGTTCAGCTTGCTCTTGGTGAGAAAATAACCCGACGCCAGTTTGAGCGTTTTCTTGCGGGCTGCCCTGCGGTGGGTACCTCTTTTGACTCTGGGCACGTTTAATCTCCTTTCAAATTATCTAGATCGGGCGGATCGGGCACGTGCCGTGCACCGTCCGCACCAGCTCACCCTAGTAGGGGAGCATGCGCTTAAGAACCGGTTGGTCGGCCTTGTCGGCGACCACGCTCTTATGCAGCTTCTTTTTGCGTTTGTGCGGCTTCGAAGTCAGGATGTGGCGGCCAAAAGCGTGATTGCGAACGATTTTGCCCGTCCCGGTCTTCTTGAACCGCTTAGACGCACCTTTGTGAGTCTTTAGCTTCGGCATAAAATTCCGTGGAATCGTACAGGTAAGACTTTAAGAGTATAGCATTTTGATTCGGGAGGCCGCTCTCCGCCGGCTGAGGCTTCAAGCCGGCGCCAAAGCGCGCTGCTTTCGTACCTCCTCCACTACTCGGCCGGCGGCGTAATCGATCTCCTGTTCGGTGGTCGAACGTCCCAGACCGAAGCGCAGCGTCGAGCCCGCCAAAGCTCCGGCGCCGATCGCCTCCAGCACGTGGCTCGACGCGCCGGCAGCGGATCCGCATGCGGCGGCCGCCGACAGCGCCACTTCGGGAAGATTCACCAGCAGCAACTGGCCGTTCACCCCGGGGAAGCTCACGTTCAGATTCCCCGCCAGGCGATGGTCCATCGAGCCGTTGACGCGCAGGTCCGGAACACCGGCCTGAAGCGCCGCCAGCAACCGTCCGCGCAGGGCAGCCAGGCGCGCGGCCTCGTGGCCCATCACTTCCGCCGCTACCGCGCAGGCTTCACCGAATCCCACGATGCCCGGGACATTCAGCGTGCCCGACCGCATACCGGATTCGTGGCCGCCGCCATCCACCTGCGGGATCACCTTCACGCCGCGGCGCACATAGAGCGCGCCCACTCCCTTCGGACCGTACATTTTGTGCGCGGTGAGCGACATCAGATCGATGCCGCCGGTCTCGACGTTCACCGGAACTTTGCCGAACACTTGCACCGCGTCGCAATGGAAAAGCACGCGCTTCTCGCGGCAGATGGCGCCGATCTCACGCACCGGTTGGATCACGCCGATCTCGTTGTTGGCGTACATCACGCTCACCACGACCGTCTCCGGAAGAATCGCGGCGCGCAGGCGATCCAAGTCGAGACGGCCGTCCGCTTCGGGCGCGAGCACGGTGGCGCGGCAGCCCTCGCGTTCCAGGCGGCGCACGGAATCGAGCACCGCCTCATGCTCGGTCGCCATGGTCACGATGTGGTTGCCCTGCGCGCGATAAGCATCCATCACGCCCTTCAAGGCAAGGTTGTCGGACTCGGTGGCGCCACTGGTGAATACGATCTCGCGCGGCGCGGCGCCGGCCAGTTCGGCCACGCGCCGGCGCGCGAATTCCACTGCCTTCGCGGCCTCCCAACCGAAGCTATGACTATTGCTCGCGGCGTTGCCGAAGCGGGGTCCGAAATAGGGCAGCATGGCTTCGAGCACGCGCGCGTCGACGGGCGTGGTGGCGTGGTGGTCCAGGTAAATCGATGTGCGCATCGGATATCTTCATTGTGGCAAACTGGAGAGGCGGGCCGAATCCGAGCCATGGCGAAACCCACGGTTGCTCCTGAGACAGAAGTCGTTGAACGGGACCAACTGGTTCCCCTCTACCGCGTCGTCCTGCTGGACGACAACGATCATACGTACGACTACGTGATCGAGATGCTGCAGAAGATTTTCATTTTCTCGCTGGATCAGGCGTACCGGCACGCGGAAGAAGTGGACCGCTGCGGCCGTACCGTGCTGATCACCTGCGAACTGCCGGCGGCGGAATTCGCGCGCGACCAAATCCACTCGTATGGGCCGGACTGGCGCCTGGCGCGCTCGCGGGGATCGATGTCGGCCGTGGTCGAGCCGGCGCAATAGCGTTGCTGTGTCAGGAAACGTACGGCGCAACTGTGCGGATACCGAGGGCGGGAGCGCGTGCGCCACGGGTAGAATATAGTTATGAAGTTTTTTCGCGATCTGCTATTTGTGTGTCCGGCCGGTTTGCTGCTGGCGCAGGCGCCTCCCCCCAAGAAAGCGACGCCGGTCCCGGAACCGAGCGTCACCTTGTCGGCTGACGATGTGGGCTCGAGGGCGCCGGTGGTGCCTCCCGACAAGGTGATCCTGACCATCGGCGACATGAAAATCACGGCCAAGCAGTTCGACCAGGTCATCGATACGCTGGTGCCTGAAAACTACCGCACGGTGGCGCACAACACGGGCCGCAAGCAGATGGCGGATAACCTGGTGCGCATGATCGTGCTCGCGCAGGAGGCGCAGAAGCGGAAACTCGACGAGACGCCGTCGTACAAAACGCAGGTGCAATTCCAGAACATCAACATTCTGGCGAGCATGGCGTTCGAGCAGATCAACAAGGAAACCAAGGTGCCGGAAGCGGACCTGCGCAAGTATTACGACGAGCACAAGAACGATTACGAGCAGGTGCACGCGCGCCACATTCTGATCCGCATGCAGGGCTCGCCGCTGCCGGTGAAGCCGGGGCAGAAGGACCTCACGGACGCCGAAGCGCTGGCCAAGGCGCAGGAACTCCGCAAGAAGATTCAGGCCGGCGGCGACTTCGCGGCGCTCGCGATCCAGGAATCCGACGACACCGGATCCGGCTCGAAGGGCGGCGACCTGGGCACTTTCCATCACGGGCAGATGGTCCCAACGTTCGAGCAGGCGGCCTTCGCGCTGACGCCGGGCGAATTGAGCGAGCCGGTGAAAACGCAGTTCGGCTATCACGTGATCAAGTTGGAAGGGAAAGACGTCAAGAGTTTCGAAGATGCCCGCGAGGAGATCTCGAAGCAGCTTCAGCCGCAGCAAACCCAGAAGGCCATCGACACGCTGAAGAACGGCGCCGCCGTGATCTACGACCCCGATTATTTCACACCGGACAAGAAGTAAGTGAAGACGCGGAAGCTTGAAATCCCTTGTCCCACGTGCGGCTCGCCCGACGTATTTTATAGTTGCACGCCGAACTGCTGCTATAACCATGTGTGCAGCAATTGCGGAACGACGTTCGAGCCGCTAACGACGGCTACGGGCGGCACCCTCTCTGGAATCGTGCCGCCCGATCCGCTTCCCGAGGCCGCCGATCCGACGGCGGCCTGCGCCAAATGCGATTCGCTCGCCGTCTACATGACGGAAGACGGATCGCTGGTCTGCGGAAAATGCGGGACCCGGCTAGCTCTCGAGATCACCGAGGTCAGTCCGGGATAGCGCCGTAATCTAACCCGGCTTGTGCGCCAGCCGGCTGCACGCCGTTTCGGCGCCGGTCGGGTCAATAGCGGAACTCCCCTCCTCGATTTTGACGATCTTCCCTGCTTTGTCGATTACGAATGTGGCACGGTTGGCCACGCCCGCACTTTCAATCAGAATCCCGTACGACTTGGCGACTTCGCGTTTGGCGAAATCGCTGAGGAATGGAAACTTCGCGTCCACCTGTTTTGCGAATGCCTGTTGAGAGGGCCCGTTGTCAGTGCTGATGGCGAAGACCTTGGTTTCCATGCCTTCAAATTTAGCGATACCAGCCTGGTACGCCAGCATTTCCTTCGTTCAACCGCCGGTGAACGCGGCCGGGAAAAAGGCCAGGATGACGTTCGATTTACCGCGGAGATCCGAAAGAGTTACTTTGTCGCGGCTGCCGGCAACGGGCAGCGTGAAATCAGGCGCCTCATCCCCCTCCTTCAAGTGGGTGTGGGGCGGCTGGATATTCTGGGCGAACGCAAGTGCGCCCAGGAACAACAGTGACAGCTTTCTCATGGACCGAGCGTACCACTGCGAAGGTGGTCGGGCAACCACTGCGCGCAGGGTCAACATTAATACTGTTGCCAGCCGGGGGCAGCGGTGGTATCGTTTAATTGACGTGGATTGATTTAGGGCTGTTGTTGGGGTCCGTCTAATTGCAACCACGAAAAAAAGTGCTAAAGGTGAGTCGGTCTGTTCGAGAACATTCGACCCTGGCGCCTTTGGGCTCCAGGGTTTTTTGTTGAAGGCAGGCCCCCTTCGCCGGATGCTGGAGGTTCTGATGAGCGTCTGGGCTAAGACTCTTCCGCCGCCCCTTGCGGGCCGGGAAGGCGATCTCGTTTCGGTTTCCATTCACGTGGATCCGCGCTGTCTGGAGCAGTTGCTGGAAGCGCTGGCTCAAGTGAGTTTCCCTGTCAATCCGCAGATCTACCACGATGCTGCACTGGTCTATCGCTATGGCGATGGGCACGAAGCGGCGGAGAGCACCACCTTGGTGGAGTTCCCTGCTTACGCCGGCCAGTTGGACGAGGTGCGCCGGGCTCTCCAAGGCAATGAGTTCGATCCCGCGAGCCTGTACGTGACTGGGATGTTGGACGCGATCCACATCGACCATGCCACCGAACCCGCACCCGAAGGAGCGGCGTATGTTTCGCGGTATCGGTTGAAGCATCGCGCCGTGGCGGCGGCGCACTAGTAGAACCCACCAGCGCTGATGAAGATCCGCAAACAAGGTGCGCCCGGGGCGATCGTCGCTGGGCTGTTGTTAGCCGCCTCGCTGCTTTCGGCCCAGCAGATCGGGCCGGACGAAATGCGCGTCCGTAGCAGCGCGTACACACCGCACCCGCAGAACCTTTTCCGCGCGGAGACCAACCTGGTGGAAGTGGGGGTAGTGGTCCGCGACAGCCGCGGTCACGCCGTAGGCGGTTTGAAGAAGGAAGATTTCGAGATCGAAGACGCGGGCAAGAAGCGCGAGATCGCGGCCTTCTCAGCCGAGACCGCGATGTATATGAGAAACGTCCCAAGGGCCGCCGCACCTGCGCCCGATCCAACGGCTCGAGAGGCGGCGCCCGAGCGCCCGCCGCGGTTCGTCGCGCTGCTCCTCGATGACATCAACATGGGTGCGGCCGAATGGGTTCCGGCGCAGGCCGCGGCCGTGCGCTTCGTGCAGGACGGACTGGCGGCCGGCGATCGCGTCGCCATATTCACGATGACGCAAGGCATACGGCTGCAGTTCACGACCGACGTGCCGAAACTGGTGGAGGCGATCCAGGCGCTGCGCGCGCGGACGCGCGTTTTCGAAGGCGGAGTCTGCCCGCACTTCACGGCGTTCGATGCTTACGAGATTGCCAACCATCTCGACCCTGCCGGGTTCAACGTAAAGGTGGCGGAAGCGACCCAATGCGGCATCCCGCGGCAGTCGGCGCCGGAGCATGTGCAGAGCGCCGCCGACGCGCTCTGGCGCGAGGTGGTGGACAATTCGCTGCGCACGATTCGAACCATAAAGAACGCGGCCGACTCTCTGGCGCCTTTGCCCGGGCAGCGGACCATTCTGCTGGCGTCCTCCGGCTTTCTGACGGGAACGCTCGAACGCGAACTGGACGACGCGACCAACCTTGCTCTACACGCCGGCGTGACGATCAACTCGCTCGACGCCAAGGGGCTCTACCTGGCGGATCCAGTGCAGATGACGCGGGGTGTAAATGTGCAATCGATTACCCGGAATGCGATGCTGGGCACCAGGCCGAAAGACTTTGCCGGCGACCCGCTGGCGATACTGGCGGACGCCACCGGCGGCCTCTTCTACCACAACAATAACGACCTGGTCCGCGGCTATCGCGAGCTGGGCATGGTCCCCGAGGTTTCGTATCTGCTGGCGTTCGCGCCCGACGAAGCGCCGAACGGCCGGTATCACCGGCTGAAGGTCAAGCTGAAAACTCCGAACCACAATTCTTTGCAGGCGCGACCCGGTTATTTCGCTGCCGTGAAGCGGCCGACCCCGGCCGTCCAGGAGCGCCGCATCGACCGCGAATTTCTCTCCACTGCGAAGCTGGATGAGGTTCCGGCTTTCTTCGTGGTTCAACCCGGAAAGCTGCCGGGTGGCGAGGCGGCGGTGCAAGTCCAACTCCGCGTGGATATCGCGCGGCTGCGCTTCGACGTGAAGGGCGACAGACACACACAGAAACTCACGTTGGTCGCGGCGCTGCTCGACAGCCGGGGGAATTACGTGGCCGGCAAAGAGGGCAGGCTCGAATTCACCTTGAAGGATGCTACGTTCCGACAGTGGGAGATCGAGGGCTTCAGCGCCACCTTGACGCTGCCGGCAGCGCCCGGTCAGTACACCCTGCGGGTGGCGGTGGAAGAGGGACTGGATGGGAAGGTGACAGCTTCGACGGAGCCGGTCGTATTGCAGTAGCGGAAAAAACAAACCCCGCCTGCCCTGGTTGAGGGGCGGCGGGGCGGTCGGCTTCTGGGGGTTGGATTACTTTACCGCGGCGGCAGGCTTGACGGATTCGGTAGCCTTTTTCACGGGCTTTTTGTGCGACTTCTTGCTGTGCGTCTTGGCCTTGGGCGCCGTGGTGCTGTTCGGCGCGGCGGGCGGCGTGGTCTGGGCTGCAAACGTCAATGACATTGTGGCAAGTGCCAGCGCGATTCCGAGAACGGTCGTTTTCATGGTGTCTTTTCTCCCTGGCGGGCTGCTCGCCCGCTCACAATCCCATCTTGCGGTATCCCGCCCGGAATTACGATAGCCGCGGCAGGCTACTGAACCACCCGAATTCAGGCACACAGCGATTAATGTTTATTAGTCTGTGAGCTTAGTCCACAATTGGGATTCGCCCGGCTACCGCCCCGCGCGATACTGAAATCGCAGATGAAGCTGCCACGGCAAATTACGCACCGGAGCATCTTTCGCGTGCTGCTCGCCGGCTTTAGCCTGGTGATCCTGCTGCTGGTGGCGGCGGCCATCGTCAGCGTCCGCAACATCCAGCGCATTCAGGAGAATGCGGCCAGCCTGGTGCGCGAGCAGTCGGTCACGAATCGTCTGATCGATGAACTGAACAGCCAGCAGACCAGCCTGAGCGAAGTGTTCTCGATCCTGGCGCGCGACCCCGATACCGTGGACTACGCCCGCATCATGGCCCAATTGGACGAAGCCGACCGTGATATCGGCCGCATTTCCGCGGAAGGTGCGCAGACCGCCGAGAAGCGTCTGTGGGAGCGGCTCAATCAATCTTCCGTCGCCTTTTCGAACGAGGCGCGCCGCATCCTGGCGGCCGACCATCCGGAGACCTTTGCCTCCGTCGACCTCTTCCGGCTGCATGAAGCGTTCCTGTCAGTGGTGGCGCGGCTCATCGAAGCCGAGTACCGGAAGGTCAGCGCGGCGCAGGCGCAGATCGACCAGCGCTCGGCGCGGCTGCTTGGTGTCTCGTTCGGATTCGCAGCGGCCAGCGTGATCCTGGCGCTCGTCCTGGCGGCGGTGACAGTGCGCATGACCTCGCGCCTGGTCCGCCGCATGGACTGGCAGACGGCCGAATTGGGCCGCGTGTCGTGGCACATGCTGGAGGACCAGGAGGCCACGGCGCGCCGCTTCTCGCACGAGCTGCATGACGAGCTGGGGCAATCGCTGACCGCGGTGAAGACCAATCTGACATCCCTCGATTCCGCAGGCGAGAAGAATCGCGAGCGGTTGGCGGACACGCTGCGGCTGGTGGATGAGGCCATCGGCAACGTGCGCGAGTTGTCGCAGCTCCTGCGCCCCACTATCCTCGACGACTTCGGACTGGACGCTGGACTGCGCTGGTTGTGCGAGGGCTTCGCCGCGCGCACCGGGGTCGACGTGAAACTGGAATCGAACTTCCGGGATCGGCTGCCGGATGAGACCGAGACGCACTTGTTCCGCATTGCGCAGGAGGCGCTGACGAACGTGGCGCGGCACTCCGGCGCGAAGCAGGTGCGCATGAAGCTCGATTCCGGCGGAGGGCAGATCCGGCTGACGATTCAGGACGACGGCCGCGGGCTCGATGCGTCGCCCAACGGCCGCGGTATGGGGATGATCGGAATGCGCGCGAGGGCTCGCAGCGCGGGCGGCGTGGTCGAGGTCCGCTCCCGTCCGGGCGAGGGTGTTCTAATTGAAGTGCGGATTCCACTCCGGCATGAAACGCATTCGCATTCTTCTGGCTGACGACCACGCCGTGGTGCGGCAGGGTTTCAAAATGATTCTTAGCGCGCAGGCCGACATGGAGATCGTCGGCGAAGCGGGGAACGGCCGCGAGGCGATCGCTCTGGCTGAGGAATTGAAACCCGACCTGGTGGTGATGGACGTCGCCATGCCCGAGCTGAACGGGATCGAAGCGACGCGCCGCCTGGCAGCCTCGACACCTCATACGCGAGTACTGGCGCTGAGCATGCATAAGGACTCGGTCTACGTCCGCGAGATTCTGCGCGCGGGCGCCCGCGGCTATCTGTTGAAGGACTCGCCTGCAGGCGACTTGGTCTCCGCCGTGCGCACTGTGGCGTCCGGTGAGGGCTACCTGAGCCCCGGGGTTTCGAATGCCGTGCTCGACGATTACCGGCGTCACGTGACGAATCCGATCGACCTGTTGAGCAGCCGCGAGCGCGAGGTGCTGCAGATGCTCGCGGAGGGGAAGACGAACAAGGAGATCGCGGTGGTGCTGAATCTGAGCGTGTATACCGTGGACGCGCACCGCGGGCGGATCATGGAGAAGCTGAATCTGCACAGCATTAATGAGATGGTGCGGTTTGCGGTGCGGAATGGATTAGTGGACTAGTGCGGCTAGAACTTGTGTGCAAACCTCTTTTTGTGCTCACCGCACCGCGCACGAGACAATCCAAAGAGATGGCAACTAATGACAAGCTGAAAACAGCAGGTGGGTGGGACCCAGAAACGGCTCCCTGCAAGGCGTTCGGTGACGATGTCGTTGAAATCGTTGTTGGTGCAGGCTACAGTGGCTAATGCACTTCTCCTTGAGAATCGGGGGATTGAGCCTGAAAGAGCGGGGGTAGGCCGACTCCTTTTTAAGATGTGTTTAGTCCGCGCGGTTGACTCCGCCCTTGCTTACATGAGTGCTGTATTAGAGCTCATTTACCATCAGTACCCAGGCGCGCTGAGGTCCAAAGAGAGGGTCGATGTGGACTACGTGTTGCAGTTCAACTCAGCGGAAGATCTTCTACACGCGCTGATTGAGAGGAAGGTCCATGGACTCTCATTCCGCAGCCTGACGGATCTCGACGAATACGTTTCACAAAACCTTGGTCTCTCGCTATTTGCGAACAAGGAGCAGCGCGCTCGGGCCGTTCGCCTTGTGGATGTTCGCAACCTAGTCGTACACAATCGTGGTGTCGTGAATCGCATATTCAAGGAGCGCAACCCCAAATCCGATGAGGCCGTCGGTGATCGGATTTCCTACAACCACGCTGATGCTCTCGGCGAGCTACTCTTCACTATCGACTGGATCATGGACCTAGATTTCAGGCTCATTCAGAAGTTCAAGGTTCCCACAAAGCCGCGGGTACCTCGCCCGAAGATCCCCGGCTTCCCCGATGCTTCGCATTGAGAACTTCACGCGGGGAGATCGCTCGGTAGCTAGAGCTTGTCCCTTATTTTCGTAGACACAGGCCCGTCGAAACAGCGGTCTCTTCCGACCAAAAACATAAATAGACGATTTTGTTTGACTATGGGAAAGAAGGCATTTATAATTCGGAATGCCCACCCAGCCGGACT
>JBGPHT010000163.1:0-17350 GCA_041484525.1 Bryobacteraceae bacterium | reverse complement strand
CATGCTTTCTCACGAAGCCCACCATCGCGGGCAGGTCTGTATGCTCGCGCATCAGCTCGGATTCCCGTTGCCGAACAAGGTGGCGTACGGGCTCTGGAATTGGGAAAAGCTGTGGAAAGAGTGCGGGTCGCCTGGCGGCCCCGGCTACGATTCTTAAGGAATCGCTCAAGGGCACAGGCCGCCGGGGGATGGGCTGCGATGGTGGAGACATCGAGCCCCAGCCGTTGGGGTTGTTGTAGAAGCTCCGGGCGGCGGCAGCGGCCAGAAGCGGCGCCCGAATCCCGCGTGTGGGAGGGCGCTGCCGGAACGTGGCCCGAGCCATCACCACACACCGCTTCGGATTATGGGCGTTTACGGCGCTTCCGGAAGTTATCTGGGTTCCAGTCGAGACAGCGGGTTCTCTGGGGGCTATTGCCGCGTCCTGTAAAGTCACCGTGCCGCATCGGGCGAATTGGGTTCCATAACTGCGGGTTCGAGACGTGTCCAGACTGGGGGCCTGTCGTGGACGATGATCGGCGTCCCACGTCTATCCGTTGCTCCGCCTTCTGGCTTGCCCACGGGTATCTACCGCGCCCGGCTGACTTTACGAGGAGAGCAGTTCGATGTGGAAATGCTTTCGGCTTCCCTTGACGGCCAGGATGCGGGCAGACCCAACTGATCCAAACTGCTGCCGTCTTGAGCGGGAGGTGGGGGCCCAGGATGCATATTTTCCTTGGCTCGATCCGGGTGCGCTATCGCTACAATATTCTCATGCATCTGTCCGCGAGGGGACTCAAGATCACCGCATGCGCTGTTTTGGGAGCCGCGCTGCTGCTCGCTCAACCAGACTGGAAGACCGTGGTCAACCTGCCGGCGGTGGACTTCTCGGGGATGTCGCCGCTGACAAGCCGCGCGCTGCTGCGCCTGCTCCGCAACCACGACTGCACCTGCGGATGCGGCATGAAGGTGGCCGAGTGCCGCGTCAAGGACCCGGGCTGCTCGTGGAGCAAGGGCGTGGCCGCCGCGATGGGGGATGCGATTCGCGCGGGCAAGAACGAGAACGAGGCCATCGAAGCCGCGAAGGCGTCGAAGTGGGGCCAGGGTCCGCAGCCTCCCAAGCTGCTGGAGGACCCGGTGACCATTCCCACGGCCGGGTCGCCCGTTCGCGGTCCCGCGGGCGCTGTGCTGACCTTGGTGGAGTTCTCCGATTTTCAGTGTCCCTACTGTTCGATCGCAGTCGCCAAGCTGGATGCGGTGCTGGCGGCGTATCCGGGGAAGATCAAACTCATCTTCAAGCAGTTCCCGTTGGACACGCACTCGCAGGCCGCGGTGGCCGCTGCCGCCGCCATTGCGGCCCATCAACAGGGAAAGTTCTGGCCCATGCACGATGCCCTCTTTACTCACCGGCGCGACTTATCCCGTCCATCGATCCTGGCGCTGGCTCGCACGGCCGGACTCGAAATGAAGCGCTTCGAGGCGGATCTTGATTCCGCGGAAACGAAGAAGACCGTCGCGCACGACGTGGAAGACGGCGACCGCGCGGGCGTGGAGGGCACCCCGTCGGTATTCATCAACGGCCGGAAATACAACGGCGCGCTGGACCTGACGGCGATCCGGACGGCCATCGACGAGGAATTGCAGAAGGCCAAGTAGCGGGACGGCGCACGAGACAACGTTCCACCTCTACGCCGAATGAGCGGGCAGGCGCTCAGGGACTGCGGCCGGGCTCGGCAGAATATGGATGGACTTTGATCGGCAAGCCGTACCGCAGCGGTCCGGGTCTACTGGAACGCTATACGATCCTTGCGCTCTTCCAGCTTCGTCGGATCCAGACCGGCGGCCTTTTTCAGATCTTCGATCGTTTTGAAGGCTCCCTTTTCACCACGGTGTTTCACTAGAACAGCGGCAGCGGCGTCACTGATGTCCAGCACCGGGGCAATCTGCGCCGCGGTCGCCGTGTTCACGTTGACCTTGGTTTGAGTGCGGATGAGGTGGCGAAGGACACGCTCGAACTGTTCGTCCGTGGCCTTAGCGCCCAGGCCGCGCATGACGTCAATCGTCTCGACCCACTCCGGTTCGGAGAGCAGACCAGCGGCGTCGGCTCCGTCAGTGAGCGTTCGAAATCACCGGCGATTCTCCTCAATACTTCCATGAGATCCGAAATTGAAACGGTACCGACCTCTGTCTGAAGTTCAATCATTCCCAGCGGCTGTTCGTAGATCCTCTTTCCGTGGACCTGAATGAGCGGTCTTTGCCCATCCACAATCGTGCCGGCCATGAGTGTACATATCCTGCCCGAGTTTCTATCAGGGTTGAGACGAAACCAGTGAAGCATTCCGAAGAGCGGCCAGTTCTGGTGAACGCGACAGGCGACGTCTTGGTCAAGGTGCTGGAGGACGTTGCGAAGGTCCTCGATCGTCGGGCCCATTTCATGGGTGAGCTTGCGAATGCTCGGCCATCGGTCTCGGTGGGTTATGCCGGGCGCTTGCAGAAGAATGAACTTGAGCCGGTGGGCCGAATCGATTACCGACCAGGCATCTTCAAGCGCCATGCCAGCATCCTCATGAGGTCCCTCAGCAGCGTCCGTAAGCCGAAGCAAGGTCTCACGTAATCGAGTATGCGCCAAATCCGCCATTTGAATCGAGAAACGGATGCCCTCGAACATCAGCGCTTGGCGCCGTGTCATCGCTGCCGGAAGAAAACGCAGATTGGATTGAGGGCCAATGATCATCTGCTTGGCATCTTACCCTTTTCCAGCCCTATATCAAGTGGCGATTACGCACCCCAAGCGCTCGTAGCGATGACTGCTTGAGTACGTTGCGGCTGCGGAGGCGCGCGTGTATCCGCCAACGCGGCCTGTGCCCGGCAATGCATCTGGCCGCGTAGTCGGCGACTCGTGGAAGTGCCTGCGGCAGGTGCCTGCCCGGTGATTACACGCGGGCAGTCGCCCAGTGTTATTGACCGTGGGACCAAGGAAACGTGAACAGGAGGTAATGTTTGTGAGCGTAATCCCGCGGGACTTGGTAGGATTCCCATCCGGCGAGCGCGAAGCAGCCAAGCAGGAAATCGGCAAACAGGGCGGCGAAGATCAGGAGACCGGCATTGCTACGGCGATCCGCGGACTTGAGTCCGAGCCCGATCGCCACGTGCCCGATGCCCACCGGGCTACGACTTCTTGAAGAGCCTGTCGAAGGCGTTGCGCGCGTCGTCGGCGTTCCGCGGGGCGGGATGATTACCCATCGGAACCGAGGGCGCGGGCGCCGGACCGTTGGCCGTGCCGTCGCGGGCGACGGTAACGCGCGGCGCGAACAGCGTGCACTCGTTGGCCTTGTCCTTCAAGGGAAGCCGCACTGGAATGGGCTTAAGGCATTGGAAACGGGTGGACGGCTCGAAGTGAGTGCACTGTTTACAGCAATGAAGCTCGGTGTTGCACTTGGGGCAGTTCCCGGTGTAGTCCGTTCCGGGGGGAAGGGACGTGGAGCAGTTGAAGCAACGGGAGGCTGCGACGTGCTGGACCAGGCGGGGAAGCCGGGGGCCGGTTACATCAAGAGGTGGGCGAAGGCCGGGGGGTTTGGAACCGTCGCGATACCCTTTGGAATCCCGATCCGAATCCATGTACCCGTGTTGCCTGTACTTACGGTCGTTGTCCATGGGGAGATTTGCTCCGTGAATTGCAGGGCGAAAGTGAAAGATCTGCGAAAAACCCGTTACGAATCCAGATGCGCCCGGGTGTTTGCAACACCCTTCGAATCCCACGAAAGCCGCATTGCGAGACGTGGCTACGACGATAAGCGTGGGTTTACCGGGGGGGCTGTGCGGGACCGAGGCGCTACTTGCTAACAGGTTTCGGAACCCGCTATTGCTTGCAAACTCATATGTACCACAAATCGGGACAGAAGTGTACTCCGAAATTACACTGGGAAGTCCATAAGTACTGCCTACGAACTCCATTTCAGCAGACTGTTACACGGCCGGGTTAGCGGATCGTCGAAATGGTTGGGGCTAACTCGTAGGGCATAACCCAGCCGCCCGGTCCGTTCCGGTACCACGTCCTTGGCGAAAATCGCGAGCGAACCCTGCTGCTCTACCGGCGGCAGCACGAGCACTTCGGTGTCCTCCAGATGACCGTTACTGTCGATCCGCCCCAGCACCAGTTCGACGCGAACATCCTCCGGCGTGAGGCCCGCCAGTTCCACCGCGGTGCGCATCAGCATGGGCTGCCCGCTGATCACCGAACCCGCGGGGCCAGGACCGTCCTCCACGAATCTCACGCGATCCCATACCTCCCGGACGCGCGCGTTCCACTTCACCTTCTCGCGGACCGCCCGGTAATTCTCCTGGAGCGTGCGAACGTGCTGCTGGTGGGCGGGATCGTATAACTCCGTCTTGTACTCGCGCACCATGCGGCGGCAGTCGAACTGCGGGCTGATGTACATCAGCGACTGCTTCACGCGGCGCATCCACTCGCGCGGCGTCTGATCGCGGCGCTCGTAAAACATCGGCACGATGTCGTTTTCGAGCAGATAGTGAATGGCGCTGGCGTGCAGCGCGTCCTGGTCTTCCGAATACGGCTCACGATCGCCGATGGCCCAACCGCCCGCGTGCTCGTAGGCTTCGTCCCACCAGCCGTCCAGGATGCTGAGGTTGAGCACGCCGTTCATCGCGGCCTTCATCCCGCTGGTGCCGCAGGCTTCCTCGCCGCGGCGCGGATTGTTCAACCACAGGTCCACGCCCTGCACCAGTTCGCGACCCACCTTCATGTCGTAGTCTTCCAGGAAGACCACATGCTTCCAAAGGTCCGGATCGCGCGAAAGCTGCACGATTTCGCGGATATAGCTCTTCCCCGGCTGGTCCTTCGGATGCGCCTTGCCGGCAATCACGATCTGCACCGGCATGTCCTTATTCAGCAGGGTTCGCTTGAGCCGCTCCACGTCGCGGAACAGCAGAGTCGCGCGCTTGTACGTGGCGAAGCGGCGCGCGAACCCGATGGTGAATGCGTTCGGATCGAGCACCTCGCTGGCGCGCCGGACCTCCGCCGCCGGGGCCTGCCGCCGCAGCGCCGACGAGTGCTGCCGCTCGCGCACGAAGTTCACCAGCCGCCGTTTTCGCCGACGATGCACCTCGTGCAGTTCTTCATCGGGAATCTCTTTGATCTGCTCCCACACGCCCGGCTCATTGAAACGATCGCGCCAATCGGGCTGCAGATACTGGTCGTAGAAAGACGCCAGATCGCCGTTCAGCCAACTGGGCAGGTGCACGCCGTTGGTGATCGACGTGATGGGCACCTCCCAAACCGGCAGTTGCGGCCACAGGTCGTGGAACATCTCCTGCGAGATCTGCCGGTGCAGCCGGCTCACGGCGTTGCGGTACGACGACGTATTCAGCGCCAGCACCGCCATGGAAAACCGTTCGTCGCGGTTGAAGCAATTGCGGCGCCCGAGCGCCATCAACTGCTGGAAGTCGATGCCCACCTCGGCGCAATACTCCGAGAAGTAGTGATACATCAGGCCGGGGTCGAAGAGATCGATGCCGGCCGGCACGGGTGTGTGGGTGGTGAAGACGTTGCTGGTGCGCGCGGCCTCGAGCGATTCCTCATACGTGAGTTTCTCGTCGCGCATGTAGAGCCGGATCTGCTCGAGGGCGAGGAACGCCGAGTGGCCCTCGTTCATGTGGTACACCGTGGGCTTCAACCCCATGGCCTTGAGGGCGCGCGTGCCGCCGATTCCGAGCACGATCTCCTGCCGGATGCGGGTGTCGATGTCGCCGCCGTAGAGCGAGTCCGTGATGTCGCGATCCTGCGGCAGGACATTCTCGGGAATGTTGGTGTCGAGCAGGTAGAGCGTGATCCGGCCCACGTCCAGTTTCCACACCTGGATAAATATGTTGCCGGTGGGCAGCTTCACCGTGACCTTCAGATCGTGCCCCTCGGCGTCCTTCACCGGAACCAGCGGCAGAGTGTAGAAATCGTTCATCGGATAGCGTTCCTGCTGCCATCCGTCCGGATTCAGATACTGCCGGAAGTAACCCTGCTGGTAGAGCAGTCCGAGGCCGATGAGCGGATAATCCTGATCGCTCGACGACTTCAAGTGGTCGCCCGATAGAATCCCCAAGCCGCCGGAGTAGACCGGCAGGCACTCGGTCAAACCGTACTCGGCGGAAAAATAGGCGATGAGTTTTCCATCGGGAGCGGGCGCGCTCTTCTGTACGCGGGCGTCGTAGGTTTCGCACGCCATGCGGTACAGCGCCAGGTAGCGCGGATCGGAACCGGCGCGTTCCAACGCCGCCTGCGGCACTCGGCCCAGCATGAGTACCGGGTTATAGCCGCATTCCCGCCAGAGCGCCGGATCGAGGCGGCGGAACACGGCGCGAATCATCGGCTGCCAGCTCCATAGAATGTTGTACGCCAGTTCGGTCATGCGCGACAGCGAAACAGGCAGCGCCGGGCGAACGAGAAATTCCCGAAGTGGCTGGATATGAAAGGGCATACCGACGGGGGTGACTCTCTAAGATACCAGCCTTGCGGGAGGCCTGCACGTTGCGAGGGCTAAATGCGTCACAATAGAAGAACAGGTTTTCATGTATTCCCTGGGACTCTTTTTGTGTCTGGCTGCGATTCCGGCGTTGGCGGGCGAGTATGCCGTTCTCGCCAACGGATCGCGTATGCGCGTCGATCGTCATGAGCTGGACGGATCGAAGGTGCGGTTGTTCGTCGGCGCGGGCGACATCGAAATGGACGTGACGCAGGTGCGAAGCTTTGAAGTCGAAGAGGCCGCCGTGCCTGCCCCTAAACCGCCCGAACCAGCGCCGGTGGCGAACTCGATGCCCGCTCTCACGCCCGTCGAACTGGCGGATGCCGCCGCCGACCGGTACGGGCTCGACCGCAAGCTGGTGCGCAGCTTGATCGCCGCCGAATCGGGCTTCCATACTGACGCGGTGTCACCCAAGGGCGCGATCGGACTGATGCAACTGATGCCGGGAACGGCGCAGACTCTGGGCGCCGATCCGCACGACCCGGCGCAAAACGTCGATGCCGGTACGCGCTACCTGCGCGATCTGCTGGTGAAATACGAGGGCAAGCTCTGGCACGCACTGGCCGCCTACAACGCGGGCCCGGGCGCGGTGGATAAATACCACGGGGTCCCGCCCTATCGCGAGACTTACGATTACATCAGGCGCATCGACGGAAAGTTGAAAAAGGAAGACGCCACGACCAGTCAATTTCGGGGACAGGCTACACAACCTCGAAATTGAACCCCAAATTTCGAGGTTGTGTAGCCTGTCCCCGAAATTAACCTTAATTCGCCGCCACTCCTAACTTCGAGTTCAGTTTCACCAACTCCTTGCGGAACAGCGGATTGTCGGGGTACTCGTGCGCCAGTTCCACGAGTAGCCGCTGCGCCTCCTGCGGCTTCTTCTCGCGCAGCGCGATAATCCCCAGCAAAATCTTGGCGAACGGTTTGAAGTAGCGGCCCTGGCGCGCCACTAACTGCAGATTTTCCACGCCGCGCTGCTTGTTGCCGTTCACGTTGTCGAAGTGCACGAACCAGCGAATGAAAAACGGCAGCGAGCCCAGCATGTACTCCGAAATCCCGGTGCTGATGTAAGCGTCGTAATACGACGGCTCCAGCTTGAGCAGGCGCTGCGCGAAGTCGTTCGACTTGCGCGCCGGCGAGAGGCTCTGGAACTGCTTCTTCTCGACCAGAGCCATGTAATCCGTAGTGACGCCTTGCGCGATGCACATGGCGAACAGCGCCTCGCGATTGTTGGGATCGGCTTGCAGCGCGGCATCGGCGCGGCCCTGCGCGTCTTCAAGCGCCTTTTGAAACCGGGTGCGCACATTCGAGTCGGGTTGCAGCTTCTTCTTTTCGATGATCTGCTTGTCGTCGATAAAGAACTCGCTCTCCAGGATTCCCAGCCGGTCCAGCTCCGAAAAAAGATACGCGGACGCCCGCAGCGAATACGGCAGCGGATCCCGCGGACGCGTGCCGATCGCGCGATTCAGCATTTCGTGACTGGCGCTGAAATCGAAATTGTAGAGCCGCGCGACCGCCTGCTCGATCTCGGGCGGATCGGCAGCACCATACCCGGGTAGACAGAAAACGGCGGCAAGCAGCCACAGTCGCGTCATGCGAAGACCATGGTAGCCTTAACGGCGGCGTTCCGCCACAATCGTAATCTGCATATCTCGAGCCTGCCGCACCACACGCTGGACGATGGTCTCTTCAAACCAACGCCACCAGGGCGGCGGATGGGAGCGGCCCATGAAGATCTGGGTGACGCGGTGGGAGCGCGCAAACTCCGCGATCGCGTCCGGCACATCCGCGGCTTCGAGGATGGTGGTCTCGATCCGCAGGTTGCGGGCGAAGCTGATGTGGCGGTCCACGGCTTCGCGGTCGCCCGGCCCGGCGGCCACGTGAATCGCCAGGCAGTCGGCCTGCAGGTAATCGGCCACGCGCTTCCCGCGGCGAAGCAGGATCGCCGAAGACGGGCTCCCCGTCAGACAGATCAGGATGCGCTCTTTTTGCTCTTTCTGGCTGGAGCGGGACATGCCGGCGGCGGGCTCCTCGCGCGCCGGACGCAGCTTTTCCTCCACCTCGTGCGCCGTATGCCGCAAAGCCATTTCGCGAAGCGCCGCCAGGTTGCCCTCGGTGAAGAAATTCTCCATCGCCTGCTGAGCCTTGTCCTGCGAATAGACCACGCCGCGCTCCAGGCGGTTGCGTAGCGCGCGCGGCGTGACGTCCACCAGCACCACCTCGTCCGCCTCATCCACCACCCAGTCGGGGATGGTCTCGCGGACGCGCACTCCCGTCATCTGCCAGACCTGATCGTTGAGGCTTTCGAGGTGCTGGACGTTGAGCGTGGTTAGAACGTCGATCCCGGCCTCGAGCAGAGTGCGGACATCCTCCCAGCGCTTCAACGGTCCGGCGCCGGGCACATTGGTGTGGGCGAATTCGTCGACCACGGCCACGGTGGGCTTCCGTCGCAGCATGGCATCGGTGTCCATCTCTTCGAACTTCGCGCCGGCATACTCGATCGTGCGGCGCGGAATCACCTCGATGCCTTCGGTCTTGGCGATGGTCTCCTTGCGTCCGTGCGGCTCGAAGTAGCCGATCGCGACGTCCACGCCCGCCTGCCGCAGCGCCTGCGCCTCATCCAGCATGCGGTAGGTTTTTCCCACCCCCGCCGCATAACCGAGGTAAATCTTGAGGCGGCCCCTCACGCCCGGCCTCCATGCGGGAAGAGGCGCACGTCGAACTCCTCGGCGGCGTCGATCAAACGCTCCACAGGCGTCCGCCGCAAGCGCCACCCCTGCCGCAGACTGTGCCCGAGGAAGATCTGCGTGATGCGCTGCTCACGCGCGAAAGCGAGAATCGTTTCCGCGAAATCGCTTCCCTTGAGGCAGTGCACTTCGGCGCCGAGCTCGCGCGCCATCGCCAGGTTCGACTGGAGACGCTCCCGATCGGCCGCCGGAAGACCGGTCTGCTCCACGTACGCCGCCAGCAGCGCGCCGTGAAACCGCAGCGTGTTGCGCAGACCGCTGCGCAGCATCGGCTCGGCATCGCTGCGCGGTGTGAGGCAGACCAGAATCCGCTCCTGCGCGCCCCAGCCCATAGCGATCTGGTTCGATTCCAGGTATTGCTGTAACTGCCGGTCCACCACGTCGGCGGCCAGCAGCAGCGCCAGCTCGCGCAGTTCCGCCAGCTTCTGCGGGTCGGGCGCGCCCTCCCGCCCGGTGCGGCCGAGCAGCGCGTCGGGCGGCGCGTCCACCACCTCGATCTCGTCCGCCTCGTTCAGGAAATCCGTCGGGATGCTGTGCGCGGCGCGCTTGCCGGTGATGCGTTCCACCTGGTCCTGCTGCTCGCGGATGTGCTGCAGGTTGACGGCGGTGATCACGCTGATCCCGCGATCCAGCAGGTTCCGCACGTCCTGCCAGCGGTACAGATTCCGGCTGCCGGGCGGGTTGTCCTGCGCCAGCTCGTCGATCAGGCAGACCTCGGGGTGCCGGCGGAACAGCGCGGCCACGTCGATGACCTCGTAATCCTTGCCGGCGTGCCGTTCGCGAACCGTGGGTACGATGTCGATGCTTTTGAGGACAGCCTCAATATCCGGCGTGACCTCGGTCTGGACCGCGCCGACGACTACATCCTGGCCGCGTTCCTTGCGGCGGCGGCCCTCGTCGAACATGCGGAACGATTTTCCGACGCGCGACGCGTATCCCAAGAACACCTTGAGCCGGCCGCGCCGCTCCCGGCGTTCATCCGCCTGGACGCGGCGCAGCAGCTCTTCAGGATTCGGTCTACGATCGGTCCGGCTCGCCACTGTCCTCAGAATAACCGCTCAAAGCCTGACGGGTATCGGCTGCGTAAAGCGGTCCGGCTGCCCGGCACTAACGATCCGGCCGGGCTGGCCTGTGAACGACGGGAACGTGAGCGGCCGCATTTTGCACCTTTCCCCGAGATCTATTTATGACTGGGGAGCGCGCTGTCCAAAGCCAGGTTGAGCTTCAGCACGTTCACGCGGGGCTCGCCCAGGATTCCCAACTGGCGTCCCTCGGTGTTGGCGGCGACGATCTGCCGGATGGAGTCGACGCTTGTGCCACGCGCTGCGGCTACCCGCGCCACCTGCGCCTCAGCCGAGGCGGGGCTGATATCGGGATCGAGTCCGCTGCCCGAGGCCGTCACCATGTCGGCCGGGACAGAGCCGGTGTAGGCCGGATTCTCGGTGCGGAACTTCTGCACGTCCGCCTTCACGCGGTCCACCAGCTTCTGATTGGTAGGCCCCAGGTTCGATCCGCCCGACGCCGTTCCGTCGTAGCCGTCGTTCCCGGCCGCCGAAGGACGGCCGTGAAAGTACTCCGGCTTAGTGAACCGCTGCCCGATCAGCTCCGAGCCGATGGTGCGGCCGTTCGCCTGAATCAGGCTGCCGTCCGCCTGACGGTGGAACAACGCCTTCGCCAGACCAGTGACCAGCAGCGGATAGGCCACGCCCGTAACCAGCGTGAGAACCAGCGTAACTTTGATAGCAATAATAAGTTGTTTCATGCGAGGTGTAAGACCCCCAATAACCGGTCGATGAGCCAGATGCCCGGGAAGGGCGCGATCACGCCGCCCACTCCGTAGACCAGCAGGTTGCGGCGCAACAGGGCCGCCGCGCTCATAGGTTTGTATTTCACGCCGCGCAGCGCCAGCGGGATCAGCACGATGATGATCAGCGCGTTGAAGATCACCGAGGCCAGCACGGCGCTCTGCGGGCTGTGCAGCCCCATGATGTTGAGTTTCGCCAGCACCGGATAAGTGGCCATAAACATCGCCGGCAGAATGGCGAAGTACTTGGCGATATCGTTGGCGATCGAAAACGTGGTCAGCGCGCCGCGCGTCATCAACAACTGCTTACCGATGGCCACCACCTCGATCAGCTTCGTGGGATTGCTGTCGAGGTCCACCATGTTGCCCGCTTCCTTCGCGGCCATGGTGCCGGTATTCATCGCCAGGCCCACGTCCGCCTGCGCCAGCGCGGGCGCGTCGTTGGTGCCGTCGCCCGTCATGGCCACCAGGCGGCCGCCGGCCTGCTCCTTCTTGATGAGGTCCATCTTGTCTTTGGGCGTGGCCTGCGCCAGGAAATCGTCGACGCCCGCCTCCGCCGCGATAGCAGCGGCCGTGAGCGGGTTGTCGCCCGTGATCATTACGGTGCGGATGCCGATGGCGCGAAGCTGCCCGAAACGCTCGCGCATTCCACCCTTGACCACGTCCTTGAGATGCACTACGCCGAGAGCGCGCCCGCGGTCCGCAACGACGAGCGGTGTGCCGCCGGAGCGCGAGATGCGGTCCGTAATATCCATCAGCTCCGTGGGCACTGTGCCGCCCTGCTCGTGGACGAACTCCATCACGGATTCCGTCGCGCCCTTGCGGATCATCCGGCCGTCCAGGTCGACGCCGCTCATGCGCGTCTGCGCCGTGAACGCGATGAAATGCGCCTCATGCTCGGCCACCTCGCGGCCGCGGATGCTGTACTTCTCCTTCGCCAGCACCACGATCGACCGGCCTTCCGGCGTTTCGTCGGCCAGGCTCGAAAGCTGCGCCGCATCCGCCAGTTCGGCCTCATTCACGCCGGCCATGGGAATGAACTCCACCGCCTGCCGGTTGCCCAGCGTGATGGTACCGGTCTTGTCCAGCAGCAGCGTGTTGACGTCGCCCGCGGCTTCGACGGCCTTGCCGCTCATGGCGAGCACGTTGTGCTGCATCACGCGATCCATGCCGGCGATACCGATGGCCGAAAGCAGCCCGCCGATGGTAGTGGGAATCAGGCAGACCAGCAGCGAGATCAGCACCGTGACCGACGGCGCCGTGCCGCTGCCGCTCGCCGCCACGCTGTAAATGGCGAACGGCTGCAGCGTCACCACCGCCAGCAGGAACACCAGCGTCAGCCCGGCAATCACGATGTTGAGCGCGATCTCGTTGGGCGTTTTCTGCCGCTCCGCACCTTCCACGAGCGCGATCATGCGGTCCAGGAACGTCTCCCCGGGATTGGACGTGATGCGCACTTTGATCCAGTC
Organism: Bryobacteraceae bacterium; assembly: GCA_041484525.1. Taxonomy (GTDB): domain Bacteria; phylum Acidobacteriota; class Terriglobia; order Bryobacterales; family Bryobacteraceae; genus JBGPHT01. The sequence goes on along the minus strand of JBGPHT010000163.1, from coordinate 4,818 downwards.
CGACAGCACTTTGGTGCCACCGGTGACGGCGCTGCGGTCGCCGCCCGATTCGCGGATCACGGGCGCACTTTCTCCAGTGATGGCCGATTCATCCACTGTGGCAATACCCTCGATGACGTCGCCGTCCCCGGGGATGATTTCGCCCAACTCCACCAGCACCGTATCGCCGCTGCGCAACTGCGTGGCCGCGACCGTCTCCCACTTCGAACCTACCGCCCGCCGCGCCGTGGTCTCGGTCTTCGTCTTGCGGAGCGTGTCGGCCTGCGCCTTGCCGCGGCCTTCCGCCATGGCTTCGGCGAAGTTGGCAAACAATACGGTGAACCAGAGCCACAGCGTGATTTGCACCGTGAACCCCGTGATGCTCGCGCCCACGGCAAAATCGCGCACCGCCAGGATGGTGGTCATGGCGGCCCCGACTTCCACCACGAACATCACCGGGTTCTTCATCATGGTGCGCGGATTCAGCTTGATGAGCGAATCGCCGATGGCTCGCTTGACGATGGGCGGGTCCAACAGCGGACGAGCCCGCATGCCTTTTTGAGGGATGATTGAAACGCTATCAGTCGTCGTCGGAGGAGTAGATAATACAGTCGCCATGTTTTAGCCCCAAAGCCTTCCTTGATGCATGAATAGGTGCTCGACGATCGGCCCCAGCGAGAGCGCTGGAAAGAACGTGAGCGCACCCACGATCACCACCACCCCCACCAGCAGGACCACGAACAGCGGTCCGTGCGTCGGGAACGTTCCCGCCGAGACCGGCACCATTTTCTTTTGCGCCAGGCTCCCGGCCGCGGCCAGCAGCGGAATCAACATCAGGAATCGGCCGAACAGCATCGCGAGACCCATCGTGGTGTTGAAGTACGCGGTGTTGGCATTGAAGCCCGCGAACGCGCTGCCGTTGTTGCCGGCGGCGCTACTGTACGCGTACAGAATCTCCGAGAGGCCGTGCGGCCCGTTGTTGGTGAGGTTCCCGGTGGACGGTCCCGGCGGGTTGATCCAACTCTTCTCCGGAAAGTGCGCTACCGCGCCCACGCCGGCAAATCCCAGGATGGTGATCGCCAGCACCAGCACCGCCAGCATCACCATCTTGACTTCCTTCTGCTCGATCTTCTTGCCCAGATACTCCGGCGTACGCCCCACCATCAGTCCCGCGATGAACACCGCCAGAATGGCGAACAGCAGCATTCCGTACAGACCCGAACCTACGCCGCCGAAGATCACCTCACCCAATTCGATATTGATGAGCGGCACCAGTCCGCCGAGCGGCGTCAGGCTGTCATGTGTGTTATTGACGGCGCCGCAGCTCGCGTCCGTCGTGATGACGGTGAACAACGCCGAGTTCGCGATGCCGAACCGGACTTCCTTGCCCTCCATGTTGCCGCCCGACTGCCCCACCGTTGCCGCCGATTCGATGCCGAGCCTCGACAGGATCGGGTTGCCGGCCTGCTCCGCTGGATACGTGACCGCGACGCCCACCAGGAACAGCGTGCACATGGCCGCGAAGATCGCCCAGCCTTGACGCGTGTCCCGCACCATCTTGCCGAACGTGTAGGTGAGGCCTGCCGGGATGATGAAGATGAACACCATCTGCAGGAAGTTCGCGAGCGGTGTGGGGTTCTCGTAAGGATGCGCCGAATTCGCGTTGAAGAATCCGCCACCGTTGGTCCCGATCATCTTGATGGCTTCCTGCGAGGCGACCGGACCCTGCGGAATGGTTTGCACGACGCCTTCGAGCGTTGCCGCCTTCTCATACGGATGGAAATTCTGGATCACGCCCTGCGAGCACAGCAGCAGCGCGCCCACAATCGAAAGCGGCAGCAATACATATAGAGTGGCTCGCGTGAAATCGACCCAAAAGTTTCCCAACAGCTTAGTCGAGTGGCGCGCAAACCCGCGCACCATCGCAATCGCCACCACGATTCCCACCGCCGCGGAAAAGAAATTGTGCGTCGCCAGACCCATCATCTGGGTCAAATAGCTCATGGTGGTTTCAGGCACGTACGATTGCCAGTTGGTATTAGTGGTGAAACTCACCGCGGTGTTGAACGCAAGGTCGGTGCCCACGTTCGACAGTCCCGCCGGATTCAACGGCAGCCACTGCTGCACCCGTTGCAGAAGATAAGTGAGCAGCAGGCTCACGATACTGAACACCAGCACTCCGCCGGCGTAACGCGTCCAGGGCTGCTCGACCGTTTCCTCGATGCCGCAGAGCCGGTAAATTGCCTTCTCTACCGGCCGCAACACCGGGTGCAGCCAGGTGCGCTCGCCCGCGAATACTTTCGTCATGTACAGCCCCATGGGCTTGGTCAAGGCCAGCACCACCAGGACGTACAACACGATTTGAAGAACTCCATTCTGAGTCATTGAAGTCTCTCAAAACCTCTCGGGCCGCAACAGCGCGTAGAACAGATACACAGCGATTGCCGCGGCCACAATCAGCGACAGCACGTATTCCATTTGGCTCCCTTCTTTACAGCCTTTACAGCCGGTCGCATCCTTTCACGAATGCCCAGCTCGCCAAGAAAAACAGAATCGCAATTGTCACGAACGCAAGATCCAGCATTGATTCCTTACTCCACGTGCAACAGGGCAACTTTGTGTCCATCGCGCGCCAGCGAACGAGCCAGCGACTCCTCGTTGGAACGCCACCAGTGTTTTCGGGAACCGACCAACACCGTGGATTCGGGGCGAAGCACGTGCCGGAACCCTTCCTCCCGGCTGCGCGCCAGGACCACCTGCGGGTTCACCGGAAGCGGGCAATGACTCGCGAGATCCACCAGTTGCTCTACTAGATGCGCGTGAACAGCCGTTGGACACCCGAAAGTTGCGGGGTACGGGATGGTGTGAACCGCCACTAACGTGATGGCCACGTTCAGTCCCGCCGTCAGTCCGGCCACCCGTTCGAGCACCGCCCGGGTTACAGCCCATTCCGTGTAGGGCACGACAATCTCGATCTCTCCGGCGGCTCCATCCACATCGAGGGACCCCGGATCGATTCGCAGTACGCCGCGTGTATCCATGTCTTCAGCCTAAGGATCGGGGCATAAGGAAGTCGTAAAGAAGGGATTAGGATTCAATAAACCGGGCGTCAAAGCACTGGCATCAGGCCAATAACAGGCCATCCTGGTACTGGATTGCATTGCCATGATCAGACCGTCAATTCTCTTTTTCGTCGCCGCTGGAGTTGCTCTGGCGCAGGATGACGTCAGCCGCCAGTTCTCGGAGTTGCGCGCGCTGGTACAGAAACTCCAGGCGCGTGTGGATGAACTCGAGTCGCGCGTGCCTGCGACTCCCGCCGCCGCGGTGGCGCGCCCGCCCGCCGTTACCGCTTCCGCGCCCGCGCCCGCTGCCGACCCGCTGCGCGGCACCACCGTCAACCTGAACGTGGACGGCTACTACGGATACAACTTCAACCAGCCCATCGGCAGGGTGAACCTGCTGCGCGCCTACGACGTCAGCAGCAACAGCTTCAGCCTGAACCAGGTGGGCCTCGTGATCGAGAATGCGCCCGACGTAGCGAAGGGCAGGCGCTTCGGCGCGCGGCTGGACCTGCAGTGGGGCCAAGCGACGCAGGCGATGCAGGGGAACCCGGTCAACGAGCCTCGTCCCGAAATCTATCGCGCGCTGTTTCAGGTATACGGAACGTACGTCGCGCCCGTGGCCCGCGGCCTCACCATCGACTTCGGCAAATGGGCCTGTCCCATGGGCCTCGAAGGCAACTACACCAAGGATCAGATCAACTATTCGCGCTCGTTCTGGTTCAATTTTCTGCCCTTCTATCACATGGGAATGCGGATGAATCTCGCGATCAACGACCGGCTGGGCGTCAACTACTGGCTTGTAAACGGCGCCAACCAGACGGAGGATTTCAACGGCTTCAAGGACCAGCTATTCGGATTCACCGCGCAACCCCATAAGAGCGTCACCTGGACGTTCAACTATTTTCTGGGCCAGGAACATCCGGATGTCCGCTACTTCCTGAACGGCGCGCCGCCCGGTCTTCCCACGCAGCAGGGCGTGCCCTTCCAGCCGATTGCCGACCCGCCGACAGGGAGGCTCGACATCTTCGACACCTACGCCGCCTGGCATGCGTCGCCCAAGCTGACCTTCGCCGGCGAGTTCGATTGGGTGCGCCAGCGCCTCTTCACGTCGTCCCCGTCCGATCACACCGCCGGCGGCGCCGCCTATATGCGATATCAATTCACGCCCCGGGTCGCATTCGCGGGCCGTGCGGAATACCTCACGGACCGCGGCGGACTTTTCAGCGGCGTCACGCAGGCGCTGAAGGAGGCGACCGTCACCGGGGAGTACAAGTTCGCCGAGGGCTTCCTGATGCGCGGCGAATGGCGCCGCGACGCTTCCAACCAGCCCTACTTCTACAGCGACACGCTCGGCCTTCTGAAGAAGCGGCAGGACACGGCGCTGGTCGGATTGGTATGGTGGTTCGGCGCCAAGGATGGGGCCTGGTAGACCTGTCTTACGAATTCCTTATAGACTGTTTACGCCTTTTGAATGGCTCGTCGGGCATGCTGGAGACATGAGTACATCCGATGGTGCCTGGTTCAGCCTGCTGATCGTTCTGCTCTTCGGCAGCGCCGCCGGCTTACGGCTCAGATTCCCTGAAGCCTCGAGACGCGCGGAAACCTTCGTGCTTGGCGTGGTCGCGGTCCTCTTCTTTTCCGGCTCGTCCGGGGAATCTGTGGGTAACTGGCGGGTTTCAGAGCTGGGATTGAGTGAGGAAACGGTGAAACTTGCGGCAGGTGGAGTCGAACGAGCGCTGCTCGTCTTCCCAGCCGTTGTGGATCAGCGGACCGCCGT
>JBGPHT010000162.1:0-17617 GCA_041484525.1 Bryobacteraceae bacterium | reverse complement strand
CGTGCGACCGATGTGATGATGGCGGGCAAGGTGGCTGTGATTTGCGGTTATGGCGATGTGGGCAAGGGCTCGGCGCACTCGCTGCGGGGCATGGGCGCGCGGGTGATTGTGACGGAGATCGATCCGATCAATGCGCTGCAGGCCGCGATGGAAGGCTTCGAAGTGACCACGGTGGAAGACACGCTGGGCCGTGGCGATATTTATGTGACGACGACGGGCAACGTCGACATCATCACGCTGGATCACATGAAGAAGATGAAGGACCAGGCGATCGTCTGCAACATCGGGCACTTCGACAACGAAATCCAGATGGACCCCCTCAACCGGTCGGACGCCAAGAAAACCAACATCAAACCGCAGGTGGACATGTACACGTTCCCGACCGGCAACAGCATGTTCGTGCTGGCCGAAGGGCGTCTGGTGAACCTGGGCTGCGCCACCGGCCACCCCAGCTTCGTGATGAGCAATAGCTTTTCCAACCAGACGCTGGCGCAGCTCGACCTCTGGAGGAACAAGGACGCCTACAAGCCCGGCGTCTACACGCTGCCCAAAAAGCTGGATGAGGAAGTGGCGCGCCTGCACCTGGAGAAGATCGGCGTCAAGCTCACGACGCTCTCGCCCAAGCAGGCCGAGTACCTGGGCGTTTCACCCGAAGGGCCCTACAAGCCGGATCACTATCGGTATTAGAATTAGGGAGCACACATGCAAAAATATATCTTCACTTCCGAGTCCGTAACCGAAGGCCATCCGGATAAGATCGCCGACCAGATCTCCGACGCCGTGCTGGATGCCGTGCTAACCGACGACCCTACCGGCCGCGTGGCGTGTGAAGTCCTGGTGACGACGGGCACCTGCATTGTCGCGGGTGAAATCACCACCAAGACCTACGTCGATGTTCCGCGGATCGCCCGCGGCACCATCGAATACGTCGGCTATAACGACGCCACCTACGGTTTCGATTCCCATACCTGCGGTGTGCACAACCTGATCCAGGCGCAGTCGCCGGATATCGCGATGGGCGTGGACCCGGGCGGCGCCGGCGACCAGGGTCTCATGTTCGGCTTTGCCTGCGACGAAACCGCCGAGCTGATGCCTCTTCCGATCATGATGGCCCACAAGCTGGTGCAGCGCCTTTCCGAGGCCCGCCGCCAGGGCGTCCTGGGCTTCCTGCGGCCGGACGGCAAGAGCCAGGTTTCCGTGGAATACGTCGATGGCAAGCCGGTCCGTGTCGAAGCCGTCGTGATCTCCACGCAGCACAGCCCTGAAATCTCCCTCGAAGATCTCCGCAAAGAAATCAAGAAGCACATCATCGACGCCGTGATCCCTTCGAAGATGGTGGATTCGCAGACCAAATACCACATCAATCCGACGGGCCGCTTCGTGGTCGGCGGACCGCACGGCGACACTGGCCTGACCGGACGCAAGATCATCGTCGATACTTACGGCGGCATGGGCCGACATGGCGGCGGCGCGTTCTCCGGCAAGGACCCGACGAAGGTCGACCGCTCGGCGTGCTACATGGCGCGTTACATCGCGAAGAACCTGGTGGCCGCGAAGCTCGCCAGCCGTTTGGAAGTGCAGCTCGCCTATGCCATCGGCGTGGCCGACCCGGTGTCGGTGAATGTGAACACCTTTGGCACCGGCGTGATTCCCGAGGAGCGATTCACCGAGCTGGTGCGAGAGAATTTCCTGCTGACGCCCAAGGGCATCATCGACCACTTGAAGCTGCGGCGGCCAATCTATCGGAAGACGGCGGCCTTCGGCCACTTCGGTCGCACGGAAGAGACGTTTACGTGGGAAGCGACGGACAAGGCCGAGACGCTGAAAGAGCAGGCCGCTAGTTTGGCGCACGCCGCAGCGAAGTAGTAAAAATCCGTGAAAGAATCCGGGGATGCTCCGGTCGACCTACGCGACATCCCCAACCTATGCGGACAGTAGGGGCGTCCCCGCATTCTTTCACCGCTCCCGGGGAGCGTCAATCCATCAGCCTTGCCGCCGGGGCGTCGAGAAACCACACGACTCCGCGCCCGTGGTGCGAAGCGATCTGCGCCGGATACTTCTTCGGATCGTACTCTTCTTTGAACACCGCTCGCACGGCATCCGCTTTATCCCCTCCGGCTACCAAGAAAACAGTGTGCTTCGCGGCCAGCAGCGCGCCCGGCAGAAGAGTCACGCGCCAGTTCGGGAGCTTCGGCGCGAAGACGGCGGCGGCAATGTGCTCGCGATCTTCAATCAGCGGGCCTCCCGGAAACAGCGACGCCGTATGCGCGTCCGGGCCCATACCCAGATGCACCACGTCGAAATGCGGCATCTCGCCGCCCTCCAACCCGAAGAATTCCGCCACCTCGTCCGCATACCGGCTGGCCGCCGTTTCGCAGGTCAGCTCGCCGTGGATGCGGTGCACCATGCGCTGCGGAATGCGCGCCGGCTTGATGAGGTAGTCCTCGACCAGTTTGTAATTGCTCTCCGGATCGTGGGGAGACACGCACCGTTCATCCACCCAGAACAGATGGACGCGATCCCAGGGGAAGGGCGTCACCGCCATTTTCTGGAACATTAATTTGGGCGTGGACCCGCCGGAAACCGCGAGCGTGGCGAACTCCTGCCCCGAGATGGCTTCATCCAAATGTCCGATCACGTGATGCGCGCAGGCCTCAGCCGCGGCTAACGGATCCGGGTAGGTATGCCGCTGGACGCTCATTTGTTCGTAGCATACGCAAGCCGCGCGGCTGACGCCAGGGTCCGCTCGAACACGGCATCGCGCTGCACGATCGCCAGTTCTTCCCGCATCGCCAGATAATCGCTGGGCTGCGGTAGATTAGTCGTGTTCACCAGGTCGTTGACGGTGACCGAGAGGCGCTCGCCGGCACGCGCCAGCTCCACGCGGAAATTCGCGCCCGCGAGTTCCAGGCGCAGCGACGGAGCTTCCCCTCGCACTAGTGACAGCTTGGCCTTCGCTCCCACACTCTCAAGCGCCGCCGCGACCCAGCTCGCCAGGTACCAGGCAGAGGTTTGCCAGCCCTCTCCGAACTCCACGCGCACGGCGGAGAGTTCCACTGCCTTCGCCGCGTACTCACGGTTTTCGAACACGCGCGCCAGCGCCTCGCGCCAGCGCGTCAGCCGCGTCCAGGCAAGATCGCCCAGTGTCATCCCGCGGCGCGACGAATCAGCCAACTGCCACAGCGCATCCACGGGGTTGGCGAATCCCGCGCTATCGACCACCATTTTGTCCGCCATGCGCGCGATGGAACGAAACTCCGGCATCTGCGCCAGGCGAGCACTGCGCAGCCACGCGATCGTCGGAAGGTCCGGGGCGGCCAGCGGCAGGACTACGCCCGGCAAGTCGGGCAGCGCCAGATCGGACGCCATGATCTCGATCTGCTCGCAACAGATCTGCCTCCGCTGGCCGAACGGCATCCAGCACTGAGCGTAGACGCGCTCCGCCAGCGCCCGCTCCCCCGGCCCGCGCAGTCGTACCATGATGGTCCGCGCCGGATGCTCCGGCATCAGCGCCGCCAGCGTCTCGCCGAGCGCCGAAGGATCGTCCGATTCCTCCGCCAGCACCAGCAGCGTCATGGTGCATGCGCGCAGCACGCCGGCACCGCCCTCGTCCTGTCCCTGCTTGCCGAGCGATACCCAGAGGTTCGCCAGCTCCTTCAGAATATGGTCGGGAGAAATCGCGGCGGCGTTCACGGCTTCCTCCATACGTGTCCGCGGCGAGCCAGCATTTCGTCTGCCTGCTGCGGTCCCCACGTTCCCGCGGCGTAGTTCGGAAACTCGAACTTGGTCTGCCGCCACGCTTTCTGGATCGGCTCCACCACCGCCCAGCTCGCCTCCACCATATCCTGCCGCGTGTAAAGCGTGGCGTCACCAATCATGGCGTCGAGCAGCAGAGTTTCGTAAGCCGATGGCGAGCGCTCGCCGAAGCTCGACCCATAATTGAAATCCATCGAGACGGGCCGCAGCGTCATGCCCGCGCCGGGGCGCTTGGAGAGGAATTTCAGCGAAATCCCCTCCTCCGGCTGGATGCGCACGATCAAAAGGTTCGGCGTGCTCTCCATGCCCTCGCCATCGAATATGGCGAGCGGCGCCGGGTTGAACTGGATGGCGATTTCGGTGACGCGCTTCGGCAGCCGCTTCCCCGTGCGCACATAAAACGGCACACCCGCCCATCGCCAGTTCTCGATGAAGAACGTCACTGCGGCGTAGGTGTCGGTCTGCGCGTCCGGCCGCACGCCCTCTTCCTGGCGGAACCCGGGAACGTCCTGCCCGCCGATGCGCGCCGGCCCGTACTGCCCCGGGACCGCGTTCTGCAGCATTTCCTCGGGCTTCATCCGCTTGATCGAGCGCAGCAATTTCGACCGCTCGTCGCGCACCGAATTCGCGCGAAAGCTGGCGCTGGGCTCCATCGCGATCGTCGCCATCACCTGCAGCAGATGGTTCTGGATCATGTCCGCCAGCGCACCTGTCTCCTGGTAATACGCGCCGCGCCCCTCGACGCCGATGGATTCGGCGGCGGTGATTTGCACGTGGTTGACGTACCGCCGGTTCCACAGCGGCTCGAAGATGCCGTTGCCGAATCGAAACGCCAAAATGTTCTGCACCGTTTCCTTGCCGAGGTAATGATCGATGCGGTAGATCTCGCCTTCCTCGAACACTTCGTGCAACCGGTCGCTCAGCTCGCGCGCGCTGGCGAGGTCGTGCCCGAACGGTTTCTCGACCACCAGGCGCCGCCAGCCGCTGCCCTTCCCCAGCCCGGCCTTGCCGATGCCGAGAGCCGCCGTCGCGTAATATTTGGGCTGCGTCGAAAGATAAAACAGAGCGTTGCCGCCGGTGTGCCGCGCCTCTTCCGCGTGCGCCAGTTTCTTCGAGATCCCTTGGTACAGCGCGTCATCGCCGAGGTCTCCGGCGACGTAGAATAAGCCCGCCGCGAACGCCGCCCACACGTCCGCATCGAAGGTGGTGTCTTCCGAAAACTCCTTCACCGCCTCCAGCATCTTTTCGCGGAACTCGTCGTCCGGCATCTCCGTGCGTGAATTCCCGATCACGGCGAACCCGGCCGGAAGGCGTCGATCGTACGCCAGGCGATACAGCGCGGGAATCAGCTTGCGCTTAGTTAGGTCGCCGTTGGCTCCGAAAATTACGATCGTGCACTCCGGCACGCGCCGTTCGAAGCGCAGCGGATCCTGAAAAGGATTCTGGTCGGGCATTGAGTCCAACATATCATGCGCCCTCCCTGCGGCCGGGAAGCGTTACGATGGATATCCATGTCCAAAGCACCATCCGGCGCGCCTTCCCCGATTGCCGCGCCGCCGGTGTGCCCGACCTGCCAGGCCGCCCTCTCCGGCCGCTATTGTTCCCGATGCGGGGAACAACGGCTGGATTTGCACGCGCTCACCGTGCGGCACTTCCTCTCCCATTCGCTGCTGCACGAGATCACCCACATCGATGGCAAGGTTCCAGGCACGCTGAAGTACCTGCTGTTCCGGCCCGGGTTCCTGACCAACGAATATTTTGCCGGCCGGCGCAAGCCCTATATCAATCCGATCCGCCTGCTGCTGATCGCGCTGGTGCTTTTCGCGCTTCTGGCGCCTTCCAACGTCACGACGTCGTTGTGGCTGGGAAAGGTGCGGCTCGCCATGCTGCCGCCCGGTCCGACGACCACCAAGACGATTCAGGAGACCATCGAGCGGCTCGATCTTTTCGGCCTCCTCGCCACCGAGCTTGCACGCGTGCGCAGGGCGACGGACGTCGAATCCAAGGATGCCACCGAGAAATTCCACCACGAATTGAAGACCTATGGCACCGCGCTCTCCTTTGGCAACGTCCTGCTGGTGGCGCTGCTTCTCTTCGCGCTGCTTCACCGGCGCCGGCCCTACCTGGTGGAACACGTGGTGTTCAGCCTGCACCTGGCGGCATTCGTCCTGCTGTTCACTATTCCCGTCGGACTACTTAGTGTCCCGCTGTATCATGCAGCGCCAACTCTGGTGTTGTTGGTGCTGTTTGTGGCGCTCTTCGTGGAGCTCGGATACTTGTATGTCGCGATCCGCCGCTTCTACTTTCGCGAGCCGGCGCGGTTTTTGAAGTTGCGAGTCGCGGGTACGGTGCTGACCGTGTTCCTGGGGAATTCAGTATTCCTGACCTTGGTCTATTTGATCGGGGCGGCCGTGGCATTGGCGCGGCTCTGATGTGGCGCGATCTTCATTTCGGCTTTCGGCAGCTTCGCCGCAACCGGCTCTTCAGCGCCGTGGTGATCGTACTGCTGGCCCTCGGCATCGGAGCCAATACGCTCGTCTTCAGCCTGGTGAACGAACTGCTGTTGAAGCCGCTCCCGATCCGCAACCCGGAGAATTTCTACCGCCTCGAGAGCAATACGGAAAAGCAGGTCCGTCCCGATACGAGTTTCCAATATGGCGCGTTCCAGGTTCTCGAGAAATCCGCGATGTTCTCCGCCGTCATCGCCGAGCAGGAATTCGCGTCGAACGCTGCCGTGCCCTTCGTCTCCGGCGGCATCTCCCGGCTCGTCACCACGCAGATCGTATCACCCAATTATTTCTCGGAGCTCGGCGTCAGCGCTGTCGCGGGACGCGTACTCATGCCGGCCGACGCCGCCCGGACGGGCGATATCCCGGCGGTCCTCAGCTACCAATTCTGGCAATCGCAGTTCAACGGCAGCCGCGACGCCATCGGCCGCCAGATCCGCCTCAAGAACTTTCCGTTCCGCATCGCCGGCGTGCTGCCGCGAGAATTTCACAGCACCGATGCCGATCGCGCACCGGATATCCGGCTTCCCTTTTCCGCGGTGCGCGTCTTCACCGGGTATGACGTCCCGGACCCGCGCGCAGCCGGCGGCATCGCGTTCGCGCTTTTCACCCGCCTCGCGCCCGGAGTTTCCGCCGGGCCGGCCGCGGCCGCCGTTGCGCCGCAGATCCGCGCCTCCGAGGAGTGGCTCGCATGGCAGCGGAATGCGCTCCGCAAGTATCCGCTTCCACCCGCGCGCCTGGAAGAGGAAATGCGAGCCGCTCTCAATTACCGCCTGTCTTTCGAACCCATCGGCTATGGCGCTTCGCAGTTGCGGACTCAGTTCGCCCGCGCTGTCCGTCTGCTGATGGGCGGCGTGGTGCTGCTGCTGTTTGCGGTGTGCGCTAACGTGGCCGGACTCCTGCTCGCGAAAGCGGCGGAGCGGCGCCGCGAGATCGCGATACGCGCCGCGGTAGGCGCTGGATTCAGCCGCCTGGTGCGCCAGTTGCTCGCCGAAAACCTGCTGCTGGCGGTTCCCGGTGCGGCCCTCGGTTGCACGCTCGCGCTGGTGCTGGCGCGCACGCTGATCCGGATGCTGCCGCCGATTCGCGATTACGGCCAATACGCCACGCCCCAACTACTCACGGTACAGCCTGATGCGCGTATCCTTCTATTCGCTATTGGCATCACCTCATTCTGCGTGTTGGCATTTGGAATCGCACCGGCGTGGCGTGGCGCGCGCGCAGGCTTGAACGCGGCGCTCAAACCCAATTCCGCACGCCATCACCGCTTTGCCGGAATCGCGCCCGTTGCGCTCCAGGTATGCTTCTCCGTGGTGCTGCTGGCCGCAGCCGCGCTGATGCTTCGCTCCTGGTGGAACCTCGACCACCTCGACCCGGGCTTCGACCGCGCCCACATCGTCGAGTTCACGCTCGACCCAACCGATGCCGGCTATACCGCCGAACAGAGCGGGGCTTTCCAACGCGCAGTCCAGGAACGCGTGGCCGCGCTGCCTGGCGTGCGTTCGATCGCCTGGGCCTCTCGCGGTGTCATGCGAGGTTTCGGTTTCAAAGCCACCGTCGTACCGCAAGGCACAGTGCTGCCCCGCAGCACGTTCCTCAATACGAGCAGCAACCTGGTAACCCCGAGCTACTTCGAGACGATGGGCATCCGGCTTCTCGCCGGCCGCAACCTGGAAATCAGCAACACTCGCAAGCCACCGTCCGAAGTCGTCGTGAACCAGGCGTTCGTCGACGCCATCTTTCACGGTCAGAATCCTGTCGGCAAGGCGTTTGCAAACGGAACCGACGGCAACGTTCCGCCCAACTTCACGATCGCCGGCGTGGTCTCCACGGCCAAGTACCGGTCCATGCGCGAACCCGACGCACCCACTTTCTATAGCGCGGCCAACTCAGCCGATAGCCAGCGCACGCCGATCCTCTATGTCCGCACGTACGGCGCACCCGCGTCGATCGTGAACGCCGTGCGGCGCACGATGGCAGAAGTGGATGCCGGCGTTCCGTTGGTCGAGGTCGCCACGCTCGAACAGGAGATCCAGGCTTCGCTGTGGCAGGAGCGCCTGGTGGCGCTGCTGTCGGCCTTCTTCGGTGTGATCGCGCTCGCGGCCATCGGCATTTACGGCGCACTGGCATTCTCGGTCGGGCGCCGCACGCGCGAGTTGGGCATCCGCATCGCAGTGGGCGCGCGCGTCAGGCACATTGTGGGAACGGTCTGCGCGCCGGTGCTGATCGCGCTCGCCTGCGGCATCGCGACGGGACTCTTGGCCTCAGTTTTCCTGCTCCGCTGGACGGAGCGTCTGCTCTTTGGTGTGCGCCCGGTCGATCCGGGCTCGTTCGCCGCCGCCGCCGTTTTTCTGCTGGCGTGCGCTGTAGCCTCCGCCGCCATACCCACCTTCCGCGCCATCCGCATCCCGCCGTCTTCCGCTCTACGGGAAGAGTAACCACATGCGCCCAGCCTTTCTTTTACTCCTCGTCCTGGTTCCCGCAGCCGCCGAGGATGGTTGGAAACTGGTGTGGAACGACGAGTTTAAAGGCCGTGCGAACTCCTCGCCCAACCCCGCCAAATGGAACTACGATCTTGGCGCTGGAGGTTGGGGCAATGGCGAACTCGAGACCTATACCAACGCTATCGAAAATGTTTTCCTGGATGGCCGCGGGCACCTCGTGATCCGCGTCCTGAAGACCGCCGGCGGTTACACTTCGGCGCGGCTCAAGACGCTGGACAGCTTCACCTTCCTCTACGGCAAGGTGGAAGCGCGTATCCGGATTCCGCGTGGCCAGGGCATCTGGCCCGCCTTCTGGATGCTGGCGGCGAATCGAGCGGCCGTGGGCTGGCGGAACTCGGGCGAAATCGACATCATGGAAAATATTGGCCGCGAGCCTTCACGCGTTCACGCAACGGTTCACGGCCCGGGCTATTCCGGTGACAATGGGATCGGCGGGGTATTTTCGCTGCCGGGCGGCGGCGCCTTCGCCGACGACTTCCATACATTCGCGGTGGTCTGGCGGAAGGACTCGATCGATCTCTTCGTGGATGGCAAGTCTCACGCGAAGGTCACGCCGGCGGCGCTCCCGGCAAACGCTCCGTGGGTATTCGACACGCCGTTCCACATGCTGCTGAATGTGGCGGTGGGCGGCGGTTGGCCGGGTGCGCCCGATGCCACCACGACCTTCCCGCAGACGATGACCGTGGACTATGTTCGTGTGTACCAGCAGGGGCGACCGTGAGGCAGCGGGCGCGGCTCCGGGCCTTGCTAAAATGACTCCGATGGCGGAAAACCCCACCGAGGCCCAACCAGTTGAATCCTTCGAGTCCTGCCTGGATGAACTGGAACGCGTAGTCAAAGAACTCGAGGCCGGCGACCTTTCGCTTGAGCGCTCGCTCGAACTTTTCGAGCGCGGAGTGGGTCTGTCCGACACTTGCAGGAAGCAGCTCGAGGCGGCGGAAACTCGCGTCGAGATGCTGATCCGCAAAGAGGGCAAGCTCACCGCGGAGCCGTTCCGCCCCGATAAGCCCGACCCAAAAGCATGAACCTGCGCGAATACCTCGCCCAGCAACAGCGCCTGGTGGATGCGGAACTCGACCGCCTCGTCCCGCCGGAAAACACGCGGCCCGAAACCATCCACCGCGCCATGCGCTACAGCCTCTTCGCCGGCGGCAAGCGAATCCGCCCCATCCTGTGCATCGAGGCCGCGCGCAGTGTTTCGGATGACGCCGAGGGCGTAGTGAGCGCCGCCTGCGCGCTCGAACTCATCCACACCTACTCGCTCATCCACGACGATCTGCCCGCGCTCGATAACGACGACTACCGCCGCGGCAAGCTCACCAACCACAAAGTTTTCGGCGAGGCCATGGCGATCCTGGCGGGCGATTCGCTGCTCACGCTCGCCTTCCAGGTGTTGGCCGAACTGCCCATCGATGGCGCCGCGAGATCGCGCCTGGTGGCGGAACTTTCTACCGCCGCGGGCACCGTGGGAGGCATGATCGGCGGCCAGGTGGCCGATCTCGAAGGCGAAGGCAAAACAGCCACCGCCGAACTGCTCGAGAGCATCCACCGCGCTAAAACCGGCGCTCTGCTGCGCGCCAGCCTGCGCATGGGCGCCATCTACACCCACGCCTCGGACGAGCAGTACGCCGCGCTTTCCTGCTACGGCGAACACGTCGGCCTGGCGTTTCAGATCGTGGATGACATTCTCGATGTCGAAGAATCCTCCGAGGCTCTCGGCAAGACCGCCGGCAAGGACGCGCAGCAGCAGAAGATCACTTTCCCCGCCGTCTATGGCCTCGAGGCTTCGCGCCGCATGGCCCAGGAGCAATGCACGCACGCTCACCACGCGCTCGACCCGTTCGGCGATCGCGCCCGCCGGCTGCACGAGTTGGCCGACCTCATCGTCCAACGAAAGTCATGAAGACCCGGCTGGACCGGCTGATTGTAGACCGCGGTCTCGCTGAATCCCGCGAGAAGGCCCAGGCGCTCATCATGGCCGGCGAGGTGCTCGTGAACGCGCAAAAGGCGCTCAAGCCCGGGCAACTGGTGGCGCCCGATGCCGCCGTCGAAGTGCTGGCACGTCCGCCATACGTGAGCCGCGGCGGCTTCAAACTCGCCGGCGCGCTGCAACACTTCGCGATCCATGTCGCCGGCCATGTCTGTCTCGACATCGGCTCCTCCACAGGCGGCTTCACCGACGTGCTCTTGCAGGCGGGCGCGCGGCGCGTCCATGCCGTCGACGTCGGCTCGGGGCAACTCGCCTGGCCGCTGCGCACGGATTCGCGCGTCGTGGTCCACGAAGGCATCAACGCGCGCGCTCTCACGTTCGAGGAGATTGGCGAGCTCGTGGATCTCATCACCTGCGATGTCAGCTTTATTTCCGTAACCCTGATCCTGCCCGCCATCCGGCCGCTGCTCCAGCCCGCCGGACAAATGGTTATACTGATCAAGCCGCAATTTGAAGCCGGCAAGGGTCAAGTGGGCAAGGGTGGCATCATTCGCGACCCCGCGCTCCACCAGGCCGCTTGCGAACGGGTGACCCGCGCCGTGCGCGATCTCGGATTCGAAACCAGCATCATGGACAGCCCGATCCTCGGTGCCGAAGGGAACAAGGAGTTCCTGCTCTATGCCCACCATTAGCACCGTCGGGATCATGTCGAAGCCGGACTCGACGGCCGCCGCACAGGTGGTCCCGCAGCTCATCGGGTGGCTGGCCGAGCGCGGCATCTCGATGCGCTGCGATGAGCGCACCACCGAATACGCCGGCCCGTCGGCGCCGGGGCCGGGCATCGCGCGCGAAACGCTTCCCGAGGGCTGCGATCTGGTGATCGTGCTGGGCGGCGACGGTACGCTGCTTTCCGCCGCGCGCGCCATCGGCCGCCGCGAGATCCCGCTCTTCCCCGTCAACCTGGGCGGCCTGGGCTTCCTTACCGCCATCACGGTCGACGAACTGTACCCCGAACTGGAGCGCGCTTTCCGCGGCGAGCATCGCATCGCCAAGCGCAAACTACTGAACTCCGAGGTGATGCGCGAGGGCCGCCTCATCGCGACTTACGATGCGCTCAACGACGCCGTCCTCACCAAGAGCTCGATCGCCCGCATGATCGATCTCGACACGTTTGTGGACGAGCAATTCGTCTGCGCCTATAAGGCCGATGGGCTCATCATTTCGACGCCGACCGGCTCCACCGCGTACTCGCTTTCGGCCGGCGGGCCGATCATTTTCCCGTCGGTGCCCGCCATCTGCATCACGCCCATCTGCCCGCACATGCTCACCAACCGCCCGGTGATCGTGCCCGAAACCAGCATCATCCGCGTGACTTCGCGCGGCCCCGATGAGAGCGTGTACCTCACCATCGACGGCCAGGTGGGCACGCCCATTCAGGAAGGCGATGTGCTGGTCTGCCGCAGCTCGCATTATTCCCTGCACCTGGTCCGCCCGCCGCGCATGATGTTTTTCGACGTGCTGCGCCAGAAGCTCAAATGGGGCGAACGATGAAGCGGATTTCGCTCACCGCGTGGATCTTTATCGGAATGGCCGCAGGCGTGGCGCTGGGGATACTGACGCCCGATTTCGCGAAGCAGCTCGGGCCGGTGAGCAACGTGTTCCTGCGGTTGATCCGCTCCATCATTGCCCCGCTGTTATTCGGCACGCTGGTGGCGGGGATCGCGGGCAGCGGCGACCTGAAACAGATGGGCCGCATCGGCGCCAAGGCGATTGCGTATTTTGAAATCGTCACCACCTTCGCGCTGTTCCTAGGCCTGGGAATGGTCAACCTGGTGCGCCCGGGAGAAGGTGTCCCCATCCAGCGGACGGCGGCGGAGGCAGCCGCTCCGCAAAACCCGGCGACGCTCAATTCGGTTCTCGAACATACCTTCCCCGCCAGCATCATCGACGCCATGGCGCGCAATGACGTGCTGCAGATCGTCGTCTTCACGTTCCTGTTTGGCGCCGCCTGTGCCGCCATTGGGGCCAAAGCGGAGCCAGTAGTCCGATTCTCCGCGGCGCTCGCCGAAGTGATGTTCCGCTACACCAAGTACGTGATGTACCTGGCGCCGTTCGGCGTGGGAGCGGCGATCGGAGTAACGGTTGGGACGAAGGGTGTCAGCGTCCTGTTCGGCCTGGGCAAACTGATTTTGACACTATACGTCTCGCTGGTGATATTCGTGGTCGTAGTGCTCGGCGCGGTCGTGATCATTGCCCGCATACCGCTGGGCAAGTTCTACCGTGCCGTGCGCGAGCCGTTCCTGATCGCATTCTCCACTGCATCGAGCGAGGCCGCCTTGCCCCTGGCGATCGAGAACATGGAGCAGTTCGGCGTGCCGAAACATATCGTCGGTTTCGTGATTCCGACCGGCTACAGCTTCAACCTCGACGGAACCACGCTATATCTGTCGCTCGCCTCGATGTTCGTAGCGCAGGCGGCGGGCGTGCACCTCTCGATCGGAGAGCAACTCCTGATGATGCTTACCCTCATGCTCTCGAGTAAAGGCGTCGCCGGAGTGCCGCGCTCGGCGCTGGTGGTGCTGGCCGGAACGCTCACCACCTTCCACCTGCCGTCCGAGGGATTCGCCATTCTGCTCGGCGTGGACGCGGTGCTCGACATGGCTCGCACATCCGTCAACGTGCTCGGCAATTGTCTGGCCAGCGCGGTGGTGGCGCGCTGGGAAGGTTACAAGTTCGGTTAACCCCCGATATACGTGAATCCCCGTACAACGCGAAGTCTGCGAAAGCGAATACAATCGGAGGGTCCGGCCGCCTACGTGCGGTCCAATATATCGAATGACCCGGCGCCTCCCATTTTTCGCATTTCTATTCGCTTTGGCGCTCGGCGGGCAGCAATCCCAACAGGCCGAGCGTCCGCCCTATACCACTTTCCGCTCCGACACCCAGCTCGTGGTGCTGAACATCTCGGTGCTCGACGCGGCGGGTAACATCGTCAAGGGTCTGCCGCAGAGCGCTTTCACGGTGTACGAAGACGACGTCAAACAAACTATTGCAGTCTTCCGCCAGGAGGACGTCCCGGTCTCGTTGGGGCTGGTAATCGACAACAGCGCCAGCATGGTGAACAAGCACGAGCGAGTGGCAACGGCATCGCTGGCGCTGGTGAAGGCCTCGAATCCGCAGGATGAAGTCTTCGTGATCCATTTCAGCGAGGAGGCCAACGTCACGCAGGAGTTCACCAGCGACATCGGCAAACTGGAGAGGAGCCTGCGCAACATCAAAACCAACGGCGAGACGGCCATGCGGGACGCGCTGCTGCTGGGGGTCGAACACCTGCGGCATCGCGGCTCCAAAGACAAGAAGGTGCTTCTGGTCGTAACCGATGGCGACGATAACAGCAGCGTCGAGAAACTGCCGCACCTGTTGCAGGCGGCCCACCAGAACAACGTAATCGTCTATGGAGTTGGGTTGCTGGCGGCCGACGATCCGCGGCGCGAGAATGCTAAAGCAGCGGTGAACGAACTGACGCTGGCCACGGGCGGCCGCGCCTGGTTTCCGGCCAACGTCACGGAGATCGAGAAGATCGCGCCCGAAATCGCGCACGAGATCCGTAACCAGTACGTGCTGGGATACACATCCAAGAACGAGGCAGAGGATGGAAGTTTCCGCCGCGTTCGAGTGGAAGTGAGCGCGCCCGGCGTTACCGTACGCACGCGCTCGGGCTACTACGCGCCGCGCCGATAGCCCACTCTAGATCGACAGCACAGGCTTTCCGAGAACCTCCCAGAGCGGCTCGATCCCCAATCCGGGCGCAGTGGACGCCGCCATCCGGCCATTCTCCCGTTGGGGCGCGCCGGCCGCGATACTCACCGTCACGTAGCTATTGAAATCGGTCGAAGAGAAAAGATACGCGGGCGGTGTGCTGTGCGCCAGATGAGCGATGGCGGCCGTAACGATGTCGCCGCCCCACGTGTCCTCGATGGTGAGAGCGATGCCCATCGAAACGCAGAGATCGCGGATCTGCCGCGCCTTCGTCAGGCCGCCCACCTTCGAGATCTTCAAGTTGATCACGTCCATGGCCTGGTCGCGGATGCCTTCGACGACCATCGCAAGGCTGTCCACCACTTCGTCGAGCACGAATGGCCGGTTGGTGTGGCGCCGGACCGCCAGGCATTCCTGATAACTCGCGCAGGGCTGCTCGATGTATACATCCACGTCGCGAACGGCATCGGCCACGCGGATGGCCTGGTGCTGTGTCCAGCCGGTGTTGGCGTCGGCGATCAAGACGTCCCCGCGCTCGAGAACCGCGGCGACCTGGCGGATGCGATCGATATCGGTGTCGGGATCGCCACCCACTTTGAGTTGGAACTTGGTGTAGCCTTCGCCGCGGTAAGCCGCCACACTGCGCGCCATATCGGCCGGCGACTCCTGGGAAATCGCGCGATAGAGCGCGAAACTTTCGCCGTAGCGTCCGCCGAGCAGCGTGGCGACGGACTGACCGGTCACCTTGCCGAGGATGTCCCAGCACGCCACGTCGAGCGCCGACTTGACGTAGGGATGGCCGCGCAGCGCCGCATCCATGCGGCCGTTGAGCACCGAGAGCGCGGTGGGATCGAGGCCGATGAGAGCGGGAGCGATGCGCGCGATGCCGGTGCGCGCGCCCTCCGCATACGCGGGCAGATAGGCGGGGCCGAGCGGGCAGACCTCGCCATATCCGGTGACGCCGGCATCGGTGTGAACGGCGACGACGGTGGAATCGAAGACCTCGACCGAATTGCCGCCCGACCATTTGTACGAGCCCTCGTGCAGCGGCAGGTCCACCTGGAAGGCTTCTATAGCAGTAATCTTGGGCATAGTTGTTTGCGTGACCGGAACTCGATATTGTATCGCTGAGGATGTCTATGAACCGCAGAAAGTTTTTCGCTTCTTCGGGCGCCGCGGCGGCCGCTCTCGCCACCGAGGGCCTGAAGCCGGCATCGGCCGCGCCCGCCAAGCGCGCGCTTATGAAACTCGGCTGCCAGAGCGCGCCCAGCAACGAAACGCATTTCAAGTATTTTGCGCGCTACGGAGTACAGCACGTCTGTGGCTATCCCGCGGTTCCATCGGACAGGGTCTACGCCACTGTCGACGAACTGAAGGCGTTGCGCGACATGGGAGAGAAGAACGGGATTACGGTGGAATCGATCGCCCTCCCGTTCCTGGCATCGAGCCACATCGATCGCGAAAAGCACCCCGCCATCATGCTGGCGCAAAGTCCGGAGCGCGATCGCGATATCGAGGCGATGCAGATATCAATCCGCAATTGCGCGCAGGCGGGAATTGAGTGCATCAAGTACAACATGAGCATCCTGGGGGTTCTGCGCAATCCGGGGCGGACGCCCGGTCGCGGCGATGCGGCATACAGCACCTGGAAGTTGAAGCAAGCCAAGCCGAGTACGCCGCTGACGCGCGCGGGGCGCGTGGATGCCGACGCGGCGTGGGAGCGCATTACCTATTTTCTGGACCGCGTGATTCCGGTGGCCAACGAGTATAAGATCCGGATGGCGTGCCACCCGCACGATCCGGGCGTGCCGCCCGAAGGCTACCAGGGCGTTACGCGCGTGCTCGGAACGATCGAAGGATTGAAGCGCTTCATCACTATCAAAGAGAGCCCGTATCACGGGTTCAATTTCTGCCAGGGAACGGTGTCAGAGATGCTGCAGGACCCGGGCAAGGAAATCTACGACGTGATCCGGTACTTCGGCTCGCGGAACAAGATTTTCAACGTGCACTTCCGGAATATTCGCGGGCACCGGGACGACTTCATCGAGGTTTTCCCGGACGAGGGCGACGTGGATTTCGTGAAGGCGATTCAGGTGTACAAGGAGGTCGGGTATCCATACATGCTGATGCCGGACCACGTGCCGGCGGCGCCGGGCGACCCGGGCGGCCTGCAATCGTTCGCGTTCGCTTATGGGTATATCAAGGCGCTGATTCAGGCAGTGGATCAGATGGGGTAGGCTGAGCCTACAAGTACGTCGGGAGAATCTGCATCTCCGGGATCACGACGCGCGGCGGCAGTTCCGCCACGGCCACAACTGCCTCTGCCACGTCCACCGGCTGCAACGCCTTGGCGAGCATTTCGGGCGGTGGCTTGACCGGGCGCTTCTCCAGAATTTCGGTATCCACTAGCCCCGGCAGTATGGCGCAAGTGCGGATACCGTTCTCCTTTTCCTCGACGCGAATGGCGTGGGCGAGCCCGATGAGGCCGCGCTTCGACGCCTGGTAGGCGGCGCCAGAGACATCCGGCACGACGCCCGAAACCGACGCGACGAAAATCAGGTGTCCGGAGCCGCGCTCGCGCATCTGCGGCAGTACGGCGCGCGTAATATAGTACGCGCCGTTCAGGTTGACGCCGATCATCATATCCCACAGATCCGCGTTCAGGCGCTTGAGCGCACGGTCCGGAATGTTCGTCCCGGTGACGTACACCATGATGTCGATCTGGCCCAACTCGTCGCGCGTGCGCTGCGCCAGTTTTTCCATCTCCGCAACCTTGGATGCGTCGGCGGGCGCAATCGAAATGGCAATACCGTCGCGCGCCAGTTCGCTCTGCAACCCTCGCAGTCTCTCTTCACGGCGCGCGGATGCCATGACGCGCGCGCCGCGCCGCGCCAGCAGCATCGCTGTCTCGCGACCGATACCGCTCGATGCGCCCACTACGAGCGCCACTTGATTTTCCAAACTGACACGCATGAAGCTCACTATACAATAGGTACCGTCGATAAGGTACTCCGGCGGCCCGCGCGGGTGTGCGACATAAAAGTGGAGAGACCCACGCATCCTCAACAAAACGACAAGAGTCTGAGCGTACACATACGCAAGGCTTCTGGCCGCTGTGCGGCGAACGCACATCTTGACCGTTGCGGGATTGCCCGTCCTTG
>JBGPHT010000161.1:0-17670 GCA_041484525.1 Bryobacteraceae bacterium | reverse complement strand
GTGACAGGAAGGCTTACCACATTTGCGGAAACGAGCGACCAAGGAACCCGGGCGCATTTCGCCGATCCGGGCGAGTTGGGATTTCAACTGGTCGCGTTGAGCGAGCAGAGCGTTCCGGTCAGGAGAAGTAGATCGCCTGACCGCATTATATACTGTCAGAAGTTGAGCCCAACCTACGCCCCAATGCTCGTTAACGGGTTTCCATCATTCTGCGGTCGTGCACCCCCGATGCGTGGGCGCTTGATATTCTTTTGCGGAATTCAGAGCGTCAACGTGACCTTTGTGAGCGTGCGCGGTTTGTCCGGATCGAGGCCTTTCTGCGCGGCCAGCGAGGCGGCGAAGAGCTGGGCCGGAATAATGTAGGGAATCGGCGTGAGCACTTCCTTGATGCGCCGCGGTAGCCGGATGACGCGTGTGGCGTGCTCCGCCGCGTGGCGATTCCCCGGGTCCGTGATGGTGACGACCTCGGCGCGCAGGCCCTGGAGCTTGGCCAGGGTTTCACCGATCGAGCTCCAGGTGCGGCCCGGCGGAGCGAAGGCGAAGACCGGGAAGTTGGGTTCGACCAGTGCGATCGGGCCGTGGAGAAAGTCGGCCGAGGAGAACCGCTCAGCCACCACGTAGCAGGTCTCCATCAGTTTGAGGGAGAGCTCGAACGCATTGGCGTAGTTGAGGCCGCGCCCCACCACCACGGCATGGCGCATGAAGCGGTAACGCTCGGAAAGCGCGTCGATCTCGGGCCCGAGAGTGAGCGCACGCTCGACGATCTCGGGCAGACGCTCCAGGTCGCCGATGCGGATGGGCCCACCGAGCGCGTACGCCAGCAGGTACATCAGCAGCATCTGGCCGGTGTAGGTTTTGGTGGCGGCCACGCTACGCTCCCGGCCGGCGCGCACCAGAAGAAGGTGCTCGCCCAGCCGCGCCAGAGTGCTGCCGCTCTCGTTGGTGATGCCGAGCGTCAGCGCGCCCTGCGCGCGCGCGCGCTCGATCACCAGGTTGGTGTCAGTCGATTCGCCCGACTGCGAGAGTGCCACCACCAGGGTGTCGCGGTAATCCATACGCGCGTTGTACAGTGTGCAGACCGAAGGCGCTGCCAGCGAGACCGGAATGCCCGTGGTGATTTCGAGCAGGTAGCGGCCGAAGAGCGCCGCGTTGTCGGACGTGCCGCGCGCCACCAGCACCACCAGGCGCGGCCGCCGCCGTTCCACCACGCGCCGGAATCGTTCGACCGCGCGCAACCCGCGCGACAGCGTCCGTTCCAGGGCCTCCGGCTGCTGCCGGATCTCTTCGAGCATTCGGGACATGTAGTTAAGCTAGCTAATTTCCGAGCGGCGTGAGGGGACGCGTCTCCGTCCCGTAGCGGATGGTGTGGGTGATGCGCTCGCTGGCAGGCAGCGTGATCAGGACCGCCCGCATGAGCACCAGCACCTGGTCGGTGGTCTTGCTCTTGGTGTGCATGCTCATCAGCGGGCCGAGTACGGGAAGGCGCGAAATGCCCGCGATTCCGGCGATGCTGCGCGCTTCATCCGCGTCCAGCAGGCCGGCGACCGCAGCCCATTCACCCATCCGCAATCGCGCCTTGTTCTTCAGCGCGCGGCTTTCGACGATCGGAATGCCGTTTACGGATTTGCCCGAGAGTACTTTGAATTGCGCCTCGATATCCAGGCTGACCTCGTCCATGCTGTGGACGGAGGGGATGACCTTCAGGGTCAAACCGAGATCCTCAAAGTTGAACGAAGGCGGCGGCGTATACGCGTTCGGTCCCGAGAAACTCGCCGGGCCGTAGTAGCCGCTCGTCAGGATGGGGAAGCGATCGCCGACGTGCAGTGTGGCCGGCTGGCCGTCGATCGAACGCATCTCCGCTTTGAGCAGCGTCTTGCCCGTGGTATTCGACATCTGCGCCACGATCGAAGGCGTCATGATCCCGATCCCGATCAGCGTCTTTCCGCCGCCGAATGTCAGCAGGCCCTGAATGTTGGTGGGGATCGTGAGGACGTTGTTCAACCAGTTGGTCAACGGCACCAGCGGAAAGCTGTTCGGGAAATCGATCCCGTAAGTGATCATGTCGTTGCGCGTCACCTGCAGGAATTTCATCTCGATCGCGACCTGCGCGCGGGGATAGAGCAGGTCCTCGAAGAGCGCGCGCGCCGGCATCACCTTCGAAACCTTGTCGCGGATCACGACCATATTTTGTTGCGTGTCCCAGGTGACCTTCTCGAGAGCGGTGGCCTGCTGCACGGCCGTGATCATGGCGTTGAAGTCCTGCGGATTGGTGACTTCGGGCAGCGGAATGGCGATGGCAATGGTTGGTTCGACTTCGGCGCGCTTCTGAGGAGTGTCCTTCACCACCAGGAACAGCTTGCTGGTGAGCGGCACGATGAAGGAGTTGGTAGCGGCTTCGAGACCGTGGATTGCGGTGCGGTAATCGACGCCGTTCAACTGGAAGCGGAACTCTCGTGTGGGCTGGTAATCGCCGTCGAATACGCAATCGAGGCCGTACGCGTGCGCTGTATCTTCCCATAACTTCTTGGAATCGCCGCGGAGATCGAAGTCCCTGAGGAGCGCGTCCGGAGCCAGTTCGGGGGGTGAAACGGCGCGACGGGCTTGCAGCAGGTCGTCGGCGGTCGGGGCTTCGATATTCTGCTCGGGCAGGGTATCGGCGTCCAGATCGGGGACCTCGTCGGGCGGCTGGGCGGCGACACGCGGTCCGGCCTTGGCCTCGAGCGCGGCACGGGAACGCACCGCCAGACTGCGCATCCAATAGGTCCTGTTCTTGGGCTCCAGGAGGGCGGCCTGCGAATACAATAGGTAGGCCTCGGCCATATGGCCGTGTTTCTCGGCATCGCGGCCGCGCCCGTACAGCTCCCATGCGGATGGCTGCTGCTGGGCCCCCAGGGTCCACGCCATCAGCAGGCAGAGTATGGCCACACGTGTCCGCACAATTATTTGACGCAGCCCCGGCTCTAAGCGTGCAAGCGATTTGTTGTGAGAATCTTATGTAGGAGATAGCATGCAAGCGATCCGGCGCATCCTGGCGGAACATCCCATGGAACTGATTTGGCCGCTGGCCGTTTTCGCGGGGACTTTTCTGCTGGGGTGGCTGGTCCGACGGCTGGTGATGCGCGCTTTGCACGCCTGGACGGCACGGACCGGGAGCCGCCCGGGGCTGATCCTGACCGAGGCGCTGCGTGGGCCCATCCTGATCTGGAGCCTGATCCTGGCGCTGCATTTCGCCATCCAGATTTCGGATCTGCCGGCAAAATTGACGAGCTGGAGTTCCACGGCGCTGCTGATTCTGTGGATACTGTCCCTCACCATTATGTGCATGCGGGTGGCGGGCAACCTGGTGCGGTACTACGGGAGCGACGTGCCGGGCGCGATGCCGGTGACCACGCTCACGCAGAACCTGACGCAGCTCGCGGTGCTGATCATCGGAATTCTGTTTCTGATGAAGGAGCTTCGCCTCGACATCACGCCGATGCTGACGGCGTTGGGCGTCGGCGGCCTGGCGGTGGCGCTGGCCTTGCAGGATACGCTGTCGAACCTGTTCGGCGGGTTCTACGTGGCGATTGCCCGACAGGTGCGGCTCGGCGATTACATCAAGTTGAATTCGTCGGGCGAAGAGGGTTACGTCACCGACATCGGGTGGCGCAGCACCACCATCCGGACACTGGACAACAGCATGATCATCGTGCCCAATGCGAAGTTGGCGCAGGCGATTGTGACGAACTATCACCTGCCGGAGAAGCGGATGGCGTCGAAGGTGCAGGTGGGCGTGGGCTATGGTTCGGATCCGGAGCGGATCGAGCGGGTGCTGCTCGACATCGGCCGGCAGGGAGCGCAGGAGATTCCCGGGATGCTGGCCGAGCCGGGGCCTTCGGTGGTGTTCGATCCGGGATTTGGAGAATCCTCCCTGGGTTTCACGCTGAACTATCACGTCGCGGAGTTCGCCGACCAGGGCGGCGTCCGGCATGAGTTGCGGAAGCGCATCTTCCATCGTTTTCGCGAAGAAGGAATCGAGATTCCATTCCCCACGCGCACGGTACAGTTGGTGGGGCCGTATCAGCCGAAACCCTAACGCGAGTTCGCCCGATTTTATGCTCGACATCCCAACTGCCGCGGACACGGCCCGCGAATTCTCCGATCACTCCGACGGTGCGGCCCTCAAGAGCCGCGAACTGGTCATGATGCTCCTCGAGTCCACGCCCGAGCCGTTCTCTCGCGACCAGTTCACGCCCGGTCACGTTACCTGCACGGGCCTCGTGCTGGCGCCGGATGGCGAGCGGTTGCTGCTGGTCCACCATCGCCGGCTCGACCGCTGGCTGCTGCCGGGGGGACACATCGAGCCGGATGATGCGACGCTCGGCGACGCTGCGAGGCGCGAGGTGGTCGAAGAGACGGGCGTGCTGCTTGAAAGCGGAGTGCCGCCGCTCATCGGGATCGATGTCCACGGAATCCCGGGCAGGGGTCGCGAGCCCTACCATCTGCACCATGACCTGCTCTTCCTGTTCCACGCAACTTCTGAAGACGTCCGCCTGTCCGACGAATCGCACGCCATAGTCTGGTGCGGGCCTGCGGAGTTCGAACGGTTCGACGTTCCCGGCAATGTCCGCTGCGCCTACGTCCGCGTGAGAGAATTGTCTTCGAGACAATGAGAACATTTACGATCGCAGTGATCGCGGGTGATGGCGTCGGGCAGGAGGTGATCCCTCCTGCCAAGCGCGTTCTGGAAGCGGCCGGCAAGAAACATGACGTGACGTTCGCGTTCCAGGATTTCGATTGGGGCGCCGACCACTTTTTCCGCTGGGGCCGCATGATGCCGGCGGGCGCGATCGACCTGCTGCAGCCGTGCGATGCCATTCTTCTCGGTGCCGTTGGGCACCCCGAACTCCCCGACCACACCACGCTCAACGGTCTGCTGCTGCCGATCCGCCGCGCGTTCGATCAGTACGCCAACGTGCGGCCAGCGTATCTCTACCCCGGTGTGCAGTCGCCCTTGGCGGGCAAGCGCGGCGGCGACATCGATTTCGTGGTGGTCCGCGAAAATACCGAGGGCGAGTACGCGCAGGTAGGCGGATTTGTCTACCAGTTCCAGCCCGACGAGGTTGCCATCCAGACTTCCGTCTTCACGCGCCGCGGCATCGAGCGCATCGTGCGCTTCGCGTTCGAACTGGCGGTGAAGCGGAACAAGAAAAATCGCGTCACGTCGATCACCAAGTCGAACGCGCAGGGCTACAGCATGGTGCTGTGGGACCGCACATTCCAGGATGTGGCGGCGCAGTTTCCCGCGATCGAGACCGAGTCGCTGCTGGTGGACGCAGCCGCCATGAACTTCATCCGCCGCCCCGAGAGCTTCGACGTGGTGGTAGGTTCGAATCTCTTCTGCGACATCCTGAGCGATATCTCCGCCATCATCATCGGCAGCATGGGGCTCGCGGCCAGCGCCAATCTCGATCCGTTGCGCCGGTTCCCCTCCATGTTCGAGCCGGTCCACGGATCGGCGCCCGACATCGCCGGTAAGGGTCTGGTCAATCCACTGGCGACGATCCTGAGCGCCGCGATGATGCTCGATCACCTGCAGATGACCGGTGCAGCGCGAGACATCGAAAGCGCTGTGGCCGCGGTGCTGGCGGAAGGCAAAGTGCGCACGCCCGATCTCGGGGGCAAAAGCAG
Organism: Bryobacteraceae bacterium; assembly: GCA_041484525.1. GTDB lineage: Bacteria > Acidobacteriota > Terriglobia > Bryobacterales > Bryobacteraceae > JBGPHT01. Next base: position 12,000 of record JBGPHT010000161.1, on the reverse strand, counting down.
CACAGAGGAAGTGACCGGCGCGGTGCTGGAGAAACTGCACTAGTGGCGAAGCCGGCGCACCGCGAGAGCACTGGCCGGCACGCGTTCCTGGTGGGCGCGGGCATTCTACTGACCCGCATCGTGGGCTTGGTTCGCCAGCGCATCTTCTCGCGGTACTTCGGACTCTCCGACGCAGCGGACGCCGTGAACCAGGCATTCCGCATCCCCAACTTCCTGCAAAATCTGTTCGGCGAAGGCGTTCTTTCGGCCTCATTCATTCCCGTTTACGCTCGTCTGCTGGCAGAGGGCGATGAGGAGGAAGCAGGTCGTGTCGCCGGAGCGGTCTTCGCAATTCTGGCACTCACGACCTCCGTCCTCGTTCTGGTTGGTGTGCTCGCGACGCCGTGGCTGATCGTCGCCATCGCGCCCGGGTTCGAAGGCGAGAAGCGCGAGCTCACCATCCGGCTGGTGCGCATCCTGTTTCCGGGCGTGGGACTGCTTGTGCTGTCGGCTTGGTGCCTGGGCATCCTGAATAGCCACCGGAAATTCTTCCTATCCTACACCGCGCCCGTGATCTGGAACGTGGCGACGATCGCGACTCTTCTAGTGTTCCGCCAACGGCAGCAGGACTCGCTCGCGGTCGCGTACGCCTGGGGGTCGGTGGCTGGAAGCGCGCTTCAATTCGGCATTCAGTTGCCGATGGTGCTCCGGTTGGCGCGGCGCCTGCGGCTCACTCTGGACACGCAATCCGCCCAGGTGCGCGAGGTGATCCGCAACTTCGGACCTGTGTTCGTGAGCCGCGGCGTGGTGCAGATCAGCGGGTACGTGGACGGGTGGCTCGCGAGCTGGCTGGGCGAGGGCGCGGTGGCTGGATTGACCACCGCCCAGACGCTTTACATACTTCCCGTGAGTCTGTTCGGGATGGCGGTTTCCGCCGCCGAACTGCCCGCGATGTCGAGCGCGCTGGGCGATCCGGCCGAGGTCGCGCAGTATCTCAGCCGTCGCCTCAATTCCGGATTGCGCCAGATCGCGTTCTTCATCGTTCCTTCGGCGATGGGCTTTCTCGCCTTGGGCGGCGTGATCTCGGCGGCGCTATTCGAGAACGGCCTGTTCAGCCCTCAGGACTCGGTGTACGTCTGGGGCATCCTGGCCGGATCGGCCGTCGGCCTGCTCGCGTCCACTCTGGGCCGGCTGTACTCGTCCACTTACTATGCGCTGCGCGATACGCGCACGCCGCTGCGATTCGCCGTGATCCGGGTAGCGCTTACGGCCGCGCTGGGTTACCTGTGCGCGATTCCCCTGCCTAAGTGGTTGGGGCTCGATCCGCGATGGGGCGTCGCGGGTCTGACGGCGTCGGCAGGCGTTTCCGCGTGGGTGGAATTCACGCTGCTGCGACGCGCGTTGAACCGCCGCATTGGACAGACCGGACTTCCTGCGTCATTAGTTGCGAAGCTTTGGATCTCGGCTGCAATCGCGGCCGCTGCGGGCTGGGGCGTGAAGTTAGCGATTGGTCCTCACGACCCCATCGTGAGCGCGGTGCCGATCCTGGGCGCGTACGGGCTGGTCTACTTCGGCGTCACGTTCTTGCTGCGGGTGGAAGAGTGCACTCGAACCCTCCGCCGCTTTATCCCTTCAAGTCCCTAAACGCTTCTTCGATTTCGCGCTTCGCTTCGGCCGTGGGAGGGACTAGGGGCAGCCTCGGCGGCCCGCCGTAGTAGCCGTTCAGATCCATCGCGTACTTTAGCCCCGGAACTCCATACTTCGTCGTCACCAACTGGGACGCGCGGCCAATGCGGTTCTGCCAATCGAGGCCCGCCGCCTCCTCGCGCGTGCGGAACGCTTCCCAGATCGCAATCACGGAATAGGGCGCCGCATTCGCGTACGCCAGAATCGCCCCGCAGGCGCCCATCAGCAGCGACGGCCACAGCGTGGGCGCGGAGCCTACCAGCACCTGGAATCCCTCCCGCACCTCGCGCAGCATCTGCATCACCTTCTCCAGGTTGCCCGAGCTTTCTTTGATGGCGATGACATTCGGATGCTCGGAAATCGCGACCACCGCCTCTACGGGGATATCCACGCCGGTAGCCTGCGGCCAGTTATAGATGATGAGCGGGATGCGCGATTGGTCCGCCACCGCGCGGTAGTAGAGAATCTGCGCGTCGGCGCGATTGACCAGGTTTTTGTAGTAATGCGGTGTGCGCACCATGGCAGCCTTGTAGCCCATCCCGGCGGCGCGGTTGGTGAGGCAGACGGTCTCGCGCACGCTCTCGACGCCGGTGCCCGCGATCAGCAGTTTGTCGGGCGCGGCATACTTCGCCGCCAGCTCCCACATGGTCTGCTTCTCGTCCGTCGTGAGCATCACGCTCTCGCCCGTCGACCCCATGACGACGTAACCGGACAGCGCCGTCCGATTCCACTTCTCCACGTTGTGCTGAACTTTGGTGGCGTAGATATTGCCGTTGTGGTCGAACGGCGTCGCAATTGGTGGGAAAATACCTTGTAGCTTCATGAGCGGCCCTGAAATTCCACGATAACAATGTTCTCCCTTGAAATCGAATGCGACCCGGAAGATCGCGATCTGCTGATCGCCGAGTTGTGGGAAGAAGGCTCGGCGGGAATCGTCGAGCTGTCGGCCTATCGCGTGCGCGCGTTCTTTGAAGACGCGGCCGATCGGAGCGAACTGCTGCGGCGCTATCCGGGCGCTGGGATTCGCCAGGAAGAGCAGCGCGACTGGGTGCAATCGGCTCGCGACCTGCTGCAGCCGATGGAAGTGGGCGCGCGCTTTTTCCTGGTGCCCGAATGGCGCGACGACCCCGCTCCGCCGGGACGCTTCCGCATCACCGTGAACCCCGGCATGGCCTTCGGCACCGGCGTCCACGAGACCACTCGCCTCGCCATCGAAGCTCTGGAACACTACCTCGAGCCGGGCATGACGGTGCTCGACGTAGGCACCGGCTCCGGCATTCTGGCGCGGGCGGCGAAGCTGCTTGGCGCGGCCCGCGTGTTCGCATGCGACACCGACCCCATCGCGGTGGAAATTGCGGGTGCAGGATTTGTCGGTTCGGTGGACGCGGTACGCGAGGCCGCGGCCGATCTGGTAGTGGCCAACATCAACCCGGAGGCCATCATCCAACTCGCGCCCGACCTGCTGCGCGTGCGCCGCCCGAGCGGCATTCTGCTGGCGAGCGGCTTCGAGTTGCCGGAAGTGGAGCAAGTGAAAGCCGCGCTGCCGGCTGCGCGCGAGGTTCGCACCAAAGGCAACTGGGCCCTGCTGGCTATCTGATCCGGCTGTTCACCGCGGCGCCGATGAGCGCCAGGTCATGGAACGCCGGCACCACTTCGAAGAAGCTGCCCTGCAGCGGCGTCATCTTCACCATGTCCTGCAGGTAGGTGCCGACCAGTCCGAGTTCCACCAGGCCGGCATTCGGTCCGGCGAGATAAAACAGACCCGGGCCGTCGATATGGACGCTGGTAGCGGTGGCGGCGGCCAGCGCGCGATGCCAGAGCTTAACGAATTCGTGGGCGCGCGCATCGCCCTTACGCGCCGCGGCAAAGACCTCTTCAGGTTCCATGTCGAGGAAGCGCAGCCGCATGGCCCGGTTGCCCATGATGCCTTCCAGATGCCCCGTGCCGCCGCAGCCGCAGAAGCGCTCCTTGGGATCGAGCGACACCACGGAATGGCCGGCCTCCCAGATGCCCTCGCCGCGGGGATATCGGCCGAAACCGATCCCGTCACCGAGGTACCACACGCGAATCACCTTCTCGAGCACGCCGCGCACGGCTGCGATTCCGGCGGCGAGCGCGTCCGAGTCGTTCATCGCCGTCACCGGCGCGCTGATCCCGGCGCGCTCGAGCGCGCTCGCCAGTGCCGCCGCGGCGCGCAGACCCTTGAGCTGTCCCAGGTTTGGCGACTCCTCGATGATGCCGTGGCGAACGATGCCGGGGAAGCCCGCGCCCACCGAATCGACAGGCCGATCGCCACGCACCGCGGCGATCAGTTCGACCATGCGCGCGAGGATCTCTTCGGAGGGGAGCGATTTCAGGTCGAGGTGCTCGCTCCCCGGATCGGGAAACATCCGCACGGAGCCGAGTGTAGTACCCTCGACGGCGCCCACCCAGATGTACTGCGTGGCCAGCACACCGATGCTGACCCCCATAAGACCCTCCTAATACCGCAACAGCTTGTTGAGGCCGTTAAACGCCGCCTGCTTGTAGCATTCGGCCAGGGTGGGATAGTTGAAGACGGTCTCGACGAAATAGTCCACCGTGCCCTTGAGCACCAGCACCGCCTGCCCGATATGCAACAATTCCGCCGCCCCTTCTCCGATGATATGAACTCCCAGAATCTCGCGCGTCTCGCGGTGAAAGATGAGCTTCAGCCGCCCCGTGGTATCGCCGCGAATCTGGCCGCGCGCCGTCTCGCGATAGTAAGCCAGCCCGACTTCGTACGGCACGTCGTCCTGGGTCAACTGCTCCTCCGTCTTGCCGATGAAGGAAATCTCGGGAATCGTGTAGATCCCGTACGGGTAGTTCGCGGGGTTGGATTGAATCTTCAGGCCGAAGGCGGTGGCGGCGGCGATCCGCCCCTGCTCCATCGAAACCGAAGCCAAACTAGGGAAGCCGATCACGTCGCCGGCCGCGAAGATGTTCGGCACCTTCGTTCGATATTCCTTGTCTACCGCGATCCGTCCGCGATTGTCGGCTTCGAGGCCGGCCGCCGCCAGGTTCAGTTCGTCCACGTTTCCCTGACGGCCCACGGCATAGAGGAGTGAGTCGCCCAAAATCTTCTTGTTGCTTTGCAGATTGGCGACCACTGCGCCATCGGGCGCCTCCTCCACGCTCTTCACTTCCTCGTTCAGCCGCATGGTGACGCGGTGGTCGCGCAGGTGATAGGAGAGCGCCTCGACGATTTCCGTGTCGGCAAATTCGAGCAGCCGCGGCCGCTTCTCCACCAGGATCACGCGCACGCCCAGAATGGCGAACATGCAGGCGTACTCTACACCAATGACGCCGCCGCCGACCACGATCAGCGTCTTCGGAATGTCCTGCATCTGGAGGATCTGGTCACTGTCGAGAATAGTCCTTCCATTGGTCGGTACTGTCTCGGATCCGGCCGGCTTAGTGCCGGTAGCGATGATGATGATGGGAGCTTCCAGATCCGCCGACCCCTTCGGATTCTCCAGATGGACGTGAGTGGCATCGATAAAGCTGGCGCGCGCGTGCAGAACCTCGACGCCGTTGCGCGTGAGCTGCCCTTGAGTGACGTCGGACTCAGTTCGAATCACCTGACTAACCCGGAAACTCAGGTCAGCCATAGAGATCTTGTCTTTTACGTGATAGTTAGTGCCGTAGATTCCCTGAAACTGGAACCCCGACAAGTGCATCACCGCTTCCCGCATGGTCTTGCTAGGGATAGTGCCGGTGTTGATGCAGGTTCCGCCGACAATCTGGCGCTGCTCGACGATGGCGACACGACGGCCGCACTTGGCGCCCTGGATGGCGGCGCGTTGTCCGGCCGGCCCAGAGCCGATGACTATAAGATCGTAGGTGCGCAAGACAGTTTATTTAGCCGCTGACGAACACAGATAAACGCGGATAAACTCAAAACATTCTAATGTCTTAGTCTTATCAGCGTTCATCTGCGTTCATCAGCGGCCCTTTGCCTTTTCTTATTTGCCGCTATTGAAACGGGTTTCCACTTCTTTCCAGTTCACCACATTCCACCAGGCGCCGAGGTAGTCCGGCCGGCGATTCTGGTATTTCAGGTAGTAAGCGTGCTCCCACACATCGATGCCCATCACCGGGTACTTACCCTCCATCACCGGGCTGTCCTGGTTGGCGGTGGAATAAATCTCCAGCTTCCCGCCAGACTTCACCAGCCAGGCCCAGCCGGAGCCGAACCGCGTTACACCGGAGTTGTTCAGCTTCTCTTTGAGGGTATTGAAACTGCCGAAGGTGGCGGTGATGGCCTGCGCCACGTTGCCGAGCGGCGCACCGCCCCCGCCCGGTCCCATGATGGTCCAGAACATCGAGTGGTTGAGGTGGCCGCCTCCATTGTTGCGGACGGCGGTCCGAATGTTTTCCGGGACAATGGCGCAGTTGTTGGCCAGTAACTCCTCGACGGTCTTATTTGCCAGATCGGGCGCCGATTCCAGCGCCTTATTCAGGTTGGTGACATAGGCGTTGTGGTGCTTGCCGTGGTGGATCTCCATCGTCATCTTGTCGATGTGCGGCTCGAGAGCCTCGGGCGGATACGGCAGCGGCGGAAGTGTAAACGGCATGTACTCTCCTTATCTCGTTATTATCTCGTTATTGTATTTTCGAATCAGAACGGGCCGGACGTCATGCGTTGCCGCCGGCCTTTTCAAAAGCATCCGCGAGCCGGAACATCGTGGTCTCGTCGAAATGCCGGGTCAGAATCTGCATCCCCACCGGCAGCCCCTCGGCCGTCTTTCCGCACGGCACGCTCATGCACGGAATGCCCGCCAGGTCTCCGGTAATCGTATAGATGTCGGAAAGGTACATCGCGACCGGGTCGTCCACCTTCTCTCCCAGCTTGAATGCCGGGAACGGCGAAACCGGCGCCACGACCGCATCTACCTCTCGAAATGCGTTTGCGAAATCGCGCGCAATCAACGCGCGCACCTTCTGTGCCTTCAGGTAATACGCATCATAATAGCCGTGACTGAGCACGTAGGTGCCCAGCATGATGCGCCGCTTGCACTCGTCCCCAAAACCCTCGCCGCGTGTGTTGCGATACATCTCGGAGAGAGTCTCGGAGCGGCCGGAGCGGCACGTATACCGGACGCCATCATACCGCGCCAGGTTGGAGCTGGCCTCGGCCGTGGCGATGATGTAGTAAGACGCGATGGCGTAGTCCGTAGCCGGCAAGCTGATTTCGCGAGCCTCGCAGCCCAGCCGTCTCAGCACGTCCACGCCGCGCTCGATCAGCGTGCCGGTTTCACTCGTCAATCCCTTTAGGTATTCGCGCGGGAGTCCAAGCTTCAGCCCACTTACGGAACCATCGAGATGTGCGGAATAGTCCGGCACGGGCGCGTCGGCGGAAGTGGAATCGGAGGGGTCGCGTCCGGCGATCACTCCCAGCAGCGTGGCCGCGTCTTTCACCGATCGTGCGAACGGTCCGATGTGATCGAGCGAGCTGGCGAACGCCGTCAGCCCGTAGCGCGAGACGCGCCCGTACGTCGGCGTCACTCCGACTACGCCGCAGAACGAAGCGGGCTGCCGGATGGACCCGCCGGTATCCGAACCCAGCGAGACCACGGCGGTCCCTTGGGCCACGGCCGCCGCCGATCCGCCGCTCGATCCGCCGGGCACGCGGTCGGGCGCCACTGGATTTCGAACCGGCCCAAATGCCGAGTTCTCAGTAGATGAGCCCATAGCGAATTCGTCGCAGTTGGTTTTCCCCAGCAGCACTCCGCCGGCGCGCTCCAGGCGGATCACGGCGGTGGCGTCATAGGGCGGAATGTAGCCGGCCAGGAGGCGCGACCCGCAGGTTGTTTTCACGCCCTTCGTGACGATGACGTCTTTCACCGCAATGGGCACGCCCGCCAGTGGACCGGGATTCTCGCCGCGTGCGATCTGCTCGTCGACGCGTCGCGCCGTGTCGAGGGCGCGCTCGGGCGCCAGATGCAGATAGGCGTTGGTCTTGGGATTTTCCGCGTCGGCGAAGCGCAGCGCCTCGGTGGCCAGTTCGACCGCGCTGAAACGGCGCGCGAACAAACCCTCCCTGACGCGATCGATCGTGAGCGAAGGAATATCCATGAATCAGCGTTCGATCACTTTCGGCACTTTGAAATATCCGGCGCCCGGCTGCGGCGCATTCTCGAGCGCCCTCTGATTTCCCAGCGGCGGGACGGGAACATCGGCGCGCAGCGTGGCCATCGCGCCGGCGTCGTAGAGGACCTGCGCCATCGGCTCCACGCCCGTGGTGTCGATCTCGTTGAGCCTGTCCATGTGCTCCAGGATGCCGTCCAGGTCCGCCCGCAGTTTCGCGACTTCGGTTTCCGACAGGCTCAGATTGGCCAGGTTCGCCACGTAGCGCACCTGCTCTTCGGTGATCCTCACGCCTGCGCCTTTTTGCGCGATGCGCGGTAGATGCTGCGAAGGAGCGGATCGGCGATGTTGTTGGCCTCGTCGGCGAGGAGCGCCGGGCCGGGCAGGGAAGCGCGCTGCGGCTCCCGTTTGCGCGGCACGATGCGGAATTCGAGATCCTCCACCAGGCCCTTGCCGATGTACCGGTCGAGGTTGCGCAGGATCTGGCCGGAGAGCGCGAACAACTGGCGCCGCCAGGTGAGGTCTTCCACTTCGATGATGAGGCGCGTGCGCACGAGTTTCGCCGCACGCGTATGCCGGGCCACTTTCTTGCCGACAGCGTGTGGCCAGGCAGCGCAGGCCAGCTCGTCGGTGGTGATCATGTCGCCCGGCAGTCTCATTCCGCGGATGAGCTGGCTGGCGCGTTCCATGGGGGTGAAGCGCTATTCTATCACGCGCGGCGGCGTGGATTGCTTTGCCCGGCCGTGTGGCGCATAATGCTCCGGAAGGAAGTGTCTGCATGCGAACATCTGCGCTTTGTCTTCTGGTTTCGGTTGCCGCGGGAACACTGGCGGCGGCCGACCCGGCATACTTCGGCAAGTGGAAGCTCAATCCCGTGAAGAGCGATTTCAAGGGCGTCACGCTCACAATTTCGCGCTTACCCAGCGGTGAGATGCAATTCAGCGGTGATGGGCAATCCTACAATTTCAAAGTGGATGGGCAGGAGCGGCCCGCCATCTACGGACAGACGGCTGCCTGGAAACAGATCGATGCCAACACCTGGGATACCGTTTACAAGCTGAATGGCAAGGTGGCTAACACCTCGACCACAAAGCTCTCGGCAGACGGTAAAACCATGACGACGTCTTCCAAAATCGTGAAACCGGACGGGAGCACATTCGACGAGACCGGCGTTTTCGAGCGCGTCTCCGGCGGGCCGGGTCTGCCCGGCAAGTACAAAGCTACTGAAGTGAAGACCAGCGTCGAAATGATCGAGATCTCGCCCGATGGCAGCGATGGCCTCACTCTGAATTTCATCGACTTTCAGGCGACGGCCAAGGCCAAGTTCGACGGCAAGGATTATCCGCTGACTGGTCCCACCGTGCCTCCCGGATTCACCGTGGCGATCCGGAAGGCCGGCGCGGGCGGATTCAACATGACGGAGAGACAGAACGGGAAGGATCTGTTCATGCTCACCTTCACGGTGTCGGCGGATGGCAAGACACTCACCGAAGCCGGAACCGCCGCCGGCGTCAAGGAGCCCTTCAAAGCGGTTTACGATCGCCAGTAACGCGGCTGGTTACTCGAACCGAATGGCGGAGAGGTCCGCCACCGGCTTGGGGAACTTCATATCCATGCCTTCGAGAGTATCCACCAGCACCTGCGAGACAGCCAGGTTGCGGAACCATTTGTTGTCCGCCGGGATCACATACCAGGGCGCCTGCTTCGTGCTGCATTTGCGGAGCGCATCCTGGTAGGCATCGATGTACTGGTCCCAATACTCGCGCTCCTTGATGTCGTCGGACGAAAACTTCCAGTTCTTGGATCGGTCCTCCAACCGCTCCCGGAAGCGCCTGGCTTGCTCGTCCTTGCTGATGTAGAGCATGAATTTGAGAACGGTGACGCTGTTCTCGTGGAGCATGCGCTCGAATTCGTCGATTTGCCGGTACCGCTTCTGCCATTGGGACTCGGGCACCAGCCCGTGCACCCGAACCACCAGCACGTCCTCGTAGTGGGAGCGGTTGAAGATTCCGATCTTGCCCCATTCGGGGACCGCGTTGTGCACGCGCCAGAGATAATCGTGCCGCTTCTCGACGCCCTCCGGCACCTTGAACGCCGTCACGCTCACGCCTTGCGGGTTCATGCCGCTCATCACATGGCGGATGGTGCCGTCCTTGCCACCCGCATCGATACCCTGGAGCACCACGAGCACCGCCCGCTGCGCCTCCGCATACAGCAGGTACTGCAGCACGGTGAGCCGTTCCAGATTCTTTACGAGTCGCACTTCGGCGGACCTTCTGCTGACGCCGAAAGTGGCCGCCGGGTCGATGTCGCGCAGCTTCACCTTGCTGCCGGAGCGGACGATCAGTTCCTGCGAGAGGTCCTTCATCCGGCCCATTCTACACTGGAAACATGCTGGTGCTCGCTTCGCAATCGCCGCGCCGCAGTGAGATACTCCGCCAGGCCGGAATTCCCTTCACGGTTCAGACCGCGGACGTGGACGAGACCCCGTTTCCCCACGAGAAGCCGGAAGCCTATGTGCAGCGTCTGGCGGAATGGAAAGCGCGGGCCGTTCCGGCGGACCCCGGCGATACCGTACTCGGAGCCGACACCACGGTGGTCATCGACGGCGAGATGCTGGGCAAACCGGCCGACGCCGCCGACGCGCGCCGCATGCTCGTGCTGCTTTCCGGGCGCCGGCATGAAGTATTGACGGGAATCTGCCTTAAGCATGGCGTCGAAGTCGTGCGCGACTGGGCTGCGACTTCTGTCTGGTTTGCTCCGCTCGGAACGCAGGACATCGAAGAGTACATCGCGAGCGGCGAGCCGATGGACAAGGCCGGCGCTTATGCCATCCAGGGACTGGCGTCGAAGTTCATCGAGAGGATCGAAGGCTGCTACTTCAACGTCGTCGGATTGCCGGTGGCGCTGGTGTTTCGCCGTCTCGCCCGGAGATGACCAAGTTATTATAAGTGTAGCTCAGCGTCCCCTGCGGTGTCGCTTTCGTCTTCAGGCGGTCCAGGCTGTCGTACGTGTACGTCGTCGTACCGCTGGCGTCCGTCATGCTGGCACGTTTGCCCGTCGCCGTGTACGTGAAGCTCACCGTGGGTTCGCCGAGACTAGCATCCGGCGTTTTTGTCAGCAAGCGATTCAGGGTGTCGTACGTGTACGTCGTCGTCTTGCCATTGTAGTCTGTCAGGCTCAACAGATTTCCTGCCGGATCGTAGTTCCGCGTCTGCGTCAACGTCCCCGACGGCAGCGTCTCCGTCTTCAACTCATTCAACACGTCGAACGCGTTCTGCGTGGTGTGGCTGTTGCCATCTGTCAAAGTCGTCAGATTGGCATTGCTGTCGTAGCTGTAATTCGTCGTGTTGTGCGACGCGTCGGGATGGTTCGTCTGGATCACCGGCTCAAGCTGATTGGCCGCATCGTACGTGAACTGCACCACCTTCCCGGCCTGATCCGTCACGCTCGTCAGATTGCCCGGGCCATCGTAGGCGTATTGCGTAGTCGTCGCATCCTGGTAGGTCGTCGTCTGCAAGCGACGGCGCGCGTCGTATTGCTGCTGCGTCCGGTGCAGGTTGGGATCGGTCACCGAGATCTGGTTGCCCGCATCGTCGTACGCATAGCTCGTCGTATGGCTCTGCGCATCCATTGCGCTCGTCAGGCGCCCCGCTTCGTCGTAGTTGTACGTTGTCGTGTGGACGCCGGCGTCGGTCTCCGTCTGTTTGCGGCCATCGGTGTAATACGTGTAGTTCGTCGAACTGGCATCCGCCGTGCCGAAAGCTGTCGTGACCGACGTCAATCGGCCCGCCACGTCATACACGTTGTGTGTCACTCGGCCGGCTTGATCGGTGGTATCGATCGCGTTGCCCCGGAAGTCGTAGGTGTACGACATCGTCGTCGTCGGCACCGTCGGATAGGTGACCAAGGTCAACGGTTCAATCCGTCGTACTGGTAGGTCGTGGTGTGGTTGTTGGCGTCCGTCTCCGAGATCTTGTTGCCGTTGGCATCGTAGGCATAGGTCGTCACCCTCCCCAAAGGCGCCGTCACCGTCTTCACGTGGCCCAGTGCGTCATACGTGTAGGTGGTGGCCGGGGTCGGCGACGGCGGTGTCATCGACGTCTTCCGCCCCATGTTGTCGTACACGTACGTCGTCTGCCGCCCCAGCGCGTCCGTTTCGCCGGTCAGATTCCCATACTGATCGTAGGTGTAGCTGGTCGCCTTGCCCGGCGTGGCCGTCAGATC
>JBGPHT010000160.1:0-17677 GCA_041484525.1 Bryobacteraceae bacterium | reverse complement strand
TCCCTAACCCCAACCGAAACCGGTGTTCTGAATCACCCTTCCGTCCCCTCGAACGCTCCCCCTCGAAAGTCGCCAGCCTGCGAAGTACCGATACGGTCTGAGGTAGCTCCTTTTTTGAATTTTAAGTGGGAAAGTAGCTAGGTCGTCGGATTGATCTACGATGCTCATCGGTCTCCTATGGTCGGCTCTGTGACGACGCGGCTGTCGCCGTCACTCCGAACGCCGACTATGACGTCGGGTAGTATCTGCTCCGCGGCGTTCGCCATGGTCTTCAGGGAATCGATTAGGGCCTCGGCGCATTCGCGGATTTTGTAGGCAGTCTGTAAGACCTGTTTGGGACTAAGCACGGTGCCCTCCTCGGCGGCTGCCGCGGCGCGGCGGTGTCGCCTGAACAGCGCTAGCGGCCTTCACGGGCGCCTTACTGTCACGCGCTCGTTCGTGGAGCACGTCTACGTCAATCTTGAGTCGCTTGCCGATACGAACAGTCGGCAAGTCGCCGGCGGCGATGGCGGTAGCTACCGTGGTGCGGTGCATGCCATGGTCACGGGCGAATTGAGCTGGTGAAATGAAAGTCATTGGTTTTCTGTTGGCGGTAGAGGGCTGAAAACTGTGTAGCCCCCTTCCTCGATCAGACAATACCATGCTCAATTTCGAATATAGCGACCGTTAGGAGTCAGAAGCAGGCATGAGGAGGCTAAGCACCCTGCTTACCTACGGATAGCGACGATTGGATGCCTGGACCGCCGTGAGATCAGGGCTTCCTACGGCCGAGGATCTCCCGCTGTGGCCTTACGCGGCTGGCGCCTGCTGTGCGGCGACTACTCTGCGGAGTCGGCCAGCAGTTCAGCCGGCCTTCAAGATCCTCTGCACGGTCATGGCGCTCACGCCGGTCTCGGCCGCTATCTGCCGCATGCTCAAGCCACGCTCGCTCAGCCGCTGGACGCGCTCTGGACGGACTGCTGCCTTCGGACGGCCCAGGATCTTTCCCTGGGCGCGGGCACGACTCAGCCCTGCCTGTACACGCTCAGACAGCCTGACGCGCTCTTGCCGCGCTATACAGGCGAGGATGGCGAGCACGGCATCGCGAAAGATGCCGATCGATCGCAGGTATTCCTCCCGGTAGCTGAACCATTCGACTGCGTAGGACGACAGGCGTTGCAGGTGCTGCAAGGTCTCAAGGACGCCTTCGCGGGAGAACCTATCCAGGGACCAGAACAGAACCAGGTCGAACTCCTTGCGCGACGCTGCCTCGAACAGACGCCTGAAGGCGGGCCGGTCGGGCGACTTCCCCGAGGCGTGATCTACGTATTCGCCGGCCAGAGACCAGCCATCGGCCTTCTTGCGGTCTACAAAGGCACGCAACTCGCGTAGCTGATTCTCGTGATCCTGCCCGCGGTCCTTCGTGCTCACTCGCGCGTACAGAGCGATTTTCATGGTGTCTACAGCGTATCATAAAGGCCAGTTTCTGGTACACAGAAACTGCGCCTGGAAGTTCCCTGTTTTCAGCGCCCGTGCCGCCAGATCGAGGCGTGGTTATTGATACAGCGCTGCGCGCTCGGCTGACTAGGGGATCTACCTCATCTCATCTATGCCGCCACCGCGGCCTGCTGCTACCGCACAGCCACTGTGACGGTCTACCGAGCCCCGACGCGTCCTGGCCCGTGTTAATGACGGGAATCGGCATCGTAGGAGCAACGACGCCCAGCGGCTACCTGTGCCGATCTATCAAGCTGCTTTTCAGCTTGCGACCAGGCCGGAAGTATGGGATGCGCTTTGCCGGGACATTCACGGCCGCGCCGGTCTTCGGGTTCCGGCCGATGCGGCTGCTGCTAGCTGCGCTTCTTAGCCGACCCTTTCGCCGCGCGCTTTGCCTCCCGTGCCGCGACAGCCTTGCGAGCGCGTTCGCTGCGCTCCTCGGCAGTCATGGTCTCCAGGGAACGCTTTCCGCCGATCAGTCCACCCTTGCGACCCATCTCACGCATGACGGCTGAAATTGTCTTCTTATCCATAATTCCACTATAAAGCGGTTTAGACTTTATCGCAACTCTGTCAGGAGACTGGTATTACTACTTGACATCTAAAGTGTATTAGATTACTATTGATTCATGGCTCACGAGCCATAAAGGAGATGACACAGTGAAGAACACGAAAGCTACGCAACTTACGGACAGCCAGATTGAAGCACTGGCCGCAGCATCGGACGCGGCCGAATTGATCACGCCCGCTGATGATTTTCTTTACGGCTTGATGCTCGCATACATGCAAGGCAATCTGACACCAGCCATTGCGGAGATGCGGACGGCCGAATTCAGCGCGAACCACGCTGCGGCCGTACGCGAAGCAACTCGCTTCGCTGCGCAGAATCCGACGTGCGCTAGGCGGCCGTGTCGCAGCTCTCAGACGGCCGCTTCCCCGCGCGCCACAGACCTGGAGACGGCATAGCGCCGAAAGGAGACGACGATGCGAGGAAAACTTGAACGCTCAATCGTAAGGCTGCTGGTAGACACGGCCGGTGGCATCGGGGATGACCAGGAGGACAGCGTTGCTGTTAACGCGGTTCTTCGTGGCCTGGTCGTGTTCGCCAACGTACGCGGATTCGAATGGCGCTTGCTGACCTGAAGATCGTCGCGGACGGCATCGGACTGGACTGGAACGCGCTGGTAAGCGAAGCTCAGCGGACGGAACCATGCTGCAAGCGCAAGGCGCAGGCTGTCGGTTTCGCTGCTTGCTAGCTGATGGAACGGGCGGAGAGCTTCCGTCCGTTCCGTCTCCTCACACCGCCATGAAGATTGAAGGCCAATCTGTTTCAACGACAACCTGCTTCTGCGGTAAGATCCATCGCGCCGATGGACTCCCGGTAGCACATGCCTGCTATGTTCTTCCATCTGACGCGCTACTTGCCGAGACGTACGGAGAACGGCGCCTAGCGACTCTGTTGCTTGCGCGCTACGCCGCGGCCGGACGGCTGCTGCCGCATGCCGGCATCTGGAAGCTGCGACGGCGCTGAAGCTGACGTTTCACTCCCTCACGACTAACCTCTTCCCCCGCTCTCTCCTAATACGCTTAGACTAGATAAAGACCTCATTATCCGAATACCCGCAACGTTAGTACCGGCGTGAGCAGGAGAGCATCGGATATTTTAATTTGAATTCGGGTCCCAGCCGAGGGGGTGGGGGTCAGGGGCCTTCAGGGATGTCGGTGCGTCAGCCAGTGCCGCCGTGGCGGCGGAAGCCGCCAAGCTCCAGCTCTCCCTCCTGACCTGTCGGTGTGCGAGCCCTCCACTCCTCGGCCGGCCATCGCGCGGCTATTGAACCGTCTTCACAGATTCAGCCATACGCGACGACCCGTCGAGTGCCTCTCGCAGCCGCCACCCACGCTCCTGGGCGAGATCCAGTAGCACCCCTTCGATCCGCTTGCGGTCTTCAGCAGCCAGCTTCTCGCCGGGAATGAACTTGCAGCCGCTCTTCGCCAGGCGGCGCACTGTCCACCCGTCGATGCCCAGCAGGCTGGTGCCGACGCAGTCGCCATAGACAAGCACCTGGGTCACTAGGAAGTAGTTGCTCGGCACGGGGGGTGGCCAGATGTCAGCCAGATCCAGGCGTCGAACAGTGAACTGTCTGACTTGACCTACGGCAGGCGAACGCAACGGGCTTACTTAAACTGTACCGTGATCGCAGCGGCTAACTAAGGACATCGGGGAGCCGCAGTCGGCGCCGGTTTTAGCGTCCGCGCGGGAAGTCCACCTCGCCGTACGCCGACTCCGAAGGAGAATGGGCGTTGGGCGGCTCGCGATTACCACGTGCCGGATACGTGCCAAAGGGTTGCCGATAGTGCCGAACTAGCTGTTCTCGCTGTCATCTGAATCAACAATCTGCGCATTATCAGCAGGGCAGTTCTCTTCGACCCCCTCCTCCAGCACCACAAAGTTTTCCCACATCTAGCGCGAGTCCGGGATTCAGGCCGCCACCTTCCGGTCAGCGGATGCGTTAATTGCCCCGGACGCAAAGAGGCGGTAGACGAGCAGTTCAGCCAGCGCCGGATCGGGAATCGGCAGCATGCATGCCTTGCGTTCGCAATGCGCAAGCAACTCGCCCATCGCAAAAAGCTTGTGTCCTTCGACTCTCGCCAGTCGTCTGGCCGCGCTCTCCTGTTGCGTTATCGTGACCGCCCAACGGAGTTCGCGCGCTGCTTCCTCCCTTTGGTCCGCGGCGATCAGGTAATCCATGCCCAACTCCTGGCAGACTCGGCAGGTCGTAGATGCGACTTGGTTCATGCCGAATCAATCGGCGGGGCGCATGGGCGGGTTAAGGCACTGCGGAGACCAGGACGGTACTAGAATGTCTACGATCTACTGCTCATGCCCAAACGCCGTAGCACGCCTCGGCGTTCGGTGCGGGCTGTTCGAATCGAGAGAGCGCGGCCGCGCGACCATCACAATGCGGTGGTTTGGCCCAATCCAGACCGGATCTGATGGGTGGCGGTCCAGACGTGAGCGATTCTGTGTCTCTCCTTATTCGGCGGCGCCGCGTTTGCGCAGCGCTCGAACGTGTACTTCTTTCGTCGCGCCGGGCGCGGAATCGGTTTCGGGATTCTCCCGGGGGACGTTGCAAGCGGGTGTCGGAGCCGAGTTCGCGATCGGTAAGCGGTTCGGCGCGGGTGTCGAAGCCGGAGGTCTCGCTCTCCTCGACGCCTTTCAGAGTATTACCATCTGCGCGGCAGCGCATCGAAAACGGCCAAGCCCGACCCATTCGCGACCGGCGGATGCACGGCGTCGTCAGCGGCGGCACCCTGAACCTGTTCAATCTCGGCGGCGGGGTGAACTATTGGTTCCCGCCGAAACTCGCGCTGCGCCTCGAGCTCCGCGACCATATCGATCCGCTCGATGGGCCCGTTCATTACTGGGGTGTACGGTTCGGCCTGGCGTTCTGAGGCGGTCTGAAAACTCACATCGCACCGTAGCCAAAACTGTCAAAATAAGAACAGAGGGGTGGTGTGTCCCATGGGCGCGATGCAAACCTTCCTCCTGATTCTGGCAGTCGCGGGGATTGCCATTCCACTGCTGCTGGTGGTGCTCGCGCTGTTCGAACCGGGGCTGCCGTATCGGATTGAGGAGCCGCCGTGTTTGCCGTTGAATTCGGCGGACTTCGCGCGTGTCGTAGGCATGCTGGCCGATGCCGAGCCGCACCCGAATACGCGCGTCGAGGTCCTCACGAATGGGGATGCATTCTACGAAGCAGAGTGGGATGCGATCCGGCAGGCGCGCAGCCACATCTGTATCGAAGCCTACATTTTCCAGCGCGGCGAAGTCGCCCGGCGTTTCCTCGACCTCTTGACGGAGCGGGCGCGCGCAGGCGTGAAGGTGCGGGTGGTGCTCGATGCGGTCGGCAGCATCACTACCCGCCGGAGCATTTTCCGCGAGTTGGTCGCTGCCGGCGGCGAAGTGCGCTGGTACATGCCTTTCCGCTGGTACAACCTTTTCCGGTTCAATAACCGGACACACCGTGAGTTGATCCTCATCGACGGCCGCATCGGGTTCATCGGAGGGGCGGGAATCGCGGACCACTGGTACAAGTCCGTTCGCCGGCGCAAGCGCTGGCGCGACACCATGTGCCGAGTCGAGGGCCGGGCGGTCGCCAGCATGCAATCCATCTTCGCGGAGAACTGGCTCGAGTCCTCAGGCGAGCTGCTCACGGGCGCGCAATATTATCCGGAGTGCGAGGCCACGGGCAGCGCCGCCGCGCTGGTGATCAACAGCACGCCCTCGATCGGCCGCGCCACCCGCGCGCGCATGCTGTTCCAGACGCTGATTGCCTCGGCCCGCCGTAGCATCCACATCACCACGCCCTATTTCCTGCCGGACCGCAGCGCGCGCGCCGAGATGGTTCGCGCCATCGAGCGGGGCGTGGAAGTGAAAATCATCGTGCCCGGCAAGCACCATGACCATCTGTTGACGCGGCGCTCCAGCCGCCGGCTCTACGGCGAATTGTTGCAGCACGGGGCGCAGATCTACGAATACCGTCCGTCGATGATCCACACCAAAGCGCTGGTGGTGGATGGCATCTGGAGCGTGGTGGGTTCCACGAATTTCGATCACCGCTCGTTCGGGCTGAACGACGAGGTGAATCTGGCGGCGCTCGATGAGGGCCTGGCGGCGCGCCTGGAGCACGACTTCCAGACGGACCTGGCACACTCGCGGCTCATCACCTACGCGGGCTGGAACCGCCGCTCGCCGTTCGAGCGGGTACACGAATGGCTCGGATGGGTGATCGAGAGGCAGGAGTGATGCACCTGCGCGTGGTCACCTACAACGTCCACAAGTGCCGCGGAATGGACGGACGCGTCAGCACGCTGCGGGTAGCGGACGTGCTGCGCGAAGTGGACGCAGAAGTGATTGCGCTGCAGGAAGTGCTGGAGCACCAGGCCGAATCGATTTCGACCGATCTGAAGCTACCGTTTGTGTTGGGCGAAAACCGCAAGCATCGCGGGTACGGATACGGCAACGTGGTGCTGAGCCGATTCCCCATCCGCACCATGCGCAACTACGACCTGAGCGTTCGCGGGCGGGAAGAACGCGGCTGCCTGCGCGCCGACCTGGTGCTGAACGATTCGCTGCTGCACATCTTCAACGTTCACCTGGGGACTGCGCTGTTCGAGCGCCGGCACCAGGGCCGAAGACTGATGGCGCCGGAATTATTGAACGATGTCGAGATCCAGGCGCCCCGCATCGTGCTCGGCGATTTCAACGAGTGGACTCGCGGGCTCGCGACACGGTTGCTGCGATCGCACCTGGAAAGCGCCGATGTGCGCACCCACCTGCGGCGTTCGTGCACGTATCCGGGCATGCTGCCGTTCCTGCACCTGGACCATATCTATTACGATCCGGACTTGCGGCTGGAACGGCTCACGCTGCACCGCACGCGCAAGGCGCTGGTGGCTTCCGATCATTTGCCGTTGGTAGGCGACTTCCAGTGGTGAGCGCAAAACCTGCGCCCAAAAAGAGAATGGTTCCAAGTGATCTGAATCGCAGCACCGCTCACCACCGGCATGCACGGCATTGAGCTTCGCATCAAGGAGCGCCGAACGCCTCGCTTCTCTGCTCCCCGAAAACCGTTTTCCCCGGTCCCCGGATTAACGCTTCAAAGCGCGCCGCAGCCTTTGCTTTCTCTCCTCAACAGGACCTTCCGCTCGTAGCGGCCTTTCGCTCACCGGCAACAGTTTCCGATTTTCTCGGAATCCATTCCCGGGTCGAAGCTCCCGGCCTGCTACTTCGCGTCGTTGCCAACAACTTCCGCTGCCCGTTCGGCCTTTCCGCTCAGCCACCCTCACCGGTTCGCCCCGGTTCAGGCTGCTTCCCTGCGTCAGACCCGTTGCAACTTCCGCTGCCGACTCCCGCGACTGCCTCCCAGGCCTCCACTCCCCATCGGGACTTTTACATCCCTCCGGATCAAAGCGTTCTGCCGGTTCAGCCGTCGCTTGGCCCGCCTTCCGAATCCGCCCGATTTCCTCTCGCTCCCCGCAACCGTTTTTCTATTACTAGTCTATCGGCTGCGGATCATCGTTCCAGGTCCGCTACGTTTCCGGAGGCTTGCTGTTCCTCAAACCTCTTGGAACCTTCCCCAATATGCGCCTGCGACGCATTTTCGTCAAACGCTTTTTGGCGCGCGCGCGAGCTTTTCCTCAAGATTTATTTTGTTTCCGATCAAACACTTCCGGCTGAACAGCCGTGAATTCGCTGTGAATAAAACGGGCTTGCGGAGTCGTGTTTGGGATCTTCAGGGCGCCAGCTTGAGAATCATCCCCGTATCGGTCGCGAGCCAGACGCTCTTGTCGTCGGCGCCGGCCAGGACGGCGTGCGTGGCGGTCGCGCGGTAATCCACGGGCATCTCGGTAAACGTCGAGTAGTCCCGGCTCTGCAGCACCATCACCTTTCCGGGAACCACGCTGCGCAGTTTACCCGGAAGCGCGTAACCGGCGAGATACAAGGTGCCGTCCGCCGTCACCCAGATATCCGTCACGTCGATACTCGCGTTTCGGTAGATCGTCGAGCTCTTGCCGCTGGCCCAGTCGATCCGGTAGACCTCGCTCGGATAGCGGAACGATCCTTCATACTGCAGCAGCCCGAACCCGACGCCCGAGGCATTGAAGCGGGCGCGCGTCATCACGCCAAAGACCGACGCCGAGGTGCTTTTCCAAGTAGTCCCGCCATCGCTGGTGACCAGCGAGTATGCCAGGTGCGGCAGTTCGCGGCGCGTGACGGCGGCCTCCGGGTCCATCCAGTCCGGCCAAAGGGAGATGCCGAACCGGCGCCGCGGCTGGTTCCAGCCGGAGATAAATCCGAACTTCGAAGTTGGAAAGGAAATCCAGTTGTATGCGCTGAACTCCTTGTCGCCGGGGGTTTCGGCAGCGACTGCCAGCGGCTTCCAGTGCTCGCCGGCGTCGTGTGTTTCGAAAGCGGCCTTCTTGGGGCCGACGGCCCAGCCGTCCTTCTCGCTGGTGAAGTAGACGCGGAACAACGGCGAGGGCGGCTTCGGCAACTTGCGCCAGTTCTTGCCGGCCTCACTAGTGTACCAGAGGCCTTTCTCGGTTACCATCCAGCCGGAGCCCTCGTTCAGAAAAAACAGCGAGACGGGATTCTCCGGGAGCGGCATCTGCTGCCAATGGGCTCCTCCATCGGTGGTGATCAGGCCGACGGGCTTCTCGCGCCCGCGATCCTTGGCATCGCGGATCATCCCGACGGCCACGCCGCGGCTGGCAGAAGGGAACTGCATGTCGCCGATCATGAGAGTGGACTTCTCTTCGTCGTATTGATATTGCCTCTGCCAGCGTTGCGCGTCCAGGGGCGCGGCACACGCGGCCGCGAGGATCAGCGCGCAGATGGACCCTCGAAACGACGAGATCACGTCCCTCATTGTTTCATCGGAACCGGCCCTGAGGAAAGCACCAGTTCGACGTGATTGGAACTCTCCACTGCCGTCGGCGCCATGCGGGCCAGCACCAGCACGCAGCCGATCTGCTCGCCCACCGTGGTCAGCACTTCCATCTCGCTGCCCGTGTGCTGGTGAGGAAGGCGATGCTGCACGTTGATCACACCCACCACGCGGTTGCGCGCGATCAGCGGCGCCGAGAGGAAGGCTTCGTAGGTATCTTCCGGCAGTTCGCCGAAAACTTTGAAGCGCGGGTCCTTATATGCCTCACGTGAGATGGACAGCAGCCGGCGCTCGCGAGCCACCCAACCGGTGAGCCCCTCGTTCCAGCTCATCCGCAGTTTGCCAATAGTAGACGGGTGCGGTGTGTTGGACGCGCACAGCACCAGATCCTTGTTGTCCAAAAGATAGACCAGACAGGAATCGCACTGGGTGAATTCCACGACCAGCGACACCACGCCCTGCAGCACTTCCTGCAGGCTCATTTCCCGCACCATGAAGCGGCTGATCTTTTGGAACAGCCCTAGCTGCTGTTCGGTTCTCTGAAGCCGCAGTTCTAAGTCTTTCGCCTTCGGCACAACTACATTATAGGCCGCAAGGCACCACTGGAACCGGGTGGATCGGTGGCAGGCAACGCCACCAGCCGGCCGCCGCTTCGAATGGATTCGCGCGCTGCCTCGATCACCTGGTCGTTGTAGCCGCTGTTTTGAGCCGTAGCAATCAGACCGGCGCGGTCGATTTCCTCCAGGACCGGACCGGCGTCGCCAGCGTTCACGCGGATGGCGGCCTTCACGATTGCCTCGATCGACCGGTAACCGTATCCCACGGGCATGAGGCCGGGGCCGCCGGCGTCGACATACTGGAAGTAGTCGGGGCTGGGCTCGGCATAGGCGGCGGGCGCGACGTAGCAATGCTGCAGTCCGCGGTACTGATCGGAGTGATGCAGCCAGGCGCCCTCACCGGCGCCGCCGCAGTAAAGGGTCAGACCCTGTGTGTTGGTGCCGGGCGCGGCATCGGGAAAGCCGAGAGCGTTTTGCACGTTGAGGCACGCGCCGTTGTTCCAGATGACGCGCGCGTCGGTCCACAGGTAGCCTTCGCGTCCGTTCGGGAACCGGTCGAGGATGCCGTAGACGCTAACCGCCGCCGGCGTCAGGCCGGTGATGAAAGCTACCAGGTCCACGTAATGGCAGCCGATGTAGGTGAAGGCGTCGGAGTTTTCGGCCGTCATCCAATTCTGAAAATTCGAGTTCCGGTAATACCACTTCTCCAGCAGGCAGGCGGTACCAAGGCGGAACTCGCCGAAGCGGCCCTCGCGATACGCTCGGCGCGCCATGAGGCTGCGGTCGTCGAAACGCTTGTGGTACTCGACGGCGACCAGCAGCCCGCGGCTGCGGGACTCGCGCGCGATCTCGACGCCCTGCCAATGTTCGAGCACCAGCGGCTTGACGCAGCAGACGTGCTGGTCGTGCTCGAGCGCGTGCATCACGACCTCATAGTGCAGTTGGTCGGGGACCGCGACGACCACGATCTGCCGCGGCGGAAGCGCCGCGATCAGGCTTCGGTACCGTTCCGGCTCCGGATCGCCAGGCGAGCCGGGGTGCATGCGGAAGGATTGGCCGGGGAACGCGCGGCGCAGCGTTTCGGCCTCGGCCAGCGTGCGCACCGTTTCGTGCCGCGACGCGCAGACGTCGATCGCGCCGATCATGCCCTGCCGCTGCAGTTGATAGAGGGACGGCAGAATTTGATCGTGCACGATCATGCCGCCGCCGATTACGCAAACCCGGGGCGCCATCACGCTGCGGCGGCCGCCCCGCGCACGGCTTCGGTGAACGCCTCCTGCAGCACATCGACGCTCTCGTTCACGGCCTCTTCGGTGATGACCAGCGGTGGGCAGATCTTTACCGTGGCCATGCCGAAGCCCACCGGCGCGAACATCAGGACGCCCTTCTCCATGGCGCGGCGCACCACGTCGAAGGCGAGATCGCCATCGGGCTCAACGGTGCCGGGCAGGATGCACGCGAGGCCGGCGGTCAGGCCCTTCCCGGCTACGCAGCCGATCTGCGGGAAGCCCGCGGCCAGCGTGTTCAGCTTCTGATGCAGCAGCGCGCCGGTCGAACGCGCGCGCTCCGCCAGGTTCTCACGCAGGATGATGTCGATCGAAGCCAGGGCTGCTGCACAGCACACCGGATTCCCGGCGTGACTCGATGTCATGCTGAGAGGCGGATAGAAATCGAGCACGTCGGCGCGCCCCGCCACAGCGGAGAGCGGCAGCGAACTCGAGATGCCTTTTCCGAACACCGCCAGGTCCGGCACAATGCCGTACTGCTCGAATCCCCAGAGCGTGCCGGTGCGGCCGAAGCCGGCCTGGATTTCATCGCAGACCAGCAGCGCTTTGTGGCCGGTGCACCATTGGCGTAGCGCCTGCATGTACGCCGCCGGGGCGAACGCGGAGCTGCCGCCTTGGTAAGTCTCGAGCACCACGCCCGCCACGTTTTGCGGCTCGATGCCGTGCTCGTGCAGCGCTCGTTCGAAGGCTTCGAACGATACGTCGCGCGTGCGGTAACCATCGGGGAACGGCACCTGGACGAAGCCCGGATCGGTGTTGACGATCCACTCCTTCAAGGTCGGAATGCCGCCGGCCTGCTGCGCGCCGAGCGTGCGGCCGTGGAACGCCTTGTCGTAGGAAATGATGACGTGCTTCGAGCGCCCGCCGGTGCGCACGCCGTAAGTGCGGCACATCTTGATGGCACACTCGATTGCCTCCGAGCCGGTGGAGTAGAGGCAGATTTTCTTGAGAGGGCCGGGCAGAATCGAAGCCAGCTTTTCCACCAGGCGCAGGCGCGGTTCGTTGGCGAAGGCGAACGTGGTTAACAATTGTGCAGCGGCCTGGCGGGATATGGCGTCCACGATTTCCTGGCGGCCATGTCCCGCATTGGCGATGAGCACTCCCGAGGTCCAGTCGATCCACTGATTGCCCCATGCATCGTAGACCTGAAAGCCCTCCGCGCGATTCCATACGACGGGCGGTTGGCCGCGCATGGCGCGCGGTTCGTACTGATACAGCTTCTCGAAAAATGGTACGGATTCCGGTGGCGGGATGGGCGTTACGATGCGCCGGTGCTTGGTCTCGACGCGTCCAACATTCTTCGGAACTAACGTAAATTCTCTGGCCATGAGAGGCGGTTCGTCCAGACCTACGGGTATCATCTTGAGTATGGCACGCGTGCGCACAGCCGCAACTACGTTGATGTTATTGCTGTCGATGGGCGCATTCGCACAAAACCAGCAGGCCGTTCCGGCCGCGGCGGCGTCCGGGTATTTGGGGAGCAATGTGTGCAAGATTTGCCACCCCAATGTGTGGGCGAACTTCTACAAGAATCCGCATTTCAAGAGCATCGCTTCCGGAAAAGAACCTCCCGAGAAGACAGGGTGCGAGGGTTGCCACGGACCCGCCAAGGACCACGTGGAGGCGGGCGGCGGCAGGACCACGATTCCGAATGCGTTTACGCTGATGACTCCCACAGCAGTGGTCGACAAGTGTCTGGATTGTCACGCGCGCGATTTTTCGAAGGCGAATATCCGACGCTCCGAGCACACGCTCAACGAAGTGGCGTGCACGAGTTGCCACTCGATCCACCATTCGCCCACGCCGAAATATTTGCTGGCCAAGACGCAGAAGGACCTCTGTTACGGCTGCCATGCCACCATCCGCGCGCAGTTCGAATTGCCCTCCAAACACCGCGTCAACGAAGGTTTCATGACGTGCTCCGACTGTCACAATCCGCACGGTGCGTTCGCGCCCACGTGGCGCATGGCGCAGCGGCCGCGCATGGTCGAGCAGGCGCTCATCAGCCTGGAGCCGTGCCTCAAGTGCCACCAGGATAAGGCCGGACCGAACGTGTACGAGCATCCCCCGGTGAGAGTGGAGGGCTGCGAGACCTGCCACATGCCGCACGGCTCGACGAACACGCGCCTCCTGCGCCGGCCCGTGGTATTCACGCTCTGCCTGCAATGCCACAACGGCGCCGACTCATTCGGAACGCGCAACAACGGCATACCGATTCAATCGTCCGGCCACAATTTGCTCGATCCGAAATACCAGCCGTGCACCACGTGCCACGTGCGCATACACGGGTCGAACGCCGATCCGTTTTTCCTGAGATGACCGCCATGCTGACGCGAATCTGCACCATCCTCATCCTCGCAGCCGCGCTCAACGCGCAGCAGCCGGTGGCGCCCACTCCCGAACCGGTCGGTTCGCCGCGCGGCGACACCGCCGGCAACTACAACGTGATGAACTCGTTCGAAACGGGCTATCGCTGGAGACTGGTGGACGGCAACCTTGGCAAGTATCGCGCCGACGTGAACTACGGCAACGGCATCCGCCTGCTGGGCAGCACCTTCAGCATGTACTCGAAGGACGGGCACGGCCAGTACTTCGACGAGATCTTGCTTAACACACTGGGGCTGGGGAACGATCCCTACCAATCGGCGTCGCTTCGCATCCAGAAGAACAATCTCTATCGCTACGACATGCTGTGGCGTCTGAACGACTACTACAATCCCGGGCTGACGATTTCGGCGGGCGAGCACTTGACGGACACGACGCGCCGCCTGCTGGATAACGATCTCACGCTGATGCCGCTATCGGCGTTTCACGTCCGCCTGGGATATAGCCGTAACGATCAGACCGGGCCGGCTCTTTCGAGCGTGCAGGAATTCGATTCGCGCGGCGATTCGTATGTGGTGTTCAGCAACGTGCGGCGCGAGTGGAACGAATACCGGCTGGGGTTGGATGTGACGGCGGCCGGGTTCAAGTTCACCCTGCTGCGGCGTTGGGATTTCTACAAAGAAGACACGCCCTACCAGTTCCACGGCAACGAGCCGGCGAGCACCCCGGGCGATCTCACCGTGCTGCAAAATTTCGCGCGCTCGGCGCCATACCACGGCTCCAATCCGGGCTGGCTCGGGAACCTAGTCACGCAGCGGAAGCGCTGGTCGATGAACGCGCGCGCCACTTACGTAAGCGGGAGCCGCGATTTCGCGTTGGATGAATCCGCGTCCGGGCTCAGCCGGTTCGGCGCCGCCGCCAATCGGCAGATCCTTGTCAACGGCACAGCGCAGCGGCCATCGATGGCGAGCGATTTCAACTTCAGCTACTTCCCCACCGAGCGGCTGACCCTGGTGAACAATACGTCGGTGCAAAGCACGCGTATCGACGGTGACGCCACCTACACAGAATTCGCCAACGGCAGCGGGCTGGGGACGACGTTCAACTTCCGCTATTGGGGCGTGCGGACGGTCGGCAATTCGACAGACGCAAACTATCGCGCGAACAACTGGCTGTCGGTCTATACCGGGTATGCGTATTCGAATCGGCTGATCAAGACCATCGAGCACTTCGAATTGCCGGGCGTTGCCAATTCATCCTTCGACAGTCTCTATGAGCAGACGAACGCGCTCAACACGGGGCGCTTGGGATTCCGCATCAAGCCGATCAAGCCGCTGACCATCAACGTGGAGGGCGAGGTGGGACGCGCCAGCCAACCGTTCACACCGTTCAGCGAGAGGAACTATCACACCATCAACGGGCGCGTTGACTACAGGCTGAAGAAACTCCAGTTGTCCGCATCGTATAAGCAGTTTTACAACACGAACTCGGTTTCGCTTTCGATTTACGATTCGCATTCGCGCAACTACACCGCCAGCGCTTCCTGGGCGCCGTACGACTGGTTTTCGCTGGATGCCAGCTACGTGAAACTTCACCTGGACGCGCTGGGCAGCCTTGCATTCTTCGCGGGGTCGCCGCGCAGCACGTTGCAGACGGCGTACTCGTCGCTGTACGTAAGCAACCTTCATGCCGCGAACCTGGGAACGCGCTTCACGATTCGCAAGCGGGCGGATGTGTACCTGGGGTACAGCATTACGAAGGACACGGGCGACGGCCGCGCGACGGCGGTGCCGGCGGGCGTGACGGATCCGATCCAGGCGCTGTTGAGTGGAGTGCAGACGTTCCCATTGAGTTTCCAATCGCCGATGGCACGTGTGTCGATCCGCATTTCGCCCAAAGTGCGGTGGAATGCGGGCTGGCAGTTCTACAATTACAGCGAGGAGTTCAACCTTCTCGGGTTCTATCAGAACTACCACGCGAACACGGGCTATACGAGCATCCTTTGGTCGTTCTGAGATCGAGCGCCGCCGCCTTCACGTCCGAATCCCACAGGGTGCGATAAGGGCTTTTTCGTTTTGATTTTGGTAGTATGCTCGCAGCACTCAAAGGAGGCATGATGACCGGAAAACGCCTGCTGCCGTCTGTTGTTCTGTTGCTGACGATCGGCTCCACTCTCGGCGCCGACGGAGGAAAAGCCAAAAACGTGATCTATAACGGTCAGGCGCAACCCCAGACCGGAAATGGAAGCTGGCAGTTCACCGTCGATACCAGTCCCATCATTTTTTATCTCGGCACTGTCAACAACAAGTACCACGTATTGCTAATCCGCGTTAAGAACAATGCTGACGCGCCGCTGAACCTGGCCAAGGATCAGGACACCATAGAGCTGCGCTTTTCCGGCGGGCAGAGAGTCAAGGGCCTGCTGAATCTCCCCGCTACCGACCGGGCCACCTGGGACGGCCTGGAAACGGAGATACGCACAGCGGTCGCCTATCCGGAAGTCGTCCCGGCTCGCGAAGAAGAGGGTGTCTACTTTTACGTCCCGGTTGGCGACGTAAAAGGCCAGCGTAAAGAGCACGAGATGCCGAGCTCAATCATCTACAACATCAAGAGCCTTGCAAGTCCCGTCGAGCTGCGCCGGCCCGGTGTTTCTAAAGCGTAGGAATCATGGTTTCCAAATTCGTCGACCTGATTCTCGGCTATCTCAAGACCAAGTCTTACTGGCCGCTGATGGAGCCGGTCTTTACCCTCCTGGCCCTGTACGTTGTTTCCGGTGTCATTGCCTATCAATACATTGAATGGCGGTATCACTTCACTCCTGAGCTAGGGACGTTCGTGCACAGCTACATCGTCAAGCAGATCAGCGTGGTGTTCCTGACGTTCGCGCTGCTGGCGCTGGTTCTGGGGACAAGCTGGAAAACCGGTGTGCGCACCGAAGTTAGTTCCAGGCTCGGCGACTGGCTTCGCTCAGGGGCGAGGAAACTGGTGATTGCCGGCATCATCATGATGTTCGCGACCGGCGTCTTTCTTCGCCTGGCTCCGCATCAGGTCAGCCACATCAGGATCAAATTCCTCGAGAGGCCCAAATCGTTCGACGAATACGCATTCGCCTACATTGTTTATGAGCTGAATCGCTCTCAGACGGATTGGCACTTTACGCTCGATCCGGACACCTTCAATCGCGACTCGTGGACGAGCACCGAAATCGAGACATGCGGCACGGATTCGCTCTGTTATGCCAAACTCATTGCCGAAGACCAGCCCCTTATCGGAATTACCGAGAGCGGCTTCGACCAGGACTCTTTCTGGACGAACTCCGGCAGCATCTCGGTAATCTCCGCCGGGCAATGGAAGGACTATGAGCCGCCCAGCACCTATGAGTATCTGAGTTACTCGTTGATCGTGCAAAGCACCATGATTCATCTGAACGGCAACTGCAGCGGCCTGCCGACAAGGGCCTTTCAGGAGTCGCGGCTCTCCTATGGTGACCTCTTTGAATTCAGTCCGCGGCGCAATGAGCTGAAGGCGGCAATCCTGGCGGCCCACCTGAGTCCCAAAGGGCAGGAACTCCTGGCCAACTGCTTTGGCCTGGAGTACATGAACACCTGCAATCGTCTGCTCTCGCTGGACTGGCTGCACTCCGGCCGCGTCCACGACAACCTGGAGAAGAACTTCAAGATAAAGCTATAGAGGGAAGGAATGCTGAACTATGGCTGGCACAGGCGTATTAACCGTTACTCGTCAGGTCCAGCAGCATCGGGTTCGCTCGAATCCTTACGTACGTAGGTGCCTAAGCCCAACATCTGGAGCACAACCCTGTCGAGAAAAGCGACTAAGAATAAGAATTCTTTTGTCTTGTCTGGAGACTCACCTAATGGATGAGAGTATCCGACACCGATAGTTTCGCATAGGAAATTGCCTTCATGTACCAGACGGTTTCGCATTCTGACAACGAAGTCCAGTGTCGCTTCGGATTCAGAGACGGACAACTCCTTCAGCGTAGCCTTCAGTGTTGCCCGGAACGAACGCCGGTTCAGCTCTTGCCATTTTTCCACCATGCAGATTTGATCCCGCTTCTCGGCGTTCACTTTGAGGCCAGCCGTTAGATAAAAACGCAGTTGTCGCAGAATGAACTTCAAGGCGTCGGTCCAGATCGCGTCGGGGACTATCAATTGGGACTCCGGCGACTTCTCTCCGTATACGCCAGCGCGAAGGGTCTCCAGCACAACCACAAGCTTGAGCGCCCGTGCACTTAGGTAGTCGACCTCGATGCGACCATCCAACCAAGCTTCGATTATCTGGTCGACCCACTGAAAGCGGGATCGCAGCTGCCTGAGCCTAGAAAAGCAGGTCGCTGCTGCAGAAAGCGGCAAAGGGCGAGACGCCCAGCCGTTCTCCCAATAATCCAGAGGCAGTGCAGTCCATGGCTTCGTCACTCGCTGCCCTAGCAGCCTGTGGTAATAGTCGCGAAAACATGTGACCTAGCGAATGTTCTGGGCGTCTATACTGCATGGCCATGGGAACCCGCAAGAAACGGGAGCGACAGGAAGATCTCTGGGTCGTCAGCAGCGAGGTCGTGGGC
>JBGPHT010000159.1:0-17845 GCA_041484525.1 Bryobacteraceae bacterium | reverse complement strand
AAGTCCGAAAACCAACGGGCAAAAATGAACGAAGATACCCGTCATGCGTGCACGGACAGCGGCTGTCCTGCAATTATAGAAAGTACTTTACATTTCAGAGTATGCGTCTGGCAAAAACGCCTAATACGGGACAAGCTCTACTTACATGCTGAGCTTCGACGACCTGGCGTCGCGCGAGCGTCTCTGGCGCGCGTTCGGTTCCGATCCGGAGTGGCAGAAACTGCGCGCGCAGCCGGGCCTGAGCGACGCCGAGATCGTGTCGAACATCAGTAACGCCATCCTGCGCCCGCTGGCTTTTTCACCGATACGCTGACGGCGAGATCTCATCCGCCCTGGGCATCGTGCTTTCCGGTCCCCGCCAGTTCTTCGATCTTGGTTCCCAGGCGGTCGACCCGCTGGGGCAAGGCAGCCCGCATGTTGACCTGTTCTTCGGTGACAAGGTGCGGCTCGGCTGGCCCCGACGCGTGGACGCCCGCCGCCTCTTCCATTACCGCCCGCAAGCAGTCCTCGAGTTCGACCGCTATCGGTTCCAGGTCGGGGCGGTGCAGCATGCGGCAGCACTCGCGCGGCGACATGGCATTGAGGAACACGCCATCCGGGCGGTCGCAAACCGCCACTCGAATCGGGAGAAACGCGGCGAAGCGGATGTCGGCCGCGAATAGCGCGGCGTACGATTCCGGGAAGCCGAGCGTCAAGGTCTCGGCCCTGGCGTCATCCGGCGCTTCCCGGCTTAACAGCAATAGCTCCACCTCGCTCGCCGCCAGTACATGGCCGCCGTGCCGGCTGGTGGCGGCGCGGAGCCCCACCTGGGTGGAATGCCAACGGTACATCGAACGGATCTCCAGCATGATTGATCTCGCGGCGCGTTTCAGCAGCACCATCCTAATGGATGCCAGAATGGTAGCCATCGGATTTACTTTTGTTTTGACTCGATAGAATTGTGCAGACGAGGTCACTGAATGCCCGATAACGCCAACATTGTTCTTCATGCCTGGGACGGCGCGCGCCGGCTCTTCGCCAACACCGTGCAGTGGTCGGTTCAAACGCAGGATGGCCGGTCGCCCTCCGCCGGCCGGAAGACGCTGCAGTTTCCGCCTCTGCATGGCGGTTCCCAAGCCCTGAACGTGCCGTTCTTCGACAATCTCTTCGACAACTACACGGTCATCGCCAACGCGGACGGCTTCGACAATGCTGCGTGGTATCCGCTGCGGGTGACGGACAAGCGGCCGGTGACGCTCGACCTGATGTTCCTGCAGAAGAATGCCAAGGCGCATTTCGCCAACGCCACGTGGTCGAAGTTGAACCAGTCGAGGCCGACGGTGGCAGCGATCGTGCAGCGTGGTTGCGAGAGCCCCGCCGCCGCGGCGGATAAATACGGAGTCATTCAGGAAGGCCGCCCCGACGGCCTGGCCTGCTTCCTCAATATCGTGACCGCACTCGCCGGTATTCGGCTGCCTTCGGGTAAGTCGCCGCTCGAGTATTACTGGAACATCGGCTGGCCGGCCGGAGACGCCAATGATCCTGTCTGGCTCAAGAGCGTCGACGACTTGTTCAAGCAAGACCGCTTCTTCTGCTACGTGGCGCAGGATATTCTCCCGGACGTGCGGGCCGCGGCGGGCCGCGGCTTTGCCCAGGAACCGAACCCACAGGCATGGGGCCACGAGGGCGCCACCGAGAGTTATAAGCAGACGCAATTCGATGCAGCCAACGTGCAGCTTACGTTCCATGGCCACAACACCGCTGTGTTCCCCGACCAGAACGGCAACCCGGTGAACTGCGTCAAGATCGAGCCGGACATCGACTATTACCGGGACGTGGGCTCGCACGCCTTGCTGGAGGTCATCCCCCATTGGCTCTCGCATGGGCTATCGGATCCGAAAATCGCTTACTGGCTGCGTTGGATGAGCGCCAAGCGCGAGGGACTACCCGATTTCGATCCGCTCTGCACGGTGGAGGCTTAGACCGATGCGTAGATTGCTACTGGCGGTTGCCGCCCTCCTCCCTGTTCTATCCGCCCAGAACTACGATCCGAAATACTACTCAGCGCTCGAGTGGCGCATGATCGGTCCGTTTCGCGGCGGCCGCACCGTCGGCGCGGCGGGGATCCCCGATCAGCCCAACGTCTTCTACATCGGAGTCAACAACGGCGGCGTGTGGAAGACCGACGACTTCGGCCACACCTGGAATCCCATCTTCGACGACCAGCCCACCGGGTCGATCGGCGCGATTGCGATCGCTCCTTCCGATCCCAAGATCCTCTACGCCGGCTCGGGCGAGGGACTGCAGCGGCCTGACCTCTCGGTCGGCGACGGCATGTACAAATCGATCGACGGCGGCAAGACGTGGCGGCATCTCGGACTGCGCGACGGCCAGCAGATCGCCTCCATTCTGGTCGACCCGCGCGATCCCAATCGCGTTTTTGTGGCGGTGCTCGGCCACCCGTACGGGCCGAACGCCGAGCGCGGCGTCTACCGGTCCACGGACGGCGGTGAGACCTGGCAGAAGGCTCTATACAAGGATGAGCACACGGGCGCGATCGATCTGGCGTTCGACCCCAGCAACCCGCGGACAGTCTACGCCGTGCTCTGGCAGGCGCGGCAGGGGCCGTGGGAGAACGGCGCGTTTTCCGGGCCGAATAGCGGCCTGTTCAAATCCACTGACGGCGGTACCACATGGAGCCAGCTCACCGGCGGGCTGCCGGGTTTCGACCAGGGACTGGGCCGCATCGGGATCGCCATCGCGCCCAGCGATTCCGCGCGCATGTACGCACTGGTGGAAGCGCGCGGCAGTTCGTCAGGCGTTTATCGCTCGGATGATGCGGGTTCCACTTGGCGCAAGACCAACGGCGAGCAGCGCATCTATGGCCGCGGTTCCGATTTCGCCTGTGTGCGCGTCGACCCCAAAAACAAAGACGTGATCTACGTCGCCAACACTTCCACCTATCGTTCGATCGACGCCGGCCAGAGCTTCACTTCGATCAAGGGTGCGCCCGGCGGCGACGACTACCACACCGTCTGGATCAACCCCATCAACCCCGACATCATGCTGCTGGCGAGCGACCAGGGAGCTACCATCACGGTGAATCACGGCGCTACGTGGAGTTCCTGGTACAACCAGCCGACGGCGCAGTTTTACCATGTGATCACCGATAACCAGGTGCCCTACATGGTGTACGGCGGCCAGCAGGAGAGCGGCTCGGCCGGCGTACTCAGCCGCGGCAACGACGGCGCTATCACCTTCCGCGACTGGCATCCCGTCGGCGCCGAGGAGTACGCATACGTGGCGCCCGACCCGCTCAATCCGAACATCGTCTATGGCAGCAAGGTGAGTAAGTGGAACCGCGTTACGGGCGAGGTAGAGCACGTCGCGCCGCGCGGCAACTACCGCTACGTGCGCACCGCGCCGTTACTTTTTTCGACGGTCGACCCGCACATCCTCTACTTAGGCGCGCAGGTGGTGCTGAAGACCATCGACGGCGCCAGGACGTGGCAGTCGATCAGTCCCGATCTTTCGCGCGATGCCTACGACGTTCCGGCGAGTGTGGCTTCCTATGGCGCAGCGGCGAAGCAGCAGGCGACGCGCCGCGGTGTCGTGTACTCCATCGCGCCGTCGAAGCTCTCGACCGGCGTGGTCTGGGCTGGCACCGACGACGGCCTCATCCACGTTACGCGCGACGGCGGCAAGAACTGGAAAAACGTCACGCCGCCCGGCCTCGCGCCGTGGAGCAAGGTATCGCAACTGGATGCGTCGCGATTTGACGACAACACCGTCTACGCCGCCATCAACAGCCTCCGCCTGGACGATCTGAAGCCCCACATCTACCACACGCACGATGGCGGCGCCACGTGGAAAGAGACGGTGCGCGGCCTGCCCGACGGCCCGGTGAACGTTGTCCGCGAAGATCCTGTGCGCAAGGGCCTGCTTTTCGCGGGAACAGAGACAGCCGTCTACGTTTCATTCAACGATGGCGACGATTGGCAGCCGCTGCGCCGGAATATGCCCGCGACCTCGATCCGCGACCTGGTTGTTCACGAAGACGACGTCGTGGTGGGGACGCACGGCCGCGGCTTCTGGATTCTCGACGATATTTCACCGCTGCGCCAGATGACGCCCGAGATCGCCGCTGCCAATGCGCACCTGTTCGGTCCACGTGCGACTTACAGGTTCCCGCGCAATACCAACACCGATACGCCCCTGCCGCCTGAAGAGCCTGCCGGCAAGAACCCACCCGACGGGGCGATTCTGTATTACTATCTGAAGTCCGCCGCTGCCGGCCCGGCTACGCTCGAAGTCTTCGACGCATCGAACAAGCTGGTGCGCCGTTTCTCGAGCGACGATAAGTCCGCGCCCGTGGACCCTCTGCTCAACGTGCCGACCTACTGGCTGCGGCCCTTCCAACCGCTCCCGACTACGGCCGGAATGCACCGTTTCGTCTGGGACCTGCACGCCACACCGTCCGGTGGGGGTGGGCGCGGCGGCCCGCCGATCTCCGCCATCATCCACGACACCCCGTCAGGCCCGCAGGGAGAGTGGGTGCCGCCGGGGAACTACACAGTGAAGTTGACCGTCGACGGCCAGACGTACACGCAGAATTTGACGATCAAGGTGGATCCGAGGAAGTAGCGCAGGACTACCGATACTGCGCGAGAAACTTCATGTTGTGCGTGATCCAGTCGTAGCTGCTGGATTGATAGCGCGGCGTCGAGTACTCGATCCACCGGTTGTGGTCGGTGTTGATCGTCGGCCGCGTGTCGTGAATCAGGCGCGCGATTCCCTCCGAGGCCGCGAGGCGCGATCCATACAGCTCGTCCACCAGCTTCGCCGCGTGCTCTGGCGTCATCCGGTCCGCGCCCTGGAAGCGCTGCTCGATCGAGCCATCGCGTTGCAACTCCAGCGGATGGTTGGCTGCCACGAGCATCCCTTGCGAGCCGTAATACCACAAGCCGACATGTGGGAACACGGCGGCGGCGGTGGCCAGCTCGGACGCGATCTCGCGCGGGCTGACGTGGTGCAATTGGACCCACTGCTGCAGCACCCCATCCGGGTTCAACCGCTTGCGGGCCAGTTCGTAGAACTCCGTCGAGTAGAGGTTGGTTGCACCCGCGAACCATACGCTGGTGATCTCGATCGTGATCAGGTCGTAGCGCGTTTTCGGATCGGTCAGCAGCACGTTGCGGCCGTCTTCGAGGTGCAGGCGAACCCGCGGGTCCGAGAGCACGGATTCATTCAGCCGCGAAAAGCGCTCCTTCGCAGCCTCGACGATTCCGGGGGAGAACTCGGCCACATGGATCTCGCGGTATCCCAGGGTGCGGAGCGCCGTCGCGCTGTGTCCGGTTCCCAGGCCGATCAGCAGCGCGCGATCGAAATGCCGAACGAACAAAGACGGAATGGCGGAAAAGCCAAACTGCGCGAGACCTTCGCCGACCACCGAGTCGTCGCTGCCCTGAAACTTGCCGTTGGTGTAGAGGGTGCGAATGGTGTGCGCGCCTTCCGGCTTCAGTGCCGTCTGCTCGACCACGGTGGTGAAACCGCCCTGCGCATCCTCGTGCTCGAAGATGAATTTCGCGGGGAGAAACTTGACGCCCGAATCCGCCGCCGCCTTCCGGGGAGCCTGTCCGAAATAATTGCCGCGTCCGGAAGTGAGCGCACCCCAGTCCCACTGCCACCACAGCGTCAGTCCCACGATGGCCACCGCGATCAGCGCAGCACGAGCCAGCCGCATCCGCGTCGGCTTCTCGCGCTGCAGAAAGAGCAGCCAGAAGGCCGCAAGGACAGCGATGATGAGCTTCAACGAGACTTCCGAACCGAGCCCCGGCACCAGCACGAAGATGCCGAGCAGCGCGCCGCTCAGGCAGCCGAGCGAGTTGGCCGCGCTCAGGTATCCGGCCAGGTAGGAGTTCCGCTCGCCTTCGAGTTGCGGGCTGCGCAGTAGTCTCGGATAGATCAATCCGAGCACAGTGGCTTGCGGCAACAGCAGCACCATAGTCACGTAAAGTTTGAAGCACTCAGCGAAATAGAAGTTGTTCTGGAAGGCCGGCGGGGGCACGATGTTGAACACGCCGGGCGCGCGGTCCCACAGCCGGAATTGCAGCAGCATCAGGATAGCGCAGCCCTGGAAGAGCAGCGCAGCCGAAGCCGTGCGGCCGCGCGACCCACTCCGGTTGACCTGCACCGCGCCCAGCAGCAGACCCAACAAGACCGCCGCCAGCATCCACGAAAACGCATAGATGCTGCAGCCGATCGCCACCGCGATCAAGTGCGTCCAGATGACCTCGAGGGCGAAGAAGATCGCGCCCGATGCGAAGGATGCCGCCAGCAATAACCGGATCTCGCGGCTCAGCGGCTGGCGCGTGGATACCGCGGTGCTCTCGCGCGCACCACCCGGCTGTGGCAGTGCCGCCGCAAGTATGGCGACCGCGGTGGTGATACCGAAGCAGAGCCACATGGCGCCGCGCAGGCCGATGATCGGCAGAATGAGAAATGGCGCTGCCAGCGCAGCCAGGCACGCGCCCGCGAGGTTGGCGCAATATACATGCGACCACCGCTTCCGGCCGGTGTCGTCGCCGTCCCGGTTGTCGATGGCCTGCGCGATCAGCGGAAACGATGCGCCCATCAGCGCGGCGGTCGGCAGCACGAGGAGGCAGCCGCACAGGAATCGCGCCTGCATCTTCCATGCCGGACCGAGGAGATTCTGCAGCGGCGCCATGGTCTCGATTAGTGGGTGGAACCAGTAGGAGAACGCGACGCACGAGACCCCCACCAGCAGTTCGACCGCGCCGTACACCACCAGCGGACGCGCCGTGCGGCCGCTCTTAAGCCATCGGCCTGCCGCCACTCCGCCCAGCGCGAAGCCGAGAAAGTACGTGAACAGCACCACCGCCGAAGCCGAAGCCGTAACCCCGACCAGCAGGGCAATGTACTTCTCGAAGCCCTGCTCCGCCAGTAACCCCGTGAATCCGGTCATGGTATAAAGGACGAAGGGCAGAGGAAGACCGCGCCGCCGCGCAGGCAGGCTGACGGCGGGCTGTTCTAAGGCAGGGAGGCTGGTCATGCGGACTTGTGCAGTTTCCAGCATCCCGTGCGCCCGTCCCGCCATCAAGATAAACAAGGATAGCCGCGCCCTGCTTACCTTCGGCATCCGGCTCGCGCCCTACGTTATATTCAAGAGTCATGGAAAGGAGCATCACCTGATGCGAGTCAATCGAACCCGGGAGCGTCTGGCTGCGGGTGAAACGGTTTTCGGGTGCGGATTGCAGACTTACCGGTCGGCGGAGATCGCGCGTACTTTCGCCGCGGCCGGATTCGATTACGTCTTTATCGATATGGAGCACGGTGCGTTCGACCTGGAAACCGTGCACGACATGATCCAGGCTTCACTCGATTCAGGCATTACGCCGATCGTGCGCGTCGGCGAACTGCTGTACTCGCTGGTGGCGCGGCTGCTCGATGCCGGCGCGCAGGGAATCATCCTGCCGCGCGTCGAAGATCCACGGGTTCTCGAGGAAGCTATGAGCTGGTTCCGCTTTCCCCCGCTAGGGAAGCGCGGCTACGGCGTGAACCCCACGATGCTCGGCTACGAGGCCCGCACGTTCCCCGAAATCATCGAGCACCTCAATCGCAACATCGTCTCGGTGGTGCAATTCGAAACCCGCACCGCGATGGAGCGCGCCGACGAACTGCTCTCGGTGAAGGGCGTGGATATCGCCATGGTCGGACCGGCGGATCTGTCGATCGCGCTGGGGGTGCCCGGCCAGTTCGACAATCCGCTGATGATCTCGACCATCGACGCGCTCATCGAGAAGTGCCGCAAGCACGGCGTGGTGCCCGGCATTCAGACGCGCGGCGTCGCCATGTCGCGGATGTGGGCCGAGCGCGGCATGCGGTTCGTGGGTGCCGCGGCGGAGCACGCGCTGTTGCTCGAGAAGGCGAAGGAAGCGGTGGCCGCGTTGCGGGCTCCGCGCGAAGTTTCGGCGGCGCGCTGATTTTCGCCTGTCACCGAATTAGTGTTCTACCGGAAAGCCCTTATCGATCCAGTTGGCCGCGAAGCTCTCGGGGAGGTGCAAGACTTTCGCTTTCGTAAATCCCATCTGGCGAAGCAACTCCGCGGCGGGTTTCACGTTCGGACACCGGTCCCAGGGGCAGCAGCCGCAATAGATTACGATTTCACGATCGCGCGGCATCTTCTCGACCGCAGCCTTCAACAAGTCCAGCCCCGCGGCTTCGCGGCCAGGACCAGCGAACACGGCTCCGGGTATGTGTTTGCTGCGGTAGAGCACGTTCGGCCCAACCTGGAAAACGGCGGGCTTCGATGCCAGTTGCGCCACCAGATCCTGGGGCTCGACCAACGCCATATCGGCGGCCAGCGCCACCAGCGCCAGTGCGGCCATCAGGCCCATCATCGCTGTCTTCATGAAACTACTGTATCGCTCCTGCCTCGCCTGTGACGAATCGGCCCAGTTCAAAGGCGTTGCGGCGCATGTTTAAATAGTGTTTAAAACCGTTATGCTTCATCTGTCTCGCATTACTATGTTCGTGTGCGCCGCATCCACGCTGTTCTCGGCCGCACCCAATCCGGAAGTCAAACGCGCCAGCGCGGCCCTTTCCCAATTGCCCCTTCGCTTCGAGGCCAACCAAGGGCAGTGGAACCCGGCCATCCGCTACGCGGCACGCTCCGGCGGGTATACCCTGCTGCTCACCGGTCAAGGGCCCTCGATCTCGTTTGCCGATTCGCGCCGCGTCGATATCGCGCTCGCTGGCTCGAAGCACGCATCCGCCATCGAACCGCTCGAGCCCGCTCCCATCCGCACCAACTATTTCCTGGGAGGCCGCAACCAATGGCACACTGGCGTGGCGAACTACGAGCGCATCCGCTACCGTTCGGTCTATCCCGGCGTGGACGTTGTCTACTACGCCAACCGCAATCAGTTGGAATACGATTTCGTCCTCCAGCCGGGCGCCGACCCGCGCGCCATCCGTCTGAAGTTTAAGGGCGCCGACCGGCTGCGCCTCACGCCTGAGGGCGACCTGGAAATCCACTCCGGCGATTCCAGTCTGGTGCAGAAGAAGCCAGTCATCTACCAACAGGATGCCAACGGCGTGCGCCGCGAAGTTGCCGGCGGCTACACGCTGCTGGCGCACAATCAGGTCGGCCTCCGCCTGGCATCGTACGACCGCAAGCGCCCGCTGACGATCGACCCGGTGCTGGCCTATTGCACA
This sequence comes from Bryobacteraceae bacterium, assembly GCA_041484525.1. Classification (GTDB taxonomy): domain Bacteria; phylum Acidobacteriota; class Terriglobia; order Bryobacterales; family Bryobacteraceae; genus JBGPHT01. The sequence goes on along the minus strand of JBGPHT010000159.1, from coordinate 8,629 downwards.
TACATGGGCGGCAGCGGCGCCGACCAGATTACGGCTGCCAAAATCGACAACCAGGGCCGCCTTTACGTCACCGGGTGGACCAACAACGGCGACCTGCAGACCCTCGACGGTGCATACACTGCCACCAACCAAGGCCTCACCGACACCTTCGTCGCCGTGATCGATACCACGCCCGATGGCGGATACGCGCTGAAGTATATGAGCTACCTGGGCGGCACCAGCCTCGACGTGCCGTATGCCCTCACGGTCGATTCGGCGCACAACATCTACATCGCCGGCACCACCACGTCGACCACTTTCCCGGTGGTAGGCAGCGCCGTGCAGACCACGGGCGCGGCCACCACGATCGATGGATATGTGGTCAAGATCAATCCGGCGCTCACGGGCGGCGACTCCCTGGTGTATTCCACATACCTCGGCGGCGCCACCGGCGACGACACGCCGCGAGGCATCGACGTGGACAAGAACGGATTCATCTACGTCATCGGCACCACCAAATCCACCGACTTTCCGCTGAGCGGCAGCGCCTACCAGCCCGCGCTGTGGGGCCCGCAGGACACGTTCCTGGTGAAGATCGACACCAACTCCTCGTCGCTCGCTTATTCCACTTATCTCGGCGGCGAGCTAGCCGACGACGGGCGCGCCATCGCGGTGGCTCCCAACGGGCTCGTCTACTTCGCCGCCACCACCATTTCGCAAACTTTCGCGCTGGCTTCCTACCCGTACCGCACCACGAACCAGGGCGCCTTCGACATCATCATCGGCGTGATGGACATGACGAAGTCGGGCACGGACTCGCTGGTCTACTGCTCCTACTTCGGCGGCTCTGACCTCGAGGAAGTGCGCGGCATTGCGTTCGACCCCAAGGGCAACCTGGTGGTAACCGGCTACACGCTATCCACCGATTTTCCGATCAGCGCGGATGCGATGCAGCCTACGCCTTCGGGTAATGGCGATGCGTTTGTCTCGGTTGTCAATCCGCTCGATCCGTCTCGCTTTCTGGTCTATTCCACCTATCTCGGCGGCACTTCAGGCGAGGTGGGGTACGACGTGAAGACGGACAGCGCCAGCAATATCTACGTCACCGGCTACACGCTCTCCGGCGATTTTCCGGTCACGCAGGATGCGCCGCAACCGAATTGGGGCGGCGGCGTCAACATTTTCCTGACGAAATTCAAGCCGGGCGTCCCGGGCCTGGGCGCGCTGGTCTACTCGACCTATTTCGGCGGCCTCGCCACTTACGTACCGCTCAAACTTGATGTGGGACCGGACGGCACGGCTTACGTCGTCGGCTATGGCGGCACCGGCCTGCCTACCTCGAGCAACGCCACCCAGGGGTATTCGGGGGGCGGCTCCGACGGATTTATCCTGGTAGTGAAGTAGCAGCCGGCTTCCTGCACCGCACGTGCAGAAAGTACGCGGCCACCCGAGTGGCCGCCAGGAACGGGAACCGCGCCGCCGTTTCCACGCTGGCATGCGGCTCGGAAATACGCTCGAGCGCGAAGCCCGCATCCACGACTGCGTTCAACCACTCCGACAGAGTCCGGTGAAATTGCGGCACGCGGAACGGCCGCAAGCCGGAGCGGACCTCGGGCGGCGGCGTACTGAAGATCCACACATCCACGCGGCCGGGCACGCGGTCGAAATACCCGGCAGTCTCGAACGCGCAGGGCATGCCCTCGGCATTGCGTATGCTGCGGCGGTGCGGCGTGTCGGTGAAAGGATGGGTGATCGAGAACTGCAGGAATCCGCCCGGCTTCAGAACGCGCGCGGCCTCGCGCAGCGCCTCGTCGGGCTGCGGCATGTCCATCAGGCACATCACCGCGGTGACGAAATCGAACGTCCCGTCGGGGAAGGGAAGGCGCTGTCCGCCGGCCACCAGGTAATGAACTCCGGCAGTGCCCGCCTCGAGCGCGTAGCCGACAAATGCGGGCGCGATATCCACGGCCCACATCTCGGCGCCGCGGTCCGCCAGCAGGCGCGTGTTGTGCCCCTCGCCGCAGCCGACGTCGAGCCCGCGCATTCCCGATACGTCCGGCAGCAGCTCGAAGAACGCCGGCGTATTGAGCAGGTCGCGGTAGCGGTCGTACCCCTGGCGCGCCAGCATGGTCCAGACCTCGGCGTTTTCTTCCCAAAAACGCCCTACTTCACACTCATCCATAAATAATGATGCTACCGCGAGCCCGTCCAAAGCGTATAACCTGCTGTAGAGGTAAACCCGTGGCTCGTGTCGAGACTGTGTGGCAGGATGTTCGCTACGCCTTCCGCGGTTTGCGCCGCAACCCCGGCTTCACCGCCACCGCCGTGCTGTCGCTGACCCTGGGGATCGGCGCCGCGCTCGCCATCTTCACCGTTGCCGACAATCTGCTGTTGCGGCCGCTGCCCTACCGAAAGCCGTCCGAACTCACCATGATCTGGGAGAACAATTACCGGAAGAACGTCGACCGCAACGTGATCTCCCCCGGCAACTACCTCGACTGGAAATCGCAGAACGACGCCTTCCAGTCCATGGCTGTCTGCGCAATGCCCGCGGCGTGCTGTCCGACGGGAACCGCGTCGAGGAGTTTGAGAAACTGTCCGTCTCCGTGGACTTCTTTCCTTTGCTGGGCGTGCAGCCATACCGCGGCCGTCTCTTCGCGGCCGAAGATGCCCGGCCGGGTGTCGACACAGTCGCGATCGTCAGCTATCGCCTCTGGCAGCGCTGGTACGGGGGTGATGAGGGCGTGATCGGGCGCCGGATACAGATCAACTCGGTGCCGCGAACCATTATTGCCGTGATGCCGCCCGGTTTCTATTTCCTCAACCGGGCGGTCGATCTGTGGGACCCGGTCGCCCCCAACCCGTCCGAGAACTACCGCGCTACGTCGGGCCGCTGGATGCTGTCGATCGGCCGTCTAAAGCCCGGGGTCACGCCGGCCGATGCGCAAGCGCGGATGACTGCGCTCGGGCGCCGCCTCGAAGCTGCGTATCCCGCATTCAATACCGGGTGGGGCATTCAGGTGGAGCCGCTGCGCGACACGCTGGTGCACGACGTCAAGTCGTCGCTGCTGATTTTGCTGGGAGCCGTCGGACTGCTGCTGGCGGTGGCGTGCGCCAATGTGGCCAACCTGCTGCTGGCGCGCTACACGGCGCGGGCGCGCGAGATGGCAGTGCGCGCCTCGCTGGGAGCGGGCCGTTGGCGCGTGATCCGGCAACTGCTCACGGAGAGTGCGATCCTCGGTCTGGCGGGCGGCCTCGGCGGGTTCATCTTCGCGCGCTATGCAATTCGCGGCCTGCTGGCCCTCGCCCCGCGCGACCTCACGCGCGCCGCCGAGATTTCGATCGACACCCGCATCCTGCTGGTGGCGGTCGGACTCTCGCTCTTGACCGGCATCCTGTTTGGAATGGCCCCGGCGCTGGTGGCGTCGCGCGGCGCCCTGGCCGAAGCGTTGCGCGGCGCCGGACGCTCCTCGATCGGCGGCGGGCGCCGTCTGCGCTCGTGGCTGGTGGGGGCCGAAGTGGCGCTCTCCGTCATGCTGCTCGCCGGCGGCCTGCTGCTGTTCCGCAGCCTCGTCGGGTTGCAGGGCGTCCACCCGGGGCTCGACGCTTCGAACCTGCTCACGTTCCGCGTCTCGCTTCCCGCCGTACGCTATCCGGATCTTGTGGAACTCGGACGAGTTCACCATTGAAGAGAACTCGGAAATCACGACCGACGTTGCGACCCACAAGGTCAATTTCATTGCCAAGGACAAGATCTCTGCTCGCACCCCGACAACAGTAAAGACCCTTCCGCCAAGTAACCCTCGGGACCGCGCCGAACGCTACGGCTTCATGTTGTACGACATGAAGGGGAATCCCAAATACAGTGGTTGGTCCAATCTGGCGCTTGTGACCGGGGCCGACAAATGGACTAAACCTGCGCTGGATATCGTGAAGAGAATGGCGACGAAGACCGTTGAAATCACACGCGACAATCAAGACGAATTCGAATCGTCCTTTCCGCGCTTAATCGAGGATCTGACCGCTTCCAGGCCTGAGCTCCATCTATGAAAAAGAACCCAGCCGCCGTCGCTCTTGGCCGCCTTGGTGGACGCAAGACCGTCGGACGCGGTTCGGCGTAGTTCCGCAAAATCTCCGCGTGCGAAAGACGAAGGCTGGCGGCCGCCCGCGCAAGCTTCGTCGGCCTGTCGCGCCGCCCCATTAGTATCAACATTTGTCAGGCAGATTTGCTCGACCCCCTCTCCGTGCTGGCCTGCGCCAAGCACTATGTGGGGGATGGCGGCACGGCGTTCGGATCGGCGCGCGGCGGACGTGGGCTCGACCAGGGCGATACGCGCGTGGATGAGGCCACGCTGCGCCGCCGCCATCTGCAAGGTTATCTCTCGACCATCAAGGCCGGGGTCGGGACCATCATGCCCTCGTACAACAGTTGGAACGGCGTGAAGGTCTCGGGCAGCAAGCGGCTGCTCACCGAAGTCCTGAAGCAGGAACTGGGATTCGAGGGGTTCCTGATTTCCGATTACAACGCCATCGATCAGATCACGCGCGATTACAAGGAAGCCATCGGGATCTCGATCAACGCCGGAATGGATATGGTGATGGTGCCGCAGCGCTACCGCGAGTTCATCGCCAACCTGAAGGCGCTGGTCGAGGAAGGCAAGGTGCCGATGGAGCGGATCGACGATGCCGTGACCCGCATCCTGCGCGTGAAATTCGCCATGGGGCTGATGGACCCGAAGCGATCGCAACTGGCCGACCGCGGCTTGCACAAGAGCTTCGGTTCGCCCGAGCATCGTGTGGTGGCGCGGCAGGCGGTGCGCGAATCATTGGTCCTGCTGAAGAATGAGCGGCGGACACTGCCGTTGGCGATGACAGCGAAGCGCATCCACGTGGCTGGGAAGAGCGCGGACGACATCGGCAACCAGTGCGGCGGATGGACCATCACCTGGCAAGGCAAGAGCGGCGATGTGACCTCGGGCGGCACCACGATTCTCTTCGCCATCAAGAGTGCTGCGTCGAAAGGTACGAACGTGACCTTCTCGGCGGACGGTACGGGTGCGGCCGGCGCGGACATCGGCGTGGTGGTGATTGGCGAGCCTCCCTATGCTGAAGGCAACGGCGACCGCGCCGAACTTTCGCTCGGTCCCGAGGACCTTACCGCGGTGCGCAACATGAAGGCCGCCGGCATCCGGGTGGTCACGCTGGTGGTGTCCGGACGCCCGATGATGCTGAGCGATGTGCTCGAACAAAGCGACGCCGTAATTGGCGCATGGTTGCCCGGCACCGAGGGCGGGGGAGTGGCGGACGTGCTCTTCGGCGCGTACAAACCGACGGGCAAGCTGTCCTTCTCGTGGCCGCGCTCGACGGGCGACAATCAGTCCGGCCCGCTGTTCGCGTTGGGCTACGGTTTGAAGTACTGACGACTCGCGTGACCGCGGTGCGGTCACGACCGGTCCGTATCACGCTGAATGCAATGGCCCGAATTTCTCCCGTGACCGAACCGCGGTCACGCGCTACCTTTTCTTGAGTTCTTCCATCTCTTCGAGTGTTCTCGGCCAGTCCTCGCGGAGCAGCCGCGAAAGTGCTCGATCGGCCAGCAGCCGTCCCCCGGTCTGGCAGGGCGCGCAGTAGTTGGTCTCGTTCGACCGATAGCGGATGCGCTGCACTTTCGTGCCGCATCGTGGACACGGCTGTCCGTAGCGTCCATGCACCGCCATGCCTTCTCGAAACGCCGTCACCTTCTCGGGAAAATCGCCGCCCGCCGCCTTGCGCAACCTCGCGACCCAATCGAGGAGCGTCTCGCGCGTCGCATGGTAGAGTGCCGCGATCTGTCCCGGTGAAAGTTTCTGCGTCATCGCGATCGGCGAAAGCTGCGCCCGGTGGAGAATCTCGTCGGCGTAGGCATTGCCAATCCCGCTGAAAATCCTGGGGTCGGTGAGCGCGCGCTTCAGAGTGTGGTTGGCGGAGGTCAGCGCAGCGGCGAAAGAATCGAGATCCGATTCCAGCACCTCGAGGCTACCGGCGTGGAGCGCGCGCAAGCCTTCCTCGCCTGCCGCTACGTTCAGCGACGCGCGGTGTTGGGAGCCGGCTTCCGTCAAGGTCAACGCGCCGTTGTCGAATTCGAACACGGCGAGCGGGCCTTTGGGGCTGAGCTTCGGCGCCGACAGACGCCAGTGCAGGCGGCCGGCGATCATCAAGTGCAGCACCAGCCAGAGGTCCGATTCGAATCCAATGGCGATCCGCTTGCCGGCGCGGCGCACTTCCCTCACCGTCTTGCCCTCGAGCGCCTGGACGGGCGGCGCCGTCGAACGCAACAGAAACGGGCTGCGAATGAGGATGCGCGTCAGCCGGTGCCCGATCAGCCGCGGGCGCAACGCTTCGGCATAAACTTCGACATCCGGCAATTCGGGCATGGGGTGGTGCGCTATATATTATGAAGCAGCAGACGAGGAAACGAATTTGCCGCAACACGAGAAACTTTCGCGCCGTGCGGCGCTGGCCGCCATGGCGGCGCCTTTGGCCGCGCAGGATCGTGGTCCGCAACAGCCACCGCTACCGGCGCCGGACCAGCCGGAAGTGGACGCCAAGCTCGCCAACGTAATCCGCAAGTACGGCGACCGGCTTTCCGAAGAGCAGCGCACGCGGGTCCGCGGCGTGCTGGCGCGCCATCAACGCATGCTGGCGCGAGTGCGCGAATTCCCGATCGAGAATAGCGACTCCACGGCGACGGGGCTGCGACTCTATCCGACCGACACGCAGCCGGCGGGGAGGAAATAGGCAGTGCTGAGCGAGGACATTCTCTACCTGCCGATCCGCGAGCTTGGCAACCGTATTCGCAAGCGCACGCTTTCGCCTGTCGAACTGGCGGAGAGCTATCTGGAGCGCAGCCGCCATATCGGACCCAAGCTGAACGCCTACGCCACGCTCACGCCTGACCTCGCGCTCGAGCAGGCGCGCGCCGCGCAAAAGGAAATCGTGGCCGGCCACTACCGCGGTCCGCTGCACGGCATCCCGTATGCGGCCAAGGACCTGGTGGCGGTGAAGGGCTATCCGACCACGTGGGGCGCGCCGCCCTATGCCGATCGCAAATTCGATTACAACGCAACCGTCATCGAGCGCCTGAACCGGGCGGGCGCGGTGTTGATCGGCAAGGCGGCGATGATCGAGCTGGCGGGCGGGCTCGGCTACTCGAATGGCTTTGCTTCGCTCACTGGGCCATCGCGGAATCCATGGAATACGGAGTGCTGGACGTGCGGTTCCTCGAGCGGTTCGGGTGCGGTGGTGTCGGCCGGCCTTGCCCCGTGGGCCATCGGGTCGGACACGCGCGGCTCGATCATCTGCCCCACGACGTGGTGCGGGATCTCCGGGATGCGGCCGAGCTTTGGCCGCGTGAGCCGCGCGGGCGTCATGACGATCTCCTGGTCGATGGACAAACTGGGCCCGATGGCGCGCACCGCCGATTGCTGCGGCCTGGTGCTGTCCGCCATCGCGGGGCACGATCCGAACGATCACGATTCGCTCGCCCGGCTTGGCGGAGTTCGCGTATACGGGCAACGAGCCGCGGCGTCCACTCCGCATCGGCCGCCTGACGAATGTGTGGACCCGCCTCGATCCGGGGCTTCAGTCGGCGATCGACGAAGCCTTGAAGGTGATGGAAAAGCATGGCGCCAAGGTGGCCGACGCGCAGGTGCCGGATGGGCCGTTCGAGGATGCGGCCGAGCTGACGATCCTCATGGAAGCGGTGGCGGCGTTTCAGAACCTGGTGAATTCTGGCGACTGCGCCAAGCTGAAAGACCCGCTGGGGCAGGTGAACGGATATCCATGCCAGGAGCTTTCGGCCGCCGACTATTTGCAAGTGCAGCGCCTGCGCACCATCCTGCAGCGGCGGATCGACAAGCTGTTCGACGACTTCGACGTGATCGCAGCGGCCGGCAGCAACTCGGTGGCGCAGCGATTGGTTCCGGCGCCGCGTCCCGCCGGAGCGCCGCCCGTGGCCCCGCCGCGCGACCGCACGGTCGACAACAGCCAGCGCGCGCCCGACGGGATTTCGAGTCTATGCGGCCTGCCGGCGATCGGTGTGCCGTGCGGGTTCAGCCCCGACAACCTGCCCTACGGGATACAGTTCATCGGCCGCGCGACCAACGACCACGCCGTGATCGCCGCCGCGAAAATGTTTCAGGGATGGACGGACTGGCACAAGAAGCGGCCGCCCGTGGGATGACGATCAGATCGCGAAGACGTCATCTACTGCGATCGTGCCTTCGAACATCGTGATCGGAATGGCATCGCCCACCGCATACAGCCTGGTGCCGCTGAGATCGGTTACCAGTACGGTTCTCGTTTCCGGATCGACGACCCAAAAACCTTGCGCTCCTGCCGACATGGCTACGATCCGCTGCCGGCTCACCTTGGCGGGCGGGTTGGATGGCGATAGCACCTCCACGATCAGCGTGGGTGCGTATACAGGGTAGTCGTGCGGCGGCAGCCCGTCCCAAACGGCCTGCGGTACATAGAGCTTGTCCCTTATTTTCGTAGACACAGGCCCGTCGAAACAGCGGTCTCTTCCGACCAAAAACATAAATAGACGATTTTGTTTGACTATGGGAAAGAAGGCATTTATAATTCGGAATGCCCACCCAGCCGGACTTTT
>JBGPHT010000158.1:0-17895 GCA_041484525.1 Bryobacteraceae bacterium | reverse complement strand
GACGAGATGCGCTTCGGCCAACCCAGGCCCATGAACCAGCGCACCATGTCGAACATGTGGATGCCCATGTCCCCGATGGTGCCGGTGCCATACTCCTTGAACTGCCGCCCATTAGTCTGGATGTCGGGGCTGTACGCCATCATCGGCGCCGGTCCCACCCAGAACTCCCAGTCCAGGGTCTCGGGCACGGGCGCCGTCTGCGCCATCGTAGGCCGGCCGCCGCCGTAGGAGTAAATCTCCACCAGGCCCACCGTGCCGAGTCTTCCTTCCTTGACGAGATCGCGCGCCTCAATGAGGTGCGGCGTGCTGCGCCGCTGCGTGCCCACCTGTACCACGCGCTTGTATTTGCGCGCCGCCGCCACCATGGCCTGGCCCTCGACCACATCCACGCTGATCGGCTTCTGTACGTAGATGTCGACGCCTGCCTTGGCTGCCTCGATCGTCGCCAAGGCGTGCCAATGGTCCGGCGTGGCGATCTCCACCATGTCGAGGTCGCCCTGCTTCAGCATCTCGCGGTAGTCCCTGAACAGCCGCGGTTTCTTTTTTGATACCTGCCGCTCGACGGCCCACTTCGCAGCCTCGTCCAGATTCCGCTGTTCGACGTCGCAGAGCGAGACAATCTCGACCGGCGCCACCTGGACCAACCGGAAGAGGTCCGACTTGCCATACCATCCGCAACCGATCAGCCCCACCCGTTTGGCAGGCAGATCGGCAGCCTCGGCGCTATAACGGCCGGCGGCCGACAGAGCCAGCCCGGCAACACTCGATTGCAGGAATCGACGACGGTCCATAGTTCCCTCCAATTCTTCCCACTATGTCTTATCACCTTTAGGGCGGCGATGAAAACCATAGACAGGCGGAGGGGGGAACGACAGCGTCCAAGTTGGTGTCTTAACCCTTGATGCCGGATGTTGACATCAGGGCCGTTTGGTGGATTGGACATGCTGCTTTCCGCTACTGGCTCCTGGGCGCTGGGATGCTCCTGAGCCAGCCGTCCTTCTGTGTGGGACAGGCCCACCGGGTTTCTATTCGTCGCGATCTTCCCGGTTGGAATCATCGTCTCACTGATCCTCTTTTGAAATTCTGCTCACGCCGGTCTTGCGAATTAAGGAGTGTGGAGCGATAGGTTGGCTTCTCCCGGCAGTCCTTTCAGCCCTGATCGGACGCTCTTGGATGTCCGGGTACCAGAAGCGTAGTGCCGGGGAGTTGACGATTTCCCTCAATCATACTATTCTCGATAGAGATAGGTATGTTTACAAAATAAATGTGGACCGGGAAGACGAAGCTGCTCATCTTGGGCGTGATTTTTTCGGCGCTGGCGGCAGCGCAGAGCGGCACGAGCACCATCTCGGGCACGATCAAAGACGCCACGGGATCGGTCATCCCCGGCGCAAAGGTCAAGGTCGTCAACGAGCAGACCGGTGCGCAGCAATCCACATTGACCAACGAAACCGGCCTGTTCCGGGCCGGATCTTTGCTGCCCGGATCGTACCGCGTCGAAGTCGAATCCGACGGGTTCCAGAAAATGATTCGCGGACCTGTCACTGTGGAAGTCGGACAGGTCGTCGCGTTGGACCTGGCGCTCGAGTTGGGAAAGGCTTCCGAGACGGTCACGGTCACGGAGTCCCAGCCGCTCACCGAGTCGCAGACTTCGAATGTCGGGCAGGTGGTGAACCGGCAAATGTTGTCGGGGCTTCCGCTGCCGAATCGCGCGGCGTCTTCCCTTGCGGCCCTCGCGCCCGGTGTGGTGATGATCGATACGGGCGCAGGCACGGCGGAGAACTATCCGGTATTCAGCGTGGCCGGCGGCCGGGCGCGCAACCAGAATTTCACGCTCGACGGAGGCAACGTATCGAACGCCGTGGGTCTTACCAGGCCGCAGCAGCTCACGAGTTTGCCGGTGGACGCCATGCAGGAGTTCAAGGTGATCGCCAATAATTATTCAGCCGAGTACGGACATTCGACTGGCGGCATCGTGACCATGACGACGCGCTCCGGGACCAACCAGTATCACGGCAGCCTGTTTGAGTCGCTGCAGAACGATGTCTTCAACGCGCGCAACTTTTTTGCCGCGACCCGCGCGCCGGTGAGGTTGAACCAATACGGCGGGAGCTTCGGCGGGCCCATCCGAAAGGACAAGACGCATTTCTTCGTGACGTGGGAGCAGACGTGCCAATTGACCAGTTTCGAGACAGCTTCCACGGTTCCGACGCTGCTCAACCGCCAGGGGGATTTTTCCGATCTGCGCAGCACCGCGGGAAAGCTGATTCCGATCTACGATCCGGCGACGGGCTCGACGGCGGCCACGCGACAGCCGTTCGCGGGTAACGTGATTCCCACGCAGCGCTTCGACCCGGTGGCGCTCGCCGCCATGAACTATTTCCCGCTACCGAATCGCGCCGGCACCGCCACCAACGCCAATAACTACGTGGGCGGCAGCCGCAACGTGCTCAATCGGGACATCGTGGTGGGGCGGCTCGATCACCAATTTCGCGCCACGGATCTGGTGAGCGCGCGGTACTACATCAACGATGCGAACACCAATAACAGCGGCACCTATGGAATCCCCGCGGCCGATCCGCTGGCGGACATCACCGACGTGCGCGTGCAGACCATATTGGGATCGTACACGCATATTTTCCGCTCTAACCTGACGAACGATTTCCGGTACACCTATCTGCGCCGCAAGTTTTTGGATTCCCGGCCGGGCTATGGCGACAATCTGGCGGCGAAGATCGGCTTGACGGGAGTAACCGACGCCGCCTTTCCGTCATTCACGATTCCCGGTTACGGCGTGCCCGCGGGATTCGTGGCCGGCAACGTTACCGTGCCCACCACGGGAGCGGCGCTGGGCAATCCCACCATGGTCTACCGCTTTCAGACACCCATTCTCGACCAGCAGTTCCTAGAAGCTCTCTCGTGGATTCGCGGCCGCCACGCGCTGAAGTTCGGCGCAGAATACCGCAAGGGCGCGAACGACGAGATCCGCGACCGCGGCTCAGCCGGCAACTTCACCATCAGTCCGCTGATCACGGATCTGCCGGGCTCGTCGTCTACCACGGGAAACTCGTTGGCCAGTTTTCTTCTCGGCGAGGTGAACGCGGCGAGTATCCAGGTTTCGGATAAGATCCCTTCGCGCGCGTCGTATCTGGCGCTGTATGCCCAAGATGACTGGCGCGTATCGGATCGCCTGACGGTCAATGGCGGTCTGCGCTGGGAGGTCGAGTTTCCGCGCTACGTCGAAGGCAACAAAATGAATTCGTTCGATCCGTTGGCCATCAATCCGGTCTCCGGCACTCCGGGCGTGGTGACGTTTGCCGGTGTCAACGGCACACCGGAGCGGGCGTTTGCTACCGACTTCAACAACTTCGGACCGCGTCTCGGCTTCGCCTACCGGCTTCCGGGAAAACATGAAACCGTGATCCGCGGCGGCGCCGGCTTCTTCTACGGCCCCACGGTGAGTAACACAATTGGCGACGTGGCTTCTCTCGGATTCTCCACTGCCGCAAGCTACTCAGTGGCGCAGGCGGAGACTCAGAGTTCGCTTCAGTTGCGCAATGGATTCCCGGTGGCGGCGCGCCAACCGCTCACACCGGCCTTCGGCGCCGTGCCGGTTGGCCAAAAGGTGAACACGTCCGTGGCCTTCTTCAACCCGAAGCAGGTGGCGCCGATTTCGTATCAGTACAACTTTGGCGTGCAGCGCGAGGTGGCGAGGGACATGCTCGTCGAAGTGGGATACATCGGCAACGTCAGCCACCACCTGACTGCCAACGATCTCAGCTTGAACGAGGTTCCACCGCAACTCATGACTTCGGGCGCGGCGCAACTGGTCCGCCCCTTTCCGCAATTCAACAACGTGACCTGGATCAACCCGTCGATCGGTAACTCGACATACCATGGCGGGTTCATTCGAGCGGAAGAGCGGATGAGCGGCTCTTTTTCATTCCTGGCGCATTACACGTTTTCGAAATTCCTGGATGACGTGGAAGCGTCGCAGGAGTTCGGGTCCACCGGCAGCTATATGGACGCGTACAATCGCCGTCTGGACAAGGGGCTGAGCGGAAGCGACGTGCCGCAGCGTTTGCTGGTGACGCTTCTCTATGAGGTCCGCAAGTTCAAGGGCAATCGGATTGTGAATGGCGTATTGGGCGGCTGGAAAGTCGGCCTGCTCGAGACCGCAGAATCCGGCCCCACTTTCACGGTCATCACGACCGCCAACACCACCAATGCTTTTCCAGCCGGATCGCTGCGGCCGAACCTGCTGCGTAATTCGTCCTTGTCGTCCGATGAGCGCACGGTCGGCCGCTGGTTCGATACTTCGGCATACGCAAATCCGCCGGCGCTCACGTTTGGGAATTCGCCGCGCTCCTGCCTGCGAGGGGCACCCGTAGTGACTACCGATGTCACTCTGGAGAAGAGTTTCGCGATCGCCGAGCACTGGAAGTTCGACCTGCGCGGTGAATTCTACAATCTGCTCAACCGCGCGATCTTCAATGTTCCCGGCTTCACGTTCGGCGCCGCGGATTTTGGAACGATCTCGAGCTCGCGGTCGCCCCGCACTGCGCAACTCGCTGCGCGGCTTAGCTTCTGATTACGGCTTCTCTCTTGCCTTGCCTGGAACAAATCCGGTCGTCTTCGTCTTCAGGCGGTAGACCGAGGTCCGGGCAGTGATGTAGAGCGTGCGCGAATCCGCGTCGCCCCAATTGAAATTGGCCGTCGACTCGGGAATCATGACCGTGCCCAGATGGTTTCCATCGGAATCCCAGACCCAGATCCCTCCCGGCCCCGTCACAAAGACATTGCCTTTCACGTCCACCCGCATGCCGTCTGGAACGCCGCCGCGACCTTCTTCCTTACCGAACACCCTTCCGTTCTTCAGGTCGCCATTGGCGGCGACATCGTAGACGCGGATCTCGCGCTGCTTCGTATCGTCTATGTAGAGCCGTTTGCCATCGGGCGAAAACGCGAGGCCGTTGGGCTGTGCCAGGTCGCTGGTCAACAGGCGCAGCGATCCATCATTTCCCAGACGGAATACACCCTGGAACGGAAGCTCCTGCTTCTCGCCTTTGACCAGGTCCAACGTCGGATCGGTGAAATACAGCGCTCCGTCCGGACCCAGAATGATATCGTTCGGGCTGTTGAGCTTCTTGCCCTGGTACTTGTCGGCCAACACTTTGTATTGGCCGTCGGGCTCGACTTGGATGATCGCCCGCAGCACACTCGCCGTGGTGACGAACCGGCCTTTCGCATCCAGAGTGCTTCCATCGGGATCGCCGATGTTCAGCACTGTCTCAACGCGTCCGTCCGGATACACGCGCGAGAGCTTGTTCTGTTTTTCGTCGCTCACCCACAGAAACCCGTGCGGATCCCAGACAGGACCTTCGGTAAAACCGAAGCCGCCGGCCACCTTCTCCAACTTAGCATCCTCGGCAAACAACTCCCAGAACTTCGGCGAGTCCGCTTTCAATTCGAACTGGAGCGGAGGGCCACCCTTGGTTTGCGCCATCGCAAGGATGCAGCCGGCAGCCGCGGCACTGATGACTCTGAGCGCGCCTCGTCTCCTGCTCATCGCAAACCGAACGCCAGGATCGTAGACCCTGCTGCCATGCCGATGTATTGGCTGCCGTCAACCGTGTAGGTCATCGGACCACCCTTCGCGCTTTGGCTCGCATTGAAATGCCACAGCAGTTTTCCGTTAGTCGCGTCGGCGGCAATCAGGGCGCCGCTCCCGTCGCCGTAGAAGATCAGACCGCCCGCCGTCGCCATCAACCCGCTGCCCAGAATTCCGCCGCCGATGTCCGGAATTTCCCACGAGGTCTTGCCCGTTTGGATGTCGATGGCCTTCAAAAACTTTCCGCCCTCGTTCTCGCCGGGCGCACGCCGCGTGCCGCCGCCATAGAAGGATTTGCCAGCCTCCCACCACTGATCGTTCCTGCTATAGATGTTGCACGATTCCTCGGCGAACATGTAGAAGAGTCCGGTGACGGGATTGTACGCGTTGGACGGCCAGTTCGCCGCCCCTGCCACGGCCGGACAGACCAACTGGCCTTCCGCGGTGGGCTCGTTCCCCGGCAAGAGTTTGGGCCGGCCATCGGGGCCGATGCCACTGGCCCACGTCAGCTTCTTGACGAACGGCTCGGCCAGCAGGACCTTGCCGGTGAGCCGGTCCAGCACGTAGAAGAACCCGTTGCGGTTGCCGTGCAGCATGAGCTTTCGCGGCTGGCCGTGGAACGTGGCGTCTACCAGCATGGGCGTTTCGGTCGCGTCCCAATCGTGGACATCATGCGGGGTGAACTGGTAATGCCATTTAAGTTTTCCCGTAGCGGGATCGAGCGCGAGCACGGATGCGGTGTAAAGATTGTCGCCCTTGCGCTCATCACCGTTGTAGTCGGGACAGGGATTGCCGGTGGGCCAGTACAACAGGTGAGCCTCGGAATCGTATGTGCCGGTAAGCCAGGTGGCGCCGCAGCCGTGCTCGATGGCGCGTCCGACCCATGTCTCGGAGCCCGGATCGCCGGGCGCGGGGACAGTCCAGAAGCGCCACACACGCTCGCCGGTCGAAGCTTTGTAGGCATCGAGGAACCCGCGGATGCCTTCGTCGCCGCCCGAGACGCCCGACAGCACGAGGTCGTTCACCACTAGCGGCGCGCCCGTGGATCCGTAGTTCTGCCTGGAGTCGGCCATCTCGACATCCCAGATGAGCTGGCCGGTGAATCGATGCAGCGCAAACAAGTGCGCGTTGTCCGAAACCATGAACACGCGGTCGCCGAGCACTGCTACGCCGCGATTGATTCCGCTGGCCGCGTCGCCTGCCAGACCTTGCGAACGCGGCCGGCTGTAGTGCCAGATCTCGCGGCCGCTGCGCGCGTCGAGGGCGTACGCTTCATTCACTGAGGTGACGTACATCACGCCGTCCACGACGACCGGCGTGACTTGGAGCGCACGCGGCGCTCCCGGAATCGTGAACATCCACTTGGGCGCGAGGCGCTCCACGTTGCCGGTATTGATCTGGTTGAGCGGGCTGAAGCGATTGCCACTCTGGTTCCCGTGATAGGTGGGCCAGGCGCCGGGCTTGGGGTGCGTTACGTCGGCGAAGGCGAGCCCGGGGCCCAATTCGCCGGTCGCGAGCATGGCTTTGGCGGCCGCGTCGGACCGCAGGCTGCTGAGATATGCGACGAGGTTGCGCAGCTCGGCCGGAGTTGCGTCGAGCTTCGGCATCAGCGATTTTTCGTGGACCACGTCGGTCACCTGCGCCTTCAGAAGCAGGTGCAACTTGCCGTCGATGGCGAGGACTTGGAGATCGAATGGGCTCTCGTTCTTGGCGATGCCGCGGATAGTCTGGCCATTGCGCAGCCGCACGGTCACGGCGCGGTAAGAAGGTGCACCGCGTCCACCGCGCCCACCTTGTGCCAGCGGCGTTCCCGGATCGCGCAACACTTGTTCGATCTGCGCGGGCGTCCGATCGCGTGCGACATTCGTAAGGTCCGGACCGATGGCGCCGCCGCGTCCGCGCACCATGTGGCAACTCGCACAGTTGCCATTGGCGGCGAAGAATTGCTCGCCCGCAACGGTGTCGCCCGGCAGAGTCCCAACGGCCGCGGCGTTCGCGTCGGCGGGCTGTTTCAGTCCCATGACGTAGGTCGCGATCGCGCCGGCTTCCTCATCGGAAATCTGGAACGCCGGCATCCCGCCATCGGGACTACCTTTGAGGATCAGATTGCGCACAGCTTCAGCCGTGGTGGCGCGGGGCCGCCGGACGTCCACAATGTTGGGGCCGTGTCCGCCGCCGGTTCCATCGTCGCCGTGACAGCCGACGCAGCGGGCCTGATACTGCTGCTTTCCGGTCTGGGCAGAGGCGTGGCTCACCAAGAGCGCGATACAAACTGCGGATGTGAAAATTCGGATCACGAGTGTTGTCTAGTTTATCCGATAAAGGGCCGTTTGGCGGTATGATCATTGCCGTAACCAGTTGGGCGTTTGGAGGATTCGATGTTCCATTCCATGAAAGAGTACCTGGGCGGTCTGAGCCGCCGCGAACTGTTCCGCCGGGGTGGACTTCTCTCGGCAGTGCCGGCGTTTCTGGGCGCGTCCCGCTCCGCGTCGGCCGCTCCGGCGACGGCAGGCAAACTTCAACTTGGTCCGGACATCTACAAATCCATCGGCGTCCGGCCGCTCATCAACTGCCGCGGCACGTTGACTGTAATCAGCGGCTCACTCGAACTGCCGGAGGTGCGGGCGGCTAAGGACGCCGGCGCGCAGCACTACGTGCAGATGGACGAGTTGATTGGAAGCGATCGGCACGCGGCTCGCGGAACTCACTGGGGCGGAATGGGGCATGGTCTCCTCCGGGTGCGCGGCGGGGCTGGCGCACGCCACTACGGCTTGCGTCACGGGCGGAAATCCGGACCTGCATGTGCGGGTTCCCGATTTGACGGGCTTTCCGAAAGACGAAGTCGTAATCCCCAAACACTCGCGCAACGAGTACGATCAGGCGATCCGGTCAGTGGGCGTCAGGATCATCGAGGCCGGCGACGCGGCGGAGTATGAAGCGGCGCTGGGACCGAAAGTGGCCATGGTGTATGTGTTCGCCGGCCCGAGGGCCGAGAGCGGACCGCTGCCGTACGATGCCATCTACAGCATCGCCAAAAAGAAAAATATTCCGGTGCTGGTGGATGCGGCCGCCGAGATGTTGACCATTCCCAGCGTGCACCTGCAAAGGGGCGCGACGCTGGTGGGCTATAGCGGCGGCAAGTGCATTCGAGGGCCGCAGTGCGCCGGAATGATTCTGGGGCGCAAGGATCTGGTGAAGGCGGCATGGATGTCGAGCGCGCCGCATCACGGCCACGGCCGCACCATGAAGGTCGGTAAAGAAGAAGCGATCGGCATGCTGGCCGCCGTCGAAATGTGGGTCAAGCGCGATCACAAGGCCGAGATGGCAACGTGGATTTCCTGGCTCAACAACATCGCCGGGCGCGTTTCGAAAATCGATGGCGTCAAGACCGCCGTCCGCGAGCCGCGCGGCTTGTCGAATCACAGTCCCGGACTTTCGATCGCGTGGGATCCCGCCAAGCTCGGCATTACCGGCGAAGAGGTTTCCAACCTTCTTTATACGACCGAGCCGCGCATCGCCCTGGGTGGCAGTGGCGGTGGTGGTGGCGGGCGCGGAGGACGAGGCGCGGGGGAGACGAGCATTTCGATCACGGCGTACATGATGGCTCCAGGGGAAGACAAGATCGTCGGCGACCGGATTTTCCAGATCCTCTCGGCGCAGCGTCCGCCGTGGAAACCGGAAACTCCCAAGACTCCGGCGGGCGATCTCACCGGGCGGTGGGACGTCCGCATCGAGTTCGCAGCGGGCAGCACGGAGCACGCCTTCCATGTGAAGCAGCAGGGGAACCAGCTTGTGGGAACGCACCAGGGCGAGTTCGTGGCGCGGGATTTTTCAGGCGCGATCTCGGCGGACGATGTGCAGATATCGAGCTCTGTCGGGGAAGTGCACGGCGCGGCGCTCTCCTACCGATTTACGGGCAAGCTGGATGGAGACAAGATGTCGGGCGCGCTCGATATGGGCGAATACATGGGCGCGAAATGGACGGCGACGCGGCACAGTTTCGGCCGGGGGCAAGGTGGAGACGTCGGATGAAACTCGCAGCGGCATTGCTCCTGGCAAGCTTCGCGGCTCACGGTCAGTTCGTGCTGACCAAAGAGCAGACGATCGCCTACACGGCTGACAATCCTTACTAGCGTTTTTCGGACGGCAGGCCCAAGGTTCCCGACGCATTGCTCGAAAAGGTGAAGGGCTGGTGATTGAAGAGGCATACGGCGCGGTCAAGTCGAAGGGCTTCCCGAACCGGTTTGCGGGAGATTGGAAGATTTTCAGCGCTGTACTGGTGCGATGGGAAGCGCAACCTGGCGGAGGTCATCCGACTTACGGAGCTCGAGATGGGCCCGCAGGAGTTCGATTTCGTGGGCTACTTCAAATTCCTGCAAAAGCGCGGGTATGTGGAGTTCGTGCCTTGACTCTCAGGCGAGAGCCGCCTTGACTCTCGCAGGCGTAAGCGGCGCGCGGCGAATCCGAGTGCCCGTCGCATCGAACACCGCGTTGTTGATGGCGGCCGCCGTGCCGCGGGATGACGGTTCCCCGGCGCCGCTGGGCGCGATCTCCGGATGGTTGATCAGCACAATCTCCACCTCGGGAACATCGGACCATCTCGCCACCGGATAAGTATTCCAATCCACGCTGGTCACATTGCTCTTGTTGAAAGTCACTTCTTCCTTCAACGCGCGGCTCATCGACTGAATCAGGTTGGCCTGGATGGTTCCGCGTAGCGCATCGGGATTGACGATCAGGCCGCAATCGTGCGCGCAGATCAGCCGCTTGACTCGAACTGCGCCGCTCCGCCGATCGACTTCGACTTCCGCGATAGTCGCCACGTACGTGCCTCCGCGTAGCGCCAGCGCGACGCCACGGCCGGCGCCACTTCGTTTGGGCGCGGGGCGATGGTCCCACTTTGCGCGCGCGGCGGCCGCGGTCAGGCCAGTTGATCCACCGGGTTCGGCCCCCCCATGACGTCCCACTTTGCGCGCGCGGCGGCGGCTGTCAAAACGGCCTTCGCTCTGGGCTCGTCAATGTAGCGCAGCCGGAACTCGATCGAATCCACACCGGCCTCCGCGGCAATCTCATCTACGAATGATTCGGCAGCAAAGGTTCCCGCGGGACCATTGGGATCGCGCAAGTGAGTGGTGCGAAGCGGCGATGAGGAAACATACAGCGGCGGAATAATGTGTCCCACGGAGCGAACGTTCTGGAACGTGTAGGCGTAGTTGTCGCCGCCCCAGCGCACGAATTCGTCGCCGGGATTCGTGTTGGGCATTCCGATCAACTGGCCGGCCAGCATGTTGCCCGCCGTATTGGCTTGCGGAATAATTTCCGTGCCGGAGAACGCACGCGACGTCTGGTCGATCGCGGTCACTCCACCTTGCGCATCGAGCGCCGCCGCGAGATCGACGATCGCCGCCGGTCCCTTGCCGCCCCACGCCGTCATGTCCGCGCGCGACCATTGCACGCGCACCGGTTTTCCGACGGCCTGGGAAAGCAGCGCAGCATCCGCCGCCACATCTTCGTCGCCGGCGCGGCCATAGGAGCCGGCCGCCTCGACCCAGACCACTCGCACCTGGTCATCGGAGATTCCGAGCATCTGCGCCAGTCCCTTTTGGAGGGCGTGAGGCTTCTGCGCGCCCGTCCAGATTGTCGTCAGGCCCTCGGCGCGAACATCCGCGACCGCGCATCCCGGCCCCATGGTCGCGTGCGCCTGGAAGGGCCACTCGTACGTCGCTTCCACCTTCTTCGCGGCGCTGGAAAAAGCCGTTCCGACGTCGCCTTGTTTGACGAGTTCCCTCGTCGTCTTGGGCTTCGCGGACCGCATGTGCTGGTAAACATTTTCCGGCAAGGAAGCTGCCGGGGCGCTCCAACTCACCGTGAGTTCCTTCGCGGCCTTGATGGCGGACCACTCGGTCTCCGCCACCACACCGACGAAATTGCCCCTCACTACGGTCTTCACATAGCCCGGAATCTGTTTGATGGCGCTCTCATCCACACTCAGGACCGTCGCTCCAATCCCCGACGGCCGGATCACGCGGCCGTGCAGCATTCCCGGAACGCGGACGTCGGTAGAGTAAGTCGCCCGCCCGAGAATTTTCGGCGGCAGATCGACGCGCGGCAGCGACTGGCCCACCACTGTGTAAGTCGCGGGATCCTTCGGCTTCCCCTTGCCTTCCACGTTCAGCGCAAAGCCGCCGCCCGAAACGCGCAGCGCATCGTTCAAGTCCTTCCCGCCAACCAGTGTTCCGTAGGAGGCGCTCTTCCCCGTATCGCCTTTCACGCTGACGATGCCGTGGACTACCTGAAGCTGCTCGGGCGGCGCTCCGAGCCGGCGCGAAGCCAGTTCCAGCAGCAGGAACCGAGCGGTCGCCGCGGCATTGCGCAGCGGCTTTGCCCCGGCGGATATCGACGTGCTGCCGCCCACTCCACCCTGGTCGGGCGTAGCCGACGTATCGCCCATCAAAAGCTGAATGCGCCCGGGCGCGACATCTAACTCTTCCGCGACCACCTGTATGAGCCCGGTCTGCACACCCATCCCGATATCCACCTTGCCGGTGAAAACGCGGACGCTCTCGTCCGGCATGATGCGCAGCCAGGCGTCGAGGCGGCCGGGCGCCGGAGTAGCGGCGGCGAGCTGCGGGAGAATGCCGGAGTCCGACAGGCTGAATCCGATCAGGAGCCCGCCGCCGAGTTTGAAAAAATCTCTGCGTGTCGCCATGGCTATGCGCTCCTCTTGATTCCGGCGGCGCGCCGCACAGCCGCCGCAATCTGCACATGGCTGCCGCAGCGGCAAACCAGGCCCTCGAACGCCGTCTTCATCTGGTCATCCGTCGGGTGAGGATGTTTATCCAGCAGCGCCTTCGTCGCCAAGACCCAACCGTTCAGACAATACCCGCACTGGAAGGCTTGCTCTTCGATGAACGCCTTCTGGACCGGATGAGGATTCTCCGGAGTTCCGAGGCCCTCGAGCGTAACGATGTCCTTCCCTGCCGCGCGCGAGACCGGCAGCATGCAGGAGCGGACCGGCACCTGATTCACCAGCACCGTACACGCGCCGCACTGTCCCAGCCCGCAACCGAACCGCGGATTGTTCAGGCCCGCGTTATCGCGCAGGACGTAGAGAACCGGACACTGCGGGTCCACGTCTACCGCGTGAGCCTTGCCGTTCACCCTCAGGGAAAAGTGCGCCATCCTTCACCTCACTGCCATAGTCTACATAATGTTGGACCGGCCTTCGCTTACCAGTAGTCGGCACTTCGAACCGAATTGCTGGATGAATTCCCAGTTAGTTGGATACACGCTTCTCTTCGGCGCTGCTAAGTTCTTGATCTGGTTAGTTCGTGAATATGGAAGGCGAATTGCCAAGCGAAGCCGGGGGGTTATCGACTGTGTTAAGGCATCTGTTGTGTACCACCGTGTTGCTGTTTGGCGCCACGGCGCTGCGAGCCGATGTCTTTTCCTTCTCCTATGCGGGAGTGGGCGTGTCGGCATTCGGGACGCTGACGGCCAGCGCAGCCGGCGGCGGGCTTTACACGGTCACGGATATCGTCGGGTACCGCAACAAGGTGGCCATCACCGATTCGCCGTTGGGAGGGAATCTCGGCGCTTTCTATTACAACAGTTCGCCGGGCACTCCTCTTCTGAACGCGGGAGGAATCATCTTCGGTCTTAATGGGCTCACCGGCTTGGATACTGTGTATTACGCTAACGGTTTCTATCAGGAGAGCATCGTGGCCCTGACTGGGGTCGCCACCAACAATCTCCAGACCTTTACGATCAGCCGCGTCCCCGAACCCGCGACTCTGTTGCTACTCTGCGTGATGGGTCTGGGAGTTTGGATCCTGGCGCGAAAATTGCCTTCTAAAGAGACGTCGTAACGGTGAGGCCGGATTTTCCCCGGTAACCACGCTGTCATTCTGGTCTTTCCGTCATGAGAGCCGAGCTTTGGCCCAGGGAGGGCTGAGGACTCGGCTATCGTCTTATGGATCGATCTCTGCGGAAAAATCGGGCCTGCCTCGTCGTGGCAATCGCGTTTCTAGCTGCCTGCTCCAGGGATCCGGCGAAACAAAAAGCCGCCTATCTGGACAGCGGAAAGAAATACGCGCAAGCGGGCAAATACCAGGAAGCGGTCATCCAATTCCGCAACGCAATCGAGATTGACCCCCGGTTCGCCGAAGCCCACCATCAACTTGCCAGCGTCTACATCAAGCTGAAGTCCAATCAGCAGGCGTACCGTGAGCTGTTGACGACGATCGAGCTCGACACCAGAAACGCGGACGCGCAACTGCAGCTCGCGACCCTTCTCCTCGGCGCCCGCAAGTACGACGATGCTGAGGCGGCGGCGAAAAAGGCGATCGCGGCCGATCCCCGCAACGCCCGCGCGCACACGGTATTGGGCGAAAAGCACGCGGTGGTTCAGGCCTGGCCCCTGGCGATCCTGGAATTTCAGACGGCCATCGAGCTCGATCCCACGCAGGTCGAGAATTACGCGGGCCTGGGTCTCGCTTATGTTGCCACGGGCCGGACCTCGGAGGCGGAAGCGGCGCTGCATAAGGCGACCGGAGTGCAGCCAAAATCCGTCGAGGCGCTTGTCAACCTGGGCCGGTTTTATTTCGACCAGCATCGGCTGGCGGACGCCGAGGCGGCGTTTCGTGCCGCATCCGAAATCGACCCCAGCGCCACACTTCCCCGAATCCTGCTGGCAAAGAGCTACATGGAAGGCGGGAAGCTGGACGAAGCCGAGCGGATCTGCGCGGAGCTCAAGAGCCGCGCACCCGACGACCCGGATGGTTACGGAGCGCTGGCAACCTTCTACGAAGCCACGGGTCAGAAAGAGAAGGCGGCCGCGGAGCTCCGGGTGCTGATGGCTGCGAAGCCCAAGGATGCTGCGATCCAGGCACATTTGACCGACGCCCTGATCGATCTCAACCGCATCGAGGAGGCCGCCCGGGTCAACCAGGAGTTGCTCAGCGCCAGCCCCGGCGACCCGCGCGCGCTATCTTCGAAGGGGCGCATCCTGATCGCGCAGCAGAAATATGCGGAGGCGAAGACGGCCCTCGAGACGGCCGTTCAGTCCGACCCGCAGTCCGCCGCCGGTCATTACCTTCTGGGTGTGGCGGAGAGTTCTCTCGGTCTTTCCGAACTGGCAAAGGCATCGTTCGCGCGCACGCTCGAATTGTCGCCGGGAATGACGGACGCCGCAGTCGCGCTAGCCGATCTCAGCGCGCGAAGCGGCGATTACGACAGCGCCCTTCGGCTGGCGAACCAGGCACTGGAGAAGAATCCGAATTCGACGCTCGCCTATGTAGTCGCGGCGAAGGCGTCGATGGCGAAAGGGAATGCCTCGCAGGCGGAAGCGCGCCTTCGGTCGGCTCTCGATCGCGATCCAGTCTTTCTCCCCGCGCTGGAGGCCATGCTGGATGTCCAGGCCAGTCAAGGCAGGGCACAGGAAGCGATCCGGCGAATTTCCGCGCTGGTGATACAGCATCCGGGCAAGGCCAAGTTGCATTTCCTGCTGGGAATGGGCTACTTCAAACAGAAGCAACTCGACCTGTCGGAGGCCAGCGTGAAGCAGGCGATTGCGATCGACCGAAAAACGCCGGATGCCTTCGGCGTGCTGGCTGAGATCAGCCGTGCCCGCGGATCGTTGGATCAGGCGGTTACCTGGTACAAGGCGGCGGTCGACGAGAACCCGAAGAAGGTGGAGAACCACATGGCGCTGGCGGGTCTCTACGAGCAGCAAGCCAACTGGGAAGAGGCGAAGCAGGCGGCGGAACGGGCGCACTCGCTCGATCCCACGTCGCCCTTCGTCGCCAACAACCTGGCGTATCTTTACCTGGAGCACGGCGGCGACATCAACGTGGCGCTATCCCTGGCGCAACAGGCGAAGCAGAAACTGCCGGATTCGCCGATCGTGTCGGACACCATCGGCTGGGCCTATTACAAGCTGCGTTTTCCGGAGGCCGCGGTCACGCAATTGAGTGAGAGTGTGCGGAGGGCGCCCAACAATCCGATTTATCATTATCACCTGGGCATGGCGTATATCGCCGCCGGCCGTCCCGGCAACGCCGCATGGTCCCTGAAGCAGGCGCTCGCCGCCAATCCCGATTTCCCCTATGCCGCGAGCGCGAAAACGGCGCTGAATCAAATCGTGAAGGGAACCCGCTGAGCCGCGGGATCGGCCATGGGTAGCAACGTACTGCCAGCCGGGTCGAGTCGGGCCGCGCGCAACTTTTCGATCTTCGCCATCTGCCTTCCGACGCTGCTGGTGTTCTGGCCGAGCCTGAAAAGCGCGATCGAGCTTGCGCTCCGCGACGACCGGTATCTGCCAGTTTTCCTGGCGCCGCTGGTGTGTTCGCTTCTCATCTTCCGGCAGCGAACCGAAATCTTCTCGCAGGCCCGCTACTCGCCCCGCGCCGGGATTCCGCTGCTCTCGCTGGCGCTGCTGCTGGCCATCGAGTTCGTCTACCGCAACCCGGGAAGCGAAAGCACGGGCCTTCCAGTCGCGGTATTCGCTATCATCCTCGTGTGGATGGCGGCCTTCGTCCTGTGCTACGGCGTGCAGAGTTTTCGGGCCGGCTTCTATCCTTTATGCTGTATGTTCCTGATGATTCCGCTGCCTCCTTCGTGGATGGACCGGGTCACCGCTGGTCTCCAGCACGGATCGGCGGCGGTCAGCTACGAACTCCTGCGACTGTCCGGAATACCGGTGTTGCGGCGTGGCATGCTGTTTTCTCTTCCGGGCCTGGACTTCGAGATCGCACCCGAATGCAGCGGCATCCGCTCGAGTCTGGCCTTGATGATAGTGGCCATCATCGCCGGCTACGTTTATCTGCGGTCCGGCTGGGCCCGGTCGGCGCTCATGCTTCTGACGGTGCCGATCATGCTGGTCAAGAATGCCGTGCGCATCGTGGCGATCACGACGCTGGGGGCCTACGTGGACCGGCTTTTTATCGACGGGCCGTTCCATCATCGGTATAGCGGACTGGTGTTCTCGGTGGTGGGCGTGGTGCTCTTCGTTTTGGTTCTGGCCGGATTGCAAAAGATTGAGAGGCGCGGCGTATTTCGCTCGCTCCGCCGCTGAAATCACTTCCTCGGCAATTCTTTTGGCTAAAGCTGGATCGCACGGTAGACCGGAATTGCACTTACTCATCGGCCATGGCGAGGCGGGACTCGCTGAGGTCCAGCTCGCGCTCAATACGGCGCAGGACCTGGTCGTTGATACGATGCACTCCGTGCCCGCATCGCCGCGCTGCAGCGCGCGCTCAATACGGCGCAGGACCTGGTCGTTGATACTTGCCTTCGCTGCGCAGACGGAGGGCGGTCTCGCGCTCGATACGGATTGCCTCGCGTGAGAGCTCGGTGTAACGGTCGTGATCCGCTACCTCCTCCTGGTTTCCATCGCGGGGTTGGAGACTCGCCAAGCGCTGGCGGTAGTGCCGGGCCAGATCGTCATAGAGCCCGGCGGATTCCGCGTTGTCCCTTTCCTTCGCATCTTCGAGATGGGATACAGCGGCTTCGGTCACGATGCGCCGCGCTTCCAGTTCCTCGCAGTTCGGCCCGGCAGCTCCGGCCAGGCCAAGGGCGCGGATGAGGGGCGGGAGGGTCGCGCCCTGCAGCACGAGCGTGACGACAATGACGCAGAACGTGAGAAAAACGATCAGATTCCTGTGTGGGAACGGGGAGCCGTCGGCCAGCGCGGCGGGGAGGGCGAGAGCGGCGGCGAGGGAGACTACGCCTCGCATGCCGGTCCAGCCGACAACGAAAATCTGGCGAACGCGCGGCGGTCTCTCGTTCTGATGGGCGAGGCGTGTCCGCAGGAAATGGGCGAGACGCGCGCCCGGGAAGATCCACACGAGTCATAGCCACCGGATAAGCACTGGAAGTTTCGAAGACTTCCTGCAGACCGACGCTCCCATCAATCAGGGCAACTCAGGCGGAGCGTTGATCAACACCAGGTCGGAGCTGATCGGCATCAACTCGCAGATCCTCTCCCCGAACGGAGGAAATATAGGGATCGGGTTTGCCATTCCGTCCAACCTGGCGAAGAATGTCATGGATCAACTGATCGCCAACGGCCGGGTCCACCGCGGCCAACTCGGCGACCAGCTTTGGGGCTCTGCTTTAAACTCGACGAATTCCGACGCACTACACTAGTACTACAGTGTTACAAACAGTCGTCATCCAACCTTCGCCGGTATACTCCGAAGCCCCGCCAGTATCGGGTTTCGTGGCGGTAGGCTCGGGCTCGACGGGAAGCGAAGTCTGCCGCCACACGGATGCGGTGAAAGCAG
>JBGPHT010000157.1:0-18330 GCA_041484525.1 Bryobacteraceae bacterium | reverse complement strand
ACAGCAGCCTTGAAAGGACCATCGGGTGGACTTACTTCGACATTGGGCGATGTGCAGTGGCGCGCCCAGGCACCGAGTCGCGCTATGCCAGTGTTTTCAAGCTGGGGAAAGCTGCCAAACAACTAATTTGGACGCCAATGATCTTAATCGTAGTCGGGACCCTTGATTTTGTCGACTATGTTATTACCCGAAATAGGACAGGCCGGGCAGCCTGTCCTATTTCGTTGTCTGCCGGCTACATCAGCCGGAAATTCACTTCGATGGTGGCAAGCACCGGGACGGGCACTCCATCCTTCGTGCCGGGTCTGAACTTCCACACAGAGACAGCTTCCGCGGCCTTTTCGTCCAGGCCCAACCCCAAGCTGCGGATCACCTCGATATCGTGCGCCATGCCGTCAGGGCCGACCGTCACCTTGAGCGCGACCGTACCTTGGTACTTCGCTGCGCGGGCTTCCTCCGAGTATTCCGGTTCTTTCTTGAAAAGCAGGCTGGGAGCCGACACGCCACCGCCAACTTTGAAAGGCGGGCCCACCGATGGTGTGGACACACGGCTTTGTACGGCGGCCTCCAACTCCCGGATGTGTGTCTTGCGGATACCGGCCGCGAGTTGTTTGAGCGAGTCGGCCTCGCCGGTGCGGCCCTGATCGCGCAGCCAGCTCTCGTAAAGTTCCATGATCAGCGCCGCCTCGGGCGTGTCCTGGGTGCCCATGTTCAGCGCCTGTCGATACAGAGTGCCGGCGAGGGAATCGCCCTGGCCTTGGGCCACCATCGCCAGCCACATGGTGGCGGCGCGGGCCTGGGGCCCACCGGGGTCAGCCTGGCGGGCGCGCTCGAAATGGTCGCGAGCCGCAAGATAATCCCGGCTTCGCATAGCGACGGTGCCGAGGTACACGAAGGCGGCCGCGGTTTCGGGCGTGCTGGAAATTGCCACAGCGCGACTATAGAAATCCTTGGCGTCGGCTTCATTGCGCCGCTTCGCGGAGAGGTCGCCGAGGCGCATCAGCCCCGCCGCATATTCCGGACTTCTGTCGCCGAATACCTGTCCGCGAACGCTCAGCGCCGCCGTCAACAAGTTGTAGGCGTAAACATATCTCTGCTGTTTCTCGAACGCGGAAGCGGCCTGATCGAGCATCTGGTAGTTGCGCTGCGCGGTAGCCGACTGGATGGTGGCGTCCACGTCGGAGGCGATCTCCTGCGCGGAAGAGTCAGCGGACTGCACGGCCAGCAGAGTCCCGGGGACAGCGATGCCGCGAAACACGACATCCATCTGTATCTGGGCGATCGCGCGACGGATTTCAGCGTCCAGCTTTTTCGTTTGATCCTCACTGGGAGTTGCCGCCTCCTGCGCCCGCACCGCCGCCAAGGGGGCTGCGAGAAGCACCGCGCCCAGAACCACGGCTAGCGCGGCGGCGGGCCGGGCAGCCTGGCGATTGGTCGCGCCGTCCAGGATCGCGAGCAGCCGGCCCTCGAGTTGCGACGGGCGGGCCATGGCGATCGCGGCGCAAGCAGTGGCAGGCTCCGGACGCATCGAGCGGGCGACGTCCAGCAGATGCTCGGCGTAGGTAGAGGCGCGAGCGCCCGCCGCCAGCACGAGGTCGTCGGCAGCGCGCTCGCGCTCTTTCAGAAACTCACGCCAGGCGCTCCAGGCCAGGGGGTTCCACCAATAGAGCGTGAGCGCCGCGCGCGCCATCAGGTGCGTCGCCAGGTCGCCGCGGCGCACGTGCGCGAATTCGTGCAACAGGACCATGCGAAGGCATTCGCCGCTCCATTCGCCGGCGTCGGAGGGGAGGAAGACCGCGGGCCGCAGCAGCCCGTACGCGATCGGCATCCGCCCGCGCGCGATTTCAAATACCTGCACTTCGTGACGAATGCCGAGCGATTGTGCCAGGTCGCGGCACAGAGCAGGATCGGGAAATGGACGGGCACGACGGCGCAATCGCCACATCACGACGCAGGCGGCCAGCACCTGCACGATGCCGATCGCGGCGCCGGCGGCCCAGACGAACAGCAGGCTCAACGGCAGGTTCGGCCGCCAGGGCGCAGACGTCGGAGAAGCCGCCGCGGGCGCAGCCGGGAGATGCGAAATCGAAGTCGCCGCCGCATCCGTCTTCGCAGTGGCCGTGATGTGGAAGACCACCGACAGATCGAGCGGCGCGAGCACCGACGACGCAGGCACGCGCCACGCGGGCAGCGATATCGAGAGGAACGGCAATACCAGCGCGGCCGCGGCGGCGCCGGTCCACAGCAGGTGGCGCGCCGCCGCCGACTGTTTCCGCAGAATCAGCGCCGCCAACCACGCGGCCGCCAGAATTATCGTGCCCTTGAGCGCGGCGCTCGCCAGGATTGAAATCCACGACATCTTATTTGCCCTCCTTCTTTGCCTTCTCGATCATTTCCGACATGCGATCCAGTTCTTCGCGCGTCAATCGTGTGGCCGACACATCCAGCAGGGCCGCGACGATCTGTTCGGGAGACCCGTTGAAAAACGTAGTCAGCAGGTGCTGCACGGCCGTCCGCTTGGCCTTGTTGCGCGCCACGGTGGGTACGTAGACGTACTTCAGTCCGTCCGCCTGGTGCTTCACGTGGCCTTTCTCTTCGAGCACGCGGAGCATGGCGCGCACCGCGGAATAGCCCGGCGCATCTTCCATCCGCTCGCGGACGTCGGCGGCCGACGCCTTGCCCTCGCGATAGAGGATGTCCATGATCTGCCGTTCCCTCCGGCTGAGGCGGCCCGGGTTGCTCAAGATCGCGGCTCCTGCTGGATTTTTAGCATATGCTAGAAAATTAGCACCAGAGGACGGCAACTGTCAAGAGGGGAAAAGTGCCGGGTCCGGCCCCCCGGCCCCCATTTTCCCCGTGCACCGGATATGATGGAACATTCGCTATGACTACGGCGGGTACGGCAGGATACGTGCCGTTTCGGGAGTATCGGCTCCTCCACATTCTGAGTGCGGCCTTTCTCGTGGTATGGGCAGCGTCGGCCATCCATCCCGTGATGGTGGTGGACTGGTGGCTCGAGAACGCGCTCGTCTTCTGCTTCGTCGCGCTGCTGGTCGTGTCCTACCGGTGGCTCCCGTTTTCCGGGCTTTCCTATCTGCTGATTTGCGTCTACCTCTGCATGCACGAATGGGGCGCGCACTATCGATACGCCACCGTGCCGCTGGGCGAATGGATGAAGCAGATGCTGCACACCGAGCGCAACCATTACGACCGCGTGGTCCACCTGGCGTTCGGCCTGCTGCTGGCGTACCCGGAGCGCGAACTTCTGATGCGCAAGGGGCGGGTGGCGCACAAATGGGCGCTTTGGCTTCCCATGGGCATCTCGCTGGCGCTGGGCGCGGCGTACGAGATCATCGAGGCGATCGTGGCTTGCATGGTGAGTCCGGAGGCGGGGGACGCGTTTCTGGCGATGCAGGGCGACCCCTGGGATACACAGAAGGATATGTTCTGGGCGCTCGCCGGGTCCGCCGTGGCGATGGGCGTAACGGCCATGGTGCCGCGACGCCTGTCGCGGGTTGCCGCGTTGCCCTCTACCGCGCGGGCTCGTCCCAAAGCCGGACGCGCGATGGCGGCCGGAAGGGGACGGTAACCGGCCGGCCGCAGTCATCCCCTTAGAATGGTTACGAATGCCCCAGTTTGACGTGGTCGGCGTTGGACTCAACGCCACCGATACCCTGCTCCTCGTTCCCCATTTCCCCGCGTACGCCGGCAAAGTGCCGTACCAGGAGGAAGTGGTCTCCCCCGGCGGGCAGGTAGCCAGCGCGCTGGTCGCCTGCGCGCGCCTCGGGCTGCGTACGAAATATATCGGCGCCGTCGGTGATGACTGGCGCGGCGAAATCCAGACCAGAAGCCTTCGCGGCACCGGGATCAATCTCGATCACGTGCAGCTTCGACGTAACTGCGCCAATCAGTCGGCGTACATTATTATCGACCGCTCCACCGGCGAGCGCACCGTACTCTGGAGGCACGAGGAGTGTCTGCGGATCGATCCCGAGCAGATCGACGAGGAGCAGATCGTCTGCGCCCGGCTGCTGCATATCGACGGCCACGACACCGCCGCCGTGGCGCACGCGGCCGCCATCGCGCGGCGCCACGGCATCCCGGTGACGGTGGACGTCGACACCATCTATCACGGCTTCGACCGCGTGCTGCCCAACGTCGACTACTTGATCGCGAACTCCGAATTTCCCACCAGCTTTACGGGCGAGGCCGACCCCTTCACCGCGCTCGAGTCGATCCAGAACGAATACGGGATGCGGGTGGCGGCGATGACGCTGGGCGCCCACGGGGCGCTGGCGCGCGAGAATGGCCGGTTTTATTACTCGCCCGCGTTCGTCGTCAATTGTGTGGATACCACCGGCGCCGGAGACGTGTTCCACGGGGCGTTCTGCTATGCTGTTTTGCAAGGTATGCCGATGGCGGACGCTCTCGATTTCTCGAATGCCATGGCGGCCCTGAATTGCACCGCCCTGGGCGCGCGAGGAGGCATACGCGGCCTCGACGATGTGCGCGCCTTGATTCCCCGTACGGAGCGGCGGTCGCACGCCGAAGTTGCGGCCCGCGCGGCTGCGCACTGAGAAATGTTCCCGCTACGCGATACCCAGAAGAGCTATTCGACGGCCGTCGTCACCATTCTGCTGGTGGTCGTGAACCTGCTGGTGTTCCTCTTCGAGTTCTCGCTCGACGACTACTCGCGCAACGCGTTCATCATGCAGTACGGGCTGGTGCCGGACCACTTTGCCGTCATCAACATCTTCACCTCGATGTTCCTGCACGGCGGCTGGATGCACGTACTGGGCAACTTGTGGTTCCTGTGGATCTTCGGCGACAATATCGAAGATATTCTCGGGCACGGCAAGTATCTGCTGTTCTACCTGCTGTGCGGCGTCGTGGCCGCACTCGCCCAGACCTTGATCAATCCGTACTCGCGCGTGCCGATGGTGGGAGCGAGCGGCGCCATCGCGGGCGTGATGGGCGCGTACATGATCAAATTCCCCCGCTCCCGCGTGCTAACCCTGATCCCCATCATCTTTTTCTTCACCACCATCGAAGTGCCGGCGTGGGTCATGCTGATCTACTGGTTCGTCCTGCAACTGTTCGGTGGTGTGGGAAGCGTGGGCTTCACGCAAGGGACCGAAGGCGGCGGCACGGCCTTCGTCGCGCATGTGGGCGGATTCGTCGCCGGCATGCTACTCGTGAAATTGATGCGCGCCAAGGAGCCGTACACGCGGCGGCGCGACCTCAACTGGTAATGCAACACCGGGTCACGCTCTACACGCGCGCTGGCTGCCACCTGTGCGATCAGGCGAAGCTGGTGCTGGACCAGGCGCGCCGGCGCGTTGAGTTCGCTTACGAAGAGCTGGATATCGACGGCGACCCCGAGTTGCGGCGCCTATACAATGACGAGGTCCCGGTGATCGCGATCGGCGGCGTGAAGGCGTTCAAATACAAAGTGGAATTGCAGGAATTTCTGAAGAAACTGGGAGCGCGCACATGAGCCTGGACGTTCTCGCGATGGCCGCCCATCCCGACGATGTGGAGCAGACCTGCGGCGGCACCCTGATCCGCATGGCGGAGGCGGGCTACCGCTGCGGCGTGCTCGACCTGACGGCGGGCGACATGGGGACGCGGGGCACGCCCGAGCAACGCGTCACCGAATCGGAGGTCGCCGGCCAGCACATGCTGCTGCGCTGGCGCGGCAACCAGTACATGCCGGACGCGCGCCTGGAAAACACCATCAGCGCGCGCATGACGCTGGCTATGAGGATCCGCGAACTCAAGCCGCGGGTGGTGATTCTGCCCTATTGGCAGGCCCGCCATCCCGATCACTATCGCTGTAGCGAGCTGGGTTCGGAGGCCTGCTTTCTGGCGGGACTGAAAAAACTGGACGAGTATTCCGAGCCGCATCGTCCGTTCAAGATTCTCTACGCCAGCGTCTACACGGACGTGAAGCCGTCGTTCATCGTCGACATCAGCGCCCAGTTCGAGCGCCGTATGGCGGCGCTGCTGAGCTACACCTCGCAATACGGCGAGGTGACTGAAGGAGGCGCGCTGTTCCCCAGCGAGCAGGAGATCCGCGACCGGCTGGGTGCGATCGCGCGATTCTACGGCAACCAGATCGGCGTCAAGTATGGAGAGCCGTTTGTAGTTAAGGAGGCGATGCAAGTGGATGACATTGTGGCGATGCCGGTGCGGTCTATTTGATAATCAGCAAAAGATTGCTCACCGCCGAGACGCCGAGACCGCTGAGAAGCATAGAAGAAATGAGTTCTCAGCGATCTCGGCGTCTCGGCGGTGAATATGCTTTCTCGCTCTTACCATGAACGCCGCTACCCTACTGCACACTCTCCACGCCCAAGCTAACCCGGCCAACGTAGCCGGCATGGCGCGCTACGGCATCAACACCCAAGGCACGCTGGGCATACCCGTCGCGTTCCTGCGCAAGCTCGCCCGCCAGTGCGGCCGCAGCCACGAACTCGCCCGCGACCTGTGGAAGAGCGGAATCCACGAAGCTCGCATCCTCGCCACCATCGTGGACGAGCCCGCCTGCGTCACACCCTGCCAGATGGACCGCTGGGCGCGCGATTTCGATTCCTGGGACGTCTGCGACCAGGCCTGCATGAATCTGTTCCGTTACACTCCGTTCGCCTTCGAGAAAGCTCATGAGTGGGCGCACGCCAAATCGGAATTCGTCCGCCGCGCCGGGTTCGCGCTCATGGCCAGCCTCGCGGGCAAAGCGAAGGACGCCCCGGACTCTGCCTTCGAAGCCTTCCTCCCGATGATCTCCGACGCCGCCACCGACGACCGCAACATGGTGAAAAGGGCCGTCAACTGGGCGCTCCGTCAGATCGGCAAGCGCAATCCATCCCTCCGGCGGTCAGCCATTTCGGTAGCCAGGAAAATCCAAGCCATCGACAGCCGCTCCGCCCGCTGGATCGCCTCTGACGCGCTGCGCGAGTTACAATCATAGATAATGAGGACGTGTCTGTGTCTGCTGGCGCTCGCGGCATCCGCCCTTTGCGCCGACTCCCATCCCGCCTCGACCACTCTGCGCGGCAAGCTCGAAGTGCGTGCCGGACAGCCCGCCATAGTCGAAACCGCCGACCATAGACACGTGACGCTGGATGGCGATGACACCACCCTCCGCGTCCTCGGCGACGACCGCATCAACGGCTTCGCCATCGAGGCCAGGGGCCATTTCACCGCCCCCGGCCGCTTCCTGATCGACCCCAGCCATGAAAAATCCATGCTGCTGAAGAAGGACGGCAAGCTCAAAATGGTCACCTATTGGTGCAACGTGTGCTCCATCCGCTCCTACACGCCCGGACCGTGCGCCTGTTGCCAGCAGGAAACGCTGCTCGATCTGCGCGACCCCGACGACATCCAATGAGCCCCGCCTATTCGGTTCGGCAATCCGTCGAAGATGGCATCGAGGTGGTGCACCTCGCCGATTCGACCGGTGGCGTCGAAGTGTCCGTCGCGACCGCCGTCGGCAACATGGCCTACGAGCTGAAATCCGGCGGCAAGAACTTTCTCTGGTTCCCGTTCAACAGCCCCGCCGAGCTGCGCGCCAAGCCGACGCTCTGCGGCATTCCGTTTCTCGCGCCGTGGGCCAACCGCATCGATGGCGATACGTACTGGGCCAACGGCAAGCAATACCGGCTGAACTACGACCTGGGCAATTTCCGGCGCGACGGCCACCAGAAACCGATTCACGGCCTCCTCAACTATTCGCCGTTGTGGCAGCGCGTGTCCGCCGACGCCGATGCCAAAAGCGCCTGGGTCACCAGCCGCCTCGAGTTTTTCCGGCATCCTGAAATGATGGCGCAGTTTCCCTTCGCCCACACCATCACCATGACTCACCGTCTGGCGAATGGCGAGCTTGAAGTCGAGACCGCGATCCAGAATCACTCCACCGAGCCCATGCCCGTGGCCATCGGATTTCATCCTTACTTCTGCGTGCACGATGCCCCGCGCGACACCTGGAAGGTGCACCTCGCCGCGCGCGGCCACATGGTGTTGAACGACGTGCTGATTCCCACCGGCGAGAGCCGCCCCATCGAGTGGCCCGACCCGTATCCCGTGCGCCAGGGCCCGCTCGACGACGTCTTCTCCAACCTCGTGCGCGACGCGGATGGCCGCGCGCGTTTTTACCTCGAGGGCGCGCGCGAACGGGTCACCGTGGCCTATGGTCCGCGATATCCGGTCGCCGTCGTGTACGCGCCCGCCGGCCGCGACTACGTCTGCTTCGAGCCCATGGCCGGGCCTACCAACGCATTTAATCTTGCGCACGCCGGACAGTACGATTCGCTACAGTCCGTCGCTCCCGCCGCCACGTGGCGCGAAAGCTTCTGGATTTCCGTGCGCTGAAATCCTCCAACTCCCCCAAAAGTTCTATAACCCTGTAGTACAAAACGCATGCAACTGGGCCTATTGTCGAAGCCTTTTACGTGCGATAAGAACATGTATGGAGTACAAGCACCTTCCGTTGACCTGCCACTGCGGCGAGATTCCGTTCCACATCGAGGAAGTGGGATTCACGGAGGATCACCAATTAGTGGTCCATTGGTGGTGTACGAAATGCCAGCGCGTCGTCTACGTTTCGAAGCCGCTGACCGATTGCTGGCGCGAATGCCCGGCGCCGTCCGCTCACTTGAAAGTGGCAGCCCCGCCCTTCGCAGCCAAGCCGGCCTACGGCGCCGAGGACATCCAGTTCCTGGGGGCCATGGGCATCAGGCTCACCTAAAGTTCGCGATCAACTGCAGATTGGTTTCGCTCTGATCGATCCGCGGGTACAGGATGTATTTCTCGTCCGGCGAGATCGAAAATGAGAACCCGCCGCCGAACTCGAGATCTTTCATCCGGCAGATGATGCTGCTCTTCTTGGTGGCGAAGTCGTAGAACGAAACCACCATCGCGCGTGCGCTGCGCTCGAATTCCAGGAAGTAAACGCCCTTCTTGGTCATCTGCATCGTCGTGGCCCACATCAGGTCGTGGTCGGGAATGATGGTCTCTTCTTCTTCCCCGCCACTTACGGGTATGCGATAGAACGTCCGCCGCATCCGGAAGTAGATATACTTGCCGTCCACCGATTCCACCGGCTGCGCGCCGCCGAAACTGCTGCGCCCCAGTGCCTCCGGACTGCCGCCGTCAACCGTCGCCTTCCAGATCTGATTGCGCGATTGGAAGTAGATGCGCTTGCCGTCGTGCGAGAACGATCCGTTGCCCGCGTTCAACAGCACCCGGTTGGGCTTGGCGCCAGGCTGCGCCGCCACCGTGTAGAGATCGGGACCGCGGTCCGCGCTGGCGTCGAAAATAATCGTCTTGCTGTCGGGCGACCAGCGCAGCCGGCTGATGCGCGGGCCTTTGAGACTGGTCACCTGCACCCGATTCCCGCCATCGGCGTCTGAAACCCAGATCTCGTCGTTGCCCGTCTGGTCGGAAATATCGGCGATACGTTTGCCGTCGGTCGAATACATGGGTGAGGACTCGCGGCCCGTAGAGCGTGCGATCGGCCGCTCGTCGGAGACCGACCCGTCGCCTGCCAGCGTGCCGCGCCAGATCGCCGCCACCGAGGGACTGTCCGTGTAGACCAGCTTGCGCCCCGCCGGCGACACCGCCGGATATTGCGCCTCGTGGCCCGCCATCGTCACCTCGCGCGGACTGCCTCCGTACGCCGCCACGCGCCATAGCCGCCAGCCGCGCATCCGGTCCGCCGAGTACACAATGTCGCGGCCGTCCGGCGTCCACGACATTCCGCGGATGCTCTTGTCGTCGAACGTCAGCCGCCGCACGCCGCCGCCCGTGGGGTCGCAAAGGAAAATATCGGCGCCGTTCGATCCCGTCTTGCGCGCGAATGCGACGGTCTGGCCATCGGGCGAAATCACCGGGTTGAAATCCCCCTCGATGCCTTCGGGCGGGTTGGTGATGCGGGCGGCCTTGCCGTCCAACGTCACCACCGCAATGGCGGGCGCCTGCTTCTCCGCCGTCGCGACCACGAACAATGACTTGCCGTCACGGTTCCAGGAAACCGACGGTAATGCCTGCGAAGTCTCGGCGCCGGCGTCGAAGCTGACGATCGCCTTCGGGTCGCCGCCCGGCACCGGAACCATCATGTACGTGGCGCGCCCTTCTTCCGTCCGCAGGAATGCCAGGCTCGATCCGTCGGGCGACCACGCCGGTCCCACATCGTTGCCCGCGCCCGAGGTCAGCGCCCGCGGCGCGCCCCCCAACAGGCTGCGCACCATGATATGGAATGCGCTCACCTTCGACGCATCGCGCGCGCTGTACGCCATCAACTGCCCGTCGGGCGAGAGCGCCGGGTACGCCTCGGTTCCCGCTTCGGTCGTGACCGTCGAACGTTTCTGCTCCGCCACCGGTCCGGTGGCGAGATGTCCCAGCAGTGTCACCACGCCCCCTACCGAGCAGAGGGCCAGCGCCAGCAGCACGGCCGGGCGGCGAAAAAAAGAAGGGGCGGGCATAGTTCGTATTATCGCAGGATGCGCCCCAGCCACTCCTCTACGATGGCGTTCGCCCCGGAAGGAAAGCGATGGCCGCCCTCGAGCAGATGGAACTCCGCATCCTCCACTCTCGTACGCAGGCGCGCCGGATATTGTTCCGTGACGCTGGCCGGATAATACTCGTCTTCCCGCCGCGCCAGGTGCAGCACCGCCGCGTCCACCGGCTGGTACGGACCGGTCTCCCAGTCGCTAGGCAATCCGCCGCAGACTCCGATCACGCCGCGAACCGACCCCGGGCACGTGGCCGCGAACCGGTAGTTCAACGACACCGGCTGCGAAAAACCCAACAGGATCCGCCGCTCCTTCGGTATGCCGTACTCGCGCCCCGCCGCGCTCAAAACGTGCGACACCATCTCGTGGTGCAGCCGGATCGAGCCCGCCGCGTGCCGGTTCGTCACCCAGCAGTAGCCCACCTCGCTCGTGCCGCCATGCAGGAAGAACTGGTTCGGACCTTGCAGTGAAGCGATCGCATGGCGCCGCCCGAGCATCTTCTCCGCCAGCGGCAGCATCATCTCGGCGTTCTGGCCGAAGCCGTGGAGCGCGACCACCAGCAGCGTGCTCTCGTCGATCGAATCCGGCACGCGCAGGAGGTAGTGGCAGTCCAGCCTCGCCGAAAAGCTGCAGTGCCGGGGAGCGTCCATGGCGAAGAATATACCATCCCGCCAAACCTTGCCACCCGCTCGCGCCATCTGCGACACTGGCCTTTCATGCCCTGGTTACGTTGCTGGCTGCCCCTGGTGTGTGCGTCGCTTGCGTTCTCGCAAGACGGCGGCCTGCCGGCCAAGGAGACTCTTTACTACAACGTCGAGTGGCGGCTCATCACCGCCGGCAAGGCCAAGCTCGAGTGGCATTCAAATCCCGAGCCGCGCAACGGATTCCAGCTCAACCTGCACCTGGAATCGGTGGGACTGGTGTCCAAACTTTTCAAGGTGGATGACGATTACAGCGTGAACCTCAACCGCTCGCTTTGCGCCGAGTCCTTGCAGATGTCGGCGCGCGAAGGCAGCCGGCAGCGCGAGACCAAGATCACCTTCAACGCCGAAACCAAGAAGGCCGCCTATCTGGAGCGCGACCTGGTGAAGAACGCCGTCGTCTCGTCGCAGGAGATCGACATTCCACCGTGCGTGCACGACGTCCTGGGCGGACTCTTCTTCGTGCGCACCCTGAACCTCGAGCCCGGGCAGAGCGCGCAGGTGCCGGTGAGCGACGGCAAAAAGAGCGTCCTGGCCAAGGTGGACGCGCAGCAGCGCGAAGACGTCAAGACGCCGGCGGGTACGTTCAAGACCATCCGCTACGAAGTCCAGCTCTTCAACAACGTCCTCTACCGCCGTTCCGCCCGCCTGTTCATCTGGCTGACGGACGACCGCCGCAAGCTGCCCGTGCAGGTCCGCGTGCGCATGACCATCGCCATCGGAACCATCACCCTCCAGTTAGAAAAAATCGAGTAAAGACGCCCCTGCAAACCGGGGGACAGGCTACGAAACCTTCCGCGCCGTCTTTGCGCGGAATTTCGTTGCCTGTCCCCCGCTTTGCAGCCCGCCAGTTGATTCCCACATTCGAGGAACCCGCACCCCGTCCCCATCGTATTAGTCCTCATGTGGAACGACATCCGGTATGGTGCGCGTACTCTGCGCAAGGCCCCCGGGTTCACCGCCGTCGCGGTAATTACGCTAGCGCTCGGCATCGGCGCCACCACTGCAGTCTTCAGCGTTTGCGACGCGCTCCTCTGGAAGCCCGTCCCGCTCCCGCACTTGGAAACGATGGCGACGGTCCTGGGCCGCGTCCCCGGCGACCCCAACGGATGGAATTCGCTCAGCGCCGCCGATTTCGAGGACATCCGCCGCACCAACACCACCTTCCAGGATCTTGCAATGTGGGACGACGGCCTCGCCAACATCGTCGGTTCGGGCGGAGAGCCGGAGCGCGTCAGCCAGTTCCTGGTCTCTCCCGGCTTCTTCGATCTGGTGGGCGTGCAGCCTTCGCTCGGCCGCGGATTCCAATCCGGCGAGGACGAAAAAGGCCGCGACAACGTCGTGATGCTGAGCGACAAGCTCTGGCGCCGCCGCTTTGGCGCCGATCCGCAAATCGTCGGCAAGACCATCCGCCTGGATGACGCCAACTACCTCGTGACCGGTGTGATGCCGCCAGGTTTCGACTTCCCCCGCACCGCCGAAATCTGGACGCCGCTCACCCTGACTCCCAAGATCCGCAACGATCGTGCGCACATGATAGGCATCGCGCTGGGGCGCCTCAAGCCCGGCCGTACGCTCGAGCAAGCCGGCGCGGAACTCGAGAGCATCGGCCGGCGCCTGGCGTCGTCGTATCCCGAAACCAATAAGAATCGCCGCTTCATGGCGTGGTCCACCCACGATTTCATGATCGGGTCCTTCACCCAGCAGTACACCCTCATGCTGTTTTTTTCGGTGCTCTTCGTGCTGGCGATCGCGTGCGCCAACGTGGCCAACCTGCAGTTCGCGCGCGCCACCGGCAGGACGCGCGAGGTGGCGGTGCGGACCGCTTTAGGCGCGCGCCAGTGGCAGATAGCCGGACAGCTCGTGACGGAAAGCGTGATGCTGTCGGTCGCGGGCGCCGTGCTCGGACTGCTGGTGGCGGGCTGGGGAATCGCCGCCATCAAGGGAGGGATGCCCGCAGAAGTCGAAAAGTACATCGTGGGTTGGAAGGATATTTCGCTCGACGCGCGCGCGCTGGGCTTCTCGCTGTTCGCCGCCGTGCTGAGCGGCGTCCTGGCGGGCCTGGCGCCGGCGATTCAATGCTCGTGGGCCAACGTGAGCGGCGCGTTGAAGGAAGGTGGCCGCGGCGGGTCGGCGGGACGCGGCAAGCACCGGCTCCGCGGCATTCTGGTGGCGGCTGAGATCGCTCTCGCCGTGGTCCTGCTGGTGGGCGCCAGCCTGATGGTGCGCGGCTTCAACGCGCTGCTCGCCGGCAGCACCAACATGGAGCCCGCGACCATCCTGTCACTGCGCCTCGCCATCACCGAAAACAAATACCACGAGAAGCACCAGCAGGCCGCCTTCTACCGCGAGGTGTTGGAACGGACCTCGAAGATTCCGGGCGTGCGATCGGCTGTTGCGGCTAGCGCGTTGCCGTACAGCGGCCACTCGAGCAGCCGTCAGATCACGATTGAAGGCCGGCAGGTGCAACCCGGCGATCGCCCCTGGGCCATGTACCAGTCCGTAAGTCCGAATTATTTCGAGACGCTGCGAATCCCTCTGAAGTCGGGACGGCTGCTCAGCTCCAGCGACGGCGCCAACGCACCCCTCGTGGCCGTCATCAGCGACCGCCTCGTGCGCCTGTGGTGGCCGAACGGTCCGTCGCCCGTCGGCCGGCGCATCAAGGTCAGCGCGCCCGATGAAGAAGCGCCGTGGATCACCATCGTCGGCGTGGCCGGTGACATCACGCACGACGTCTTCGATCGCACGCCCCGGCCGACGATCTACCTGCCGTTCGAGCAGTCGCCCCGCCCCTGGATGGATATTGGCGTTCGCGCCGCGGGCGACCCGTTGCGCCTCGCGCCCGCGGTGACCGCCTCCATCCGTTCCGTCGATCCCGAGCAGCCCGTCACTGACGTCGCCACCATCGAAACCCTGCGCAACCATCAGGCAGTCGGCCTGACCTACGTCGCCGTGATGATGGGGATTTTCGGCGTGCTCGCGCTGGTGCTGGCGTCGGTCGGCGTGTACGGCGTGATGGCCTACCTGGTTGCCGAGCAGACCCACGACATCGGCGTTCGCGTGGCCCTCGGCGCGCCGCGCCAGAGCGTGCTGGCACTGGTCTTCCGCCAGGGAATGTTGACGACCATCTACGGACTCTTAGTCGGGATGGCGTTGGCCTGGGGCATGGCGCGCCTGCTGGCATCGCTGATCTTCGGAGTGAGCGCCGGCGATGCCGCCACCTTCATCGGAATCCCGCTGGCCCTGCTGGCCTCGGCCGCACTCGCGATTCTGGTGCCCGCCCGCCGTGCGATGAGAGTAGATCCGATCGTCGCCTTGCGCTGCGAGTAGGCGCACTTTTGCCGCGGTTGTCCGTTAGTTGGCCGCCGATGGATCGCGATTCGTCCGCTGACGGAACGCCCCGCAATGAATTGTGGGGCAGGCTCCTTGGGCAGGCCTGGGGGGTTTGCACATAGGGTTAAACAGTCGCCCGTCTCGAGTATGGAAACAAAACGGCGTCAGTGGAAATTAATCCGTTGGCCTGCCACATGCGAGCAATGGCGTTAGACAAACAAGTGGCGGCTTGGGCGGTATCATGAAGTCTCGTGGATAGGAGAGACTTTCAAGAGCTTGCGAAGGTGAGGCTGAGGGAGGCGACAGCTTTGCTCGGTGTGGGGCTATTCGATGGCGCGTACTGCTTGGCTGGCTATGCCGTGGAGTGCGGGCTCAAGGCGTGCATCGCAAAGGGAACTCAGCGACATGAATTCCCAGACAAGAAGAAGGTAGAGTCCAGCCATTCACATAATTTGCGAGAACTGATCAGGGTTGCGGGACTTGATGACGCGCGCGTCGAGCAGTCTAGCCAGGACCCTGATTTTAGAACGAATTGGGACGTTGTTCAGGAATGACCGGAACAGAGCCGGTACAGGAAGCATCGTCCGGAAGCCGCTCGGGCACTGCTGGAAGCAGTTGGGAACAGGCGTCATGGAGTTGTCTCATGGATAAAGCTGCATTGGTGAGTCTTGATATTGACCGGGGCCGCGAGGTCGTCGACGCTCTCGAACGCGCAAAACTCAAGGTGGCCATCGCACTTTGGGT
The DNA here is from genome assembly GCA_041484525.1 of Bryobacteraceae bacterium. Lineage (GTDB taxonomy): Bacteria > Acidobacteriota > Terriglobia > Bryobacterales > Bryobacteraceae > JBGPHT01. The sequence goes on along the minus strand of JBGPHT010000157.1, from coordinate 3,041 downwards.
GTATTCTCCCGAATACGAAGATTGGCGTCTCGTTCTATCGGCGCGCCAGTTCGACTCACTCGATCCCAGGGAGGCGTACCGGCGGCTCCACGATTCGCTGGCTGTCGCGGGGCTGACCCCTGAGAAGACCCCACCCGTAATGATTCTTTCGATGACCGATTCGTTCATCAGAGAGCTCCGTCAACTCTTCGGGAAGACCAAGAGCGTCGAAGGAATGCGTCTTGGCGGCCAAATGATTGGTGACCGCTTCGTGCAAGATGCGTACGTCTATCGGATCTCGTAGACCGGGAGGAGCCACAGTGACTACCCTCCACACTCGCTCACCACTTGGCCCCGTAGTCGCCGGATCATGGAAGTGCCTGCGACCTGTGCCGAGCCGGTGATCGCTCGCGGGCAGTCATGATGGTGAGCCGCACTTCGCACTCCTGAGGCGCGGACTTCCTTTTGAAACCGGCGATGATTTTGACTCCTATGCTTGGCCTGCGGCCAGCCACCACATCGTTGCCTGGAATTGACGCTAGTGTACGAACCGCCCCCGCCCGCTACTTCTTCACTTCCTCGCCGCGCCTCGCCAGAAACGGCAGACTCCGCACAATCTCAAACAGCGTCGTCTGAAACTTATACCCATCCGCCGCCACCTTCGCACTGACCCCGTCGATGGTTCTCCGATCGTACGCGCCCAGTCCGCGCCCCAGCGCATACACCAGCATCTTCTCCACCAGGCAGCGCGAGAATTGCGGAAGCTGGCTCGACAGCACCGCGCGCATCTCGGCGGGCGTCGAGAACGTTTTGCCGTTGGGTAGCGTGCCGCTGGCGTCCACGTCGAACTTGCCGTCTTTCGTGCGCCACTTGCCGACTCCGTCGTAGTTCTCGAGCGCGAAGCCGAGCGGGTCCATCTTGTTGTGGCACGTCGCGCACGTAGCGTCGGCGCGGTGCTGCTCCATCTGCTGGCGCAGCGACGCCGCTGTTCCCACCGCTGCTTCATCGATCACCGGAACGTCGGCCGGGGGCGGGGGAGGCGGGTCGCCCAGAATATTCTGCAGGATGTATTTGCCGCGGATCACTACCGACGTGCGCGTCGGGTAGCTCGATACCGTCAGCACGCTCGCTTGCCCCAAAATGCCGCCGCGCTCTTCGCCGGTCAGGTCCACGCGCCGGAAGTCCGGACCCGTCACGCCGGCAATGCCGTAGTGCTTCGCCAGGACCTCGTTGAGGAAGGTGTAGCGCGCGTTCAGAAAATCCGAGAGCGGCCTGTTTTCACGCAGCACGTAGTCGAAGAAGAGGCGCGTCTCCGTCCGCATGGCATCGCGCAGTTCCGGACTCCACTCGGGAAACTTCTGCGGATCGGGCTTCACCACATCGAGGTTCCGCAGCTCCAGCCATTGGCCGGCGAAGTTTTCCGCCAGGGCGTTCGATCGCGCGTCGGCCAGCATGCGTTTCACCTGCGCGTCCAGCACGTCCGGCGCGTCCAGCTTGCCGGATTCCGCGAGCGCCAGCAGTTCGTCATCCGGCATCGAGCTCCAAAGGAAGTAGCTGAGCCGCGAAGCCAGTTCCACATCAGAGATAGGATGCGAACGCGCGGCGTCGGTGGGGTTCGGGTCGCGCTCCAGGCGGAACAGGAAATTGGGTGAGACCAGAATTGCCTGCAGCGCGAGCTGCACACCCTGCTCCGGCGTCTGCCCGTCAGCCTTTGCCAACGCCACAAATTTCAGCAGTTGCGCCACTTCCGCCTTGGTGACCGGCCGGCGGTAGGCGCGGCGCGCCAGCGTGGAGACGATCTTCTCGATGCAAGCCGGACCGCTCGCGGGATCGCAGACCAGAATCTTCTTGCGGCTGGCCCGCTCCTCGGCCGGAGCGTACGGCCCAATGAAGGTGATCGAATCCAGAAACTTGTTTTTCTTGTTGTCGTACGCGTCCTTGTTCGAAAGGTCTTTCACGAAGCCGTCGTCCAGGAAGGCGGCGCGGAAAACGTGCTCGCCCTCCGTCAGAAGCAGCCGCATGTCGGCTTCCGAATACGGGTTGAAGTAGACCAGGCCGGAGGGCTTGGTCTCCACCTGCATGGTCTTCAGCAGCTTTCCATCCACCCAGAATCCGAGGCTCACCGGCGGCGCATCGGCCGCGCGCTCGCCCGGCATGCCGAAGCGGATGGTGTACTCGCCGTCGAACTCCAGCCGCCCCGTCGCTTCGATGGTGCTGAAATCGACACGCCGGATCTTCTTGTCCTTGGCGGCGAATTGAATGTTGATCGGCCTGGGCAGCGGATCGGCCGCGATGGCTCGCGCTGCGATGCGCCCGGCCGCCGACAGATATTTCTCCATCAAAACCGGCGAGACGGTGAGCACGTCGCCGATATTGTCGAATCCGTTCCCGAGATCGTCCGTGGGGAAATTCTTCTCCGCGCGGAACTCGACCGCCAGCAGGTCGCGGATGGTGTTGGTGTATTCGGCACGGTTCAGCCGCCGCGCCGTGACGCGGCCGGGATCGGCCTTGGTGTTGCGATCGGCCCTGTCGAGCTCCGCCTGCACGTAGACGATGAGCTCATCCAGTTGCGCCGGCCGCGGGATACCTTTGGGCGGCATTTCGCCGGCTCGCAGCTTGCGCAGGATAGTGGCCCAGCCATCGGACATTTGCGCAATGGAGCCGGGCTTCGCAAACGCCGTAATGTTGAGTCCGCCCGACGCCATCCGATCGTTGTGACACGGCGCGCAAGTGGTGTTCAGGACCGGTTGGACAGTAGTCGGAAAGTCGGCCGCCAACAGAGGACCGCTCAGAATCAGGATCAAAAGGAGATTGCGTGCAGCCAGCATCGTTATGAGAATGGTACTCCATTGGGCGTTGCGATGGGGCCGCCCGGTCCACCCCAGTTCACCCACCCCCCTTGCTTTTTGGTAGTGGCTTAGTTAGAGCTTGTCCCTTATTTTCGTAGACACAGGCCCGTCGAAACAGCGGTCTCTTCCGACCAAAAACATAAATAGACGATTTTGTTTGACTATGGGAAAGAAGGCATTTATAATTCGGAATGCCCACCCAGCCGGACTTTT
>JBGPHT010000156.1:0-18339 GCA_041484525.1 Bryobacteraceae bacterium | reverse complement strand
CGCGGGCAAAGCGGCCAAAAGGGGCCGCAGTTAGAACAAGTTAGTCGTCTGCGGCGCAGTTTAGGCGTAGTCTGTCTTCGATTCGGCATAACAAGAGTTACGAATTTGGCCGAAAAAGGGCGTTTTTCCGCAGCCTGCTAGGCATCGCCGTCGACTCTGCCGGTGACGTATACATCGCAGATCGTTTTGACTACCGCATCCGGAAAGTCTCCAAAGGCGTGATCACTACCGTGGCGGGGAACGGGACGATAGGCCCGGCCGGTGATAACGGTCCTGCGACCCTTGCCGCGGTACTCGCGCCCGTCGCGGTCGCCGTAGACTCTCTCGGTAACCTTTACATTTCTGAGGGCGGGGCCGCCGTCCGCAAGGTCTCTAACGGAGTGATCACTACAGTGGCCGGAAACGGGACGTCTGGTTTCAGCGGTGACAACGGTCCCGCGGCAATTGCTCAGTTTGCCAGTGTTTCAGGGCTCGCGGTGGACTCGGCCGGCCGCGTTTACGTGGCTGACTCTGGGAACCATCGGATTCGTGTGCTGACTCCTTCGGGTCCTTCGTGCTCCGCTTCCGTCAGTCCGGCCAATTGTTCACCAGCCGCCACGGGTGGCACTCTGAGCATCGCAATCCAGACCAATGGTTCCTGCGACTGGGCAGTTCAGAGCATTCCGCTTTGGATCAGGTACTCGGGCAACGCTGTTGGCTCAGGACCGGCGACTATCACCCTGACGGCAGCCGCCAACTCCGGTCCGGCACGCAGTGCAATAGTCTCTGTAGCCGGTATCGCGATCCCCGTCAGTCAACCGGGTCTAGTGTCCGGGATAAGCCCTGGCGGAGTCGTAAACGCGGCTAGCTTCGCGATCGGATCGATAGCACCTGGGAGCATCGCCACTGTCTACGGAAGCTTTCTCGGCACTCCGTTGGCGATGGCCTCCAACTCGCCCCTTCCGGATAGCCTCGGCGGGTTTTCAATGCAGCTTGGCAGCGGGAAAAAGGTACCCCTCTTTGCAGTCTCGGCCGGCCAGGTGAACTTTCAGGTCCCTTGGGAGTTGGCAGGACAATCGCAATCGTCCCTTACCGCCACCGTAAATGGCCAGACAACCGCCGGCGAGACCATCAGCGTCGCACCGTTCGCCCCAGGCATCTTTAGCATGAATTCCCAAGGCACTGGCCAGGGGGCGATCCTCGATACGTCCTACCGTCTGGTCGATTCCTCAAACCCGGCGATTGCGGGCGGCTCTGCAATCCAGATATATTGCACTGGTCTCGGGCCCGTCACGAACCAGCCCGCGAGCGGCTGGCCTGCGTTGAGTGAACCGCTCTCGGTTGCAACGACGAGTCCGAGAGTAACCATCGGAGGTGTGCAAGCTACTGTGTTGTTCTCCGGGCTGGCGCCAGGGTCCGTGGGCGAGTACCAGGTGAATGTGTCGGTTCCAACGGCTGCACCGAAAGGCGTGGCGGTTCCCGTCGTGATTGCCATCGGGGGCGCAACATACAACATGGTTACTATCGCCGTGCGATAACGGTTCCAGACAAGGGCGTTACACCCCGTAGTTCGAGCACGCCCAACTCGGTTGGCCAACGCGGAAGTTCGGCGGATGAACCTCACCCGTCGTAACACGCCCGTTCCGGACATGTGGCTTGCTCGAAGTTTGGCTCTGCCGTCTTCCGCTGCCGGCCAGACTTCCTCAATTCGGCCGTTCCGCCAGCCCCTACGTACGCGGTTGCGAGTGTGAGGCGTTGCTGGTGTTGCCCGAGCCGTGTACCATAGCCAATCGCGATGCTGTTTTCTGACCTTGCACTCTCGAGACGTTTGGAGCGCGCGGAAGGGCACGCGTGCCTTCAGTTCGCGGAGGCGCGTCGGCGTCTCTTCCCCGGCAGCGGCTCCGACTGGATCGAATGCGCCGGAGCATACGCGGTGTTCGATGGCATCGGCTCTCCCGTCACTCAGAGTTTCGGACTCGGCATATTCGAGGAGCTGAGCGCGGCCTCGCTGGATACGATCGAGCCCTGCAGCCGTGGCGGTGGTGAATGAGAAGTTCGCGCGGTACCTGTTTCGCAACGAATCCGCTGTAGGCCGGCGCATCCGCCTGCCGCAAATCCAACCGGAGATCCGCGAGGTCATCGGTGTGGTCCGGAACGCCAAGCACTATGGAAGCTCGCGAGGAGGGCTGGCGGATGGTGTATCTGCCGGGGGATCGGGAAGGAGCCCTTCTGGTGCGGAGCCAGGCGGACGTCCGGCAAGTGAGCGCGGCGATTCGCAGCGCCGTCGCGGCGGCGGGTGCGGGGCAGGTGGAAGACATCCGTACGCTGGATTCCGTGGTCGAGGGAACGATAGGCCGCGAGCGCTTAGTCGCGGCGCTTTCGACGGTGTTCGGCGCGCTCGCGACGCTGCTGGCAGCGATCGGACTCTACGGCGTGCTGGCGTATGGCGTTTCCCGGCGGACCGCGGAACTGGGCATTCGTATGGCGCTCGGCGCCCAGCGCCGCAACGTTCAGTGGATGGTGCTGCGCGAAAGCTTGCAGATGGCGGCGGCAGGCACGGGGGTGGGCTTGGCCGCTGCTTACGCCGCCACGAGGCTGGTGTCCAGCATGCTTTACGGTGTCAAACCGACAGATGGCCTGATCTTCGCGGGATCGGCGTTAGTGCTCGCGTTCGTCACCGCGCTCGCGGGATTCCTGCCGGCGCGACGGGCATCGCGAATCGATCCGATGGTGGCGCTGCGGTACGAGTAGCGCACTCTGCGGCGCGGATCTCTGTCGGCGCCGCGCCTGAAATATGTATTGGACTTAGCCTGAGTTAGTCCCAGTGCTGTTCGTTTACCGCTCTGGCCGTCTGCGAGGCCTCTTGCCCCCAATTGGCCTCCGCCGGTAGGATGGTCTTGCATGAATCGTATCCTCATCATTGGAGCTACCGGCAGGGTCGGCCGCCAGGTTCTCTCTCAGTTGCCGGCCACGGGCGTGCGAGTCCGCGCGCTTGCCCGCAACCCGCACACGGCTGGTTTGCCGCCACACGTTGAAGTGGTACGCGGAGATCTCACTCTCCCCGAGACCCTTGATGAATGCCTGGATGGCATCGATGCGGTGTTCCTGGTGTGGACCGCCCCGCCGGCCACTGTTGCTCCCGCGTTGGAGCGGATCGCGAAGCACGCACGGCGCATCGTATTCCTCTCAGCTCCGCTCAAAACGGCACACCCCTTGTTCCAACAGCCCAATCCGCTCCGAGCCCTGGGCGGGCAAATCGAGCGGCTGATCGAGACCTCAGGACTCCAGTGGACATTCCTGCGGCCCGGAATGTTCGCCGCGAATGCCCTGTTGTGGTGGGCGCCGCAGATCCGCACCGGCGGCGATGTCGTGCGCTGGCCCCATCTCACCGTTCCTACAGCTCCGATCGACGAGCGTGACATCGCCGCGGTCGCGGTTCGCGCCTTGTGTGAGGATGGACCTGCCGGAGCGGAATATGTTCTGACCGGGCCTCAATCCCTGAGCCAGTTCGAGCAGATATCGACCATCGGTGGTGCGATCGGCCGCTCGCTGCGCATCGAAGAGATCTCGCCGGAAGCCGCGAGATCTGAGTCACTCCCTGGCATACCTGCGTTCGTCATGAACTTGCTGCTCGACGCCTGGGCTGCGGCAATCGGTCGACCTGCGTTCGTGACATCCACGGTCGCAGAGATCACCGGAGCGCCGGCGCGAACGTTCCGCGACTGGGCGATCGATCACGCCGCGGAGTTTCGGGCGTGATCTCGAAATCGGCCAGGCTTTGGCGGGTGATCCGCCGCTCAATGTCTTCTTGTCACCTCTTAGACTAGGATAGAATTCAGCGATGACCTCAGCTGCAATTTCCGGCGTCGTCACGATACACCTCCGTTTCGTGCTCGCAGTGGCAGTGATAACGGCCACCTGTATTGGCCAAGTAGCCACAAATCCAAAGATCCAGCCCCGGGCAACAACTGGCACGCGCCTGGTTACGCTCGGTACGGCGGGCGGGCCGCTTCCGACACAGAACCGGACGCAATCCTCCAACCTGTTGACGGTCAACGGCACTCACTATGTGATCGATGCGGGTGACAATGTAACGCGCCGGATCGTACAAGCCGGCGCGGATTTTCGACAGATCGGCAAGATCTTCATTACTCATTGCCACAGCGACCATACGATGGGTCTGGCTACGCTCTTAGTCTCGGAATGGGAGTTTCAGCGCCAAGAGCCAATTGATATCTATGGACCGCCCGGCGTCGAGGCGCTTGTCAAAGGAGCTATACAAGCGTGAGATCGATGCAGGCGAGGAGTTGACGGTGGATTACATGTTCTCCGGCAAGATCGGCCGCGTGCGCTGCCGCTGCGGCGCGAGTGCCTGCCGGGGAACAATTAATTTGCAGTAGTGCAGCAATTTCGAGCTGAAATTGGAGCTACGCCACAGCCTCGATCACTTGCACCGGACCCGGCGTCGGGGTGATCCCGGTCATCCGCAATCCGGCGCGGGCGAACAGATCGCGGTACTCCGCTTCGGTCCGCTCCTTGCCGCCGGGCAGCACCAGCATCTCGAGATCCACTTCCCGCTAACATCTGCATCATCTGTGCGCCCGCGGGCACTTCACGAGATCCGGTTGTAGCCGACATGTTTCCCCTTTTCCAAGCTGATACGCGCAAGCGGCGGGCAGTTCGGCTCAACCGCTGAAAACGCTATGATGAATAGTATCGCACCCACCCATATGAAGTCCGTTCTACCTGCCGCACTTGCGGCACTCGTGGCGGCTGCAGCCCTCGCCCAGGCCCCTCCGGCACAATCGATCGCGTCCCGCATCACTGCCGATGGGTTGAAGGCCGACGTCTCTTTTCTTGCCTCGGATGCATTAGAGGGTCGCGGCACGCCGTCGCGCGGCCTGGAGATCGCGGCCGAGTTTGTCGCGTCGCAGTTCCGGCGCGCCGGGCTCGAGCCGGTGGGTGACGACGGCTATTTCCAGACCGCGCCGTACGTTTCCGTGGCGCCCAACCTGGACGGCCTGGAACTCACGCTGAGAGTCGGCGATCAGACCGTCAAGGCGGACAAGGCCTCGATCGCGTTGCAGGAAGCCGCCGCGGCCGATGTGAAAGACGCCGCCGCCGTCCAGACAACGATGGCCGCCGCCAGTGTTCTAACACCTGATCAGGTCCGCGGCAAAGTGCTGCTGATCGAGATGCAGGGGATCGGCGGAATGCGGCAGCTTGCGTCGTTGGCCACGCGACTCCAGCCGGTCCTGATTGTGGTGGTGCAATCCACCGCGCCGCGCGTCACTCCTAACGCGAGACTGCGCGAGGCGGCCGCATTGGTGACGACGCCGGTGCTGGTGGTCTGGGACGCGGCGGTGCGCAGGGCGCTCAAGGACGCGAAGGAGCCAGTCATCTCGGCTCACATCGCCGCGCCCGTGTTGACAACCGTCAAGCTGCGCAACGTAGTGGGCCTGCTGCGTGGATCGGACCCGTCGCTCGCGGACACCTACATCATTGTGAGCGGCCATTACGACCACCTGGGCGTGCGCGGCACCGGCCCGGGCGATCGTATTTACAACGGCGCCAATGACGATGCCAGCGGCACTTCGTCGGCGATCGAGATCGCGGGCGCCCTGGCGGCTCTTCCCGAGCGGCCCAAGCGAAGCATCCTGTTCATGGCGCTCTTTGGCGAAGAAGTGGGCGGGCTGGGCTCGCGCTACTACGGCGCGCATCCCATCTTTCCCGCCGCCAAAACCATCGCCAACGTGAACCTGGAGCACATGGGCCGCACCGACGATGACGAGGGCCCGCGCGTGGGCGCGTTCAACCTCACCGGTTTCGACTACACCGATATCGCGGCCATCTTCGCCAACGCCGGCGCGGAGACCGGCATCCAGGCAGTGAAGCACGAAAAGAACAGCGATGCGTTTTTCGCCCGTAGCGACAACGCCGCGTTCGCGCAGATCGGGATTCCTTCGACCACCATTTCGGTTGCCTACACGTTCCCCGACTACCACCAGCCGGGCGATGAGTGGCCGAAGCTCGACTACGACAACATGGCGAAAGTGGACCGCACCATCGCGCTCGGCATTCTCCAGATGGCTAACAGCGCGGACGCGCCGCACTGGAACAAGGAGAATTCCAAGACCGCCGAGTACGTGCGGGCGCGCGAAGGGGCGCCTGCGCCGGCATCCCACCCGCAGTGAACGACTCAGGCCACGCGGCATTCCGCTACGTCAATTTCCGCTACTACATGGCGGCGCGCGTGCTGGTCACCACGGCGTCCGAGATGCAGGGCGTAGCCGTCGCGTGGCAGATATACCGGATCACGCACCGCCCGCTCGACCTCGGCCTGGTCGGGCTGGCGCAATTCCTTCCCGGCGTGCTGTTGTTTCTGGTTGCCGGCGAGACCGCCGACCGCGTGCCCCGCCGGCGCATCCTGCAAACCTGCTATGCCGGATTCTCGGTATGCTCGCTGCTGCTGCTGACGCTGTCGCTGCGCGGCGTGTCTTCCGTCTTGCCCATCTACGGCGTGCTGGTGTTGAACGGCGTGGTGCGCGCGTTCAACGGGCCGGCGGGACAATCGTTTCTCCCGCTGGTGGTCCCGCAAGAGATCTTTCCCAATGCCGTGGCGTGGGGCTCGTCCATCTTCCAGGGGGCGATGGCGATGGGGCCGATGATCGGCGGCCTGCTATACGGCTTCACCGGCGGTCCGGTCTTCGTCTACATTTGTGCCGCCGCGGAGACGCTGGTCGCGATGGTGTTGATCGGCGCCATCCGGATCGAAGCCGTGCAACGGGCGCGGCGCGGGGCGTCGACCGGGATTCTGCTCGAAGGGCTCCACTTTATCTGGCGGAACAAGTTGGTGCTCGGAGCCATCTCGCTCGACCTGTTCGCCGTCCTGCTGGGAGGCGCGGTGGCGCTGCTGCCGGTGTTTGCGGAGGAGATTCTCAAGGTAGGTCCGATGGGCCTCGGCCTGCTTCGCGGCGCGCCCAGCGTGGGCGCGGTGATGATGGCGATCGTGCTGGCCTACTTTCCGCTGCGCCGCCGCGCCGGCGCCGCCATGCTCTGGTGCGTCTGCGGATTCGGTATTTTCACGCTGGTGTTCGGCCTGTCGCGCAGCGTCGCCCTGTCGATGGTTGCGCTGGTGCTGGTGGGCGCCTGCGACATGGTGAGCGTCATCGTGCGCCACACGCTGGTGCAACTCGGCACACCGGACGAGATGCGCGGCCGCGTTAGCGCCGTCAACGGCGTATTCATCGGCGCGTCGAATGAGGTGGGCCAATTTGAATCGGGGCTCACGGCGCAGTGGTTCGGCACGGTGCCGGCCGTGATTCTCGGCGGCTTGGGAACGATCGCCGTGGTCGGTCTATGGGCGTGGATGTTCCCACCCTTGCGGCAAGTGGATGCGCTCGGGGCCGCCAGTCAGACTGCCCGGCGCCGCGCGTAGCCCTTACCTTCCTCTGCGCCCGAAGCCGCCACCCGCGGCCGGCGTCGCGCCGTCCTCCCACACCACCAACTCGCTCTGGCCGCCGAACTGGTTGATGGCTTTCACCGTGCGCAACGCGTCGTTGCCCGCCACCACCAGCACCATATGCGTCGCATCGAGCGGATTCTTCGCCGCCAGGATCAGCGCCTCACGCTCGGAGGCGTGGACCGCGCCCTCGGCCTTGAACGCCGAACCGCTGTAGTCGACACCGAGCTTCGCGGCCCACTCCGCCAGCGCGGAATTAGCCTCGGGCCGACCCACGAAGACTACGTCCTTGTGGCGCAGTAGTTCGTCCGAGACTTCGAAATCCTTGTAGATAGGCACGGCACTCTCGAACTGGTCGAGATAGCGGTTCTGCAACTGCTCGGCGGCGTAGCGGTTGGCGCCGGCATCGCGCATGGTGCCATAGACGATCGCGGCCGAGCTCAGGCGCGCGCGGATGTCGCCCACCAGGTACGCAGGACCGTCCTCCGGTTCGATGAATTCGAACGGCACGCCGGCCTTATCGAGGAATGACTGCGCCGTTACCGTCTTGGCAGCGTTGGCGCCGAAGTAATCCTTCATCAGCGCCAGGAACTTGTCATCGCCCAGCTTGCGCCGCATGGCGTCGAGCACCAGCACGCCCTTGGACTCCTCGAGGCGCGTGCGCGTGGCGGCATTGACGGGCGAGAGCTTCAACCCGCGGTACTGAATTCTGGTGGCGTGGATGGCTTTGTCGAGATCCGCCTCCTGCAGCAGCCGGTGGTAGGCGGCGGAACCCGCCACGAACCAGGTGTCGGCATCGGCGGCCGGGAGCACCCAGCCTTCCCACAGGCGATCCGCGAATGTCGAACGCCGCGGCGGCTGGCGACGCTCTGCCGAAGGCTTGGCCGGGTCCTGCAGAGCAGCACGTACGGCCGGCGGCGCTTGCGTATCGAACAAGTAATAGCCGGAAGGGTACAGGCCGTCGTTCTTGGCATAGCCGCCGCGCGCCACCCACTCGCGCTGATTGGGCTTGCCGATGGCGGACCACACCATGAACTTGTTGGCCATATCGGCCGTGATGACCTTCGCATCCATCGTGCTGGCGCTCACCAGCGGCGCCGTGCGGAACGCGGTGAAGGCGAACTGCTCGTCGATCTGCCCCTTGTACCGGTTATAAAAATCGTTCCACGCCAGGTCGCGGATAGCCGGCACGAACGGCACGTAGACGGGGCTGCCCTTGGGGTCGGGATGCGTTTCGAGGCGCACGTTCAGGTCCTTGGCGTTGTTGTTGCCCCAATAGAATCCAGGCGTATTGGCGAACCATTCGTCCTTCGAGCTGCGCCACAGTTTCGTGTGATTGGTCCCCAGCTCATACATGGCGACCTCGTTGGTCTTGGCGTCGCCCATCAGCCACTCGTTGGTGTAGAGGCCGTTGTTGCGCGTGCCGAGCTGCTTCACCATTTCGTCGATATTGCCGGCGTACTGAATCGCCATGCGCGCGCGGAAGGCCACGGGCGTGCCTTGGGCGTTGAACGGCGTTTGCGCGATGGTGGTCTCGGTGAGCACCATGCCGGCGTCGTTCTGATACCAGTCGGTGCCGCTCTCGATGCCGCCCGGGTAGCTTTGGATCAGCATGCGATGGCCCTTCTCCGGCTTGATGTCGAGCCACACGTTGGTCTGCTCGGCCAGCGTCAGCGGCCACCAGGTGACGTGTCCGATCACCATCTTGCCGTCCTTGGTGGCGGGTCCGGTGGCGGCGAATGCGCTGCAATGCTCCAGCACGGAATCGGGCTTCGTGCCGTAGTTAGGCTTGTCGAAGGTCAGGCTTTCGAGACCGGTCGGAGTCACGTTGACGGCCTGCCGCAACTCACCCAACTCGACGGTGACGTTGACGGCGGCGATATCCACGATGTCGATGCGGCGGCCCAGCCAGCGCGCGCCCGCGTCCGACGCGCCATCCGCGATGCCGCGCATCTCTTCCAGAATCTCGCGATCGAAGCCGCGCAGGAACAGTGCGTTGGCGCTGGTGCGGATGCCGTTCCAGAAATTCATGTCGGCCGACCCGCCCAGGTCGGCGGCGCAGCGCTCGAGGTATTCCGGAATCTCGCGCGACATGAGCTGCCCGTGCTGGTAGCCGCGCTCATACGGCTTGCCTTCGATGTGCAGATAGATCCACCCGGCCGCCGGGTAGCGATACGCCGGGCCGTAGGTGCGCACGGCTTCCTTCGAAGGCCACGCATCGTTGGCGGAGATTTCATCCAGGCTCACGCCTTCGAACCACGCCTTGCCGTGAAACGCGCCGCCGTTGCCGACGGTCAACAGGATCTGGTCCTCGGAGCGGCTGGCGATGAATTTGAGGGTGACGCGCGTCCAAGGCTTGGTGCCGCCGAGCGAGACCGAATGAACGTCGAAAGGCATGGAGGCCATGGAGAGCGCCGCGCCGGTCGCGATGGGCGAGCGATCGAGGTCGCGGACCGTGAGCCCCTCGGTGCGGACCCAGCCGCTCAACTCATAGCGCTTGCCGATCGAGAGCGAGAGCGGCGTGGAACGGACCGCCGCATCCGGCGCATTGCCCGCCTCGACACGCAGCGATTTATTGCTGCCGCGCAGCACGGCGGCATCGGCCGCAGCGGTGCCGCGCACCACGGTCCAGCCGTTGCCGGCCTTTTCGAAAGAAGATTGAAAGAGGGGCGTTGCCGCGTGGGCGCCGAACACGGCCAGCAAGGTGCAAAGGATGCGCTTCATGATTTCTCCGCTGGGTACGAGGATAACGCAAAAGGCGCCCGGCTTGCCTGCCGTACGGCTGCGGGGCAAGTGGCCAGTTGAATCTAACCCCGTCCAATTCGGCCGCTTCCATTCAAGGTTTGGACCACCGTGGCGAGTCGTGATCCATTGCTGGCGTGCACAGCTTGCTACCATTGGGTCACGACCCCTTCGACATGACGAACAAATACCTTGATCTCACGAGAAGGACAGTCGGGACCATTACGTTGGTCGTACTTCAAATCTGGCTCATGATGATGCTGCTGCGGGGGATCTGGGGTATGCATCGGTGAGCGCTGAACAGATCTTTCCGATCGTACTCTCCTCCACGTCGGTCATCCTCGCCGTGGGAGCATTCTTGCACGGATGGAGAAACCAGAAGACAAAAGGAGAGGCCCCGCCTTCGCTCGTGCCCCTCTGGAGACGAGCAACCGCTGCCGGCGGCATTCCGACTGCGATTACGCTGATCATCTGCGCCTTCAAACCATCCTTGCGCTAGCGGGTACTCATAGAGCGTCTTTCTCTGCATCCGGATTGTGGCCCCTGGCGTCTTACCCCGTCCGTACTCTCCGATGTGCGGCGAGGGCTCACTCGTGTGGTCGCGTTGATCGACGGATATTCGGTTTCTCTTGATATTCGGGAGAACGTTCCAGTCCGGAGGATAGTCCACTCGCCCGACTTCGCGTCATACCCGGTTACACGGTACCCTTCCGGCTTAACTTAGGCTGATGCGTGGAGCACGCCGTCAGTCCAGCGACCAGCAGCGCAGGACCATTCCACAAAATGAGCGCTTTTCATCGGACGAAGGCTCTGCCCCGGCTCGTCCATCGCTTCTCCTCTTCGCCTCAGTTTGCAAGGGACCTACTTCGGCAGTAATAGCGGGACGGGGGCGGGCAATAGCAACTTTTCAAGCACGGTCATTTCCCATTCCTTGCCGTCGTCATCGAGCAGGTAGAACTTGCCTTTCTCCATGGCGTATTTGACCGGGCCGTTGACCGTTACGTTGGGTGTATGGTTGCGACGGACCGGGCACATCACCATAAACCTGTAGCCGTTGCCCTCTAGGTGAAAGCCTTGCCAAGTAGCAGCGCGTCGGTGGAAGGTCATATTCGGAGCTGAGGCTGCGGCGGCTGAGGGGTATGGATTGCCGCCCGGCGGGACATTGACTACCGTGACGTTGGTGCTAGGAGCCGCGACGGGCTCAGGTTCGCGGGCGTGGTCCGTCTCGATTACCGTCCCCGTCTGCCAGGCGCGCGGCTTCGTCGCGGCGCACAGCGACGCCGATACGACCAACACGCCCACCAAAACTGTGCGCATCTGGCCACCTTCGCAGATCCCTGCCGGTTTCGGTAGTTGCCGAATGGGGTAGAACGGCGCGCCGCTCTGCAACCGGCACCCAAGAAATCAGCAGCCCGCAAGGGCTCAAGCAAAAAATAGATCTTCGAGCGCTCTCTGGCTGATCTGCCAGAGTTTGTAAAGCTGCCCGTCCACTTCCAGCAGGCACTCTCCCGTTTCGCTTAGGCGGGGCTTGGCAGAAAACATCTCCTTGCTCTGGCCTTCCCTGACGAAAATTGCGGCGGATGAAAGCTCAAACACGACGCTCCGCAGCTCGTCATCATTTTCCTCGCGCCTTACGATAATCCTGTTGTGCTGGAAAGCCGCATGAAAGCCGACGGCCTGGAGCCCCAAGCCATTTGCGGTTTTCACATCGCTGTCAACTACCTCCGACAGAGTCTGAAAGGTTCTCTTGAGGGAACACTCAGATCTAGCCTTTACCCAATTGACCTCCTCCATGTGTTTCGTTTTCCTCTCACCTCATCTTCGCGTTCATCACCGGGAGAGTTTCTTTCGGACGCTCCATATACTGCTTGACGCCCTCGTTGAACTCGTCACTCGATTTACAGACGACCTTTTTCGCCGCTTCGTCCAGCCAATAACACTCCATCGGAGGGACCTCCCAATATTTCTTCACTTTGTCTGAGGCCCAAGAGTATCCCGCGTAGTCCTTCCCGTCGAAGGCGTCCGTCAGCAGCTTTGTGGTCAGCGATGAGCCGTTCCCTAGCGTCGTCGTGGTGATCAGAGAAAAGCACCGCTGCCGACGCGGGTCGTAGTGGCTCCAATAGTCCGCCATGGGGCTGTCTTGCTTGCCGTCCAGCCTGTAGCCCAGGGCTAAGAAGTTGTGCTCCACTTGAGCCGAGCAGTCTTTCATTCGAGCCCAGTCGGTATCAGAAACGTATGAGGCGCCATCGACTGTTTGCGATGGGCGCTGCATCCAGCGACCAATTCCTAAACCGATGAACAAGGCGAAAGCGGCGATGCTGCCGATTCCCCAGTAGGTACGAGGTTTCATTTGCGGGACTTTTTCTTCGTGGTTCACGCTTTCTTGGCCACCGCGCGAGCATTACCGCCGATGAGGCCACCGGAGCCGGATGTCCCGATTCGCTCTTCCGCCGTCAGCGATACAACCCTGCGCTTCGAAAGGGCTACGGCGGCCGGACTTTTTTCGCGTTGCCGTCCCACACCAGGGTAACACCTCCTGTTAAACTTCGGCTATGGATGCGGAAGAGCCACGGCCATTCGACAATGTGCGCAAGCGTTCCGACCACGTGAAGGCTGCGGTGGACCTGCTGTTGCGCCCTTTCGAGGAATCCGGCCCGCGCCACGATGGCCATGCAAATCGAGCGATCCGCTCTGGGTAGTTCACGGCTTCGCGCCGCCGTTGCGCCGGATCAACTCACCGATGGCGCTCACCAGCTTGTCGATCCGCTCGCCGGTCTGCTGGAAGCGCTCGCCGGTCTGCTGGAAGCGCTCCTCGGTTTTAATTTGCGCCTCCGTCAGTACCACCAGCACGTCGTCCAGCTTCGATTGCTTCTCCGCCAGTCCTTCAATCGCGGTCCAGGCGCGCGTCATCGCTTCATCCAGCCGGTCCACCCGGGCGGTCAGAGTCGGTTTCTTCGGCTTATTTGGCATTGCTCCCCCTTAGAATCAGCTAGCGCGTCTTCAACTGCTCCGGCAGCACCGCGTATCCCTCGGGCGGCGGGAACAGGGCAATCAGCAGCTCCAGGCGGCGGCGCAGGTAGCGGCTCGGCATCTGCCGAGGTCCCGTGTCCACGTCGATATCGCAGCACGTGCCGTGCAGGTAGAGCGTCAGCGTGTCCTCGAATGCCTGGCGCGCGTACTCGCGGAACAGTTTCGTTTCCTTGCGCACGTTGGTCTGCCGCCGCAGCAGCGCCTGCTTGAGATGCCAGCTCTTCTCATCCACTTCGCCGTGGACTTCTGCGCTCAGCTCCTCGCGGATGGTGCGGAAGAACCGCTCCTGCGCCTCCTGCGCCCACCGGTCCGCCACCAGCACCGCCAGCGCGTTGTAGAACTGGTAGTGATAATCCGCCACCTCGATTTCCTTGATGCTCAGCGCCAGGACGGTCATGTCGGCCGTGTCCCGGCGGGCGCACGGCAGGTAGCGCGATTCGTGCGGGCGTTCGAAGGTGATGCTGTCGACGCCCTTGCCATTGCCGCGCTCGAGATAAGGCGCGAGGAAAATTCCCACCTGCGGCAGCGCGGCGACGATGGCGGGGGGGACGGCCGAGATGGGGTCGTTCAGATACTGCCGCAGATCTTCCTCCACCATAGGCAGCGTGGAGAAGTAGGAAAATTTGCTGTTGAGTGGAATCATCTCACCGCCGAACTTGCCGGCGAGTTCTTCCACGCTCAGTTTCGAGCGTTCCGCGTCAGTGGACATCTGGTGGTTCGATTGTAACAAGGCGCAACCGCGACATTTGAGCCCATTCGCATCATTAATGTAGCCATTCGAAGTTCGGGCACGCGCCACGCTAAACTTTGAAGAGATGGGCCGTAACATCCTGGTCTCGGCAGGCGAAGCGTCGGGCGATTTCTACGCCGCGCTGGTGGTCGGGGAACTGCGCCGGATCTGGCCCGACGCCGCGTTCTTCGGCTCGACCGGTCCCCGCCTGCGCGCGGCCGGTGTGGAAACAGTGGTGGACGCGGCCAGCCTGGCCGTGGTCGGGTTGCTCGAAGTCGTCGCCCACATCCCCCGGATCTACGGCGAATATCGCAAGCTTCTGACCGCTGCCCGGACGCGCCAGCCCGACCTCGCCATCCTCACCGATTCGCCCGACTTTCATCTCCGCGCGGCCCGGCGCCTCCACCAGCAGGGGGTTCCCGTCGTCTACCTGGTGGCTCCGCAGGCCTGGGCGTGGCGAAAAGGACGGGTGAAATCCATGCGGCGCAACCTCCAACGCCTCCTGTGCATTTTCCCCTTTGAAGAGGAATTCTTTACGCGTGAAGGAGTTAACGCCACCTACATCGGCCACCCGCTGGCCGGGAGGGTTCGCCCCATCCTGTCGCGCGAGGAGTTTTTTCGGAAACACAGATTGGCCGCGGGCCGTCCATTAGTTACGGTGCTACCCGGGAGCCGTCGCGGAGAAGCTGCGCGTCATCTGCCTGCGCTGCTCGATGCCGTCGATCGGCTATACCGGCAGCAGGCGGTAAACGTTGTGTTGCCGGCCTCGCCCACGACCGGGGCCGCGTTTTTTTTGGAACGCACCGGCAGTTCCCCCATCAGGGTTCTGGAAGGAGAAAGCTGGGACGCCATGGCGCACGCCGATGTCGCGCTGGCCGCAAGCGGCACCGTCACCGTGGAAGCTGCGCTCCTGGGCACTCCGATGGTCACCTTCTATAAAGTCACCGCGCCAAGTTGGGTGGCGGGCAAACTCCTGGTCAATGTCCCATTCTTTTCCATGGTGAACCTGATCGCCGGGCGTGCTATCGTTCCCGAGCTGATGCAGAGCGCCATGACCGGCGAGAGCCTGGCGCGGGAGGCCGGCCGCCTGTTGGAAGACCCGCTGGCGCGCGCTCAGATGAAAACGGCGCTGGCCGATGTTTCGAGAAAGCTCTCCGGCACGGAAGACGCCCCGCGGCGCGCCGCCGCCATCGTTCAAGAAATCCTGGAAGGACAAGTCGCACATGTATCGTGATCTTCGGTTTCGCGCCGCCGCCCCCGCGGCCGGCCTGTTGCTGGTCGCCCTGGCGCTCGCCTCGCCCGCCCAGGAGCGCCGCGCTCCGCGCATCGACGTGGAGCAGTACACCATCGATGCCGATATTTCGCCCAACGCGCAGACCATGAGCGCGAAGGCCACCGTGCGCTTCATCCCGCTCGACGAGAACATCACGTCGGCTTCCTTCGAGTTGAACAACGCGCTCAACGTGTCGCGCGTCACCGACGATAAGGGCAAGCAGATTCCCGCCTCCCGCAACCAGCAGGATTTCACCGTGCGGCTCAGCTTCGACCAGCCGCTGCCCAAGGGCCAACCGCAGACCGTCACGTTCTACTACGATGGCAAGCTCGCGGGGAACGAGGATTCGCCCGTCTACGGCATCAAGTTCGCCGCCATCCACCCCGACTTCGCGTACCTCTTGTATCCCGCACGCTGGTTCCCGGTGAACGGCTACACCACCGACCGCTTCGCCGCCGACCTGCGCGTCACCGTGCCTATGGGGTACGCCGTGGTCAGCAGCGGCAACGATTCCAAGCAGACGGCCGGCGACAAGAATACTTTCTCATTCCGTTTTGCGCGTCCCTCGTTCCCGGGCAGCCTGGCGGTGGTCAAGGGCGACCCGGCCAGAGTGCAGGCCGAGGGCGTCACCACGGCGCTTTACTTCCGCGGCCCTGATGCTGAAATGGCCCAGCCCTATGGCGAGCAGATCGGCAAGACGATGTCGTACTTTACGGGCATCTATGGTCTGCCGCCCTACGCCAACCTGACGGTGATCGAAACCGAAGACGGCGCCCCTAACGGGTACGCTGCGCCGGGCATGATGTTCCTGGCGCCGCGCGGCATCGGCCGCAATCCCAATCCGAAACTGCTGGCCAATCAGGTGGCGCGCCAGTGGTGCGAACAACTGGTCTCGCCCACCACGCGCAACCACCTGTGGCTGGAAAACGGCTTAGCGGCCTATTCCGAGCTGCTCTGGAGCGAGCACGCCAACGGCCCCGGCGCCATGGAATCGCAGCTTCGCGATGTGATGGTGGAAGCCCTCACCGTCGACAACGTGCCCATCATCCAAGCCTCGCGCATGGAAGATTACTCCCCCGAGATGTGGGCGCTCACGGGCAGCAAGGGCGCATCCGTGATGGCCATGCTGCGCTCCATCGTGGGCGACGACAAGTTTTTCCAGATCCTCAAGACGTACTTCCAACAGCAGGCGTGGAAATCCGCTTCCACCGACGACTTCCATAAGGTAGCGGAGACCGTCTCGGGCAAAGAGCTGAATTACTTTTTCATGGAGTGGCTCGAATCCAGCAGCGGCGCGTCCGAATTCAAACTCGAATACACGATTTTCCGGACCCAGAAGGGCTTTCGTGTGATGGGCAAGATCGCGCAGGATCTCGACACCTTCCGCATGCCGGTACAGTTGAAGATCGAGACGGAAGGCAATCCGGAGGAGCAGACGGTGGAAGTGGTGGGCACCTCGTCGGAATTCAGCGTGGACACGTTCGGCAAGCCCAAGAACGTGATTATCGATCCCAACAATCGCGTGCTGCGCTACAGTCCCAACGTGCGCGTGGCAGTCGCCATCCGGCGCGGCGAGCAGTTCGCCGAGCTGAGCGAGTTCGCCGATGCCCTCAAGGAATACCAGAAGGCGCTCGAGACCAATCGCACCAGCTCGTTGGCACACTACCGTATTGCCGAGGTCTACTTCCTGCAGCAGAACTGGCAGCCTGCCGCCAACGAATTCCGCGAAGCCCTGGCGGGCGACCTCGAGCCCAAATGGACCGAGGTCTGGTCGCACATCAACCTGGGCAGGATCTTCGACGTCAGCCAGCAGCGCGACCGCGCCGTGAACGAATACAACCTCGCGATCCGCACCAAGGACGACACGCAGGGCGCTCAGGAAGATGCCAGCAAGTACCTGAAAACGCCTTACGAACGGCAGCGCCGGGCCGAACAGTAGTCGCGGTCTTTAAGGCGCCTTCCGCGAGCCACTCTTCTTACGCATAGTACCATTGTACCCGCCAGAATGCCGATCATGCCATAACCATGCAAGCATCCCATAATCAATAGCTTACATAAAGTACCAAGGCATTCAGTACCATCGGTACCATCCATAGGTAAGGGCCGTACATACTTGAGTTCTGTACGAAAATGGCCTAAACTGGCCTTCAAGTTGTACCAAAGGTCGCAGAACTTCGGAGGATCGTAAATGAATCGGATAGGACTTTTGCTCGTGATGGCGCTGGGGGTCGCCGGAGGTCTCGAAGCCTCTACCATCTCCTGCAGCGGCAGCACGGCAACGATTCAGGCATGTATGACCGCCGACTCGATCTACTGGAGCGACCAGGTGGATTGGGCGCAATTAGGTGGGTTGGGCACCACCCATGTCACTGGATCGTCATGGGTGGCCACTTCAGCCAATTCAGTTCAGGTCAGTTTGCAGTCGAACGATACGATCGTCCGCGCCGACAACACCTTGACTTCATTTCCGGGCCGTTTCGCAACCGGCGACCACCTCATCGAGAACCTTGGACTGAATGCTCTGTCCATGTCGCTCAGTTCGCCGATGGTTGGCGCGGCAATTCGGTTGAGCGCGGCGAACGGCGGCCCGTTTGGCGCGACGTTTAGCGCCTACAGCACAGCCATTCCGTCCGGTTTCCCCGTAGCGACGGTTTCGCTGATGCTCGGTGGCGGGACTTGTGCCAGCCTTGTGACCGGCTCTCCTTGCAATGACGCGCCGTTTATTGGATTCTTCAACGTCGCTACTCCGTTCCTGAGCCTGGTGATCAGCACGCTCGACACGGCTTTCTATGTGGACGAGCTTTTCCTCCAGAAGAGCTACATTAGCGGTCCAACCAACCCGACGCCGGAACCGATTATGTCGGCGATGATTGGTGGCGGCCTGGCTGCCCTCGCATTGATCGCACGACGGCGCATGGCACGCCGCTGCTAACATTCCCTGAAACTCCACTTATTCGGCACACCAAGGCTATTCCTGAACTGTTCTAAACACTGCGACATAAGTAATTGCGCATGTTGTGGCGATGTGTTCTCATCGAAACATGAGACCTCTCACCATTGCAGACTCGGCTACGATCATCCTCGGATTGCAGGATGAGATTCGCCGGTCGGAAGAATCCCGCT
>JBGPHT010000155.1:0-18382 GCA_041484525.1 Bryobacteraceae bacterium | reverse complement strand
TTCTAATGACTGCGATGCCGCCGGAAACGGGCCGCCGCGGTCTCCCGTGAAGAGGGCACCGGTCGACTCAGCAACCAGCCCCGCACCGCACCTATGAAAACAAGGGGCTTGCGTGCCGAATTTTAAGTGGGAAAGTAGCTACACTTTGGCGGCGCGCGACGAAGGTTCGTCAGGGCTTAATGTACGGACTCAGATCGGGGACGGCCCGGATCAGCTCGTCGGCCACCATGCGACCAAATAGCGCGGAGCCCTTTTCACCCAGATGGGTATAGTCAAACAGAGCGGTGGGATCGACTTTGGGTTCCACGACATTGTTCGCCTGCGATCCCGCCGAGGGGAGAACGGGTGCTGGCGGTTTGGGGGCTGGCGGAGAATTGCCGCTCGCCGCGCTCTTTGCAACTGCCGCAGGCGGCGGAGCCATCGCCAGCGTGTTGGCTTCCACGGGCCCCATCTTTTGCACGGCAGTCACGCTGTCGTAGTTGAGGTCGAGGACGGCTATCCGTTCCTCCCCGGCTACCCTCTTCGTGGCCTCGCCCCAGGCTGCCAGGTCATTCTTGACCCTTCCGTTTTCGAACATGCGGCGCGTAAGCGGAGTGACCAATACCGGCTTCGCGCCCGCGGCTCTCACTTCCCTTGCATAGTTGCGCATGTTCATCGGGAACTCGGTCGCGAGATCGGTGGAGCGGCCAGGCTTCCCGGGTTGATCGTTGTGTCCGAACTGGATCAAAACATAGGTCGCGGTGAAATCGGAGTTGTGATTCAACTCGTCCATCACGCTTGCCCAGGAGCCCTCAGCCCGATAGCTGCTCGAACTACGACCATTCTTGGCCAGGTTTAGACACGTGACTCGCGGTGTCACATCAGCGCAGAAACCGGGGCCCCACCCGTTCTTCGGAGCCACCGTCGAGTCGCCGACAAGGATGATGCGCACCGGAGCCGATGGGTTCCCGGATGACGGCTGCGCCACCGCAGAAGGCGATACAGACAGCGCCGCGATGACGATGCCGAGTTCTCTTCGCATTGGTTGGTCCTAAGCAGTTTTCATTCTACGGGCGCAAACCCGATCAAAACAGCGGCGGCGAACGTGCTGAGATCCTGCCGCCTGACCATCCCCTCGAGCGGAAGGCTACCTGCCGGGCCAGTGTGACCCCAGGTGAACGGACTGGCGCGCAACCGCAGGGGCGCCGGCGAGGGCGGCGGATTTCGCCGCATCTGTCAGACGCCACTGCGACTAGTCTCCACGGCGACGACCTCGCCCGTTACATGGTGAATGACGCCATGCGCGGCGTCGATTACCTGACCAGCCGAAAGGACGTCGATGGCGCCCGTATCGGCGCTTTCGGTTGTTCCGGCGGCGGCACCGCGACGGCATACTTCGCGGCCCTCGACGATCGCGTCAAGGTGGCAGCCAGCGCCTGTTACATCACATCGTTCCAGGAGTTGCTTGCCGCTCCGACAGGCGTCCAGGACGCCGAGCAGAGCATCCCCCGCTTCATCGAGCAGGGACTGGATCTGGCCGACTGGGTCGAAGTGTTTGCGCCGAAGCCGTACGCGATCGTCTCCACCACCAACGACATATTCCCGTTCGAAGGCGCTCGCCAGACTTTCGAAGAAGCCAAGCGCATCTACGCGGTCTATGGCGGTGACGATCGGATTCACTGGATCACCGGCCCCGGCGGGCATGGCAATCTGGGGCCGATCTCGCCCGCCATTCTAGGGTTCTTCACGAAGTTCCTCAAGGGCAGTTCCGTCGAGCCGTCCTTTATGCCTCTGCGGCTCGAACGCCGCGAGGATCTGCAGTGCACGCCGACAGGCCAAGTCTCGACTTCGCTTGGCGGAGAGACGGGGTACTCGCTAAACCGCAGGCGCGCCGAAGCTCTGCTTGCTCCGCAGAAGACCATCGCAGGAAAAACCGGCCTGGAGCGGTTGCAAACACGCTTGCGCCAGGACATCCGGAGCTTGACTGGTGCGGCCGTGCAGCCGGGTGGGAAGCCCCCCGCGGTCGCCGTGATAGCCACGGAACAACGCGCAGGGGCTATCGCGTAGAAACTATCTCCCTGCGAAGTGACGGGGAGACGGAGCTTTCGGGACTCGTCGCCGTTCCGGATGCTCCGGGCGTGAAGCCGGCGGTCCTCATGATGGACTCTCAACCAAGGGAAACGCTCGCCAAGGCGGGCGGCGATGTGGATCGGTTGGCCTCAGCGGGCCGCATCGTCATGCTGCTGGAACCGCGGCCGACGCCCGCCGGCACGGAAAGCATCAAGTCGCCGTATCTCGGGATTTACAATCTGCTTTCGCTGCGCGCGTTCCTCGTCGGCAGAACCATCATCGGCTTGCGGACGGATGACGCGACACGCGCGATGGACTGGCTGTCGGCGCGGCCGGATGTGGAGCGCTCCGCGATTACGGGGTACGGCAGTGGCCCGTCAGGTATGGTGCTGCTGCACGCGGCAGTTCTCGACCCGCGAATTGCCCGCATAGTTTTGGAAAATACACTGACGTCTTACCGGACGATCGTGGAGCAGCCGGTCCATCGCAATGTCTCGGAGGTTGTGATCCCGGACGTCCTGCGAAAATACGACACGGGGGATTTGCTGCTGGCCGTGTATCCCCGGCCGGTAACGGTCATCAGTCCCGAGGATGCCCTGGGAGCCGTGGTTTCGGAAGAAAAATTTCGGCAGGAAATGGCGTACGTATTCCGATCCGACGAGAATTTGGGTTCCGGCCGCCGCATTCGTCTGGCTTCGCGGAAGCCGGGCGAGTCCTTGCCGATCGAGAATTGATCCGCGCACGGCGTCGGCGGAGCAGTACCCCATAAGAGCTTGTTTGTACAGGACCATCTTGCGTCGGAACACGTTCAATCATTCGTTTCAATCACGTCAAAAGAGGCCGGGGCAATTAAGGTAAGAGACTCTTAATTCCTGAAGTGTAAATAATCTTGTAGCTGCAGGGTTACCCAGGGTTCAACAGAGTTCCACAGAGTTCCACAGAGTTCCACAGAGTTCCACAGCTTTCAACAGGCCGCCACCAACTGCATTCTGCTTTGCCCAGTCTTTGGTTTGGGGTGCAAGAGGTCCCGAGTTCAAATCTCGGCGGCCCGATCAAATTCCTCAAAGACATACAAACAGCAGACCTGCCGGAGGTGGCGTTTTGGAGTCCATTTGGAGTCCAAAAGGGACGCCCATCTGAAGGGACTCGTCTCACCTGGCACCGACGATCTCCACTCTGTATTTGACGGCGCTGACTTCTCCCGACCTCTCTTATCCTAATATAAACCCGACAAATGCACCCTATGCTATTGATTCCGCATGGTCGGTGCTTGTCGGGTAGCCCGAATTTCCCAACAAGAAAGCCGGCAAATCTCCGTGACGGCAGAGCCCGGGGACTTCATCGTCAGTTCATCTGCCATCTGCCATAATTCGTCCGGCGCTGAGTCGCGGTCGGCCGGCGCGACTTGAGGAGGTTTGGCATGCGACGATTCTCCCTGATTTTGGTGGCAGCCATCGCGCTGCCTTCTTTCGGATTGGCTCAGGACGGGCTATACAAAGTGATCAAGACGGTCAAAGTCGGCGGCGACGGCGGTTTTGATTATGTATACGCGGACAGCGATGGGCGCCGCTTGTACGTTCCGCGCACCGGTCCCAACGCGCGCATCGCGGTCTATCACCTCGATACCCTCGAGCCGCAAGGCGACATCCCCAAGGCCAGCGCTCGGGGTGCCGCCGTCGACCCCAAGTCGAGCCACGGCTTCGGCAGCAGCAAACCCGTGGTGATGTGGGATACCAAAACTCTGGCAACCATCAAAACCATCGATGTGCAGGGCAACCCCGATGGCATCCTCTTCGACCCCTTCAACCAGCGGGTCTGGGTATTCAGCCACAGCCAGCCCAACGCGACCATCATCGACTCGAAGGATGGCTCGGTGGTCGGCACGCTCGATCTGGGCGGCGCGCCGGAACAGGCCGTCACCGACGGTAAGGGTCATATCTATGTCGATCTGGAGGACAAGGACCAGATCGCCGCGGTGGACGCCGCAGCACTAAAGGTGACAGCGAAATACGATCTCGCCGGTAAGGGCGGCGGCCCGGGCGGGTTGGCCTTTGACGTGAAGAATCACATCCTCTTCGCCTCCTGCCACAACCCGGCCACTATGGTCATTCTGAAATCCGACGACGGTAAAATCCTGGACGCCCTACCGATCGGTAACGGAACCGATGGCGCCACTTTCAACCCCACCACGATGGAGGCGTTCAGTTCGAATGGCGACGGCACGCTCACGGTCATCAAGGAAAACAGTCCCACCAGCTTCGCGGTTGAGCAGAACCTGAAAACCATGCCGCGCGCCAAAACGCTGACCCTGGATACCAAGACGAACCACATCCTGCTGATCGCCGCCGAGTACGGCCCGCCGCCCGCTCCGCCGGCCGATGCGCCCAAAGATGCGCCGAAGAAGGGTGGGGGTCGCGCTCCCATGCTGCCCGATTCGTTCTCGATTCTAGTGGCAGGCAAATAGCAAGTGCGGGATTATCAGCCAGTTTTCAGGTTCGTTATCGTTTCACAAAGGACTCTCATGACGCGTCAATTCAGGATCTTGCTCGCAGTCACCGCTCTCGCCGGCGGCGCAGCAGCAGCCGACAAGAAACTGACCGTCAAGGACCTGCCGCCGGCCGTCCAGAAGACTGTTCAGGATACGGCCAAAGGAGCCGAGATCAAGAACATTGGCAAGGAAGCAGAAAAAGGTGTTACACAATACGAAGTCGAGACGATGCTGAATGGAAAACATCGCGATTTCAACGTGGATTCAAAGGGCGTGCTCTTAGTGGTGGAAGAAGAAACTGCGATCGACGACATTCCGGCCGCTGCCAGGGCAGCGATTCTGAAAAATGTCGGCACTGGAAAACTCGTCATGGTTGAAACATTCGCCAAACCTGGAACCGAAACCATGTATGAAGCCGCATACACCACCAAGGCTGGAAAGAAGGCGGAGGTGCTGGTAAAAGCGGACGGCACCGAGACGAAGGACTAACATGCGCCTCAATCTGGTGCACCTTGGATTTCTGTTGGCCGGAGCGGCGACGCTCGGATCGCAAACGGGCAGGGGTTGACAAGTCATTCTGAGAGGGACTGGATTGAAATGGACCGACTTCACCGGGTAATCGCCACTTTCCTGTTTGTCTCGTGCCTCTTCGCCCAGAACGCCACGCTGCGCGGGCGAGTGACTGATGAAAGCGGGGCCATTGTTCCGGGTGCGATCGTCAAGTTAAGCGGCCCTGGGGGTTCGAAGACCGTTACGGCGGATGAGAGCGGGTTGTATTCTTTCGCGGGGCTGACGCCGGGGAACTATACTGTGGAGGCGTCGGCGCCGCGACTGGCGCAAACCCCCGCGAAAGTGAATCTGAACGTGGGAGCGCGCGCTTTGGACCTGGTGCTCAAGGTTGCACGGACCACGGAGAAGGTCACGGTGCAGGAGGATGCCCGCCCGACGCTGAGTCTGGACTCCAGCAACAACGCAAGCGCGGTGGTGTTGCGTGGGCAGGATCTGGAGGCACTTTCGGACAATCCGGACGACTTGCAGGCCGATTTGCAGGCGCTAGCGGGACCAGCGGCGGGGCCGAACGGCGGCGCGATTTTCGTGGATGGCTTCAGCGGGGGCGAACTGCCTCCGAAGCAGTCAATCCGCGAGATTCGGATCAACCAGAATCCCTTTTCGCCCGAGTACGACAAGCTGGGATACGGCAAGATCGAGATCTTTACCAAGCCGGGCGCCGATAAGTACCGCGGCACGGTGAACTACAACTTTGCGAAGGATTTCTGGAATTCCCGCAATCCCTACTCGCCGCAGAAGGCGCCGTTTCTGCTGGATGAGTTTGAAGGTGACGGGGGCGGGCCGCTGACGAAGCGAGCGTCGTTTACGGTGGATGCGCAGCGCAACATGGTGGACAACGGGTCGATTACGAATGCCGTGACGCTGAATCCGCAGACGCTGCGAATACAACCGTTCACGGGCACTCTGACGACACCGGGGCGATTCACCAAGGTCACGCCGAGAGTGGACTATCAGCTCAGCGACAACCACACTTTGATGTTCCGCTACGGCGTTACGCACTCCGACGTGACAGATAACGGGATCGGCGGGTTCGACCTGGCTTCCCGCGGCTACCATTCGCAGTTCACGAACCAGACCGTGCAGGCGGCGGAGACGGCGGTGATCGGGACGGCGGTGAACGAGACGCGCTTTCAGTATTACCGCAGCGCGACGCAATCGATCGCGAACACAGCGGGGCCGGCGCTCCAGGTGCTGGGATCGTTCAACGGCGGGAGTTCGCCGGTCGGGAGCACGTTCGACACGCAGAACAGTTACGAGTTGCAGAACTACACCTCGATGTTGAAAGGGAAGCATTCGTGGCGGTTCGGCGTGCGGCTGCGCGGGCAAACGGATGACAACGTATCGCCGCAGAATTTTGGCGGTACGTTTACATTTGGCGGCACGGGGCTGGCGCCGGTCTTAGACGCGCAGAATCAGCCGCTGCTAGACGGTGCGGGCCAGCCGCGGATGGCGCCGATCGCGTCAATTGAGCGGTACCGGCGGACGCTGGTGTTTCAGCAGCTTGGTCTCACGGCCGCGCAGATTCGGGCATTGGGCGGCGGCGCGTCTCAGTTCAGCATGAATGCGGGGACGGCGGGACTTTCGGTGCACCAGTACGATGCGGGCATCTTCGCGGGCGACGAATGGCGGGTGCGTCCCAACGTGACGCTGAGCCTGGGGTTCCGATACGAAACACAGAGCAACATTCACGACTGGCGCGATTTTTCGCCGCGCCTGGCGGTGGCGTGGGCGCCCGGTGGGCGCAAGAAGGCGCGAAGTAAGACTGTGGTGCGGGCCGGCTTCGGCGTGTTTTATGACCGCTTCCCGTTAGGGAGCACGCTGACGGCGGAGCGGTTCAACGGAGTCGTGCAGCAACAGTACGTGGTGACGAACCCCGACTTCTTCCCGGCCATCCCCTCGCTGGCCTCGCTGGCGGGCTTCCGGTCGGAGCAAGTGATCCAGGAGGTGAGCTCGCGGCTGCGTGCGCCATACATCCTGCAGTCGGCGGTCACGCTGGAGCGGCAGTTGCCGGCGAACGCGACGCTAGCGGTGACTTACACGAATTCGCACGGGCTACACCTGCTGCGCTCGGAAGATATCAACGCGCCGCTGCCGGGCAGCGGGGCGTTTCCGTTAGGCCACACCGGGCCCGTGTTCTTGATGGAATCGGCGGGGCTGTACAACCAGAATCAGCTCATCGCCAACGTGAATGCCAAGCTGAACGCCGGGCTCTCGCTATTCGGCTTCTACGTGCTGAACCGCGCGATGAGCAACACGGACGGAGTGGGGACGTTTCCAGCCGTACCGCGAAGCTCTGTCGGAGAGTACGGGCCGGCATCGACGGACGTGCGGCATCGCGTAACGGCGGGCGGATCCATCAATCTGAAATGGGCGATCCGGATCAGCCCATTTGCAGTCGTGCAGTCGGGCGCGCCGTTCGACATCACGGCGGGCAATGACCTCTACGGCACGACTCTGTTTAACGGGCGGCCGGGTTTGGCAACGGATCCCAGCAAGCCAGGGCTCATCCCGACATCCTACGGCCTGCTGGATCCGAACCCCACGTCTGGAGAGAGGCTGCTGCCGCGGAATTACGGCCGCGGTCCGGGGCAGATTTCGGTGAACCTGCGGGTCGCAAAGACAATCGGGTTCGGATCGGAGCGCGGCGGATCGGGCGGGGGGTCCTCGTCAGGTGGAGGTGGAGGCGGGACGGGCACGGCACTGGCGGCGGTGTCGGGACGGGGGTTGGGCAGCATCATCGGGAGCCCGACCACGGCGCGGCGGTACAACCTGAGCCTGGGGATGTCGATCCGTAACCTGTTCAACCACACCAACCCGGGGCCGATCATTGGCAACATCACGTCGCCTTATTTCGGTTCCGCGAACCAGATCGCTGGAGCGGCGAACGGCGAAGGGTTTTATGAAACGGCCAACAACCGCCGTTTGGAGATGCAGATCCGGTTCACGTTCTAACGGGCGCTTGCGGTCGACAGGAACGATTCAGCTTCTCAGAATCCTCACAACACTCAGAATTCGCCGATGAAATTGAAGGGGACCACGCGACGCCGCGACGGTGCCAGGCCGGCCCCAGAAAGTCAGTGCAGCGCAGACTCCAACCAAGATCCGATGTCGTGTCGTTGCAGCAGGAGGTTCAAAGGTGTATACGGGAACTGTCCGGGAACACCTCGGAGTCGAAAAACTTCCGGACATCGAAGGAGTCTGCGATGGATGTGTTCGCCGTAGCACTTCCGGTCTTCGCCGTGGTCTTCTTGGTGGGAGTTTTGTGCCTTGGACTGGCAACCCTGCTTCAGATCCGCAGTGGCCGGCGCGAGCGTCTGCAGATGAAGAAGCACCTACGGACCTGGTATGTGAATCCTTAAGATTCTTTTGCGACCTGTCGGCGGCTGCTTTGAATTTGTCTGTTGACGACTGAAATCCGCAACTGTCATTCAGGAGGCGGAATGATCACGTCGCCCAGCCGTTGGAAATTCAAACTTGGCCATCGACAGCCTCATTTTCTACGCTCGCAATCCGCGGAAGAACGATGCCGCCGTCGATTCGGATGTGCGGCACATGATCAATGCAATGGACAGACTCGCCGAAGCCGCTAAGCCGTGCCTCGCGCGAGCATGAAAGAGTCGCACGCTGGACCGGCCATAGTCGCACAAGGATTCTTGGGCGATTCGCCGCATGGAACCAGTCGTTCAGGACGTAACGCAGAGTGAAGACGGCTCTCCTCTCCTCGGATAACGCTTTCGATGGAAGTGTCGGCCTTGGATTCCCTTAGCCACCCAGCGAGGGTCGCGTTCACGGTTGCATTTGATTTTTGATGCTTGAGGTCCGGAGTGTTAATAGCACCGATAAAACATTTCTTGTGCAGAAGGCTTCCAATCCGGACTGATTTCCGGTACACTGCTGTTGTTCGCTAGCGAAACGAACGGGCTTTCCGGCGAGATGGTAGGGGATCCCCGTTCGTAAACCCCACTCAGGCTCATTGCAGAGCCGAATCCCAAACAGACAAAACAGAGAAGCGCACTCCGTCCATGCGTGACTCCTGTTGGTGATTTCTCTTAAGGAGCCCGAGTGGCACGCACGGCGAAAGTGTATCTGGTCGGCGCCGGACCCGGCGACCCCGATCTGCTCACCTGTAAGGCATTGCGCTTACTGGAGCAAGCGGATGTCATTATCTACGACCGGCTCGTCAGCGCCGAGATCCTGGCACTGGCGAATCCACACGCCACTCTTATCTACGCCGGCAAGCAGCAGGGACAGCAGGACGAAATCCAGGCTGAGATCTTCGATTGGATTCTCAGACTGGCCAGCTCGACGCGTATCATCGTGCGACTCAAGAGCGGCGATCCGATGGTCTTCGGACGCGGTGGCGAAGAGTTGGAATTTCTGGCCCGCCACGGTCTGGAAGCGGAAGTAGTTCCGGGGCTCTCCTCCGCCCTGGCCGCGCCCGCATTGGCCGGAATTCCGGTGACGTATCGCGGAGTCGCCGCCTCTTTCTCGGTAATCGCCGGCCATCGGCAGAGCTTATGTTCGCTCGACTGGTCTGCCTATAGAGGCGTGGACACCCTCATCATCCTCATGGGCGTGGAACACCGGGATGCGATCGCGCACCTGCTTATCGAGCAGGGCCGGCCGGCAAGTCAACCAGTGGCTTTCCTCGAAAACGCATCGACGGACCGCGAGCGTGTTGTGGAATCCACGTTGGGCTTAGTGGCCCGCGGCAAGGTCGAGGTGCAGGCGCCGGCAGTGATGGTGATCGGCGAAGTGGTGCGGCATCGGACGCGGGCGCTCGATTCGATGCTGGAAGGAGTCATGGCTTGACTCTGTTGCCGCTGTTGGAAAGCGACCTGCTCTACACGCCGCCGCGTGCCGTGCCCTCCGGGCTGGTGCAGATCCGCCGCAAGCCGGAACTGATTCCGCAGCGCGCTCTCGAAACGGGGGAGCAATACCGCTTCCACTTCGACATGACGAAGTGCATCGGCTGCAAGTGCTGTGTGGTGGCCTGCAACGAACAGAACGGAAATCCTGCCGCCATCAATTGGCGGCGCGTGGGAGAAATCGAGGGTGGCTACTATCCCAACGCGCAGCGCCACTATCTCTCGATGGGCTGCAATCACTGCATCGAGCCCTCGTGCATGACCGGTTGCCCGGTGGAAGCCTACACCAAGAACGCGGTTACGGGCGTGGTAGACCTCAGCGCCGATACCTGCATCGGCTGTCAGTACTGCACCTGGAACTGCTCCTACGGCGTGCCGCAGTACAACGCCGAACGCGGCGTGGTGGGCAAGTGCGACCTGTGCCACAACCGTCTCAGCGACGGCATGGCGCCGGCATGCGCCGAGGCGTGCCCGGAAGGCGCCATTGCGATCGAGATCGTCAACATCGCGCAGTGGCGCGCGGACTACCTCTCCGCTAACTCCCCAGGCCTGCCTTCGGCGGACGACAGCATTTCGACCACCCGCATCACGCTTCCCGAAAACCTCGCGCCGGATACCGGGCGCGTCGATACGCAGCAGCTTCGTCCGGAGGATCCACACCTGTCCCTGGTATTCATGCTGGTGCTCACGCAACTCGCGGTAGGCGCGTTCGGCGTTCTTTGGCTGCTGGATCTGTTCGGCCACGCAGCTCAATTGTGGATGTCCGCGATGGCGTCGCTTGCGTTGGCGGGCGTGAGCCTCGGCGCGTCCACGTTGCACCTGGGGCGCCCGATCTACGCGTGGCGCGCTATGCGCGGGCTGCGGCGTTCATGGTTGAGCCGCGAAGTGCTGGGCCTTTCTCTTTTTGCGGGTGTCGCTTCCCTCTTCGCCGGGATGTTGCTGACGGATGCCCCGGGCCGGTCGTGGACTGGTCTGGCGACGGCGGTCTTCGGCGCAGCGGGTGTGATGTGCTCGGCGCGCATCTACGTCGTGCGAGCACGGCCGGCCTGGTACAGCGGTTACACGGTGGCAGAGTTCTTTGCGACGGCGTTTTTGTTGGGACCGTTGTTCGTGCGGGCGATGGGAGTGTCCGGCGCCCCATGGGTCGCTTGGGTGGCTGCGGCCGGCGGCGCGATGCAGTTAATTACGCAGGCCGTGAAATTCCTGTGGCTTTCGCACTCCGAAATTTTTGAACTGCGCGCCTCCTCGTTGTTACTCTCGGGACGGTTCCGCACCGCCTTCCTCGCGCGATTGGGCCTGCTGGTGGCCGCCGGCATCGTAACGCCGCTCGCCGCACCCTCCGGCGCCGTGGCGATCGCCGCGTTCCTCCTGGCGCTGGCAGGTGAGTGGCTGGGGCGCTGGCTGTTCTTCGTCACCGTGGTTCCGAAGAACATGGCCGCGGCATTTTCAGCCCGGCCGAAGGTGGCGGCATGAACATCAAACGGCTGATCGGACTCGACAATCTCGCGCGCGACTACGCGTATGCGCGCGACGCGGAGACCGGCTACACCTCGGCCAAACGGATTCCTTCCAAATGGGTCGCCACCACCTGCGGATACTGCTCGGTGGGCTGCGGTATGGAGATCGGCGTCCGCGGGAACCAGGCGGTGGCGGTGCGGCCGCTCGAATCGCACCCTGTGAATCGCGGCAAACTCTGTCCAAAAGGTTTGTCCGAGCACCACACTATCGATACGGAAAACAGGTTGAAGCGGCCGCTCCTGCGCAAGAACGGCAAACTCACCGAGATCGGGTGGGACGAAGCGCTGGACACCATGGTCGAAAAATTCGGCGCAACGCAGGCGCGCCACGGGCGTAATTCGCTGGGCGTGATCGGCACCGGGCAATTGGTGACGGAAGAGTTTTACGCGCTCGGCAAGCTGGTCCAGCTCGGCTTCGGCACCAACAACTACGACGGCAATACGACCCTCTGCATGGCGACGGCCGTTTCCGGGTACAAGCTCTCCTTCGGCAGCGACGGGCCTCCGGGCGCGTATGAGGACCTGGAAAAGGCCGACGTGATTCTGCTGATCGGAGCCAACATCGCCGAGAACCACCCGATTCTCTGCCAGTATCTCGAGGCGAATCCGCACCAGACACTGATCGTCGCCGATCCGCGCGTCACCAAGACCGCCATGATGGCGGACCTTCACCTGCCCCTCAAACCACGCTCCGACCTGGCACTGCTCAACGGCATCGCGCACATTCTGATCCGGCACAACCTGGTCAATCGCGAGTATGTCGACCGCCACACTACGGGATTCGAAGACCTGGCGCGCTTCCTCGAGAACTATCCGCCGGCCAAAGTTTGCGAGATCACGGGTCTGAGCGAAGAGCAACTCTATAAGACGGCGTTCTCCTATGGCCGCGCCAAGGCGGGCTTCATCGCCTGGACCATGGGGGTCAACCACAGCAGCAAGGGCACGGAGACGGTGAACGCCATCTGCAACCTGGCACTGCTCACCGGCCAGATCGGACGCGCGGGCGCTTCGCCGTTTTCCATCACCGGCCAGTGCAACGCCATGGGCACGCGCGAAACCGGCTTCGCCTCCAGCATGCCGGGATACCGCAAATTCGATGACCCCGTGGACCGCGCGGAGCTGGCGAGCTTGTGGGGGATCGATGAATCCCGCCTGCCGAAGAGCCGCGGGCTGGCGTATCCGGACATCGTCGAAGGCGCGGTGGGAGGCGCCATCCGCGCCATGTGGATCATTGCGACCAACCCACTGGTCTCGTTTCCCAATCAGTCTGTTCTGCGCCAGGCCCTCTCCAACCTGGAATTCCTGGTGGTGCAGGATGGCTATCATCCCACCCCGACTACGGAGTTGGCCGACCTGGTGTTGCCCGCCGCCATCTGGGGCGAAAAGGAAGGCACCTACACAAATTCCGAGCGCCGCGTCAGCAAAGTGAATCAGGCGGTGGCGCCGATTGGGGAGGCCCGTCCGGATTTCGATATCTTCCTCGCGATCGCGGAGCGGCTCGGCTGCCGCCAGGAGTTGTTCCCCGGCTGGCAAGGGCCGCGCGATGCCTTTGACGAATGGCGCAGAGTGTCGCGCGGACGGCTCTGCGATTATTCGGGCATTAGTTACGAACTGCTGGAGCAGACGGGGCCCGTGCAGTGGCCGTTCCCCGAAGGCGCGCAATCCACGCGAACGTCGCGGCTTTACGAAGACGGCCGCTACCAGACAGCGGATGGCCGGGCGCGCCTGATCTGCGGTACCTGGGAACCCTTCCCGGAACAGCCCAACCCGCAGTATCCGCTGGTGCTCAATACGGGCCGCACCGTGGAACACTGGCACACGCGCACCAAGACTCGCGAGGTGCCGATTCTCGAGCGCCTGGCGCCGGAATCGTGGCTGGAGATGAATCCGCGCGATGCAGTGAGCCTCGGCTTTCGCAGCCATGATCGCGTGGACGTGGTCTCCCGTCGCGGACGTGTCCGTGGCGTGGAATTGCGGCTTACGGAAATCACCGCGCCTGGGCAGGTTTTCATGCCGTTCCACTATTTCGAAACCAACGCGAACGACGTCACGCAAAGCGCCTTCGACCCCGTCTCGCGCGAGCCGAACTACAAACAATGCGCGGTGCGGGTGGAGAGGACGGGAGCGGCCCAATGAAAAGACTCGTAGTGATAGGTAACGGCATGGCCGGGGTGGCCTGCGTCGAACAGATTCTTAAATACCGCCACGATTTCCTAATCACGATCATCGGCGACGAGACGCACGTCAACTACAACCGCATCCTGCTCTCGTCAGTACTCGCGGGCGAAAAATCGGCGGACGACATCGTGCTAAACGATATCGACTGGTACCGCTCGAACAGCATCGAGCCCCGCCTTGGCCTGCGCGTCAGCTCCATCGATACCGCGGCGCACACAGTGTGCGGCAGCGACGGTCCGGCGATTCCCTTCGACAAGCTGATCCTGGCCACCGGCAGCACCGCGTTCGTGCCTCCGATTCCAGGGACGGATAAGGAGAACGTCCACGTATTTCGCACTCTCGACGATACCCGTGCGCTGCTGGAGAAATCGCGGCCGGGACGCAAGGCCGTGGTGATCGGCGGCGGGCTGCTCGGCCTGGAGGCGGCGCGCGGTCTGCAGGTGCAAGGCTGCGACGTAACAGTGGTACATCTGGCCGCGACCTTGATGGAGCGGCAACTCGACGGCACCGGCGGGGGCTATCTGGCCCGCAAGATGGAGAACATGGGGGTCAAGGTTCTGCTGGGCCGGCAGACGCAGGCGCTGCTCGGCAACGGAAGCGTGCAGGGACTCCGCTTCTCCTGCGGTGAGGAGGTGGAGGCGGACCTGGTAGTAATCGCAGCCGGCATTAAACCCAACGTCGAACTCGGCCGCAAGGCCGGCCTAGAAGTTCGCCGGGGCATCGTGGTCAACGATTATATGGAGACCTCGCACCCGGACGTCTTCGCTGTGGGCGAATGCACCGAGCATCGCGGCCAGATCTTCGGCCTGGTGGCGCCGCTGATGGAACAGGGCAAGGTGCTGGCGGCAACCATCACCGGCAATCGCGGACCCGTATTCCTGGGCGCGAGCTCCGCCGCCAAGCTCAAGATCATGGGGGTGGAGGTCTTCTCCGCCGGCGGCATCGACGATTCGCTGCCCGGCATCGAGACCGTGCGCTACGAAGACCCGGCGCTCGGCATCTACAAGAAGCTCCTGCTCAAGAACAACCAGCTCCACGGAGTCATCCTGGTCGGCGACACCTCCGACGACCATCGCTACAAAGCCTGGCTCTCGGAGGGCACCGGCCTCACGCCGCATCGCCGCCACCTCCTGTTTCCCCCGCCGGCCGCGGATGTGGGCCTGGATGTCGCGCAGATCCCCGACAGCGAAACCGTGTGCGGATGCATGGGCGTTTCCAAGGGAGCCATCATCGGGGCAATCCACGAGCATGGCATCAGCACCATGGCGCAGATCAAAGATCGCACGCGCGCTTCTACTGGATGTGGAAGCTGCAGCAATCTCTGCGCGCGGCTGCTGAAGGCAGTGGCGCCGGAATTCGAAGAGGAAAAGCAGAAAGTGCTTTGCTCCTGCGTGCCATTCCCGCAGGAGAAACTGCGCGAGATTGTGCGCTCGCAGAAGTTACGCTCCGCCCAGGACGTGCTGGATGTGTACGGCAACGGCAAAGGCTGCGAAATCTGCAAGCCGGCGCTCAGCTACATCGTGGACATGGTGTGGTGTGGCGATCACGAAGAGGACCGCTCGGCGCGCTTCATCAACGATCGCGTCCACGCCAACATCCAGAAAGACGGCACGTTTTCCGTGGTGCCGCGCATGCGAGGCGGAGTGACCACGCCCGCCGAGCTGCGCCGCATTGCCGATGTCGCGGAGAAGTACCACGTGCGCATGGTGAAGGTGACAGGCAGCCAGCGTATCGACCTGTTGGGCGTGCGCAAAAGCGACCTGCCGGCCATTTGGGCGGAGCTCGGGATGCCTTCCGGCCAGGCGTATACCAAGGGCGTCCGCATGGTGAAGACCTGCGTGGGCAGCCAGTTCTGCCGCTTCGGAACGCAGGACGCGATCGCGACGGGAATCGATCTGGAACGGCGGCTCGAGAATCTTTACACCCCGCACAAGTTCAAAATGGCGGTGGTGGGGTGCCCGCGCAACTGTGCCGAGGCCACCGTAAAAGATGTGGGCCTGGTGGGCAACGAAGGGAACTGGCAAGTGGTGGTGGGCGGCGCCGCCGGGAAGGGCGTGCGCAAAGCCGATCTGCTGGTAACCGTGGAGACCACCGAAGCGGCCCTCGAAGCGGCCGAGGTTTTCTTCCAGTATTACCGCGAAAACGCCAACTATCTGGAGCGCACCTACGATTTCCTGGAGCGCCTCGGCATCGAAAAAGTACGCAAGGAAACGGTGTACGCGCTTCCCGAAATCCGGCATGCGCTCCTCGATCGCCTGCGCAAGTCCAAGGACAGGTCGTCCGACGCATGGCTCGAGCGCATCAACCCGCGTCCCGCGCAGTTCGTGGAAATTCAACCGATGGAGACTGTATCCGTATGAACTGGATCCGTATTACCGCCGCTTCGAATATTCCGCCGCGTGAAGGCCGGACCGTGCAGATAGGGGCGCTGTCGCTGGCCATCTTCAATACGGGCGACCGGTTCCTGGCGGTGGAAAGCCGCTGCCCGCACGGCGGCGGTCCGCTGGCCGATGGTATTGTCGGCGGCTCCACCGTCACCTGTCCATTGCACAACTGGCGTATCTGCCTGGAGACCGGAAAGGTGACCCGACCGTGCGAGTCCGGCGCACCCAACGTCCGGACGTTCCCGGTTCAGGTTGTGGACGGCATCGTGATGCTCGCTCCCGATCAGGGCCGGGTCGCAGCTTAAGTTCCGCTCGCTCCGCGTTCGAGCCGGCCCAATTCAACGAGGGGATTATCGACGTGAACATCCGCAATAAAGCTACGGCTATCCGTTTGCTCGATTTCCGGAGTGCGCCCATGCGCGCCTTCCACATGACCTGGCTGGCGTTCTTTCTGTGCTTTTTCGGCTGGTTTGGGCTGGCTCCGTTGATGCCCGTAATCCGCCAGGAACTGCATCTCACCAAGGAACAGATCGGCAACTCGATCATCGCCTCCGTGGCCATCACGGTGCTGGCCCGGTTGGCGATCGGCTGGCTGTGCGACCGCGCCGGGCCGCGCCGCGCCTACACGTGGCTGCTGATTCTGGGTTCGCTGCCGGTGATGGGCGTGGGCCTCGCGCACGACTACACCACGTTTCTGCTTTTCAGGCTCGCCATCGGAGCCATCGGCGCGTCGTTCGTGATCACGCAATTCCACACATCGGTGATGTTCGCGCCGAACATCGTGGGCTCGGCCAATGCCGCCGCCGCGGGCTGGGGCAATCTGGGCGGTGGCGTCACACAAATCGTGATGCCGCTGCTCTTCACCGGTTTCCTCAGCCTGGGGGTTGGCTCGTGGTGGGGTTGGCGCCTGGCAATGATGATTCCCGGCATCGCGATGTTCCTCGCCGGCATCGCCTACTACTATCTGACGAGGGATACGGCCGACGGCGATTTCCGCGAACTGCGGGCGCAGGGACGCATGGCCGGCCGCTCCGCTGCCGCCGGCGCTTTTTGGGAAGCCTGCCGTGATTCGCGCGTCTGGGCGCTGGCGGTTCTCTATGCCGCCTGCTTCGGCATGGAACTGACGGTCGATAACATAGCCGCCCTCTACTTCGTCGATTACTTCAAGCTCTCCCTGCAGGCTGCGGGCATGGCTGCCGGCGCCTTCGGCATGATGAACCTTTTCGCCCGCGCTCTCGGCGGCATCGTCAGCGATCGCTGTTACCTCCGCTGGGGACTGCGCGGACGCGCTCTGCTGCTCGGTGTTACCATCTCGCTGGAAGGTGTCGCATTCGCCTGCTTCTCGCAAGCTCACCGGCTCCCACTGGCCATCGTCTGCATGCTGGTGACGGGCCTCTTCATTAAGATGTCCAACGGCGCCACGTACGCCATCGTGCCGTTTGTGAACAAGCGCGCCCTGGGTGCGGTGGCCGGCATTGTCGGGGCAGGGGGCAATGTAGGCGCTGTGGCCGCCGGCTTCCTGTTCAAGACCAAGAGCCTCTCCTGGCAGCAGGCGCTGCTGATTTTGGGCGTGCTCGTCCTGGCGAGTGCATCGCTTGCTTTCCTGGTGCGCTTCCCGGAGCGGGATGAGATCGCGGCGCGGCAGGAAATGGAGGCCCGTCTGAGTTCGGA
Source organism: Bryobacteraceae bacterium (assembly GCA_041484525.1). Taxonomy (GTDB): domain Bacteria; phylum Acidobacteriota; class Terriglobia; order Bryobacterales; family Bryobacteraceae; genus JBGPHT01. The sequence goes on along the minus strand of JBGPHT010000155.1, from coordinate 657 downwards.
CCTCGTTCCCGTGGCGGCTGGAGCGGGAGACTAGCCATGCGAATCTCCCTGCTACTCCTCACCGTGGGCGCGGTCTGGGCGCAGCCTCCGGCCAGTCTGACCGATCCTCCCGTGTACGACCGCACGCTCGCTTCGTTCACTTCCGAACGGCTGCCCTCCTGGCTGAAACTCTCCGGCGAATTCCGCACGCGCGTGGAAGGCCGGACCGGCTTCAACTATCAGCCGGATAACAACGACGCCTACGGTCTGTTCCGCAACCGTCTGAACGTAGAGTTGCTCCCGGCCGGTTGGCTGGACTTCTACTTCCAGGGGCAGGATTCACGCGCGCCGGGTCTCGATTCGGGCCGTCCGCTCACCACCTTCAAGGATCCGTTCGACATCCGCCAGGCTTACGTGCGCTTAGGAAAAGCCAAGGGTCTCGTGAAAGTTACGGTAGGCCGCCAGTTGCTTTCGTACGGCGCGCAGCGCCTGATCGGCCCACTCGATTGGACCAACACCAGCCGCAGTTGGGACGCGGTGAAAGTGGAGATCGGGACGAGCGACGCCACGCTCGACCTGTTCGCGTCGTCGGTGGTCACGATCGATCCCGCAAATCCCGATCATCACCATGACGGCTTCAACCTTCACGGAGCTTATGGCTCTTTCAAGAGGATTGTG
>JBGPHT010000154.1:0-18413 GCA_041484525.1 Bryobacteraceae bacterium | reverse complement strand
GAGGACCGTCGATACATAGCTGGACAGAACTTCTTGCTCCGGAACTAGTGTCGGCAGTAGGGAAAAGTCCGGCTGGGTGGGCATGCCGAATTATAAATGCCTTCTTTCCCATAATCAAACAAAATCGTCTATTTATGTTTTGGGTCGGAAGAGACCGCTGTTTCGACGGGCCTGTGTCTACGAAAATAAGGGACAAGCTCTATTTACCAGTAGCGAGACCGTCTACGGGGCGTCGCAGGGCGTGTATGGAGAGCGGCCGGTCAGGGAGTCCGATTACTGCGCGCCGGCGGCGGAGCATTTTTTCACCTACGGAGTCATGAAAATCCTCAACGAGTTCATGGCGCAGAAATATGTGCAGAAGCACGGCATCAGCATAGCGTGCGCCCGGCCGCCGGTGGTATTCGGCCATGGCCGCAAGCGGGGAGCAGTGCTCTGGGCGGAACAGTTTATTTCACTGCCCGCCATCGGCAAGCCGGTGTCACTGCCGTTTTCCGCGGACAACCGCGATTGCTGGGTTTACGTGGACGACTGCGCGGAGCAACTGGTTCGCCTGTCGCTCAAGCCGCGGCTCGCGCACTTCGCCTACAACTCGAGCGGCCACACGATTCGAGCCGGCGATTTGGCGAATCTGGTGCGCCTTTGGGTGCCCGGCGCCGAAATCACGTTCGACGAAAGCAAACCTTCTACGCCGCTGGTGGACGATCTGGATGGCAGCCGCCTGATCGAGGAGATCGGCTTTACACCGCGATCGATCCGCGAAGGCATTCTGGCGCACATCAACGAGGCTCGCGCCGAGGTGTCGTTGCCGCCGCTCGGCTGATCTGGAGAACCTTATGAAACCGTACCGCGCTACTGTAGTTGGCAGCTTTCCCCGGCCCACCGTCGTGGCGGACACCATGAAGCGGCCTACGATGTCGCAGGCCGAGGTGGATGATATGATTCGCTGGGCCGTGCGGGAGCAGGTCAGTCTGGATCTGGAAACGGTGACAGACGGCGAAGGCTACCGCGAGAACATGTATTACTTCTATCAGAAGCGCCTCGACGGCATTTCGATGGAGAATATGGTTCTGCAATCGTTCGGCCCCGCGGGCTTCGCGATCGAGTGTGCGCGCGTGACCGGAGAGATTCGCAACCCTCGGTGCAACCTGGCGCATCACTGGAAGGTCGCGCGCGACGCTGCGCCCGCGGGTATCGCGGTCAAGCAAACGGTCACCGGACCGCACGTGCTGACGCGCTTCAGCGTGAATGAGCGCCCCGACCTCTATCCCGATGAGCCGGCGCTGTGCCGCGCCTATGCCGAGGTGTTGAGACAGGAATTGAAAGAAGTCATCGCGGCGGGATGCGAGCAGATTCAATTCGATGAGCCGATGTGGACTGAGTCGCCTGAGCAGAGCGAGTGGGCGGTGGAAATCCTGAATGAGTTGATCCAATCGCTGGGACCGGTGCGGGTCGGGTTGCATGTTTGCGGCGGCAATCCCAAGCGGAAGCGCGTGTACTTTACGAAGTATACGGATCTGGCTCCGGCATTTCGCAAGGCGCGCATCGACGAAGTGGTGCTGGAGCACTGCACGCTGGGCTACAACTTGATGGATCTCTGGCGGGTTTGGGATTTCCGGGGCGATCTGGCGCTGGGTGTAATCGATCAACGCAGCGACACGATTGAGACTCCGGATGTGGTCCGCGAGCGCGTGAAGCCGGCGCTCGAATACTTCCCTCCCGAGCGGCTGCTGCTGACCAGCGAATGCGGCTTCGGCCATGTGCCCATCGGCATTACGCGCGCCAAGCTGGCGGTGCTGACCCGCACGGCCCGGGACCTCGAGGTGGGGTAGATTTCGCAGCACGGAATCTCAAGAAATGAATGATGGAGGTTTCCCACGCATGCAACTGACGAGACGGAATGCACTGAAGTCGATGGCTGGCGGTCTGTCGGTGTCGAGGCTGGCGATGGCTGACGACGACGGGCCGAAGTTTCAGCCGGAATGGGAGTCGCTGAAGCAGTATCGCTGCCCGGAATGGTTTCGCGACGTCAAGTTCGGCATCTGGGCGCACTGGGGTCCGCAGGGCGCGCCGAAGCAGGGCGACTGGTATGCGCGCAATATGTACATTCAGGGGACGCGCCAGTACGAGTATCATCTGAAGCACTACGGCCATCCATCGAAGGTCGGCTTCAAAGACATCATTCCGCTTTGGACCGCAAAGAACTGGGAGCCCGAGACGCTGATCCGCCGCTACAAGAAGGCCGGGGCGCGGTATTTTGCGTCGCTGGGCGTGCACTGCGACAATTTCGACTGCTGGAACTCCCAGCACCATCGCTGGAACGCAGTGAACATGGGGCCCAAGCGCGACATCGTGGGGACGTGGTGCAAGTTTGCGCGCCAGTACGATATGCGCTTCGCGGTCAGCGAGCACCTGGCGTGGAGTTACTCCTGGTTCAACGTGAATAAGGACTCCGATGCCAAGGGCCCGTACGCCGGCGTTCCCTATGACGGCAACGATCCGCGCAACCAGGACTTCTACTTCGAACCGCACGCCGAGCGCAGCGCCAATTTCACGCAACAGCCGTCGGAATATTTCAAGCTCTCGTGGTTCACGCGCATTCAGGACCTGATCGACCAATACAAGCCCGACCTTGTGTACACCGACGGCGGAGTCTTCGGCCAGATCGGGCGCGACTTGATGGCGTACTACTACAACGCCAACATGTCGTGGCACAACGGCAGCCAGGAGGGCGTCTACACCCTCAAATACCAACGCCCCGGCGGCAAGACCGGCGAATACCAGGAAGGCGCCGGCACGCGGGACCTGGAACGCACCGTGCTTAGCAGCATCTCGCCCGAGCCCTTCCACACCGATATGTGCCTGGGCCAATGGCAGTATTTCGAAGGCTTCGAGTACAAGAAGTCGCGCGACGTGATTCACACGCTGATCGACGTGGTCAGCAAGAACGGCACCATGCTGCTTAGCGTGCCGCAAATGCCCGACGGCACGTTGGACAGCCAGGAAGAGTCGATCCTGGATGACGTCACGAAATGGATGGCCGTAAACAGCGACGCCATCTACAGCACGAGGCCGTGGAAACAATTTGGCGAAGGCCAGGAGGCGACGACCGGGCAGGTGGTTGATCTGCGAACCAGAAAGCCCCTCACCGCGAGCGACATCCGGTTCACGACCAAGAACGGCAAGCTCTTCGTCTTCTGCCTCGGCTTGCCGGAGAAGGACATCGAGGTTCGCGCGCTCGGAAGTGCGGCCGGATTGTGGACGAACAAGATCTCCAACATCCGCCTGCTCGGTTCCGAGGAGAGGGTGAAGTGGACGCTGGGGCTGGAGAGCCTGCAGATAGCACGGCCCGCGCACCAACCGGGCGACTTCGCCATCACGTTCGAGATCTTGTAGCGGCTCTACCAGACCGGGATCGGCAGGCTGTCGAGATCGTGATAGATCCGGTAAGGCGTGACCTCACCGACCGCGTAGAACGGCCGGAACTTCGCCTGGATCTTCGCGCCGCCGGGAGGCGCGAGGCGGAACACGCCGCGAGCGTCGTCTGCCACCAGTTCCTTTTCCAAATTGGCGGGTTCGGGCAGCCGCGGTATCGTCTCGAACACCCAGTCGTCCAGCACCAGCACCACCGGGCCCCGCACGACTGCCACGCGGCGCGGATGTTGCTTGTCGACCGGCTGCATGCGGAGGGTGAGCGGGATTCGCATCTCCACTTGGTCTGAGGGCTGCCACGCGCGCGTGATTTCGGCCCACGCGCCGGGCTTGCACTCGACAGCGGCGGGCACGCCGTTGACCTTCAACGAGGCGTTGCGCGTCCAGGCGGGCACGCGGAAGCGTAGGGCGAATCGGGCGCTCTGCTTCATGTCGAGGCGGAGCGAGACGGTCTCGGTCTCGGGGTACGTGGTCTCCAGAACGGCCTTGATCTCGCCATCCGGGTGCTGCCAGGTCACTTCGGATGGCAGATAGAGATTCACATAGAGACCTGAGGCATCCTTGTAATAAATCAGGTTGTGGTAATCCGCCATGTTCTGAATGTAGGACCCGGAGCAGCACGAGTAGCGGGAGACTTTGTACACCTTCATGCCGCCGCCCACGCGGTAATCGGCGTAGTAGAAATGCTTGCCGCCTGTGGTGATGGGCAGCGCGGCTCCCACACCGTTGTACAGCAGCCGCTCGGCCCAATCGCCGTAGCGCGCTTCGCCGGTGAACTCCATCAGATAGCGCGAGAGCTTGAAGCCCGCCCACGAGCCGCACACCGCTTCGAAGCTGGCGTTCCGGGCTTCCAGGCTCCGGCCCAGCGTGCCATTGGGCGCGACGAACCGTTCCATGGGCCCGAAGCCGCCGGTCGCGAAACATTGCGTGTTCTGGAGGTAGTCGTAGGCGTGCTTGATGACTTCGAGGTAGACGGGATCGCCGGTAACCGCATACGTCATGGCCGCGCTGCTGAACGTGTTGACGTGACTATAAGCGTGCACCCCGTACGCATCCGTGGGAGCGGCGGTGCCGGCGAACTTCCTCCAGAAGGTTTCGTACCGGTAGGTGTCGGCGAAAGTCTTGATCCTGGAGTCGCCCGTCAGTTGGTAGGCGCGGTAGAGGTTTTCGGCGAACGTGTACCATTCGGAGGGTCTGCCATTTAGGAGGTCGCCACCTCCCGGAACGCGCTCGCGGCTGTAGTTGCGGATGGCCCAGTCCAGAGTCCTTTCGAGCACGGGAGCAGCCTCGGCGTACCCGGCGTATTCCTGCAGGTCGACCAGTCCGCAGACCAACTTCTCGTAGGGGTAGAGGCCCATGTTGGCGTTGCCGTCGGGCTTGATGGTCTTGGTCCATTCCGTGAGCAGGTCTGCGGCTTTGTCGCGAAGGGGCGTGTCTCCGGTGGCGCAATACATTCGCGACATCCCGCTCAGCCACTGTCCAAACACGGTGTCGCTGTTCTTCGCGCACCATCCGCCGAGCGGTTTGCCGGGAGCCGGAAGACCGGCAGCCGCGCGCCAGCCCTGCAGAATGTCGTCATTCGAAACTTCGAAGTAGTAATCCTTCGCCGCCTGAAACTGGTCGAGCCACCGGCTCTTGCGCAGCCGGACGCCGCGGTAGTTAAACGGCTCGATGAGCACACGCGAGGCGCTCGTAGCGGGCGGTGTTTGCGCCGTCAGGGACATGGCGCCGGCAACCGCTCCGGCCGTGCGCAACCAATCCCGACGTGTAGGTCCAACGCTCATGGCGATACCTCACAGACCACAGAATCCTGTTTGTACGAAGGGAATACCATTCAGGTGCAGGGTAGTCAATAGCGACGGCGGCGGCCGTTGGCAATTCCGCAGCGTGGAATGCCACGATGCGAGGGCGGCCACCAATACGTGGCCGCGAGCCTTCCAACCGAAGGGTTCGATTCTGCGTAGCGGAATACAGAATTCTGGGAATTGAGGCCAACTTCGCCGATAATAGGTTTCTCCGAAAGGCATTCCCATGATGAAGTACGGTCCCCTATTCACGCTGTTCGTTTACGCCGGGTTTGCGCAGAACTTTCAAACCTTCGTAGTGGATCACTTCCAGCGCCAGGATTCCGACGCCGACGTGAGCTTTCTGTTGGACGGCCCGGCCGGCAAGCATGGCTTCATCCGCGAGTCAGGAGGCCATCTGGCGCACGATGGCGGAAGGTTTCGCATCTGGGGCGTGAACATTGTGGGATTCGTCAAAGGCTCGGCGCTCCTGCCGCCGAAGGACCAGTCGCCGCTATGGGCGGCGGAGCTGGGACGTCTGGGAATCAATTGCGTCCGCTTCCACTTTCTGGACCGCACCACCAGCCAGACGCCCAAAGGGTTGATCGACGGCACGCGGAGCGACTCGCGCGTCTTCGATAAAGACCAACTGGACCGGCTGGACTATTTCATCTTCGAATTGAAACAGCGCGGGATCTATTCCGACTTGAATTTGAACGTGGGGCGCGACTATAAGGCCGGCGACGAAGTGCCGGACTACAATCTGATCGGCGTGGCCAAGGCGATGACTTACGTGGGGCCGCGGCTGTTGGAATTGCAGCACGAATACGCCCGGCTGCTGCTGACCCACTACAATCCGTACACGCGTTCGGAGTACCGCAACGAGCCGGCCATCGCGATGGTAGAGCTGGTCAACGAGAACTCGGTGCTGGAGTTCTGGATGCGCAACTGGCTGCGAGGCGAGTTGAAGCCGGGAGCTCCGCGGAACCAGTTGGATTTCACGCCTTACTACGCGAACATCCTGAACACACGGTACAACGAGTGGCTGGCGAAGAAGATGAGTCCCGATGAACTGGCGCGGCTTCGAAAGCTTAGCAATGTAGCGCCGGGGCAGCCCATCCCGCGCCTGCACCGCGAGGAGTTTGCCGACGCGCCCAAGGAGCGCTTCTATGCCGAGGCTGCGTTTTATACGGAGATCGAATCCGGATTCTTCAAGGAAATGAAGTCCTATTTAAAGGAGACGCTCGGAGTGAAGTCGATTGTCGCCGACACGGCCGACCATACGTACTTCATACCGGGCTTGCCGCTGTTGCGTTCCACTTCGGCCAACGCGGACGTAGTGGACGCTCATGTCTACTGGCAGCACCCGGCGATTTGGGGCGCGCGCAATACGCCGATGGTCAACGATCCGCTGCACTCGACGGTAGTCAAGCTGTCCCGTTCGGCCTTCGCCGGGAAGCCGTTTGTGGTGAGCGAAGTCAATCACCCGCAGCCCAACGAGTACCTCAGCGAGATGATGCCCATTCTGGCAGGGTATGCCGCGTTTCAGGATTGGGATGGCATTTTCTTCTACTCCTTCGAGCCCAAACTGAAGGACGAATGGCAGGCGATGCTTGCCGATCCGTTCGACTTCGCCGAAGATCCGGTGCGGATCGCACAGCTTCCCGCTGCCGCCCTGATGTTTCTGCGGCAGGATCTGAAGCCCGCCGCTAAAGTTGTGGAACGAACTTACTCGACGGAGCAGGTAAATGAAAGCATCCGGCTGCCGGAGTCCGAGGCTCCTTATTTCACGCCGGGCTTTCCGCTGTCCGTTCCGCTGCGGCACGCCACGCGGGTACGATGCCTCGACTGCAAGACACCGGCGACGGTGAAAGACGACACCACGGGCCCTTATCTTTCGGACACCAACGAGCTTACCTGGTACGCGCCGCCCGAGAAGGGCGGGGTGGTCACCATCGATACGGACCGCAGCCAGGCATTGGTCGGATTTGTGCGCGGCAGCGGCAAGGTGACGCGCAACCTTTCCGCGGAGGTGAAGAATGAATTCTGCACCATTACGCTCTCGTCGATGGACGGCAAGCCAATCTCGCGGTCCACGCGGTTGCTGCTCACGGCCACCGCTCGCGAGCAGAACACCGGGGCGAAGTGGAACGACCGGCATACTCTGTGGGCCGAGCTAGGCACCGCGCCCACTCAGATCGAACCCGTGACCGGCTGGGTGCTGCTGCGCAACATCGAGGGGGCGGTGGGAATGCAGGTGACGGCCCTGGACGGATCGTCGCGGCCCGCCGGCGATCGGATAACGGGCCGCCGCCTGGAACTCGGCTGGGAGTTTCCGATCGGAAGCGTGACCACGACTACCTACCTGATCCGGCCGATCCGGTAGCAGAGCCAAAGAACCCCACGTTAGAAACTGAAACGCAGAGACGCCTGTCCGACTCTCGCACCGCGCGCCGATGTCAGCGTCCCGAAAGCGGCATTCACCTGCTGGCCAGTCGCCGGATTGAATTGTGCCGTCGTGTTCATACCGGAGAACTGCGTATGGTTGAAGGCATTGTAAGCTTCGAAACGAAGCTGGAGATTGGCCCTCTCATGGAACGGGAAATTCTTGAAGATGGTCATGTCGAAGTTGTTGGTGCCGGGCCCGCGCACTACATCACGCGGCGCATTGCCGGGCGTTCCGATCGCCGGCATGGCAAACGCGGTCGTATTGAAATAGCGGAGCAGGTTCCGGTCGCCCTTCGGAATAATCGGGTTGGACAACACTACGGTCCGCGAGCCGTCGCCACCGCCGGGAATGTCGAGGCCGGTGGTTGTGCTCAACCCGATGCCGGAAGGCGATCCGCTGATGAAGGAAGCGATACCAGAGATCTGCCAGTGATCCGCGATGGCGCTCACTACTTTGCTCTTGATCAGCTTCGAGGCTGCGGGAACATCCCACACCCAGTTGATCTGCACGATATGCGTGCGATCGAAGTCCGACTTGCCGTAGTTCCAGATGCGGATCGGCACCACGGCCGCCACCGCGGCGAAATCGTTGCTGACGTAATCCATGGATTTCGACCACGTCCAGGCGCCCCCAAACTGCAGCCCCTTGGTGAACCGGCGGTTCACTTGTACCTGCATGGAGTGATAGTTCGAACTGCTGGCGAATTCGTCCTCCTGGATGGTGGAGTAGCCGGGGTATGGCACCAGGAACGTGTCCGGCAGCGGCCTGCCGGTAGTGGAATCCAGGCTGGACGGGAGAAATCGCGCGCCGTATGGCAAGGTGTTGAGATTGCGCTCCTGGAGCAGGTGGCGCCCGAGCGCGCCCACATAGGCGACGTCGAGCACGGTCTTAAAACCGAGATCGCGCTGAACGCCCAGGCTGAAGTTGTAGACCGAGGGAACTTTACCGGAAATCGACAGGCCGGCGGTGGTTGAAGGCGAGAGATTGCCGGTGCTGGTCAGAAGACTGCTGAAGGAACTGTAGTAAACAACAGGCGTGTATTGAATGGGCGGCGTCTGAGCCACGTCGAGCAGCATGACCCGCTCGCGCTCGTTATGCACCAGGCCGAACCCGCCGCGCAGGGCGGTTTTTCCGTTGCCGAACACATCCCAGGCGAACCCCACCCGCGGGGCGAAGAGCGTACCCTGGTGGTTCATCAGGCCGCGCGGAACTCCCGGAGTACCCTCCTGCACCATGCCGTTGGCGGTGTTGCCCGAGCCTGGAACGAAGGCGCCGATAAGCAGCGCGGGCACAGTATTTCCCGTCGCCAGGTCAATGCCGATGCGCGACCCGTTGACCAGTGTGGGGTAATACAGCCGCGGGGCTTTCGAGCGGTCGTATAAGTTCGGCAGAAAGCTGGAGGCCTCGTTGTTCTTGTCCGTGTAAGGCGTGTACCAGGAGAACCGCATGCCGAGATCGAGAGTGAGCCGCCGCGTTGCCTTCCAGCTATCCTGGACAAACCAGTCCAGCGTATTCCCGCGGCCGTTCGTCTCGACGCGCGTGTTGCTTTCCTGGTAAGACTTGAACACACCCAGGAGCGCATTCGAATACGCGTAGCGAGTATCCAGCGGATTGCTCGTGTCGCTCGAGAAATCGAACTGGCCCGAGTTGGTGCCGCGGGCTCCGCTGAAGTAGCGAACGCGTTCGTAAAAGACTCCCGCCTTGAGCGTGTGGACGCCCCAGTTCCTGGTGAGGTTGTTGGTGAAGTCGAATATGGTGTCGGCGCTCTTGGTGGGGAAGCGCGCGTCCCAGGTGTAGCTTGCCGCGCCGGTGACGCCGCCGAACGAAGCCCAGGGGATCAGGTGGAGCGGATTCAACTGCGGGTAGAGCTGAGGTAGCGTCAACCCCAGCGCGGTCCGGCTGACCTTGTCGATGGATGCCTGATCGTATGGGACGATCGACTGGATACTGTGGTGCACACCGAAAGACGTTTCATTCACCATGGAGGAGCTGAACGTATGGGTGACGTTGACCACGCCTCCGTCATCCGAGAAGACGTTGGTCGTCTTCAGTTCGCCCCAAGGCGCGCCGCTGCCGCCACCGCCGATATTGAATCCCGACTGATGCAGCCGAAAATCCAGGCCGCGCACGTACAGCCTGGTCTTATCGTTGATGTTGAAATCCACGCGGTAGACTTCGTTGTTTCGCGTCGCCGGAATCACTTCCTGGAACGTGTAGTTGTAAGCGCCTTTGGTGATGCTCGTGTCGAGGGCATTAGGAACAGGGAATGCCGATAGCAGCTTCTGACCATTGGGGTCGATGCGGTTGCCCGGAATCATGTTTCCGGCGAACGGATTTCCAGTGGTTGGATCGCGGATCGCGGTCGTGGTTGCCGAGTAGTCCCCATTCCGCTGCGCCGCGGTCGGCACCGTTACGTTGACGATATTCTGCGGGCTGCTGGTAGGCAGGTATTCCTGGGAGTAGAAGAAGAAAAGCTTGTCTTTACGAGTGATCAGTCCGGGAATGTATGCCGGACCGCCGATGTTGGCGCCCCAGGTATTGAACCGGTACCGGGGAATTGGCGTGCCGGCGCGATTGGAGAAGAAATTGTTGGCGTTGAATTCCTCGTTGCGCTTGTAGTAGTAACCGTTGCCGTGATACTGGTTGGTGCCGGCGCGGGTAACCGCCTGTATCTGCACCCCGGCCGTCCGGCCGTACTCTGCCTGGTAGTTGTTCATCAGCACTTTGACCTCGCCCACCGCATCCATGTTGATGGGTGTCGGCGTGGTCTGAGAACTTCCCAAATCGTTGTTGCTGACGCCGTCTATGGCGACCGAGGGATAGCTGATGCGCATGCCCTGGGCATTCGGATAGGCAGCCCTGGTGCCGATGGCATCGGAGTCGCTGGACGGAACCACGCCCGGCATCACGCGCAGAAGGGACAGGAAATCGCGTCCTCGCGCCATCAGCGTGCTGATCTGGGCGCTGGTTAACAAGCCGGAACGGTCTTCGCTACTGAGTTGCACGGGCGTGCCCGACGCATCAACCGTCACGGATTCGGTAACGTCGCCGACCTGCAGCCTGAATTCACCCGCGGATAAACGCTCGGCCGCCGTGACATTCAGGCCGGTCTTTTGCACCTTCTTGAAGCCCCTCATCTCCACGATGATGGAATACCGGCCGGGCAGAACCGCGGTAAAGGTGAATTCTCCGCTCGCCCCGGTCTTGTCCGTCATTCCGACTCCGGTGTCGCTATTGGTAAGAGAGACGGTAGCGCCGGCTACCGGCAACGAACTCGGATCCACGGCTGTTCCGGTGATGGTCCCGCTGACAGTTTGAGCCACGGCCAAGGCGGAACACGCAAGCAGGCTCCCTACCATCAGAAGCGCGATTCGTAACTGCGAAGTCCCCAGGCGAGACATACGAGGTCCTCCTCTTTCAGATTGGTCTAAACTTATCCCGGGTAAGACGATCGCGGCCCTCCGAAAACTGCGACAGTTTCAGATTCCGCTTCGTGGAATGATGCGGGCTTGAAAGATGTAGATATTTCGGCAGAGCCGAGTCGCAGTCACTAGTCTCCGATTCCGCATTGCGGAAACAAAAGCGAGCCTGGTTTTTGTCACTGTGCCGGCACGCCGGCTGCAATAGAATCGATCGGATGCAGTACCTGTTGCCCAGGACGCAGCGGCCCGTCGTCATAATCGGCGCCGGCGGGATTGTGCGCGATGCACACCTGCCGGCATATCGTATCGCGGGCTTTCGGGTTCACGGCATTTGCGATCTCGATCGAGCGCGAGCGCGGGCTCTTGCCGCGGAGCACGGTATCGGACAGGTTTACCAGAACTCCGCGGATGCCTTTCGTCATGCTCCCGGTGACGCGGTGTTCGATCTCGCGACGCCGCCGGATGCGATCGTCCCGGTGTTGGAAGAAGCGCCGGACGAGGCTGTGATCCTGATCCAGAAACCCATGGGCAGGACCCTCGACGAAGCGCGCGTGATCCGCGATATTTGCCGGCGCAAACGGCTTACTGCCGCCATCAATTTCCAGCTCCGCTTCGCTCCCGCAATGATGGAGGCGCGCCGGCGGATCGAGCAGGGCGACATCGGCGACGTCCACGATATGGAAGTCCGCGTCAACGTCTTCATGCCCTGGCATCTCTGGCCGTTTCTCGAAAGCCTCGATCGCATGGAGATCCCGCTGCATTCGATCCACTACCTCGATCTGATTCGCTCATTCCTGGGCGAGCCCCGTGCGATTTGGGCCCGCACCACGAAGCACCCCAGCGTGCCACGCCTGGCATCGGCGCGATCGCACATCATTCTGGATTACGGAGAAATGCTTCGGGCGGCGGTCACGACGAACCACGGGCACGTCTTCGGGCTTCGTCACCAGGAGTCCTACGTGAAGTGGGAAGGCACACGGGGCGCCATCAAGACCCGGCTTGGATTGCTCATGGACTATCCCAAGGGCGTGGCCGACGAGTTCGAATACTGCATGCTCGAGGACGGACGGCCGCCCGAATGGAAGGCCGTCGAGATCGAGGGGTCGTGGTACCCGCACGCGTTCATCGGTACGATGTCGAGCCTCATGCGCTTCGCCGAGGGCTCGGCAACCGAACTGCCCACCAGCATTGAAGACGCCTACCGTACGATGGAGCTTGTGGAAGCAGCCTACCGTTCGAATGATGCCGGAGGAACGCCGATTGTCCACGATTGAGAGCGGGGCACGATGAGGCCACTCGAAGGACTATTGGTTCTCGATTTCAGCCAATTTCTGGCCGGACCTTCGGCAGCCCTGCGGCTGGCAGATTTGGGCGCGCGCGTCATCAAAATCGAACGGCCCGATGGCGGGGACCTTTGCCGCCGCCTCTACATCTCCAACCTGGAGTTGGAAGGCGACAGCACACTCTTTCACTCCATCAACCGCAACAAGGAGAGCTTCGCCGCCGACCTGAAAAACGGCGAAGACCGCGGCCGCGTTCTGGCGCTGGTGGCTCGGGCCGACGTACTGATTCAAAACTTCCGCCCGGGAGTGATGGAGCGTCTCGGCCTGGACTACGGATCGCTGCACACGCGGTTCCCGCGCCTGGTTTACGCCGAAGTCACGGGTTACGGTGCATCCGGACCTTGGCGCGACAAACCGGGTCAGGATCTGCTGGTGCAGGCCCTTTCCGGTCTGGCGTGGCTCAACGGCAATGCGGATCAACCGCCCATGCCATTCGGACTCGCGGTCGCCGACATGTTTGCGGGCGCGCACCTGGTGCAGGGGATCCTCGCCGGCCTGGTGCGGCGCGGAGTCAACGGACAGGGTGCGCATGTCGAAGTCAGTCTGCTCGAATCGGTGCTGGACTTCCAGTTCGAAGTGCTGACCACGCATCTCAACGATGGCGGCATGCCGCCGAAACGCAGCAGCGTCAATAATGCCCACGCCTATCTGGGCGCACCCTATGGCATTTATCGCACGGCCAGCGGCTTCCTCGCGCTCGCCATGGGCTCGGTAACGCATCTCGGCAAGTTGCTCGGATGCGCGGCGCTGGAAGCCTACCACGAGCCGCAGTCGTGGTTCACAGCACGCGACGAAATCAAGAGCACGCTCGCCGGCCACTTGGCGTCACATCCTACCGCGTACTGGCTGTCCATCCTCGAGCCCGCGGGCTACTGGTGCTCCGACGTCCTCACCTGGCCCGAGTTGTTGAGCAGCGAACCGTTTCAAGCTCTCGACATGGTGCAGGACGTAGCGTGCCGCGGCGGCTCCGTGCTGCGCACCACACGCTGCCCGATCCGCATCGATGGCCAGATCTTCAAGAGCGCGAAGCCGGCCCCGGCCGTGGGCGAGCATTCCGAGCGGATCATGAAGGAATTTGAGCCGTGAGCACATTCCGCGTCGCCATTCGTGCGTTCCCGCCGTTCGAGTCGGCGATTCGCAAGCAGTGGGCAGCGTTCGAATCGCGAGCCCGCACCGGCCTGCAGCTTGAAGCCGTGGCGCTCGACCTCCACGACTTGCACGCGGCGCTGTTCGGGCGGTCCACCGAAACGTGGGACGCGGTTTTTGTTGTGACGGACTGGATTGCGGAAGCAGCGGCGTCGAACACGCTGCTCGATCTCGCACCGTATCTCGCCGGCGGGGCCCCCGACGGTTACCCGGACGCGTGGACGCAGTCGCTGCTTCGCTTCCAGCAAGTGGACGGGCGCGTCCTCGGCCTGCCGTATCATGATGGCCCGGAGTGCCTGATCTACCGCAGAGACCTCTTCGACGGCGCGGGCCTGACCCCGCCCGAAACCTGGGAAGAGTTTCACCGGATCGCGCGCCAACTGGCCCGCCCATCGGAGAATCGCTATGGCGCCGTCTTCGCCGCATATCCGGACGGTCACAACACTGTCTACGATTTCTGTTTGCAGCTCTGGAGCCGGGGTGGCGAACTCTTCGATGCCGATAGACGTCCTCAACTCGATAAAGAGGCCGCGCGCGAAGCGCTGCGCTTCTACCGCGAGATTCTGCGCGATGGCTCCGCCGTCCATCCGCGCTGTGCCGAGTTCGATTCTGTGAAGTCCGGTTACGCCTTTGCCAACGGAGAAGCCGCCCTGATGGTGAACTGGTTCGGATTCGCCGCCATGTGCGAGACATCGTCCGATTCGAAGGTCCAGGGCAACGTGGCCGTGGCCGGCGTTCCCGGCGGCGTTTCACTCAATGTGTACTGGATCCTCGGCATCCCAGCGGATTGCGCGCAGCCGGATGTATCGTGGCAGTTTCTGCGGCACTGCGCGTCCCCGGAGATGGACAGGCTGCTGACACTCGAAGGCGGCATCGGCTGCCGCCGGTCCACATGGGCGGACAGCGAAGTCAATCGCGCGATCCCGTTCTATCGCGAAATGGAGCGTCTTCACGCCGGCGCCCGCGAAATGCCTCGGATGCCGGAATGGTCGCGAATCGCCTCCGCGATCGACACGCTGGTCCTGTCAGCGATCGGCTGCGATCGCCCGGAGGCCGAACTGCTGGCGGAGGCCCAGGGGCGCATCGTGAACATACTATGATCGAATCCCTTTACTTCGAAGACTACGTCCAAGGCTCCGTGCGCCGTACGCTCGGCCGCACTATCACCGAAGCCGACATCGTGATCCACGCAGGCCAGACCGGCGACTTCTACCCGCACCACATGGATGCGGAATGGTGCCGCACGCAGCCATTCGGCCAGCGCATTGCCCACGGGACGCTCATCTTCAGCGTGGCCGTCGGCATGACGGCCGGCAATGTGAACCCCGAGGCCTTTTCCTACGGTTACGACCGTCTCCGTTTCATTCGCCCCGTCTTCATCGGCGATACCATTACTGTCACCGTCACCATCCAGGAGAAGAAGGACAGTCCGAAATCAGCGGACCACGGCATCGTCGTGGAGCTTTGCCAGGTGTCGAATCAGCGGGGCGAAACGGTCCTGGCCTGCGAGCATGTACTGATGGTGAAGCGCCACGAGCAGAAATCCATGGGAACGTGAAATCGCGCCGTGAACTCAGTTGGCGGCCGCGGGCCTCTCGGGAAACAGGAGGGAGCGGGCGCGTCTCACGGCGAGCTCCGGGCTGGAAAGGATGGGCACGTATCCGTTGACGACAGGCATGCTCGCCGCCACCCGGGCCATCGACGCTTGCGCCAGCACCACCACGTCGACACATGTCCTGAGCTGCGCCAGCGAATCCAGAAGCAGCCGGTCGTGCGTCGCGGTATCGCCGGAAAGCACGGCTGCGAATGCGTCCTCGCAGAGGGATTCCGTGACGTCCACTTCCCGCCCGGCGTCCAACGCCTTCTCGCGCAGTAGCGCCACCGTAGGTTCGAGTGTAGTGCGTAGCGTAGCCGCGACGCCGATGCGCCGCCCCGAACGGACGGCCTGCTCCGCCATCGCCTCATCTACACGGACCACGGGAAAATCGAATAACTCGCGCGCCAGGGTTACCGCCGGCCCGATCGACGAACATGTCACGACCACGGCATCGGCGCCTCCCTCGCGCGCCGACTGCACCATGTTGACGACCCTACGAATGGTTACTTTGGTCAGTTCCTTGGCGCTGATGGTGTTTTGGATCAGGCTCTCATCCACCATGTGAAACTGCTCCACTCCCGCCAGTTCTCTTTTCGAAAGATCCGCGAACATGGGGATCAAGACGTGACTGGTATGAAGATAGGCAATGGTTAATGGCATTCCGCGCACCTTAACCTTATCTCTCATTACCGCTGGTTACGGGGACGAAATCACGCCATCGCTCTTGATTCTGCATCGTGGAACCAACATACTATATCTGCGCCATTTTGCCCACGATTGAGGCACCTCCGAATCGCGCAGGAAGCCCGCAATGCGGAATACAAAGACCAGCCGGCCTTCTACCGTGCAAGCCGTTATTCGCGCGTGCGAGATCGTCAAAGCCTTCCGGCATGAAGGCGAGGAACTGCTCCTGTCCGACGTCATGGAGCGCACATCGCTGCACCGCACGACGGCTTTCCGCCTTCTGCAGAGCCTGGTGAGCGGCGGCATGCTGGAGCGGACCGCTCGCGGTGTGTACCGCTGTCCGTTTCCTCCCTCTCCGGCAAGCCGCTTCCGGCTCGGCTTCGCCGCGCAGACGGATTCCGAGTTTTCCCGCGGCGTGAATGAGAGCCTGCAGCGCGCCGCCGCCCGTGAGCGCGTCGACCTGGTGATGGTCAACAACCGCTACAGCGTCAAGGAAGCGCTGCGCAACGCCGACCTGCTGGTTCAAAAGCGGGTGGACCTGGTGCTCGAATTCCAGACCTATGAGCGCGTGGCGGCGGTGATTTCCTCCAAGTTCCTGGAGGCCCGCATTCCCGTCATCGCCATCGAAATCCCTCACCCCGGTGCGGTCTACTTCGGCGCCAACAACTATCAGGCCGGCCTCATCGGCGGGCGCGCCCTTGGCCGCTGGGCCAAGGAGCATTGGGATGGCACCGCGGAACAAGTGCTGCTGATCGGACTGCCCATCGCCGGACCGCTGCCCGCGCTGCGCATTACCGGCATCCAGGATGGCCTGCGTGCGGAGCTGCCCCGCATTGGCGAGAAGCCTGCCACCCATCTCGACGGCAAGGGGGATTTCGACCAGATTCTGGGCGTCGTCCGTCGATGGCTGCGCCGCAACTCGCCCCGGCGCACGCTCGTCGGAACCGTGAACGACATGTGTGCGCTTGCGGCCCTGCGCGCCTTCGAGGAGGCCGGGGCCGGGCATCTCTGCTCGGTGATCGGTCAGAACGCAATTCGCGAAGCGCGCAACGAACTGCGCCGGCCCGGCACACGCCTGATTGGCACGGTCGCCTACTTCCCCGAACGTTACGGCGACGAGTTGATCCCGCTGGCGCTCAGCATGCTGGAGCACAAGGCGGTACCACCCGCCACATTCGTCAAGCATCAACTCCTCACGTCTAAAAATGTCGACCTGCTGTACCCACTCGATCTTTCGGGCGGCAGGTCCCCGCGCCAGGCCTGACGTGTTTTGCAGGCGCCGGGGAAGCCGTGTGCGATGATCGTAGCTCCTATGATCGCGCCCAGTCTTCCACTCGGCATTGGCTTCCACGCGACAGGCGCACTCCTCGCCGCCAACTGTTATGCGCCGCAGAAGTATATCAAGGGCTGGGCCTGGGAGATCTTTTGGATGACACAGGCCGCCTGGTGCTGGCTGCTGTGGCCAATCATCGGCGCGCTGCTGACGATCCCGCACCTGAACCGTGTTCTGGCGGACGCGCCCTCCGACCGGATGCTGTATGCGTTCCTCATGGGAGTCGCCTATGGCGTCGGTGGCACAGCTTTCAACATCTCCATCCGGTACATCGGTTTTGCGCTGACGTACTCGATCGCGGTCGGGCTTTCGAGCATCTTGGGCACTTTGGTGCCGCCCCTGGTCCGCGGAGAAGCCGGGGCGATTCTTCAGCGTCCCGGCGCGGCGTGGGTCCTGTCGGGCGTGGCAGCCGGCGCGGCAGGCATCGCGATCTGCGGCCTGGCGGGCCGGCTGAAGGAGCGCAGCATGGACGCCGCTGCACGGCAACGCGGCGAGTTCTCGCTATCCAAGGGGCTGGTGCTTTCTCTGGTGGCCGGTGTTCTTTCGGCCGTGTACGGGCTGGCGCTGGAGGTAGCCGCGCCGGTGGCCAACCTGGCCGAACAGTACGGCGCAGGCATCTGGAAAGGCAACGTATCTTACTTGTTTGTGAACACAGGCGCATTCCTGACGTCGCTGCTTTACAGCTTGCATCTCGCCAGACGGAACCGCAGCTTGACGGAATTAGTGCGGCTGCCCAAAGGCCACAGCGGGCAACGGATTACAATGAACTACCTCTTCGCCCTGCTGACCGGCACACTGTGGTATGGCCAGTTCTTTTTCTACAACCTCGGACACGTCCGGCTGGGACCGCAATATGCCTTCTCCAGTTGGGCGATTCACATGATCCTGCTGGTTCTGCTCAGCAATCTCCTCGCCCTGGTTTTCCGGGAATGGAGAGACTGCGGCGGCCGCACACGCCTCATTATGGGGATGGGCATCGTCGTGCTGTGCGCCGCGGTCATCATGCTCACTTACGGCAATCGCTTGGGCGAAGTATCTTGACGCGGAGCTACGAATTGCTGCGAAGGGGCCGCGGTTCGGTCCGTTAGCTAGAGCTTGTCCCTTATTTTCGTAGACACAGGCCCGTCGAAACAGCGGTCTCTTCCGACCAAAAACATAAATAGACGATTTTGTTTGACTATGGGAAAGAAGGCATTTATAATTCGGAATGCCCACCCAGCCGGACT
>JBGPHT010000153.1:0-18453 GCA_041484525.1 Bryobacteraceae bacterium | reverse complement strand
GTAGTGCGTCGGAATTCGTCGAGTTTAAAGCAGAGCCCCAAAGCTGATCGAGGTGGTTGAAAGGCCGAAACCCGAATTGGCACCAGATGAACGCAGATAAGCGCAGATGAAAAACAACTTACCTATCTGCGTTCATCTGTGTGTATCTACCGGCCAGAATCGCTCTCCCGGCATCTTCGGCCGCGTTGCCCCCTGGAGCAGTACCGCCGAAATAATCTGCGTTCTGCTTGCCGCACTACACTAGGTAGCGCCCTTATCGAATCCACGTGCACAGGTCCACGTCCGGATCCATTTGCTGACGTCGCGCTCATCCTGAACCTGCCCGGTTAGCATCGCCATAAACAGCTCTCGGGTCAGCACCGTGTTGAAATGGTCCGTATACACGGCGCCGCCCTCGTGGTGGGGTATCTTAAGCAAGAAGGGTACCCGATTCTTGACCACGAGCGCACCGGATCGAGCGTCGTCGGCATTCCAACCGGGTAGACCGCTCCACAAGAAGGGGCGGAATCCGTGATCGCCCGTCACCAAAACAATAGAGTCATCCCAAGTACCCGCAGCTTCCATTGTCCGCCGCAGGATGCCTAGCGTCTCATCAGCCAGTTCCAGGTTGTCCAGGTAGCCGGCCTGGTTGCCGGAGGCGGGGCCGCGTTCAATACGATGATAGATTCCCAAGGGATGAGGAATCGGCCAGTGGATCAGGACGAGTCCGTAGTTCGGATCGGAGGCCAGGGACAAAGCTCGCTCTCGAATATTGAGATAGGCCTCTTCATGTTGGCGCCGGACAAATGTGTATTCCTCCGACAGCAAACCGTGAAGTGCCATTTCAGGGAACGGCAGGCTTACGTACTCTTCCCGGAGGTCGTTCAGCATCACTTTGAAGAACGGTAAAGTGCGATCGTACTCGACCTTCCGAAGTGACGGCGTTGCGTCGGCATCGAGGGCGGTATAACAGGAATCCAAATGATCGCCGAAAACCGAGCAATAGGGGAGATACCAACCGGCCAGCCCTGTATTCCGGCCGAGTTGACGAGCTGATTGAAAGATACTGGACTGTGCCTTCCAACGGTGAGGAGCCGGGCTGTCCGTGAAAACCAAGTCTAGATCGGCATCTTCCCGGGTGCGGGCGTCGGCGACCATTCGTCCTGTGGTCAAGGCTGGTATCGATCGATTGGTCCAGATCGCGGGGGGCTCCGCATCCGTCGCGTAGAAAGACTCTCGCCGTAGGCGGTCGAATTCCGGCATCCGGACGTCGGCAGGCCGGTTCGTAAACGAAAGAGTTTGATCCAACTCATCAAAAATCAACCAGACGATCCTCGGCCGCACAGGACCAGGCTGCGGCTGCGCTTGCCGGAGATAGTTGTGCGCGATGGATCTGCCCGCCGTAGTCTTGATCGCGTACAGGCACTGGATGGGTAATAGCGGCAGCGTCAGCATGGCGACCGCTCTGGCACAACGTGCCGCCGTTTCGGTCCAGCCAAGTGCCACTACAACCGTAGCCAGTCCCAGAATGATCCGGATCGCATCGTGGTTATCCAGTTTGGCGGCGGCAAGAAAGGGAACCGCGACAATGAGAGGGAAGAGCATGCGGCCGGCAGAACCCGAAAACCTCCTGGGGAGCTTGCGGCCGATCAGTCCGACTACCCAAAACACCGCTGCCAGGGCGAGAACACAGCACACGATAGCGCATAAAGGTTTGTAAGTAGGCGGCCCCAACTCGAATGACAGGTCCTGAACTTTCAGCACCCGTTCCCAGGCTTTATGTAGATAGAGACTGGCTAGCGACAGACACAGCAGAGCTTCCCTCCAGGAGGGGAGGTAACTTGGCCTTTCGTTCGAGTATCGCGCCAGCAACCGACGGAGCACGTAAAAACCTACGCGTGATAGCGTAGACTGCCGACCGCCCGTCTCCCTCGAGAGCGGAATGCCGCGTCAACACTTCACCCTCAGAACCTTTCGTTCGGGTGATAGTGCAAGCCGCGTACCAAAATAACCTTTTTGTTGGGATCGCTCCGCGCAAGCCCTCCGCCAGATCCGCCCGATCTGCCTGTTTTCCGGTCGCCGACGCATAGTACTCACATTTCATGGGACTAACAAGCGATTCGCCCGCGCCGGGCAAAAACTGCGGCCCGTCACCAGGAAAGATAAATCGTTGGATTTCTGTCCACAGACCGGGACATGACGAGGTTCGTTGGATAGCTGCAATGAGCCGTAGTTCGAAAAGCCGGCGAACCCTCCCGCACCACACTCCGCCCCGCCCCGCCTCGCCTAACGATGGAGTTTTTTGTCCCAGCTAATTCTTTGCAATTATCTCCGGGAACCGCCGCGCCTCGGGGCGGGGTTGCACGCCATGGCGCCGCCAGACGCCGTGCACCATCGTGCGCGACAGAAGCAGATGCCTGGCCAAGGTGCGCACGCTCCACCGGGCCGCATCGGACGGTCTTGTCTTCCGCGTAGTATCCAGGATCTTCTGTTCCAACTCAGACGTCAGCACCGGCCGGGTACGCTTTCGTTTTTGTCCTTCCCGAAGCGCTTCCACACCACCACGGACAAAGGCTGCTCGGGTCGCGATCACGGTCGGACGGGAAACACCGGTCCGCTGTGCAATGGCTGAGTTGGATACTCCCTCGGACGCCAGCAGGATCGTTTTGCATTTCCGCGCCAGCTTCTGCGGCGTGCCGCCGGCTCTCGCCAGCGATTCGAGGCACTCCCGCTCCGGCGGAAGCAGCGAAAGAGGCGTCGCCGGCGTGAACATGCCCGATTACAACACGGCCCTCGATCCCTGTCAATAATTATGTAGGACACTAGGCTGATTGAAGCAGACCGCTACCCGGCGCGAGCCATGCCCCTGATCCCCTCCCATTTCATGGCGAGGAAAGTGCAGGAATGTAGACCAAAGCAGCACGAGCGCCGACAGGAGCGCAATGTTGTCACAAGACGCTCCATCGTGCAGTCTCGTCGATACGCGCGTTAAACGAGGTGTGTGGATGAAGGTAACGTTTTCCGAACGCTTGAATCTGGCAAGCAAGCTAAAGAGCGTCTTAATTCTTACGATCCTGCTCTGCTGCACGGCGGACGAGGCCCGGGCTTATATCGACCCCGGGACCGGCGCCTTCGCGTGGCGGACATTGATAGGCGGTTTCGTCGGCGTGATGTTTTATTTCCATCGGTTCATCTTCCGAATTACCAACAGAAGAGGGCGTAAGTTGCCGCCGGGAGAGAATCTCGGAGAGCCGCAGTAGTCTGCGCCGCCCTTTTAGTGCTTGAGAGCGGCGGCGATAAGATAGAACAGCCCGGCCCACATCCCCACGCCTAAGAGGACACCGGTTAGAGCTCCGCGCGCGGCGCTGCCTTGACTGACACCGGCTTCTTCCGGGAAGCCGGTGACCTGCTCGCTGCTTAAGAACCCGTCCTGGCAGGATTCACTGCCGTGAAATGTTCCGGATAGCGTGGAGCTTGTCATGCCACCAATGTTAGGGGGCACAGTGCAACCGGATCTATACTTCTTTCGTTAGCAGCGCCCTGCTAACGGTACTGGCTGCCGGCAATCGAGGCAGCCCTCTATACACGCAACAGGCTCCTGGTATGCGTCTGGGGTAGGTGATGGGGGAGTCTCAGGAGGGAGGAGGAAGCAGAACGCCGGGGGACCCGCTGCTCGACAGCCGCTTGCCAGGCAAGCTTCCGGGAGTAGCGGGTCCCGCGACCCGAATCAGTTAGTTCACTGCGCCGGCAAACCGCCGGCGGACAAACAGGATGAGCCCAACAACAGCCAGCAAGTCAATGCCTAGAAGAGCCAGGAATGGTGGCTCAGCCATGCTCACCACCAAATATTCCTGGGACGCACTTTGCGGTGTCGGCGAATAGACGGTCACGTTGGAAAAGCTAGCCGGAGTAAGGCCTTGTGTAAGGACGGCATTCCGGGCATCGGCAAGGTACTGGTTCGCGTAAGTCAGATCGCTGCCGGTGACCCAATGACTGCTAAGGGGACCATTCGCGTCTACCGAGGTGGGATCGAAGAGGCCCCACAGGGAGAAGCTCAGCCGTCCCTCCTTAGTCACATCCCCTGCCCATTTGGCTTCCATGATCTCCACGGCCAGGTACGCTGCGACCGTATAGTCGAGGATCTGCGTCGCCGCCTGGGCCGCAGTGCTGCCGTGATCGAACTTCAGGACATTGTCGGGTGCCGCCTCTCCCTGGAGAGCCGCCACGTTGGTACCGATCGCCTGCCAGGGCGGAGTGTTGACCGAGACGTCGGTCGTGAAATCATCACAGATGACGTATGTCGCGACGCCTGTGATCACGGCTTTGGTCTGGTTGGGCGCCCCGATCAGGGCAGTGTACGGACTGATGTAAACACCAGCCATAGACGCTCCCGCGGGCGGGGCGATCAACTCCATCGTGACATTTTGCGCAAAGACTCCGGGTGCAAGACATATAAAAGCTGCTGCAGCCAGGTACCACGACTTCGACTTCAGCATATCCCTCATCATCGTTTGTCGTTTCCTTTCAACAGGCTGCGAAGGCGGACATCCCATACACCCTTTTTGAAAAGGGCGCAATCGCCAACTTCGCCGAAACTCTTGCGCCTATGGTGCACGCCAGCAGCCATATCTTAAGTCGTTGAAATCACAGGCATTATAGTACTTTTTCACGAAAAGATTAGGCTATCTGTCCCAAATTTTTGAACCCTGCCTCCCGGGCACAAAACAGACGGGTTCCCCGGCCCATCTGTCCACTTGTTTGGGAGGAACTCCGACAATTTCACCGCGATGCCCGCCGCCGGACCAGCATGGTTACCGCCACCACCGCCAACAAATCCACCGCCAGCAGGATGAGCGCGGAAGGCTCCGCCATGACGACAGGCGGGCCCACCAGATGCGCGGGTATTTGAGTGTTTTCTATGGATTGCAGGACGGCCTGGGCGGCAGGTTCCGTCAGCCTGGCAGCCTGGGCAACAGCGACCGGCAATAAGCAGCCGAGAACTACTACAGCCAACTTCAACGATTTTCGCATTTTGCCTCGTATTCCGGGCCGTTCTTATTCATCCCAATAGCCCTGGATCAAGGCCCGGAACAAAAGCACGCCAATTACCATAAGCTAACTCAATGAATATAAAATAGTTCACTTCGATTTAAAGGGAAACGTTAAGGTTAAGTATCCCGGTTTCTAGGTAATGGCCTCTGGCGTGCCACCCAAATTCCGCTCGACCTCCGCTATATTATGAAGCTCTCCGCTTTCCCAAAACTCGCCGGGCTCGTCCTCGGGATCGGTCTGTTGGCCGCCTGTTCGAGCGACCCCAACCGGCAGAAGATCAAGCACCTGAACCTGGGAGAAAAGTACTCCAAATCAGGGAAATACCGGGAAGCCGTGATCGAGTTTCGTAATGCCTTGGATATAGACCCGCGGTTGGCTGACGCGCACTACCAGCTCGGCCGCGTTTATCTGATCTTGAACAACCCCGAATCCGCCTTTCGCGAGCTGCAGTCGGCAGCCACCCTCGACCCGGCGAACTCCGGCGCGCAACTCCAGTTGGCCAGTCTGCTGATTGCCCGCCACCAATACGCCGAGGCGCAGGCAGTGGTACAGAAAGTGATCGATCGCGACCCGTCCAATTCCCGGGCCCACTCTATCCTGGGACAGAAGCATGTAGTGGCGGGAGACCTGCCGAAAGCCCTGGCGGAATTTCAGAAAGCCATCGAACTGAATCCCCGGCAGGTGGAGATCTATTCGGCCCTGGGAGCGGTTTATCTGGCCCAAGGCGAGGCTTCTTCGGCGGAGGCGGTTTACAAGAACGCGATCGCCGCCAATCCCAAGTCTCTCGATGCCCGCGTGTCGCTGGGGCAATTCTATTTTTCGCAAGGCAAAATGGCCGCCGCCGAAACCGAGATGCGCGCCGCGTGCGATATCGATCCCCACGCCTCGGTTCCCTGGTTGTTGCTCGGCCGCTTGTACCTGGTGGCCGGCAAGCGGGCGGATGCCGAGAAACTCTATGCCGCTCTCAAAACCAGAGCGCCTGACGATCCCAATGCCTATCAGGCGTTGGGACTCTTCTATCTGTCCATCGGACTGAGGGAGAAGGCCGCCGCGGAATTCCAGTCGGTGGCCGCTGCCAAACCCAAAGACACTACCGTCAAAGGCCAATGGATCGAAACCCTGATCGACCTCGGCCGGATCCAGGAAGCGGCGCCCCTCGTCCAGGAGGTCTTGAAAACCAACCCGGCCGATCCGCCGGCCCTCGTATCCCAGGGTCGTATCCTACTGTCGGAAGGTAAAAACAGCGAAGCGATGGCGGCCCTCCAAAAAGCCGTCAATGCCGATCAAAACTCCGCCAAGGCTTACTACTATCTGGGCGGCGCCCAGAAATCCGCCGGGCTTTTGGACCTGGCCAAGGCCTCCTTCACCCGGGCGCTCGCACTGCAGCCGCAGATGAGCGAGGCCGCCGCGGCTTTGGCCGGCCTCAACGTCAAGGGCGATCCGGACGAGGCTTTGCGCCTGGCCGGCAACGCGCTCCAAACCGATGCGGGACTGCCGTCAGCCTATCTGGCCCGCGCCCGGGCGCTGCTGGCGAAGGGCGACACGCGGCAAGGGGAAGCCGTGCTCCAGGAAATGCTCCGGCACGATCCGGCTTCGCTTCCCGCTCTGGGGATGCTGCTGAATCTCTACACCCGGCAAGGCAAAGCGCAGGAAGCCGTGCGGCAGATTTCAGGCTTGCTGCAGCGCGATTCCCGGAATGCCGGCCTCCACTTCCTGCTGGCGCTCGGCTACTTCAATCTGAAGGACCTGGACAAGTCGGAAGCCGGCGTCCGGCAGGCGCTGGCGCTCGACCCGAAAACACCGCAGGCCTACACCCTGCTGGCCAACATCGATTTCGCCCGGGGGTCGGTGGAGAAAGCCAAGAACGACTTACGGACCGCGATTGCGGCCAGTCCGCGCAATCCATCCAACTATATGGCGCTGGCCAATCAGTATGAAAAGGAGAGCAACTGGGAAGAGGCAAAAAGGCTCTTCGAGAAATCCCGGGAGCTCGATCCAGCCTCTCCTTATATAGCGGCGGAGTTGGCGTTTCTGTACCTGGAGCACGGCGGCGACGTGAATGTCGCCGTGTCGCTGGCGCAGGCGGCTAAGCAGGCGATGCCGCGATCGCCCGTTGCCGCGGATGCGCTCGGCTGGGCCTATTACAAACTGGGATCCATCGAGCCGGCCCTGACGCAATTGAAGCAAGCGGCCCAGCAATCGCCCGACAACGCCATGTACCAATATCATCTGGGTATGGCGTACGTGGCTGCTCGCCGGACCGATCTGGCGCGAAAATCTCTCCAGACTGCGCTCAAGAGCGATCCGGCTTTCCTCGACGCGGCTAATGCCCGGACGGCCTTGGACAGGCTCGCGGCGGCCCCGCTCTGATGGAATTGTCCCATCCCGCAAAGGTGAAGCGAGTACTTCGTGGGCTGTGGCTGCTCGCCATCCTGGTCGTGGTGGCCGGCTCGCTTTTGCCCTCGGATTCGGAGCCCATTAAGGCGCTCGACTACCTTCCGTTCAGCGACAAAGCCGACCATTTTGTCGCCTATGCGGCCCTGGCGTTTCTGCCGGCAATTCATGAGAAGCGAAGATTCTTTATTGCGGCCGCCATCGGCGCGGTGGCTCTCGGTGTGGCACTGGAATACGCACAGCTCTACTCCGGGTGGCGGGATTTCGAGGTGGCGGACATGGTCGCAGACGCCATCGGAGCCGGTTTTGGATTGCTGGTGGGCGTGCCACTGCGGACGACTGCAATTCTGCGGGCGGTATTCGCCGGCCATAAAGGCTTGACGAAGACGGGCCGGTCGAGTCGCACCGCATCCAGATAGAAACGCAGGGGCAACCAGTCGCACCACTACAGACAACCGGCCGTGTACTACGTGGCGCTACCACTACGGGACCGCGCGCACCAACCGAGTGTTGGCCGAGCGCTGGCTGCGGGAGGCTGCGCTCCGGGCCGATGTGGGTTCCCCCACCGCACCAACCCAAGTGTTGACCGAGCGTTTGCTGCCGCACTTCTCAACGTGGCTTAAGCTAGTTTGGAAGGGGCGTTGGCCATGCAGGAGATCGGAGTCTTGGAAGCTATGAACAAACTGGACGCTTTGCTCGACCGCGTGGAATGCGGTGAGGAGTTCCTCATCACGCGGCATGGCAAACCGGTGGCCCGGCTCGTGCCAAACTCCTACGGAATCGATCGGGCGGAGGCGCGCGCCGCCGCCGAACGCATTCGGGCGCGGGCGAAAAGCTTGCATCTTGGCGCCTTCGATTGGGTGGCCCTGAAAGCGAATCGGGATGACGGCCGGCCATCTGACATCTGACCGGGCGGAATCCCGCCTTAGTGAGACAAACCGAATTTCTCAGCCAAGCGCCGCAACAGGGTGGAGTTTGATTTCGTGGCGCCATAAGGCGCCATCTTCGGGAGGCTGTGCTCTTCCGGCGGAAAATCCGCGAAGGCCCGCTGGGCCGGCGGTTCCTGCGGCACCAGCGACAGACTGGCGTGGTTGATCGGCGGCATCGAGGAGGAGGCTACCATCGCCAGAGCGGCACTCGGCGCCGACCGCACTTCGACCATCGCCAAATTGTGGGCGGCTTTCCGGACGTACTCGATGCCCACCATCGGGGATGCATCCGCGTAAGCCATCAGCAGGGTCGTATCGCAGAGAGAATTGACCAGGCGCGGAATGCCGCCCGACCACTGGCTGATGCTTCTGATCGCCTCCGGAGTAAAAGGAGGAGCCTCTTTGCCGCCCGCCCGGGCCCAGCGGAAACGCAGGTACTCCTCGACTTCTGAAGTGGCCAGGGGATCGATGTACAGGCGGAGGGCAATGCGCTGCTTGAATTGACGCAGGTCCTGCCTGTCCAGGACATGATCCAGCTCGGATTGGCCCAAAAGCAGGATCTGGAGAAATTTGATCTCAGCGTTTTCGAAGTTCCCCAGCAGGCGGATTTCTTCGAGCACTTCCACGCTCAGCTTGTGCGCTTCATCGACCACCAGTACGGCAACTTTCCCCTGATTATCGGCGTGCGCCAGGAATTCCTGCAGTTTCCAGAGACGCTGCGCTTTGCTCACCGGCACGTCCATGATGCCGAAATCCATCAGCACATTCTCCAGGAACTCCGAAGGCGTGAGCGTGGGGTTCAGAATGATGCTGGAATAGACACGATCGACGGGCAGGCGATTCAGAACGCTATTCAGAATCGTGGTCTTCCCGGTGCCCGCATCGCCGGTCAGAACCACGAACCCCTTCCGGTCCAGGATGGCGTAGGTCAATCCGGCAAATGCTTCGCGGTGCTTCAAAGGCAGAAAGAGAAACGCCGGGTCCGGTGTCAGGTTGAACGGCAGTTTCTGCAATCCGAAGAATTCTTTATACATTGATTCCCAGAGGACCGGGCCGCGCTGATTTGGCGCTCCTTCAAGGATAACAGCGCCGGCATGCACACGTCTCCCTAGGGAGTACTATTGCCCTGCTGGCATGCGAGCCGGAGAGTGTCGGGGCTCCCCGTTTATAGACAAATGATCTTCTCCGACTTGATGCCTTTCAGGGCGTGGCGCGTGTCGATGATGAGAGAGGCTTTCTCCACCACGGCGCGGTAGTCGGTGCCTGTATGGTCGGTTATGATGGCTACGCAATCGGACCCGGGTATGGCCGCCTCGAGATCCTGCGAGCGCAGCTCCACTTCATCCACGCGGATCGACGGAACATAGGGGTCGCTGTACGTGATCTCGGCGCCGCGGCGCATCAGCAGGTGGATGATGTCGAGCGCGGGAGACTCGCGCACATCGTCAATGTCGCGCTTGTAGGCGACGCCGACCAGGTGAATACGGGAACCCTTCAGCGGTTTGGCGTGGTCGTTCAGCGCGGTCTGAATCTTCTCGACCACGAAGTGGGGCATCTGGCCGTTGATGTAGCCGGCGAGCTCGATGAACCGCGCTTCGATGCCGGCCTGGCGCGTTTTCCAGGACAGGTAGAAAGGATCGATCGGGATGCAGTGTCCCCCCAGGCCCGGCCCGGGATAAAACGGCATGAACCCGAAAGGCTTGGTGGCCGCGGCGTCGATCACTTCCCAGATATTGATTTTCATCCGGTCGCACATCATGGCCAGTTCATTCACCAGCCCGATGTTGATCATGCGGAAAGTGTTCTCGAGCAGCTTGACCATTTCCGCCACCTGCGTCGAACTCACCGGCACCACGTGCTGCAGCGCCTGCGCATAGAAGAGCGCGCCCATTTCCGTGCACGCCGCCGTCACGCCGCCCACCACCTTGGGAATGTTTCGCGTGTTGTACTTGGGATTGCCCGGGTCGACGCGTTCAGGGGAAAAGCACAAAAAGAAATCGCGGCCCACCTGCATGTTGGAATGCGACAACAGCGGCAACACCAGTTCTTCCGTGGTGCCCGGGTAGGTGGTGGATTCGAGAATCGTCAGCAGACCCGTATGGGAATAGCGCGCAATCTCCTGGCACGCCGACAGGATGTAGCTCATGTCGGGGTCTTTGGTTTTGCGCAGCGGGGTGGGTACGCAGATATTAATAGTGTCCAGACCGGCGACCACCGAGAAGTCGGAGACGGCTGAGATCTTACGCGCTTTGACGAGCGCGGCCAGCTCCCTCGAGTCGACGTCCTGCACGTAGGAATCGCCGGCGTTGACCCGATCCACCTTGGATCGCTGCAGGTCGATCCCGGTGACGTTGAAGCCGGCTTTGGCGAATTCCACCGCCAAAGGGAGGCCGACGTAGCCCAGTCCTACAATTCCGACGCGTGCCGATTTGGTGCGGATCTTTTCGGCAAGGGCTTCCGACGATGAGATCGATCTAACGGCAGTTGCTTGCACTACAAATTACTCCTCATGCCCGTTGGCTTCCTGACTATTTGGTCGATCGGCTTAACGCCCGTGACCGGCCACGGCAGCCTTGGCCGGTTCTTCGGCAGGCGCCATGGCAATGGATACGACTCCGTCCTCGATGCCGAGCTTCTTCATCTTGTAGAGCAGAGCCTTGTAGTCGATCTTGAGAAGGGCCGCAGCTTGTTTGCGGTTCCATCGCGTCGAGTTGAGGGCGGCCAGGATGGCCTCGGCTTCGGCGTGCTGCTTGGCCTTGGTGACGCGCTCCAGGATCGGTTCGTCGGCGACCGCTTCGTAAGCTCTCTGCTCGGCCGCGGCCACCGAAGCGGGGCTGGCGCAGAGCAGCGGCTTGCGGTTGGCTTTTGCCAGCAAGTCTCGCGAGAGGCGGCCGGCATCGCGCAAAACGATCAACTGGCGAAGCGTATTCTCGAGCTCTCGAACGTTGCCCGGCCAGTGATACACCATCAGCGCGTGCCTCAGATCGGGCGTGATGGACGGAACCGGCATGCCCAGGATGGCGTGTCTCTTCAGCAGGTATTCCGCCAGCGGAATGATGTCCTCTTTCCGTTCCCGCAGCGGAGGCAACTGGATGTTGATCACGTTCAAACGATAGTAGAGGTCTTCCCGGAAGGTCCGGTCGACGATGGCCTGCTCGAGATCGCGATGCGTCGCCGCCATGACGCGCACATCCACCTCGATGATTTCCTTGCCGCCGATGCGCTGAAACTCATGGTCCTGGAGAACCTGCAGAAGCTTGGCCTGGAGGCGGACGTCCATGTCGCCGATCTCGTCGAGCAGGATGGTCCCTCCATCCGCCATCTCGAACATACCGGCCTTCTTCTGGAACGCGCCCGTGAAAGCGCCGCGCTCATATCCGAAGAGTTCGCTTTCCACCAGCTCCGAGGGCAGCGCCGCGCAATTGAGTTTGAGGAAGATCTTGCCGGCGCGAGGGGAGTTGGCATGCAGCTCCCGGGCCAGCACTTCCTTTCCACTGCCGGTTTCGCCCTGGATCAGCACGGGCGCTTCCGACCAGCCGACGTTGGCGACCAACTCCTGAATCGACCGCATGCCGGGGCTGTCGCCGAGAAAGACGTTGGTCTTGGTGGTAGACGTGGTTCGCGCCGGCGGCAGAAATTCCGGCATGGGTCTGCGTTCCAGGGCGTGGTTGATGGCCTTTCGCAGATCTTCATGCGCCACTGGTTTGCAAAGAAAGTCGGTGGCGCCGCATTTCATCGCCGTCACGACGTTGAAGGTTGACGACGCGCCGGAGACAATGATGACCGGCATGTCGGGGGAGATACGGCGGATTTCTTTCAGCGTCTCGATACCGTCGCGCCGCGCCATGATGATATCCAGCAGAACGGCGGAGACTTTCGACGCGGAAGTTTCGAGGTAACTCAGGACCTCGTCACCGTCCTGTGCCAACTCCACTGAGTACCCCAGGCACTTGAGTGCCATTTCGAGGTACGCCCTGACTTCCAACTCGTCTTCCCCAACTAGAATTGTGCCTTTGGTTTCCTGGTTCTGCATTGCTACTGTCGGACCTCCGAGTATTCAAAGCTTTCATTCGACCTGGAAATATCGCTTGTCCCGGTTGTGGGCGCCAATGGAAGGACAAACGAGAAAACCGGTCCGTTATCCGTGTTTTCAGCCCACACGATGCCTTCGTGTTGGGTAACGATCATCCGGCAGATCGCCAGACCGAGCCCGCCCCCGGACCGGTCGTGGCCGCCTGCATAGGACGTGTACTCCTCAAAAATCTTCTCCAGGCATTCCTCGGGGACACGCGGGCCGGAATCGAGGATGTCGAGGCGATAGGAATTCGGTTTGTGGGATTCCTGCCGCCGCCGTTCTCTCGCCGGAGCCGTGGGGCTATGCATGGAGCGCCGCTCCCAAAAGAACGGATAACCGTGGATCGTGATTTCTCCCGCCTTCGGGGTGAACTTACAGGCGTTGTCGAGCAGGTTCACCAACACCTGCACAATCAGGTTCGATTCGAAATAGAGCAGCGGGGTCTCCGGATCGAGATCCACGGAAACCGAGATGAGCTTGCCGCCGGCGATCGGAGCCAGTTCGTGCAAAGCCTGCTCGATGCATTCCCGCACGTCTCCCTCGCGCAGATCGAGGTGCCGCTTCACATGCCGTCCCACACTTAACTGAAACATGGCAGAAGCCATACGGGAGAGCCGTTTGGTACTATGCTGCATACGACGAAGCACTTCTTTCTGATCTTCGCGAAGCGGCCCTAGGGCTTCACTGAGGAGCAGTCCGGAGTAGCCGCTGACAGCCGTAAGCGGCGCCCGAAAGTCATGCACGGCGCGGGTCAGGAAGTTGGTCCGGTCCTGATCGTATTCCTGCAGCTTGAGGTTGGTCTGGATGAGGCACTGCAGGATCTCGTCCCGGTCGGCGCGCAGACGGTTAGCCGTTAAGACGCGGTCCTCATACGCCGAAACCGCCAGTCCCAGGAAGGCGGAAAGCGTCGCCCGGGTGAGTGGTTTCAACAAGATATTGGCGTCAGTCCGCCCCAGGCGCTCGTGGAACCGGGGCACGTCCTTCCGATGTACGAGAAACAGGTGCCGGGAGAGACCCTGATCGAATTCGGAAGGGAGATCCCCGTTGCTCTGGAAGTCCCAAATGTGGAGATCGATGCTCGACGGGCAGTTTTCCGCTGTCGATCCGAATAAATGCGAGTCGCCCCCGGGGAATTCACTGAGAATCTCCCGGCACAACTTGTAAAGATCTCCGTCCTGCGAAATGAGCCGTACGTTCATCAAGTTTTCTGTGCCTCGCGGGGTTAGCCAGTCGAGAGACTGGGGAAAAGTCGAGACAATTCTCCTTTTCCCCGGAGCACGTTTATCCTTTGCCATCGATACAGCCACCGCGAAGTGACTGCTCGGTTACTAATTGCCGACCAGATTTTCCAAATAACACGATCTAAATCTAGAGACTAGGGCTCAAGCATAGCGTAGGGGGGAGGGAAGTCAAGGTTCAGTACTACTGAGAGAAACGTTGGATTTGCTGGTATTTCTGTATATTAAGAGTCGTCCGCCGGTGCTGTGGAAAAACCTTAAGACTTGAGGCAAGTTATTGGCAACACAGCCGATTTCAAAGGTAATAAGGGAGTTCCTTCGTGGCATGGAAACTGCTCAAAGAGCATGGTACTTTTTCTATGTTAATCAAGTCACTCGAGTACTACGCCGAGGGGCCTGCTATCAGCGCGGCGCAGATAGCGAGCCGGCAGGAGCGCCGGAGACGTGTCCGGACCCCGGTACACTGGCAAGTTAGCTTTGTCGGGGCGGATGCGCGCAGCACCGTCGAAACAACGACGCAGAACCTGAGCAGCATGGGATTCCACTGCCTCTCCCCGGTGCGGCTGGTGCCTGGTGACGTTATGATCTGCATGCTAAAAGTGCCGGAACATCAACCTCTTGCCGCGGGACGGACGTTGGCGCTGGAGTGTAAAGTTCGAATCGTGCGGGTCGAACCAACAGATGAAGCCGGGTCTTACGGCATCGCCTGCGAAATCGAAGACTACCGGTTTCTCCACACCAGAAAACGCGAAGTCAACGGCGCTAGCCTGGTCCTGGTGAAGTGAAACGAAATCCTCCTAGAACTAATCAGGTAACGGATTAGAACCTAAGGTAATTCCTGGTAGCATCGCTTTCGGATAATAACGCACATCCGGGTTGGGAATCCTCCGAAGACGTAGGGTGGATACCGGATCTCAGCCGCGATCTCCATCGGCGCGACCAGCAAGCCCGTGCTCATGTTTCCACCAGAGCAACGCTGGCGGCCAGCGCCGCTTTCTGCAAATCGCCGTCGAGAGTGGCGAGGGGCAGGCCGGTCCGTTGCGCAAGCTCCAGATAGGCGGCGTCGTAAATGGTGAGCTGATGCTCGGCAGCCATTTGGATTACGACATCCCAGGCGGCCGGAGCGTGGGGTGGCTCTATGCGAATCGGCAGCGCCGCTAAAGCGCGAACAAATCGGGTGACCAGTTCCCGATCGATCCGGCTTCGGCGCACAGCCATGATGAGGCCATGCATGACTTCGGTAGGCCAGTGGGTGGGGTACGACGGCACTCTCGCCCCCGCGAAGACGATCGAGCAGCGCTTCGGTCGCCGGTGTGGCCTCCTCCGCGAAACACCAGGGAGCGTGGCTGACGCGTCGGCCACGAAACCGGCCATCAGTATTTACGGTCCTCGTGGATGAGGTCCTTGATGCGAAGGCCGCCAAGCGTGACGCCTTTGCGCAGTTCGCGAATATCGGCCACGGCTTCCGCAGGTGTAATTGTCCGGGCGGGAGGAGGAGGTTCTTTCCCGGCGAGGGTTTCGAGGGCGCGGGTGACGACCTCCTCCGGGGAGTGGTAGCGGCCGGAGCGGAGGTGGGCGGCGACGAGTTGCTCACCGTGAGGGTCGAGGGTCAGGGTGAGAGACATGCTCCAAACTACCACGGATCTAGCTAAACATGAGCACGATCCAGCCCATGGATGGCTGGTGACCGGGCCTGCTTCCGGATCGCCGTCTTACCAGATCAATAAACCTGGGGATGGCCTTAAGGCGTCGTCGCAAAGGCGGCCAGCGACTGGCTTTTGCTGACCCCGTTGAAGGTGGCCGACACGACAGCGCCAGTGGCTGCGGATTGTGCGGTGGCGGAGAAGACCGCCGTGCTCGATCCTTGCGGCACAGTGACACTGGCCGGTACCGCGATCGCCGGACTATTGCTCGCGAGGCTTACCACCACATCCCCGGCCGGTTTCGAAAGCGTCACGGTACAGACAGTGCTCGCGCCGACCGCCAGCTTGGTTGCGGTGCACGCCAGCGAGGACAAGGCCGGGGTGGACCACAGGATCAAGCTGACGGTTTGAGACGATGTGCCCAGGGTGGCGGTGACCGCTCCGTTCGTATCGGCGGCGATGCTCGCGATGCTCGCGCTGAAAGTCTTGGCGGTGCTCCCGGCCTTCACCACGATGGCGGCGGGAATCGCGATCAGCGTCGAGGAGGAGCTTAGCACGACCGTGGTATCGGCGGAAGCGGATTGGGAAAGGGTCACGGTGCACGAGGTGGCCGTGCCTGACATCACGCCGCTCGGAGTGCAGACCAGTGAACTCACGCGCACTGAAACCGCCAGCGAAGTCAGCGAAATCGCGGCCGATTGCGACGAACCGTTGTAAGCGGCAGTCACGGAGCCGGTCTGGTTCGCCGTGAACGTGCCGGCTTGCAAAGCGAACGGTGCGGAATTGGATCCGGCGGCAATCGTCAATGGCGACGGGGCGGTGAGCAGGCTGTTGACGGTCGACACGGCCACGCTGGCGCCGCCCGCGGGCGCATTCTTGTTCAAAGTGACGGTGCAGGTGCTCGCAGATCCGGGGCCGAGTGTAGCCGGATTGCACGTTAGCGCCGAGACTAGGACCGGCGCCACCAGGCTGATGGCGGCGGCGGAGGAGCTGCCATTGTAGGTGGAAGTGACGATCGCGCTCTGATCGCTGGGAATGGCCGCGGTGGTGACATGGAAGGTGGCCGAAGTGGCGCCCGCCGCCACCGTGACCGACGGCGGAACCGAAAGCGCCGGGTTGGTATTCGTCAGTGCGATGTTCGCCCCGCCGGCCGGCGCAGCTCTGCTCAGCGCGATCGTACAGGTGCTCGACGCATTCGGACCGAGGCTGGCCGGGTTGCACGAGAGCGATGCTGTGAGCGGAGAGGTCACGCCTTGTCCGCCCGGCGTCTGCGTGGTGGCGGTGGCGGTGTTCGAGAACGGGCTCACGTTCGACGCGGTATCGATAGCTTGTACGCGGTAGCTGTAGGTGGTGCTCGCCGACAGCCCGGTGTCGCTCAACGTGGTGGCGAGCAGGGGCAGGCTGCCGCTGGCCACTTCCGAGCCCAGCCCGAGGAAGGTGCTGTTCGTTTTCTGGTTGCTGTATTCCGCCGCGATCCAGTCCGCCGTCCGGATCGCCGCCGCCATCCGGATCTCATCGGCTGCGCCCGCCAGGTTGTTACTGCTCGCCGTTCCCCCGATGTAATGCGCTCCCCCGCTGCCCGTTACCAGCGTCTCGTTGGTTCCGCTCGATGCCGCTTGCAGCACTCCATCCACATATAGACGGATCGGCGTGCCGGAGGCCGTGGACCTCGTAAACGCAAAGTGATGCCACGCGCCATCATCTGCCGTGGTCGTCCCGTTCACGATGTTGACGGCGGTCGTCGGGCTTCTCCAATACACATTCAACCTGTGCCCCGCCGCGCCTTGGCCAGCCGGATCTCCGATCACTACGGCCATCAGCGGCTGCCCGTTCTGATGCCACATTACGGCCGTATCGTTGCTCGTGTCTTTGAACCACCCGCTGAACGTTACGTCTCCAAAACTGTAGGCGCTGTTGGTGGCTTCCGACAAGCGGATGAACTGGTTTTGGCCATGGACGAACCCGGCTGCTCCGTCGATCTGCCCGGCCGTGGCGGTCGAGCCATTCAGCGCGGCCGCGTGATTGATATTTGTGGTGGAATCGTTGCCCGTCAGAATCGCGCCGTTGGGCAAGTGCCACACGCCGGTGAAGCTGTTGCTCCAGACGCTTGAGGCCGTGCTCTGGAACGTGGCGATGGACGGATTCCCGTAGAACAGGTAGAAGACCGTATCCGCACTGTGGGAGACGGTCGGGAGCTTGACCCAGGCGGCGAGGACGCCGTTGACGCCGTCGTAGGAATCCAGTTCCCACAACAGAGGTGTGGCGCCGTTCTGGTCGGAGTAGAAGGCGATGTCGTAGCCGTTCGGGTTCTGCACCTTGCCGCCGTTGGCCACGGTCTTGAGGCTGGCGTTGGTGAGCCGGACGAGCACGGGGAAGTTGGACTGGTCGGTGTTGGGGACTTGGCT
The DNA here is from genome assembly GCA_041484525.1 of Bryobacteraceae bacterium. GTDB lineage: Bacteria > Acidobacteriota > Terriglobia > Bryobacterales > Bryobacteraceae > JBGPHT01. Next base: position 738 of record JBGPHT010000153.1, on the reverse strand, counting down.
GTGATCGACGGTGAGGGCGCGCCGATAGTTGTAGCCGTTCAAAAATGGCGCCGCAACTGGCGCAAAGTTGCTGCAGCCGGCGCCCTGGCAGCGTTGGACGACATAGGTTGCGAGACCCACGCTGCTGGTGGAGGCCGTCCAGCTCAAATCGATCTGGCTGGTGCTGGCGGCGGTCGCCGTCAGATTGCTCGGAGCTGTCGGCGCCGTCTGCGTGGTGGCTGTGGCGGTGTTCGAGAACGGGCTCAGGTTCGAGGCGGTATCCACGGCCTGCACCCGGTAGCTGTAACTCGTGCCGGAGGACAGCCCGGTATCGCTGAATGCAGCTCCCGCAGGCGTCGCAATCTGGGCGAAGTTGCTGCAGCCCGTGCCCTGGCAGCGTTGCACGATATAGTTCGCGAGCCCCACAGTGCTGGTGGAGGCCGTCCAACTCAGATTGATCTGGCCGGCGCTGACGGCGGTCGCCGTCACATTGCTCGGAGTCGTCGGCGGCGTCTGCGTAATGGCGCTGGCGGTGTTCGAGAACGGGCTCACGTTGGCCGCCGTATCTACGGCTTGTACGCGGTAGCTGTAGCTGGTGCCCGACGAGAGCCCGGTGTCGCTGTACGTGGTGGCGAGCAGCGGGGGCGCGCTCGTAGCTTCCGAGCCCAGCCCGAGGAAGGTGCTGTTCGTTTTCTGGTTGCTGTACTCTGCCGCGATCCAGTCCGCCGTCCGGATCGCCGCCGCCATCCGGATCTCATC
>JBGPHT010000152.1:0-18536 GCA_041484525.1 Bryobacteraceae bacterium | reverse complement strand
TGCCCACGACCTCGCTGCTGACGACCCAGAGATCTTCCTGTCGCTCCCGTTTCTTGCGGGTTCCCATGGCCATGCAGTATAGACGCCCAGAACATTCGCTAGGTCACATGTTTTCGCGACTATTACCACAGGCTGCTAGTGAGGTTTGCGGCTGAGGGACTGCCCTTTGGACCCAGCATGCGCATGAGACTCTTGGCCGGAATCCGCGTGCGCCTTTCAAGGTCCTGAAAACCGACTGTCGCGTTCACATAGTCCCGGAGCACAGCCTTGCCGGTCTTGAGATCGCCGTTGATAATGCATTCGACGGCGTCACGCAAAAGAGCTTGACGGAAATCCGGATCGCACTGCGCCCGCGTCCGGATGGTCTCTTTGAAGTCGTGAGTAAGGGGCATTATTGAGTCTCCTGTTTCTTTCGCCGTTTGTAGTCAGTCCAGCATGCCTGCGCCGCGCGGATATCCTTCTGCTGTCGCTTTTTCGTCCCGCCGCCGATCAAAATGACGAGTCGTTCGCCATCCCTGCCGAAGTAGATTCGGTAACCGGGGCCGAAGTCGATCTTGTATTCATAAACGCCCCCGCCGACGCCCTCTTCGAGAAGTTTCCTTGCTCCATACGCGTAAGCACAATCGTCACCTTGGCGGCAGCCGTAGGATCGAGCGCTTCCAGCTAGCTCGCGAAGGGTCTATTTCCCTTTTCGTCGTAACCTAGCAACTCGATCGTTCATCAACAATGGTAACAAAATTGTTACCAATGTTGTTCGGGATCGTAGATGACTTCAAAACCCGTGCGGCCAGAGACTTCGATTTACTATTTCTTCTCTGCGTCCCAGATCAGTGGCGTCGGCCCCGACAGTTGGACGAAGAGGCGGCGATTGGACTCCACCTCGGCGCGATTGCCGGACTTCTCGGCGGCCACGGCGCGCAGGTAATAAACACGTGGGAAGTAGAAGCTCATGAACGGCGTGATGCCGCCGGCCGGTGGAATAGGGTTCCACCGCAGCAGCGGCTCGGCGTCTTTCACGCGTCCGGTTTCAAGCAGCGACCAGGCGAGCAGGATAGGAATGTTCTCGTCGCTACCGACGCTGGCGGATTGGTTGAGCGGCGCCAGAATCTCATAGGCGGACTGGAATTCGCGCCCGAGCAGCAGCGCGTAGACCAGGGACAGCGTCTTCAGTTGTTGCGCCGCGGGATTGGTGAAGAGGCGGTCGGCGCGCTCTCTCCACTCGGACGCGGAGGCCGCGGGCTGCAAGAGAAATCGCGCGACCACGGCCAGTGCGGCGGTCTGTTGCGTAGCCAGCGACAGCGCCTTTTGGGTCGCCTGTTCGGCAGCCGGACGTTCGCCCACCAGCAGGTTCCAGATCGCCAACTCCCCCCAGGCGCGCGACGAGAGCTCGCGTAGCGCGCCGGTTTCATTGGCGCGGGCGAAAGCTTCCATCCGCTGACGGGCGGCCTCGCGGCGTCCGCTGATCCACAGCCATTCGGCGCGGCGATATTCATCGGCGGGCGATTCGCCGGACCGGCCGTCAGTGAATGACTTGGCGAGGGCATCGGCGCCGGCCACGTCGCCGGTCATCAGACGCGCCATCGCAGCTTTGAAGAAATCGGCCCCGTTGGCGAAGGTCGGGTCCTTCTTCGTGGCCTCGAGGTAGAAGCCTTCGGCCTCGCGCAGGCGGCCGGACAGCAGGTTCACATCGCCCATCGAATCGAAGGAATTGGGGTCATTGGGACGCAGCGCCTGATAGCGGCGAAGCGCGCCGGCGGCGGTGTTCAGGTCGCCCGCATAAGCGGCAGCGTAGGCAAGCTGGTTCCAAGAGCTCACATCCTCGCCATCGACAGCCAGCGCCTTTTGGTACGCTTCGACGGCCCGCTTGAAATCGTGCGCCGCCATGGCAGACTGCGCCAGCGTGCGGAAGACGTTGGGATCGCGGGGGTCGAGCTTCGACAGCGCCAGCAGCGCACTGTGGCGGGCGGCGGCATCGTTGCGCAGCGTGGCGGCTTCGAGTTCGACGCGCGCGCGTTCCCGGGGAGCGATGGCATTGCCGCGGGCCAGCGCCTGGTCGAGCATGGCGAGGGCGCCCTCGCGATCGTTGTGCTGGGCCTTCCACTGCGCCAGCATGCGGTAGGGCGGCGCGAAATTCGGATCGGCAGCGATGCTCCCGCTCAGGCTCTGCGCGCTCTGCTCCTGGCCGGGGGACTCCATCGCCGATACATAGCCGCGCACCGCCGCCGCATTCCACGTATCGTAAGTAGCGGCGCCGTCGGCGATCTGGCGGGCGAGTGCGGTGGCGGCGCTCACGACATCGCCGGCGGGAGCGGTCGCTGAGAGCACGGCGGACATGCGGCCGGTCTGCGGGTCCTCAATCGTCAGTCTGGCTTCGAGCCGATCGCCGCGCAGCGTGTATTCTCCGTACCCGATGCGGTTGGCTGAAGCGGCGAGGGCGAGAGGCCGCTCCGTGAAGATGCCGGGAGCCGCGGCGGGACGGCGGCCGAGCAGCGGTTCGTAGGTATGCAGCCGGCCGGTGGAGATGGTGTAGATTTCAGGCACGGCCGACAGTTCGTCGGAGATGATCTCCGAGAAGGCGCGTCCCATCCAATCGGCGCCGGGATCGCCGCTCAGATTCTCGAAGCGGAGAATCGCGAGCCGCTGCGTTCCGGGAGCGGGCTTCCGTGCGCAGGAAAGCAGCGCGAGACTTGCGGCAGCACACGCGATAACCGCGAGGGGCCTAGAGCACACGATGTTCCGCAGTCAGGAGCTGCTCGAACTCGGGCAGCTTGCGGATAGCCTCGAACTCGGGATCTTCCGTCAGCTTCTTCTTGTCCTTGAAGCCTTCTTCGAGCGCCTTGCGCAGATATTGGAAAGCGAGGTCGTTCCGGCCGCCCTTGGCGTACAGCTTAGCGAGATAGTAGTGAAACTTGGCGCGGTCTTCGACCGTGCGCTCTTCGAGCATCACGCCGAAGTTGCCGTGGCGCTCGAAGACTTCGGGATCGAGGGTCATGGCCGTCTGGTATGCGGCCGTGGCCTGGTCGTATCGCTTGCGCGCGAAGTGAGCGGTGCCGAGGTTCATGTAAATGGAAGCGGACTTGGGCGAGTCCGGCGCCATTTTGATAGCGCGGTTGTAGTAGCCGATGGCGCGCCGAAAACTTTTTTTCGTGTAGTAGATGGTGCCGAGATTGTTGACGGCCTCGACATAATCCGGTTTGAGCTTCGTGGCCTGTTCGTAGCTCTTCCGGGCGTTGTCGAGCTGTTGCAACTGGTGGAAAGCGATTCCTTGTTTGTTGAGCAGCACCGCGTCCCTGGGAGGGCCTTCGCGGAACGCTTCGATGGCTTCGCGGTACATCTTGCGGGCCATGTAGATATCGCCCCGAGTTTCGGGGGACAGCGGAACGGGGGAGGGTTGGGGCGCAGCGACGGGCGGTGTCTTGGTGCCGTCCAGCATCGCGTTGGACTGGGCGAGGGCGCACCCACCTACGAGAAATGCAGAGATCGCAAAAGCGAGTGGTCGGAAAACCATACTGGCATCCTTTGCCTTATTTAAACACAAGGAGGGGACGGGGGGAATGATAACTGCAGAGAACAGGTAGGCGTTACAGGTTACTTTTTGAAGACGCCGATGATGCGGCCGAAGATGCCTTTCTTCTTCTCGCCGGGCTTGGCGGGTTGCTGCGATTGCTGGTCCTGTGCGGCTTGGGGATCGCCTCCGTCCTGTCGGGCGGCGCGCCGGGACGCGGGAGGCGCGTTTTCCCGACCATCGCCGGTGCCGCCGGTTACCTTGATGCCGGTGTCGCCCGCGTTGGCTGGCGGGGCCGGCTTCGCAGGCGGAGGCGCGGTGTCCCATCCAGTAACGTTTGTTACGGTACGGCCGCCACCGTGGAGTGGACAGGCGCCCACCGGCTGCGTGCCGGCGATGTAAACTTCGGTGCGGGTGGTGGGGCAGGATGGGGTGGCCGGCATTCCGGAAAGCGGATCGATGTCGATGGAGACGATGCCGTCGGGCGCCGGGAACGGCTTGGCGTCGCGATACTCGCGGAATTGCAAGGCGCGCTTCATGAACTCGGCCCAGATCGGCGCGGCGGAGTGGGCGCCTTGCAGGTCGAGCTCGGTGTAATCGTCGAGGCCAACCCAGACGATACACAGCAGTTCGGAAGTGTAGCCGGCGAACCAGCCGTCGTGCGAGGTGCCGGTCTTGCCCGCCATCGGGACGTTCAGGTTGTAGCGGGCGCGCACGCCGGCGGCGGTTCCCGTGCGCAGCACCTCCTCCATCATGTTCGTCATCAGGTAGGCCACGCGCGGATCGAGCACCTGCTTGCGCTCAACCTTGTTCTTGAAAAGCGCCTTGCCCTCGCGGTCACGCACCAGTGTAAGGAAGCCTGGCTTAATGTACTCGCCCTGATTGGCGAAGATGGTGTATGCGCCGGCCGCTTCGATGGGTGTTATCTCATAAGAACCGAGCGCCACGGCAGGCGTGGGCTGGATCTTATAATTCATGCCGGCGCGGTTGGCCATATCCACCACGGCGTCGTACCCGACGGTCTCCGCCACCTTGACCGTCGCGACGTTGAGCGAGTGCGCCAGCGCCTCGCGCAGCGTCACGGTACCGCGGAACTCACCTTCGAAATTCTTGGGCGAGTACGGGCGGCCGTCGAACCAGAACGTGGTGGGCTCGTCCACGACGGTACTGCTGGGGGTGAGGACGTGGGCGCCGCCTTCGATGGCGGTATCGAGCGCGGCGGCGTAGACAAACGGCTTGAAGATCGACCCCGGCTGGCGTTTGGCCAGCACATGGTTGAGCTGGCTCATGCCGTAGTTGCGCCCGCCGGCGAGCGCTTTCACTTCCCCGGTATGCGGATCGATCGCCACCAGCGCAACCTGCGCTTCGGGCGGCGTCTTGCCTTTGTACCGGCGCTGCTTCTTGATCTGGTCGTCCACCAACTGCATGCCCACGCGGATGGCGTCGGCGGCGGCTCGCTGCAGGTTCAGGTCGAGCGTGGTGTAGATGCGGAAGGCATTCGACCGGATGTCGGCGTCCTGGAATTTCGTCTGCAGCGTGTCGTTCACCAGGTCGACGAAATAAGGCGCCTCGAGCGACTGCGCCGCGCCTTTGGGCACCACGATGGGAGCTTCGACGGCGAGTGCGTAATCGCGGTCGTTGATGTAGCCGTTCTCGCGCATCAGCTTCAGCACGATGTTGCGGCGGTCCTTCATGCGCTCGGGGTGGCGGTAGGGATCGAAGTATCCCGGCCGCTGGATGAGGCCCCCCAGTTCGGCGGCCTCGGGCAACGTGATCTGGCCGAGGTCTTTGCCGAGGTAGACTTCGGACGCCTGGCCGAAGCCGCGGATGTTGTAGGTGCCGCGATAGCCGAGATCGACCTCATTCGCGTAGTCCTCGAAGATCTCCTCCTTAGAGAGCTTCTGCTCGAGCTGCAGGGTGATGATCGACTCGGCGAACTTGCGACCCCACCGCTTGCCCTGATCCAGCCAGAACATGCGCGCGAGCTGCTGGCTGAGCGTGGAAGCGCCCTGGTCCTTGCGGCGCTCCCGGATGTCGATGTACGCCACCTTGATGATGCGGAACGGGTCGAAGCCGGAGTGCTGGAAGAAGCGCTTATCCTCGGCGGAGATGACGGCGTTGACCAGGACCGGCGGGATGTCGCGGAACTTCACCACGCGGCGCTTTTCGCGGTCCGGGCCGGAGACGTTGGTGATGAGCTGCGGCTCGAGCTGGTATTGGCTGCGCGACGTATTGTCCCGCAGGGAGATGATCTGGCTGATCCGGCCGCTCGAGAACTTGATGACGCCGGCCTCCTGGTCGAAGTAGGAATCGGCGCCGGGGAAGATCTCGATGGAGTTGACGTGGAGCAGGTAGGTGCCGATGGGATTGCCGCGCGTTTCGGTGTATCCGCTGCGGCGCAGTTGGGCGGCGATCTCGGGAGGGGAAGTCACGTCGCCCACGCCGATGGAGGATGCGCCGGCGAAAATCCGGGCCGTGTTGGCAAACGGGCCGACGCGCAGTTTTTCCTCGATCAGCGCCGAGTACCGGGCGTAGAAATACGTAAAAATTCCCAGGCCGACGATGAAGAACAGGGCGAGCGTGGCGACGATGATCCGGCCGGCGGGTCCCAGGAAGAAGCGGGTGAGACCCTGGTTCTTCGGGATCCTGAACTTCATCTCCCGCTTTGGCGCTTTGGTCGGCACTAAATCCAATTTTCGCATGAGAACAGACAAACCATGCTTACGTTACTCACCGGCTGCCGGCCCCGGGGTAGAAATGCAAGTCCACGGTGTAGCCGGGGGCGCTGACTCGTACGACGTAGCGCACATCGATCCGCAGGCCATTCTGCGAATGGCCGATGTGCACGTTATCTGCCGTTACCGGGAGATTGAGCTGGCGGGCTTTATCCAGCACCTGGGCGCGCACCGTATCGTCGGACTGGGTCTGGCCGGCCGCGGCTTGTGTCAGGGCGGCAACGTAATTCTGCAACTGGAGGTTATGGAAGTAGATAGGCGAAAACAGTACGGCGAAGAACCCGAGAATCGCGAGGATCAGGATCGCCACCGCGATCCGCCATCGCGGCAGGCGGTTCACGTGTCGCTCCCGTACTCCTTACTGGAGGCGCAAAGCTCCTCCCACATGTCATCCGAATGCGGCGTCCATTCCGGTCCCTCGACCCCGGAGATTTGAAATTCGTCTTCCTTCAACGTGCCGTGGCCGTACAGGCAGATGTATTCGATGCGCGGCCGGCCGAGTTGTAGCATACGGCTCCACGAGCCGGTTTCGACAGGCATGCGCAAACGGCGCAGGCAGACGCGGCAGCGGTAGCGCTGATCCCAGATGATGAGGTAGAGGGCGCCGGTGCAAAGCAGGAACCAGACGAGGACGCAGAGGGTAAAGGCGAGATTGTATCCGAAGCGCGGCGGGTGATAGCTGAAGAAGCGAGGCTCGGGCGGCCAGAACCAGTTCAGCAGCGCCAGCAGGCCGAAAAGCACCGCAGCGGCCGCGACCACTTTCGCGGCGAAGTAGGCCCAGAAGCGCATACTCGTTAGACTCTCTGCCCCTACCTTTAGTTTCTAAGTTGCGGAGCGGCGGCGCAAGCGGAAAATGGTTAGCATAGCGATGCTAGCCTCCCGATGACGTGCGCAAGTAATGCCGGGTTAGCGCCGTAAAAGATTGCGCAGAATGAAGAGAACGTTGGCCGGCCGCTCGGCCAGACGACGCATGTAGTACGGGTACCAGGCCTTGCCGAAAGGGATGTAGACGCGCACGCGGTAGCCCTCCTTGACGAGCCGGCGCTGCAGGTCGCGGCGGATTCCGTAGAGCATCTGGAACTCGAAGGCGTCGCGGGAGATGTTCTTTTGGGCGGCGTAAGCCTTGGTGGCCTCGATCATTTTCTCGTCATGCGTAGCGATGGCGGGATAGTCACCGCGGTCGAGGAGGAATTGCATCAGTTGGACGTATTCTGTGTCCACTTGCGCCTTGTCCGGGAATGCGACCGTGGCCGGTTCGAGGTACGCGCCCTTGCATAGGCGGACGCGGATTCGGGCGGCGCACAGTTTTTCGATGTCCGCCTGGCTGCGGTGCAGGTAGGACTGGATGACGACTCCCACGGCGCCGTACAACTGGTGCAGTCGGAAGACGAGGTCGAGCGTGCGATCCGTATAGGCGCTCGATTCCATATCGACGCGCACGAACGTCTTGAGCTCGGCCGCGCGCCGGACAAGTTGCTCCACGTTGGCGAGGCACTGGTCATGAGAGAGGTCCAGGCCGAACTGCGTGAGCTTGAGGGAGACGTTGCCCTGGATACCGGAATCGTGAATAGCGGCGAGAGTGCGCAGATAGACGTCGCGCGCCGCGGAAGCTTCCTCGAGAGAGGTCACGCTTTCGCCGAGGTGGTCGAGCGTCACGGCAATCCCTTGGGCATTGAGATCGCGGCTGACGGCCAGCACCCGATCGAGCGTTTCGCCGGCGACGAATCGGGTGGAGAGGCGTCTGGCCAACGGGGAGGTTTCCATCCATTTCCGCAGGCGCTTGCGGCGGGACAGGAACAGGAAGAGGCTGCGCACGAAGTTTAGGCTAACATCATGTGCGATTTTTCCGGCGTGCCCGCACTACCGGGCTTCTGTTAGACTTCCGGTTTGGAAGTCAATAACCCCATGGACATCCGGCCGGGCGATTTGCGATGCCCGCGCTGCTTCAGCCGGGATATCGCTCCCTCGATGCCGCGCGGAATGTTGGACGCCCTCATGTGGAAGCTTGGGCGAATTCCCAGGCACTGCCGATTTTGCGGGAGAAGATTTTACGCGCAGGCAGGACAGGGGGCGGGTGTGGTGGAGGCGCCGGACGAATAGGACCAGAGGGGCAGGACGGTCAAGCCCTGCCCCACAAGAGCTTCTTACTTACTTACCAGACGAAGCGCAAGCCGAGTTGCAAGCGGCGCGCCACGGTGCCGTCCGGGAATCCCTGCGACGCGGTGACCTGGCCGACGTTCGATTGATACGTCAGCGTGGGCACACCGGCCACGGTGGACAAAACGTACATGCGGTTGTTCACCGAGCTGTAGTACGGGTGGTTGAACACGTTGAATGCGTCGAACGTGAACATGGCCTTGGCGCGCTCCGTGACGGGGATCATCTTGGAGAGGCGCACGTCCATCTTGGCTGCGCGGCCGACGTCCAGGCTGTTGATGGGCAGGAACGGAACGCGTCCGCCCAATCCGCCGCTGGTGTAGCCGTTCAGAGTCCCGTTGTTGGCCGAGGTGAAGCCGGTCGGCGCCGGCGTGGTGGAGACCTGGACGGTGGGCGTGGCATGCGGGGGCGTATTCACGAATGCCAGAATCGCGAGCTGCCAGTTGTTGACGAGGTACTTGGCGGCGGCGGTCTGGCTGTGTGTGAGGACCGGCGACCAGACCGCGCTCACGCCGAAGCGCTGCCGGATGTCGAGCGTGGAAGTGCCCTTCTCACCGCTGTAATCGCCCGGGGCGTAAGTCTGCGGGCCGCCGCTGGCGAAGATGTTGGGAGTACCGGCGCCGCCCTGGCCTTCATCAATAGCGTGCGACCAGGTGTAGGACACCGATCCCGTGATCGAGTGCGACATGCGCTTGTTCAACTGGAGCGCGAAGGCGTTGTACCAGCTATTGAGGCCGGCATCGACGATGTTGATGCGGGCGTAGTTCGGATTGACGCGGTTCTGCCGGACGTAGATCGGCGTGGTGTAGCTGCCGGTCTGGTTACCGGTCGCGTCGTTGACGCGGTAGGTGACGCAGCAAACCGGCGCGCCGATGTTGATGTCGTTCACCGAAGTGAGATGCAGAGCGCGGCTCCAGATGTACGACGCCGTCAAAGACATGTCGGTGCGGAGCTGGCGCTCGATGGCGATGTCGCCCTGCTCCGTGTAAGGAGTGCGGAAATCCTTGGAGGCGATGTTCAGGCTGACGGAACCGGCCGGAGGATTGAAAGCGCCGCTATTCGGCAGAATATTCGGGAAGACCGGACCGGCGGCTTTATCGCTCGCCGTGTTGGAGTTCAGCGAGATGGACTTCTGGTAGAGGCCGTTGCCCAGGAAGAAGGTGTTGATCAGACCGCCCGGATAGCGGCCGTAGAAGATGCCGTAGCCGGCGCGGACCACCGTCTTGTTTTCGGCATCGAGCGAGTAAGCGAAACCGATGCGCGGCGCGAATTCCTTGTTGTAGCCCGGGATGCGGCCGGTGGCCGGATAATCCGGATTCGTCAGCGTCGGTTGCGGCAGCTTGGTGTAGTCGTAACGGAGGCCCAGGTTCAGCGTCAGCCGCGGAGTGACCTTGTACTGGTCCTGCGCGAAAACGCTGAAGTCCGTGATGTAGAGATCGACGATGGGATTGCCGATCGTCTGTGTGAAGGTGGACCAGTCCTTGTTGCCTGCCGTGTTGCCGGAGAAGTCGAGTGCCAGCGCGGTCCAGCTCGGGAAGGTGTAAGTTCCCGTGCGGTTGAACAGCAGGTTGGTGAAGTCTTCGGTGCGTGTGATATCGCCGCCGAACTTTAACGTGTGCCTGCCGTGAGTCCAGGTCAGGGTATCGGCATACTGGAACCGGTTCTCGAGCGGGTTGAGGCGGGGATAGTCGGTGGCGGTGCCGAGGAGGCTCTGGCCGGTGACGTTGATGCCCAGGAACCCGATGCCGGGAATGGCGAGCTTGTCATTCGGATAATCGAACTGCTTGTCGTTGTACCAGCCGAAGCGCGCTTCGTTCACCGCGGTCGAGGTCGGGATGGCCGTCCAGGTGGCTCGGCCGTATTTTGCCCGGACTGAAGAGTTGACGTTGTTGCCGACGCCGTTGCCGTTGTTCAACACCGCCTGGGTCTGCAGACCGTTGGGCGAAACCCAGCGCAGCAGGTTGAGGCTGAAGCTGAACGCGTTGCGCTCGGTGGGGCGCCAGTCGAGCTTGCCGAAACCCAGATCCTGGTTGGCCGTGCGCGACAAGGTCTGGAACTGGCGATCGAGGAAGCGGCGCGCGGTCTCGCACTGCGCGGCGCTGGCGGTGCAGGTGGCGATGAAGTTGCCGCTGGTGTCGAACAGCGAGCTGCCGGCAGCCGAGATGGAAGCGATCAGCGGGAAATCGCGCCGCATCATCTCGTAGTTGGCAAAGTAGAATAGCTTGTCTTTAAGAATCTTGCCGCCGGCGCTCACACCAAGCTGATTGCGCTTTTCCTGCGGGTTAATGGTGGCAAAAGTGTCCTTGGCATTGAATTCCTGGTTGCGGAAGAACCAGTAGCCGGTGCCGTGGAAGTCATTCGAACCGCTGCGCGTGACGGTATTGACCACGCCGCCGGTAGCGCGTCCGAATTCGGCCGAGTAGTTGTTCGAGACCACCTGGAACTCCTGCACGGCATCCTGCGAGATCTGCGAGGCGATGCGCGTGCGGCCGGCGTTCTCGTTGTAATACTGGTTCGTGGTGTCGTTGCCGTCCGTGAGGAAAGAGTTGCCGCCGGCGATGCCGCGGAACGAGATCAGACCGAACGTTCCATCGGGCACGACCGCGGGCGAGAGGAGGACGAAGGAGTCGACGCGGCGGCCGTTGATCGGCAGATCCTGGATCTGCTGGCTGCCGATGACCTGCGAAACGTCCGTCTTGGTGGAATCGACGATGGGAGCGATGGCTTCCACTTCCACCTGCGTGGCGGTGCCGGCAACGCCCAGTACAACGGAGAGACTGATGTCCTGACCCACGAGGACCTGGAGTTCCTTCAACTGGTATTGGTTGAAGCCTTGTTTGGTGATAGTGACGGTATAGCCCGTCGCTGGAACTAGCGAAGGTGCGCTAAACAGACCTGCTTCGGTAGTGTTCAGTGCGCGCCGGATACCTTTGGACTCATTGGCGACGATTACTTGCGCGTCGGGAATACTAGCTCCCGTTGCATCACGCACGGTACCGGAGACGGCTCCCAATCCAGCTACAGATTGAGCAAACGCGCCCGCGGCATACGCGAGCGAAAACACATATAGAGCGATTGCTTTCTTCATGTTTCCTTCCCTCTCAATCGACTTTCAGACCCTGTGAAGGTAAGAATAACAAATATCAGGTTGCAGTTGTGTTTACAATCCCTGTCGAACAGGTTAATTTCGCCCGGAAAAGGGCCTAGGCCCGGGGGCGTTTCCCACCGAGGTGCGGCCGTAACGAAGCGGTTGCCGTGCCATACTGGAGCCGTGCAACCGGCGATGGAGACGTTGGCACACAACCTGGCCGTGGTTCGCGAACGCATCGCGCGGGCGGCGGAGCGTACGCGGCGCAACCCCGCGGACGTGCTGCTGCTGGCCGTCACCAAGATCTTTCCGGCGTCCGCGATCCGCCAGGCATACGACCTCGGGCTCCGCGATTTCGGCGAGAACTACGTCCAGGAATTCGAAGGCAAGGCGCCCGAAACGGCGAACCTGGACGGCGCGCGATTCCACCTGATCGGCCACCTGCAATCCAACAAGTCGAAAAAAGCGGCGGAGCTGTTCCAGGTCATCCAGACAGTGGATTCCGCGCGGCTGGCGGCGCGGCTCAACGAGGCGGGCCGCGCGCTCGACGTCATGCTAGAAGTGAAACTTTCGGAAGAGCAGGCCAAGAGCGGCGCCGACCCTGCGGTCCTGACGGAGCTGATCGCGGCCGTGCGCGGGTGCGCCAACCTGCGTCTGCTCGGGCTGATGACGATGCCGCCCTGGTCGGACGATCCGGAAGCGGCGCGGCCCTACTTCCGGCGGCTGCGCGAGCTCGCCGGGGAGCACGGCCTGGCGCAGCTTTCGATGGGGATGTCGCACGATATCGAGACCGCCATCGAAGAGGGCTCTACCTGCGTCCGCGTGGGAACGGCGCTGTTCGGCAAGCGCAAGAAGCCGTGACGGTTGGATTCTACTCTCCGCTACCGCCGGCGCGCACCGGCGTGGCGGACTACGCCGCGGCCCTGCTGGCGGAGTTGCAAACTCGCGGGCGCATCGAGGTCGCGCCCCGGCGCTCCGATGTCGCGCTCTACCATCTGGGCAACAATCGGCTGCACGCGGACGTGTACCGGCAGGCGCTCGAACGTCCCGGAGTGGTGGTGATGCACGATGCCGTGCTGCACCACTTTCTGCTGGGCCAGCTCGACGAGCCGCGGTACATCGAAGAGTTCGTGTACAACTACGGCGAGTGGAACCGCGGCCGGGCGCGCGAGTTGTGGCAGGGGCGCGCGGCGTCGGGCGCCGATAGCCGGTACTTCGACTACGCCATGCTGCGGCGGGCGGCGGAAGGCGCGCGCGCCGTGGTGGTGCACAACCGGGCGGCCGCGCACGCCGTTCTTCGGCACGCACCCGGTGCGCGTGTGGTCGAGATCCCGCACCTGTTCGCGGCGCCTCCCCTGCCATCGGCGGCGGAGGCGTTACGCTACCGGGCGCGGTTGGGAGTGGAAGCGGACGCGTTCCTGTTCGGCGTGTTCGGCTTCCTGCGCGAGTCGAAGCGGGTGTCCGCGGTGCTGGATGCGTTTACCGAATTGCACCGGCAATGCCCGCGTGCCCGGCTGCTGCTGGCGGGCGATTTCGTGTCTTCCGATCTGGAGCGTGCCATCGCGCCATGCCTGTCGCAGCCGGGAGTGGTGCGGCTGCCCTACCTCGAGGAGCGCGAATTCTGGCTGGCGGCGCAGGCCGTGGACGCCTGCATCAACCTGCGATATCCGTCGGCGGGCGAGACATCCGGGATCGTCATACGTCTGATGGGAATCGGCAAGCCGGTGATGGTCACGGAATCGGAAGAATGCGCGGCGTTTCCGGAGGATGCGTGCCTGCGCATTGCGCCTGGTGTGGGCGAGCGGGAATCGTTGCTGGCGCACATGATTTTGCTAACATCGATGACTGAGGTGGCCGGTGCCATTGGGGAGCGGGGGGCCGGGCACATTCAGGCGCACCATCGGGTGAAGGAAATCGGGAAGCGGTATTGGGATCTGCTGTGCGAATACTGTTTGTAATCGCGGGTTACTGCGCCAGTCTGTGCGCGGCGGAGAAGCCGGTCTTCACACGCCTGCACGTACCCGTTCCGATGCGCGACGGCGTGCATCTCTCGGCCAACGTGTTCCTGCCGTCCGAGCATGGACGCCTGCCCGCGATCCTGGTGCGTACGCCCTACGGCAAGGGCGAAGTCCTGGTTCCGAACTACAAAGCGCTCGTGGACCACGGGTACGCGGTCGTGGTGCAGGACGTGCGCGGGAGGTATGAATCCGAGGGCGTGTTCAACCCGTTCCGGCAGGAGACGCCGGACGGCGACGACACGTTGAACTGGGTGGCGCGGCAGCCGTGGTCCGACGGCAAGATCGGAATGACGGGCGGCTCCTACCTCGGCATCGCGCAGTGGAAAGCGGCGCTGGCGAACAATCCGCACCTCAGGGCGATCTTTCCGGTGGTCTCGGGATACGACGATTACCGCGACCGGTTCTACTCGACGGGCGGCGCACTCAAGCTGGGCGGGCGCCTGGAGTGGATGGCGGAGAACCTGAAAGCGCCGGGCTACCATCCGGACTTCGGCAAATTCGTACTGCACCTGCCGCTGCGTACGGCGGATGTGGCGGCTACCGGCTGGCCCTCCGAGATGTATCGCGAGGCGCTGGCGCATCCCACGTTCGACGCGTTCTGGCGGAGTGTGAGCACGCGCGAGCAGATCCAGAAGGTGAAGGTGCCGGTGTTCGCGGTGGGCGGCTGGTACGACAATTTCGTCGAGAGCGATCTGGAGGCGTTTGCCGCGCTGCACAAGACGTCGGGGTTGAACCGCGTGCTGATCGGCCCGTGGCCGCATAACATGTCGTACCAGTTCGAGGGTGTGCATTTTGGGGCGGAATCGTCGGCGCCGATCCGCGCCCTGCAACTGGAGTGGTTCGACCAGTGGCTGATGGGAAAGGACTCGCCGCTGCTTTCGAAGCCCCCGGTCAAGGTCTTCGTGATGGGAGCCAACCAGTGGCGCGAGGTACGGGAATGGCCGCCCTCGGGGTCGCGCGAACAAAAGTTCTATCTGGAGAGCGCGGGTCACGCCAACACCCTGGCGGGCGATGGTACGCTCGCATCCCGGCCGCCGCGGAAGGGCATGCCGGACCGTTACGTCTTCGATCCATTCGATCCGGCGCCGACGCGCGGCGGAGCTGTTTGCTGCAACCCGAACATTTTTCCGTGGGGCCCGATGGACCAGCGTCCGGTGGAACAGCGCGCCGACGTGCTGGTGTACTCGACCCGTCCGCTCAAGGGGGACGTGGAGGTGATGGGTCCCGTGAAGGCGGAGTTGTACGTCGCCACCAGCGCCCGCGACACGGACTTCACCGCCAAACTGGTGGACGTGTTTCCCGACGGCTCGGCGATCAATCTCACCGACGGCATCCTGCGGCTGCGCTACCGCAACTCGCTCGAGCAGGTGGATCTGGCGAATGCAGGTGAGATCTACAAGGTTACGGTGGACGCCGGTGTGACGAGCAACGTCTTCCGCAAAGGCCACCGGATTCGGGTCGAGATATCCAGCAGCAACTTCCCGCGATTCGACCGCAATCCGAATACCGGCGGCAAGATTGCGGATGAGACCAAACTGCTGAAAGCCGGTCAGACGATGTATCACGACGCCGAACATCCCTCGTGTGTGGTGCTGCGGCTGATACCCGGCAAAAGCTAGTTTGCATCGTACATCCAATGGTGATACATTGGATGTACGGAGCCTGTCATGGTAAAGAGACTGACGAAGCACGGGAACAGCTTGGCCCTGGTGATCGACCGGCCGATTCTCGACCTCCTGAATATCGATGACGATACGCCGCTTGAGGTCAGCACCGATGGCAAGAGACTGACCATCGTACCCGCCCCGCCATCCGCGCGCCGGACAAAATTCGAGAAGGCGCAGAAACTCGCCCACGGCCGCTACGCCGGCGCCTTCCGGAAATTGGCGGAATAGCCGCCTGCCGGAATGGAGCCGGTCTTCCTCACGCTCGATGAGGTGCTCGAAATGCACCGGCAACAAATCGAGCTATACGGCGGATAGCACGGCCTGCGAGATCGCGGCATGCTGCTCTCCGCTATCGCGATGCCGCAATCCACGTTCGACGGGCGGTATCTAAATCCTGATATCCCGTCGATGGCGGCTGCGTACCTGTTCCATATCACTCGGAATCACGCATCCATCGACGGGAACAAGCGCGCCGGCGCCAACGCTGCCATCACGTTCCTTCTGGTGAACGGCTTCGATCCAACCTTCAGCGAAGAGGAACTGGTCGATCTGGTGTTGAGTGTAGCGAAGGGAGCGACTTCGAAAGAGCAAATCGGATCGTTTTTCGCCGCTCATTGCCGGCCTGCAGACCGCGAGTGATTCATTGGGGCAGGCGTTGAGCACCTGCCCCAAAACGAATCGCTCAGTTCCCGTTGTTGTTCGTACCGGCGCCGGTCTTCCCGGCGTTCTTCACGTATTTGTCGAACCAAGCCAGCTTTTCCCAGTTCACGTGCTCGATAGTTTCCCGGCCGCGATAGCCGTGCGCTTCGAACGGCAGGAAGACCAGCCGGACGACGCCGCCATTGCCGCGGACGGCCTGGTACATACGGTCGGACTGAATCGGAAACGTGCCGTCGTTGTCGTCGGCTTCCCCGTGGATCAGCAGCATCGGCGCCTTGATCTTGTCCGCGTACATGAAGGGCGACATTTTCAAGTAGACGTCGGGCGCCTGCCAGATCGTCCGCCGCTCGCTCTGGAAACCGAACGGCGTGAGGGTGCGATTGTGCGCGCCGCTCTCGGCGATCCCCGCCTTGAACAGGTCGCAGTGCGCCAGCAGGTTGGCGGTCATGAAGGCGCCGTAGCTGTGGCCGCCCACACCCACGCGCGCCGGATCGACCACGCCCATCTCCGCGGCCTTGTCGATCGCCGCCTTCGAGTCCATCACGATCTGGTCGATGTAGGTGTCGTTCATGTGCTCCGGGTCGCCGATCACAGGCATAGCGGCGTTGTCGAGCACCGCATAGCCGTCGAGAGCGAAGAAGATCTGCGAGTAGCCGCCGATTTCCGTGAACCGGTTGAGCGAGCCGCTCACTTGACCGGCCGTGTCGGCATCGCCATACTCGCGGGGATACGCCCAGACAATGGCGGGCAGGCGCGTGCCGGGCTTGTAGTCGGGAGGCAGATAGAGCTCGAACGAAAGCGGCACGCCGTCGCTGCGCTTGTACGTGACGAGCTGCTTCTGTACTTTGCGCATGATCGGCTGCGGGTCGGGGAACTTCGTCACCGCGGTCAGTGTGCCGCTCGAAGTCCGTACGTAGTAGTTCGGCGGCTCGGTCTGGCTTTCGCGCCGCGTCAGGAACTTGTCGCCCTTGGCATCGAGCAGCGCCACCACGGTTTCGTAATGCGTGTCATCCGAGCGGAACAGGTGCTCGGTCTGCTGCGTCTCCATGTTGAAGCGATCGACGAACGGGTGATCGCCGGTCGGCGACGCCCCCGCACTGGTCAGGAAAATATAGTTGCCGTCCTGCATGAGCGCCATGGAGCCGTTGGGGAGCACCTTCTCCATCGGACGTCCCGGGTCCTTGTAGCGGTCCTGGCTGTTGCGGCTCCAGATGAGCTTGGGCTTCTTGCTGGTATCTTCGGCATCCACCTGGAACGTGCGAACGCGACGCGTCATGCGCTCCGAGTCTTCGACTAGAGCGAGCCCGCCCTTCTCCGCCATCTGCATTCCGGAGAAGCGCTGCTCGGTCTTGAAGACTTCGCGCGGCTCGCCGGTGAAGGGCGCTTTGAGCGCCAGAACGCGATCGCGGTACGGGGCCTTGTTCTTCAGATCGCCGCCGTCGAGCGCCTCCACCCAGACCAGGGTCGCGGGCGCGCTCGGCTGCCATTGGATGCTGCGCGGACCCGTGGTCACGCCGTTGATCGGCACCTTATCGGAGAGCGGCATGCTCGCCACTTTGTGCAGCATCTTGCCGGTGAGGTCCCAGATTTCGATCTCCTTGGGGAACGCGGACGACGCGTGCAGATAAGAGAAGGGGCGGTGAATGATGGTGACCAGCAGGCTCTTTCCATCCGGCGAAAGGCGGGCGGATTGAATGATTCCCGCCTTGCCGACGGTAGTCGCCTTGCCGGTGGCGAGGTCGATGGTGGCAAGCTGCGTGGTGGCGTAGAACTCCCACACGTCTTCGTCGTGCGGAGTTTGCAGCATGTCTTCATGGGTCACGACGGGAGCCGCGCCCCCAAGGCTCTCCTGAATGTGCGGTCCTGGCGGGACTGCGGGAGCTGCCGGCGGTGCGCCGCGGTTCGGCTTGATCATGTGGACGAGCAGCGCCTTGCTGTCGGGCATCCACTGCACGTCACCGCCGCCTCCGCCACCGCCGCCGCCGCCGCGTCCGCCGCGTCCACCGTCGCCCGCGCCGGCGCCGAATACGGCGTTGATCTTGACGCCCTCGATTCGGTGGGTCTTACCGGTAGCGGTGTCGCCCACCCAAAGCTCGATGCCGTTGGCCGTGGCATTGGTGAAGGCGAATCGCGCGCCGTCGGGGCTGAAGTGTCCCATGCTGAGCTTGGCATTGGGCGGGGTGTCGACGGGGATCTCGGTACCTTCCGGTATTTTTCGCAACACGAGCTTGGTGTTGAAGGTGGAATTATGCAACCCGTTGGTGCGGGGATTGATGCGCATACCGGCGAGCCGGTACATGGGCTCGGCCAACTCCGCGATCGGAGGGTAGCGCACCGGACTCCCCTGCAGCGCGAACGTGCGCGTGGGGCTCAGCGACAGCGTCGGTGTGGTGGGCGCGTTCAAAACATCGAGAACGGCCTTGGGCGGCTTGCGGTACGGTTCCGCTCCCAACAGGACCAGAGCCGCCAGAAGCAGCAGAAACGAAGCTCTTGTTGCGGTTTTCATAGGATAGAAGAATCTTAGGGAAGCGCGGGGGTGATGTCAAACGTGGCCCGGTGGGAGGGTGCACGACCGCAGAATGATGGAAACCCGTTAACGAGCATTGGGACGTAGGTTCGGCTCAACTTCCGACAGTATATAATGCGGTCAGGCGATCTATGCCCACTTCTCCTGACCGGAACGCTCTGCTCGCTCAACGCGACCAG
>JBGPHT010000151.1:0-18693 GCA_041484525.1 Bryobacteraceae bacterium | reverse complement strand
GTTTGGGTGACTCCCGAAAATCGGCTCGCGCAGTTGGTCCTTCGCGGCTCTTCTGTTTTACCGCAGGATTTTCGGGGTCCCCCAATGGGATTCCCTCTCAGGTGGGCCGACGACGCTCAGTTCCTGTGCATAACTCAACTGGTATGGCTCATCGAATCCGAGAAAGTCCTTGTAGAACGCGCGCGCCTTTCCCAGATCGCTGACGTACAGCGCCATGTGCGCCACTCCCAGGATTTTCGGACGCTTCACTTCCTGCGCCAAGCCCGCCACCGCCAGGATCGCGATCCAGGCCGTCAGTTTTTTCATATTCACTACTCTACTCAACGGCAGACGTGAATGCTGACGCCCGGAATCGTAGTGGCGGCTTTGCGCCGGAATGTGCAGCCCAAAAAACAGATTCGTGAGCTACCGGGCCGCATCCTGATAAGTGGAGAGGATTATTCCAAGGGGAAAACGAGTCATGAGATCCTACCAACGCATCACGTGTGCCGCTGCCAGTTTGCTGGCGCTACTTGTATTTGCTGCGGTTCCGGTCGCTGCCCAGCCCAGGCCCAACATTGTCTTCATCATGGGGGACGACATCGGTTGGCTGAACATCGGCGCCTATAACCGCGGACTCATGTCCGGCAGGACACCCAATCTGGACCGTCTGGCCGCAGAGGGCATGATGTTCACCGACTACTACGCCGAGGCAAGCTGCACGGCAGGACGCGCCAACTTCATCACCGGAGAATTGCCGGTCCGCACAGGCATGACGACCGTGGGACAAGCTGGTGCAGCCATCGGAATGCCGGATGAGGCACCGACCATTGCCACGGTCCTGAAATCGATGGGCTATGCCACCGGGCAATTCGGCAAGAATCACCTGGGAGACAGGAATCCGTACCTCCCTACGGTGCATGGCTTCGACGAATTCTTCGGCTACCTATACCACCTGGACGCGATGGAGGATCCGTGTCACGTGAATTATCCGCAGGATCTGAAAGCAACGGTGGGACCCCGCAACATGATTCACAGTTGGGCCACCAACACGGACAACCCGACAGTGGAACCGCGGTGGGGGAAGATCGGCAAGCAGAGAATCGAGGACGCCGGTACGCTATGCCCGGAACGGATGAAGACCGTGGACGACGAGATCCTCGACCTGTCGCTCAAGTTCATCGGCAAAGCAAAAAGTGAAGGAAAGCCCTTCTTCATATGGCTGAACCCCACACGAATGCACGTGGTGACCCACCTTTCGGATAAGTACGAAAAGATGCGCACGCCCGAGAACGGATGGTCGATACAGGAAGCTGGCATGGCGCAACTCGACGACGTCGTCGGGTCGGTGATGCAATATCTCAAAGACGAGGGACTGGAAGACAACACGATTCTGGCGTTCAGCACGGACAACGGCGCCGAGAATTTCACCTGGCCCGACGGCGGCCAGACACCCTTCGCCGGGGGCAAAGGGACGGTGCTCGAAGGCGGATTCCGGGTGCCCGCGATCGTCCGCTGGCGGGGCCGCGTTCCCGCCGGTAAGGTCGAGAACGGCATCATGTCCGGTCTGGATTGGTTGCCTACCTTTGTGGCGGCGGCCGGCGATCCCAACATCGTTAACGAACTCAAGCAAGGCAAGGATCTCTGCGGCCGAACTTACAAGGCCCATCTCGACGGCTATAACCAGGTGGACTTCATTACTGGCAAGGCGCCATCCGCGCGCAAAGAAGTCTTCTACTTTGCAGAGAGCACTCTGGGCGCGGTACGCATCGGAGACTTCAAGTACCGATTCATCGACCAACCCAACGGTTGGTTCGGCGGGACAGTCAAGGTCGATTGGCCGATACTTGTCAACCTCCGCCTCGATCCTCTCGAGCGTACCGGCATGAGCGGATCCCTTGAGTACTCTAATTGGTTTACCTATCAGTTCTGGCGGTTCGTCTTCGTACAGCAGAAGGTGGCAGAGTACGCCCAGACCTTCATCGACTACCCGCCGATGCAGAAGGGCGCGAGCTTCAACATGGAAGGCGTAAAGCAGCAGATCATGAAGGCAATCGCCTCCAAACAGAGTGACTAGGTGTTGTCACCAACCCTTCCCTGACGGTCACGGCTCTGTGAAGGCCGTCAGGGAGCAGTTGGTGAGTGTACAATCACCTTCATGAAAGCACTCTCATTTTTTCTGATCCTCAGCTCCGCGTTCGCCGCCGAAACCTTCACTACCGCGGCTGGCACGCTCGAGCTCACACCCATCCAACACGCCAGTCTCATGATCAAGGCCGGCGGGAAGGTGCTCTACGTCGATCCCGCGCAGGGCAGCTACGACGGCCTGCCGCAGGCCGACTACATCCTGCTCACCGACATCCACGGGGATCACATGGTTCCCGCAGTGATCGACAAGTTGAAGAAGGCTTCCACCGTCATGCTGGCGCCCAAGGCAGTCGCCGCCACCGTGACCGCCGCGCAGGTCATCGCCAATGGCGAGACCCGCACCCTCGGCGACTTCAAGGTCGAGGCGGTCCCCATGTACAACCTGACGCGCGGGCCCGCGGCCGGCCAGTTGTACCATGACAAGGGCCGCGGCAATGGTTACGTCGTGACTTACGCCGGCAAGCGCTTCTACTTCTCGGGCGACACCGAAGCCATCCCCGAAATGAAGGCCCTCAAGAATATCGACGCCGCCTTCGTGTGCATGAACCTGCCCTACACCATGACGCCGCAGGAGGCCGCCGAAGGAGTGCGCGCCTTCCATCCGGCCGTGGTCTACCCGTATCACTTCCGTGGATCCGACACGGCGGCGTTCGCCAAAGCCCTGGAAGGTTCCGGCGTTGAAGTGCGCGTGCGCGACTGGTACCCGAAATAGCGCTAGCGGCCTTCGCTCGACGGCGGCACGATGCCCTTCAGGCGCATGTACACACCCATGGCGCCGTACACTTCGTTGGCGTGAATCGTGTTGCCGATGAGGATGCCGAGGCGCGCCTGCTGGCCGCGTCCACCGGCGATCATGTCGAAAGCGTTGGCTTCGGTGGTGCCCTCCCAGGCTTTGTCGCACTCGTCAAAGGAAGCCTTCAACCCGGCTACCAGATCGGCCTTCGATGTCTTGCCGGCCTCGGGCTGCTTGGGCGCGCCGTTAATCGCCGAGCAGGAGCGAATCTGGTTGGTGATGTGGGCGATGCGCTGGCCGAAGCTTTCCACCTCGGGCACCGGTTTGAAGCTGTACGCTTCTTCCGGCATCTTCTCGGCCGCCTTCACGAAGTTACCTCGGATGCGCTCGTACGCGGTTTTCTGCGGGGCGACCAGCGGGTTCTTGGGCTGGGCCGGCAGCAGGGCCGCAGACGCAGCGGCGAGGATCAGAACAGCAAAACGATTCACGTGAATTCTCCTCAAAACGAAAGTTGTGGGTAAGCCTCTGCCATTCTACTCTGTTCGCAGCGCGCGCATGGGATCCACGGCGGCGGCCCGGCGGGCCGGGATCCAGTTGGCCAGAAGACCGACTCCGGCGATACCCAGCACGACGGCCACGTAGATCACCGGGTCCTTGGCTTTGACCCCGAAGAGCAACTTCTCGATCAAGTGCGCTGTCGTCAGAGCGGCGGCGAGTCCGGCGGCGGCACCGACGGCTACCAACAGCATGCCGCCGCCCAAAATGCTGCGCAGCACTTGTCCCGGCTGCGCCCCCAAGGCCATGCGGATGCCGATTTCGCGTGTGCGTTGGTTGACGGCGTAGGAGACCACGCCGTAGATGCCGGCGGCGGCGAGCATCAGCGCCACGGTCGCAAAGAGTCCGAATAGCCAGGAGTAGCCGCGGCGCACCCAGAGCGAACGGTTCACGCGTTCCATCATGGTGCGCACCTCGAACATCGGAAGGTCGGGATTGGCCTGGCGCAGGATCTCGCGGGAGGGCGCCACCAGCGATTCGGGCTCGGCCCACGCCCGCAGAATCATCGTCATACTCGTCAATCCAGCGGCGCGATGCGGAAAGAACACGGTGCCGCGCGGCGGTTGCTCGAGGCCATAGTGGCGGTCGTCGCGTATCACTCCGACGACACGCATCCACTCCTTGGTACCGGGGCGCGGGCCGGTCCAAGGCAAGTTCCGCGTGCTGGGGAACATGTTGACCATCCCTGGCCCGAACGGGACGGGCGAGTTTCAGTTGGCGCGGTATTGACATCCGAGTCCTCATCCCTCACCCTAACCCTTTATGCCAATGTTGCATGTGATTGTTCTGGCCGTGATCCAGGGCCTAACGGAATTTCTGCCGATTAGCAGCACGGCTCATCTTTTCCTCACCTCGTGGCTGCTGCAATGGCCGGCGGAGGCGCTCGATTTCGACATTTCGCTGCACATCGGGACGCTGCTCGCGGTGCTGCTCTACTTCTTCAAAGACTGGGTGCAGATCGTGGCTCAGGGTTTCGGCTTACGTGCCGGATACGACGAGCAACTCAGGCACAACCAGATGCTGCTGTGGCTGCTCGCGATCGGCACCATCCCAGTGGGAGTCTTCGGATTCCTCTTCAACAAGCAGGCCGAGACCACGTGGCGTAACCCGTGGGTGATGGGCACGATGATGATCGCGGTGGGTGTGGTGATGTGGATCGCTGAAAATGCGGGCCGCAAGGTGCGGGACCTGGGCTCGGTCAACCTGCCGGATGCGATCGTGGTGGGCACGGCACAGGCGCTGGCAGTGGTGCCAGGCACCTCGCGCAGCGGTATCACAATCTCGGCGGGACTGTTTCGCGATCTGGATCGCGAAGCGGCAGCGCGCTTTTCGTTCCTGCTTTCCACTCCGGCGATTGCAGCCGCGGCGGCCAAGGCGCTGTACGATATGCATAAGCACGGAGGCGGGCTGCACGGGATTCTGAACGCGCCGTTTCTGGTCGGAGTAGGGGTGAGCACGGTCACGGGCTGCGCGGTGATCGGGTGGTTTCTACATTATCTGCGTCGCGGCGGTCTGCGTCCGTTTGTGTACTATCGCATTCTTTTTGGCATAATAGTGCTTGCTCTGGCTTTCATCCGCCGGCCAGCGTGATGAGGCTTCTATCTCCGACGCAGCACAAACGGGTGAACGAGGCGACCGGCTTCCTGTTCCTCTCGTTGGGCCTCGTGATCCTGTTGAGCCTGGTCTCCTACCACACCCAGGACCCTTCGTGGGATACGGCTGCGGACGTGCGCCCTCTCAACCTCATCGGGTACCCCGGCTCCTATCTGGCCGATCTGCTGTTCCAGATCTTCGGCGCGGCGGCGTTTCTATTCCCGCTGCTGACCTTTCTGCTGGCGTGGAGATGGATACGCTCCGAAGAGATGGAAGCGGGCACGGTCAAAATCATCGGCTCCCTGCTGCTGACTTTCGGATTGTGTGCCGGGCTCTCGTTCCTGCCGCTGCGCCTGTTCGGCGGCGCCGTGCGGATCGGCGGCACGCTGGGATATACCCTGGCGCGGTACCTGGTGGATTCACTGAACATCGCGGGCGCGCTGGTGGCGACGGGGACGGCGGTGATTCTCTCGGTGTACCTGGTTTCCAGTTTCACGCTGTCGAAGCTCTGGGACTGGTTCGCCGGACCGCTCGCGTGGTTTGCGCGGCGAGCCGAGGCGTGGCACGAGTGGCGCGAGCGCATGCGGCGGCGGTCGATCGAAAAAGCGCGGGAGAGAGCGGAGCAGCAGCGAGCCAGGAAGAAGGAGAGGCTGCGGGTGGTGCCGGCGGAGCGGCCCATCGAGCAACCAGTTGGCCGGACTGTGGCGCGTACGGAAGATAGGCCGCCTTGGGAAGCGCCGTCAGAACCGGACCCGGCCTCGGCCGAGTACAGCACCATCGAAGAGATTCCGATTGTGCCGGTAGAGGATTTGCCCTTGGTCGGCGAGCCCGGCGATCTGCGGACGGATGGCCCCACGCATCGGCTGCCCTCCATGGAACCAGAACCGCCGGCATTGCATCACGTCTTCGAGCATCCGCCGACCGATCTGCTGAATGAGCCGCCGGGGCGCAATCCTTACGATGAACAGGAACTGAAAGAAACCGCCGGCCGCATCAAGGCGAAGTTCGAAGAGTTCAACGTGCTGGGGAACGTGGTGCAGATCAATCCCGGACCCGTGGTCACGACGTTCGAGTTCAAGCCCGAGGCCGGCATCAAGTACAGCCGGATCACGAATCTGAGGGAGGATCTCTGCCTGGGATTGCAGGCGGAATCCATCCTGATCGAGCGCATTCCGGGGAAGCCGACCGTCGGCATCGAGGTGCCGAATACGCGGCGCGAGCTGATTGCGCTGCGGCAGATGCTCGAATCGGACGAGTTCAACCAGTCGCACTCGCACCTGACGATTCCGCTCGGCAAGGACATCAACGGCCGCATCCGCGTGGCCGCGCTCGATGCCATGCCACACCTGCTGATCGCGGGTTCGACGGGAGCGGGCAAGAGCGTGATGATCAACTCGATGATCATGTCGATCCTGTACAAATCGACGCCGGACGAAGTGCGGCTCATCATGGTGGACCCGAAGCGCGTCGAGCTGGGGATGTACGAGGGCATTCCGCACCTGCTGACGCCGGTGATTACGGATCCGAAGAAGGCCACCAACGCGTTGCGCAACGCTGTGCTCGAGATGGAGCGCCGGCTGCGCCTGCTGGCGGAGTACGGAGTCCGCAACATCGACCAGTTCAACAAGAAAATCCGCAAGCAGCGGGAGGAGCCGCGCAGCCTGTTCGCCGAGGAAGAGACGCAGGAAGAGGTGCGGGAGCTGCCCTACATTCTGATCCTGATCGACGAGTTGGCCGACCTGATGATGCTCGAAGGGCGCAACGTGGAAGAGAGCGTGACGCGCCTCGCGCAGATGGCGCGCGCCGTGGGAATGCACCTGGTGCTGGCAACCCAGCGGCCAAGCGTGGACGTGATCACGGGCCTGATCAAGGCGAATTTCCCAGCGCGTATCAGCTTCCGCGTGGCGACGCGCGTAGACTCGCGCACCATCCTGGACGTAATGGGTGCGGAGCACCTGCTGGGCAAGGGCGACATGCTGTTCCTGCCGCCGGGATCGTCGCGCTTGACGCGCCTGCACGGCGCGTTCGTGACCGAGATCGAGATCAACCGCGTAGTGGATTTCTGGAAGGCGCAGGCGAAACCGGAGTACGACCAATCGTTCCTGATCGCTCCGCCGAACGAAGAGGGCGAGCCATCGAGCGAGGCTGAAGCGGCCGATGAAGCGCAGGACCCGATGTACGAAGAGGCGGTGCGCCTGGTGCTGCAGATGGGCAAGGCGTCGACATCGACCTTGCAGCGGCACTTGCGCCTGGGCTATGGCCGCGCAGCGCGGATCCTGGACATGATGCAGCGCGATGGGATCATTGGTCCGCCGGATGGAAGCAAGCCGCGCGAAGTCCTGAAGCGGCCGGACTGGATCAGCGAGGTGGAGGCGAGGTAAAGGGCGGCGGCCCCGATACCACCCGGCTCGTGCAGCCCCGTATGGCTAATGTGATATAGTACGTCTCAGCCTTTTTGGAACGATGCGATGGCCGAAACGGAATTGGATAAGGCGCCCGCAGCATCGCCGGTTGAAGTCAAAGGTGCTCCGGCTGAGGAAGAAAAGCCCGTCCCGCCTCCGGTCCAAACGCCTCCACCACAATTGTGGCCCGCGCCGGTTATTTCCACCAGCCACTCACTCCGCGTCGTGTTCGCAATCCTCTGCGCGGTGATCTCTCTCACGAGCTTCACCTGGACGGCAATCTATAAGGTTCAGAAAATCGACCCGTTATCCCTTACAGGCGAATTGCCCTTCAACGAGGCGTCCAAGGCAGCGATCGATTTGCGGATCTCCCAATCCGGCGACTTTCTAAAGGTCTGCATCCTATTTCTGGGCGGCCTCGCGGCCTTGGTCATCGCCAAACGCGATGAAGCGCGCATCGGGCTGGCCGACCATCCGGAAACCGTTATGTGTATCTGTGCCGCCCTGGCACTGATCGGTTCCTGGATTTGGCACGAGTTGTACCTAAACGAATTGAGCCATTATCTGCTTGAAGGTGCCAGAACCTGTTTCGGTAAGGATGAGAAGTGCGTACCCGACGTGTTCGAAGGGCCGCTCAGATACCTCTTTCGGTTTCAGATCAGTTTTTTGGTGCTGGGTGCGGTGCAGGCCGGCATTACCCTGGTCAGTGCCCATCGTTTGAAGGAGAACCGATGATGAGAATCTTCCTCCCCGCCATTACCGTGCTGCTGATAGCCGCCCCGGCATCACCGCAAAAACCCG
This sequence comes from Bryobacteraceae bacterium, assembly GCA_041484525.1. Lineage (GTDB taxonomy): Bacteria > Acidobacteriota > Terriglobia > Bryobacterales > Bryobacteraceae > JBGPHT01. Next base: position 10,482 of record JBGPHT010000151.1, on the reverse strand, counting down.
CCGCGCCGACACAGGGCGACTTAGATTCAGAATTGATGAAGTACTCGCAGACTATGAAACTCAGTTCGCAAGCGAAGCAGCGCGACACCCGATCCATCTTGGAGTCCTTCACGATCTACGACTCGGTGTTTGACGCAGCGCCGGAGAGCGAGGTGCCCTTTGCCGTTGACACCTGGAAGAAGTTGCGCACCGGACCATACTCCCTGCCGCAATCACAGACTTTCGGCCCCAACCAATTCCTGCGCTACGGCTTGGCCGCGCAACATGCCAGCGGTGAGCTCACCGATACCGCCTATGTAAAACTCTCGTTCAAGGTCCTGCAGCGGGAAGGCGCAGCCAACGGGATGATGGTGCTGGAGAGGGACGAAGGCGCCGTCGTAGAGGCTCTGCCCCACGTACGCTCGCTCTATCGGAAGCGCGGCTACACTGCCGCGGACGCTGACGCCGCCGCCATCTCGGCGTGGAGAGTCTTGCGAATCGGCCCTGACGCAGCCGCCCCCTCCTACAAAATCACGGCATCCCGACTGCTCTCAGTAGGCAAGGACCTAGGCCGCCTCGTAATCTCCTCGGAACCCGCCGAGGCAGTGGTATCCGTGGACGGCGTCCGCTGGTCCGATCGCACGACGGTCAGCGACTTCGTTCCGGCGGGCGAATTGGAGATCACGCTCAGCAAGGAAGGCTATGACACACTCGTCGAGAAGTTCGTGGTGACCAAGGACAAACGGAACGAGTTCAAGCGCCAGTTGAAGGCGCGCAGGCTCTGAGGGCTCTCGCACTCGAAGTGATTCGAAGGGGTTTGGATGCCTACGACGCCTTCTCTTGCGCGAAGGCCAGATACTCTTCGTACGGACCCTTGAAGTCTTCAATGTGTCCGCCGTCGAAATGCCAGATGCGCGTGGCGACCTCGTCAATCACATCGCGATCATGGGTGACCAGCAGAACGGTACCGGCGTATTTCTGCAAAGCGATGTTGAGCGCGTTGATGGATTCCAGGTCCAAGTGATTCGTCGGTTCGTCCAGAATCAGAAAGTTTGGCTTCTGCAGCATCAACCGGCAGAAAATCAGCCGCGCCGCCTCGCCACCGGAAAGCGCGCGCGTCGGCTTCAGGGCATCTTCGCCGCTGAACAGCATCTGGCCCAACAGGCCGCGAAGCTCCTCCTGGGACGCTTGCGGATCGAACTCATGCAGCCATCGGATGACAGTTGTACCGTGCGGAATGGTATCCGTGTGGTCCTGCGCAAAGTAGCCGACGGACACTTCGTGGCCCCAGACGACGTCGCCGTCATCGATCGTGAACTGGCGCTCCGCATCGTCGATGAAACCGGTGGCGCTGCGGACCAGCGACTTCAACAGCGTGGTCTTCCCCGCTCCGTTGCGTCCGATGAGAGCAATTTTTTCGCCGCGCGCCACACTGGCCGTAAAAGGATGAATCACCTTGAGATCGTCGTAGGACTTCGCGAGCCGCTTGATCTCGAGCGGATGCCGTCCCGACGGGCGCTTCATCTCAAAACGGATATACGGGCGTTGGATGTTGGATTTTGCAAGCTCTGAAGTCTGCAGCCGTTCGACTTCCTTCTTCCGCGAGGTGACTTGCGAGGAACGCGTACCGGCCGAAAACCGCGCGATGAATTCGTTCAACTGCGAGATCTTCTTTTCGCGCTGGGCATTCTCGGATTCGATGCGCGACCGGATCTGCGTCTTGGCGAGCACCATGTCGTCATAGCCGCCCGTATACATAATGATGGTCTGGTAGTCGATATCGGCGACGTGGGTGCACACGCTATTCAGAAAGTGCCGGTCGTGCGAGATCACGATCAGCACGCCCTCGTAGGCGCCGAGGTAGCCCTGCAGCCATTGCACCGAATCGAGATCCAGGTGGTTGGTAGGCTCGTCGAGGAGCAACGCCGGCGCGCGGCCGAACAACGCCTGGGCCAGCAGCACCCGGACCTTCTGCCCGCCCTGCAGTTCACCCATTTTGCGCTCGTGCAGCGAATCTTCCACGCCCAGGCCGTCGAGCAGCACGGCGGCATCGGATTCCGCCGTATATCCGCCCTCCTCGCCGACCACGCCTTCCAATTCGCCCAGACGCATGCCGTCCTCATCGGTCAGCGAATCGTGCGGTTTGGCGTAGAGTATGTCTCGTTCCTGGAGCGCTTGCCACAGCGGTGCGTTACCCATGATGACGGTGTCGATCACGCGAAACGCATCGAAGGCAAACTGGTCCTGCCGCAGAACACCCAGCTTCTTGGGACGGGTGATGGAACCCTTGGCAGGATCGAGGTCGCCGGTCAGGATCTTCATGAACGTGGATTTACCCGCGCCATTCGGACCCGTAACCGCATAGCGGCGGCCGGCGAGGAAGGTACAAGTGGCATCCTCGAACAGAACTCTGGCGCCGAAGCGCATAGAAATATTGTTAACCGAGAGCAAGATGTTTTACCCGGCGGCGGAGAAGAATAGAAAGGAGGCGCGGCTTCGCCGGCCGTGCCTCCTGAAAATAGCGAAGTCTTCGCGGATCCTAAGCAGGGCTAACGTCTTCCGCCTGGAGCCCCTTCGGGCCCTTTTTCACGACAAACGAGACGCGCGCGCCCTCGTCGAGCGAGCGATAGCCGCTGGCCGAAATTGCCGAGAAATGGACGAAAACGTCCTCGCCATTCTCGCGCTGGATGAAGCCGAAGCCTTTTCCGGCGTTAAACCACTTCACTGTTCCTGTTTCTTTCATGTTTCCTCTTTTCATGCAAGCGTATTGCTACGCTCGGGTATTACGTGTTGCTGAGTCGAACCTATTGTAGATTACCAGCGTGATTCGCCGCGGCGAGATCCGCCGCCGGAGTTGCCACGCCCGCCGCCGCCACCAGAGCCACGGTCCACTTTGGGACGCGCTTCGTTGACGGTGAGCGGACGCCCGTCAACCTCTTTGCCGCTGAGCGCGGCGATGGCTTTCCCGGCTTCCGCGTCGTTGGCCATTTCAACGAACGCGAATCCCTTGGACCGGCCCGTATCACGGTCGGTCACGATGCTGACACTGTCCACGGTGCCTTGAGCTTCAAACAATGAGCGTACGGTTGCTTCCGTTGCCCCAAAACTGAGATTTCCAACGAAGATTTTCATCATTCTTCCTTTTCTGATTTGAAGGCGGCCAATCGGGGCGTAGACGAAACCGAGAAGAAGTCAGGGCGGTCTTACCGTAAATTCGCGGGACGATCAAATAGTCTTTTAGCATAACACAACCCGGAGGGATCATCCAAGTAAAATCCACGCCCGTTTCGGACCCCAGCAGCCTCACGGTTATTTCACTTCGCCCGCGGGCTTGGTGAATTTTGCATCGTCGATCGGCGCGTCGATCTTCGCGTCCGCGATCTGAATCGTAAAGCGACCGTTCGGCCGGGACAGCGTCCAACGGAACGGAATCCTGACACCGCCGGAATCGCGATAATCGGCGTAATCGATCTGCGCCGGATTGCGGCCAAGCGGCGTCTCGGCGTAGCGCACCAGCCGCTGCAACAGCCCCGACTTGGCGTCGAAGTACAGCCGGACCGGCGGGCGGCCGGGCCGCGTGGCATTCACCGTCTCGCACAAAACGCCCGCGATCTCTTCGGGACGGCCGCGGCGCAACTGGGGAAAAATCTCCTTCAGCCGCAGCACCAGAGAGAACTCGGCGTCGAGCCCGGCGGCCTCCGATTCGGCAGCGGACATTTCCCGCGCCGGACGGCCAGTGTTGCCCATCCAGCCGGAAGTCCCGTCAAAGGCGGTGTAGCTCTCGCTGCTCGGCATGTGGGTGATCGAGACGCGCTTGTTGGGAGCCTTCGTCATCACTTCGATCGGCGTCTCATTTCCGTTCGCCAGAATCGTGCCCTTCAGGACACGGCTGGTCACCTTCCCGATGGCGTCGGCGCCACCCACGGCGGCCACGTACTTTTCCAGAATCTGATCGACCGTCGGAGGAGTCGCGGCGGGCGGAGCGGCTACGGGCTCGGTGCGCGCGGGAGCGTTGGATTCGAGGACCGGCGGCACGCTCATGGGACGCGCCGATCCACGGTGGCACGAGAAGCAGGTGACCTGCAGCTGGCCCCTAAAGCTGTCCTTATTGATCGCCGCCTGCATGGCCATCATGTTGCGCGCGGTCTTCTTCGCCGGCTTGTCATCCAATTCCATCTTGCCCTGCACGTGACAGAATGTACACTCGACGCCTAGGGACGACGAGATGAACTGCATCGCGGGCATCAACTGGTCGGCGGGCGTTCCCTTGAGTTGGACGATGTTCTTGAAGGTCTGCTCCGCGGTCTTGGGCTCGACCGCCTGGCCGCGTGCGGATGACGCGATCCCGATGGCTACGGTCATGGCGAAAATCGCCCGGTATACGGCTTGGTCGTGCATTCGAATTACACCCACTTCCTTGAATTGTGCTGCCTGTACCAACGAGAGTAGCATTGATCCGCGCGACCGTATGGGCCGGATTCAACGCGGCATTTCACCGCGCAGCGCCGACAGCATTCGGGGATCGGCATTCATCTTCTCGATGAGCGGCCGTTCCCTGTCGGGATCGGCGAGCCACGCCGGATCCACCGTTGCGCCTGCGGCAACCAGCCGCGCAACAACCTCGTAATACTGGCCGCGCCTGGCTTCGGGCGGAGGATCGCTCCAGGCGTACAGCGCCCATCCCATGGGCGTTCCCCCGAAGTCTTCATCTTTGATATCGATGGGCGCTTTTCGTTCCAGGAGTACCTTGACGAGATCCGCGTGCCCGGAATATGCGGCCCAGTGCAGGCCCGTACAACCGCGTTTAGTGGCCCCATCGAAACCCTTCTCCAGCAGGAACGCGACGACCGCTGTTCGACCATACTGACAGGCCCACATGAAGCCGTCCTCCATCTGCTTTCTGGTCGCGTTCGCTTTCAAGCTGCCGTCTGCGTTGAAGAAGTTCCTCACCGCGTCGAGTTGTCCGGTTCCGGCCGCTCCTTCAAGGTCCAATCGCGCGCCGCGCCGGGCGAGAAACTCGGCGGCGTCCCCGCGCCCGTTGTGCAGCGCGGCGATTAGCGGATTCCATCCTCCCGGAAGTCCGTCGGGAGATGCGCCGGCTTCGAGTAATGTATCGAGCAGCGCCATCTGCAGACCGGCAATCGCTGGATGCGCGCTCGTCGCCACCAGCCCCAGAGTCGTGCCGCGGCCGGGATTGTTTTCCGCGTCCACCTCCGCGCCCGCCTGGAGCAAAAACTTCGCCACTTCCACGGCATTCCTGGGAGTCTTCTGGCGGAAGTCCTCAACGCCGTTGGCGGACACATAATGCAGCAGCGTCGACTGATGTGCCCGTGTGGAACGCGCCCGAATCAGCTCGGGATTTTCGCTGAGCAGCCGCCCGAGCGTCGCGATGTCGCCCGTGATGATGGCATCCGCGGCAGACTCAAATCTGGACACCGGGGAGCGCTTGCGACGGACGGCTTCGATGTGTTTCTTGAACTTCGGCCAACTCTCGAAGGCGTACGAGCGGGCGATCAGGAATTGGGCGTCGGCAAGAGTAAACTTCGCGCTTTGGATCGCGGAGCCCCTCATCTTGCGCAATCGACGCTGCGCCGCTTCGCGCAGCTTGTCCCAGGTCAGGGGTTGCTGGAAGTGTTCCTGGATGCGCTTCATCGAGGCAGCATCGCCGGACTTGTAGGCTCTTAGAAAATCCTTCGCGAGCTTCTTGTAGTGCTCGAGGTTGGGGCGAGCGGATAGTTCTTTAGCGTCCATTTACGACCTTCCTTTCATGACTGCGCCTGGAGTCCGCCCAAGTCAGGCTGAAAGAAGGTTCGTAACCTTCGAGATTCTACGTAAGGTGGGCAATGCCCTTTCCGCGGACTGGATGCGCCCTCGCGCCATTGGCGAATTTATCGCGGCGCCAAGGACGAAGTCAATCGCACTGCAGCATGGTGCTCAACCGCCCGAAACTCGACGAGAGAGCGCGGGGCCCGTGCTACCGTGAAAGATGAGGCACGTGCCGGATGCGCACTCTCTGGGTATTTCTGTTCGGTTCGCTGATCGGTGCGGCGCAAACGCCGCAGGCCCCTCCCATCGTCCGCGGCGTGCTGCTCGAGCGCGACCAGCAAGGCCCGTCGGGCGAATTCAGCGTGCGCATCGCCGATAACCAGGTCTTCCGCTTCCAGTTCGATCGAAAGACGTATGTCGAGCGCGAGAGCCAGATGATCGAAGTGGGGCGCCTGAAACCAGGCGAAAAGGTGGAGGTCGTTTCGGACCAGTTGGCAGGGAACGTACTGCGATACGCCCGCACCGTGCATGTGATCCTGCCCGAACTGCCGCCGCGGCCTCTATCGCAGGGCCGTCTGCGCGCCGCACGGGATGCGGCCGACCGCGCCATCCGCACCGGCAACCTCACGTATTCCGGCGTGGTCTACCGGCTGAACGCCGAACGCCTGGTACTGCACATGCGCGAAGGATCGGATCAGACGATCCTGCTGCGCCAGGACACGCGCTACCTGGAAGACGGCGGCATCGTGGACTCGGACTCGCTCAAACAGAACATGCGGGTGTTCGTGCGCGCAGGCAAAGACCTCTACGACCAGGTGGAAGCGTACCAGGTGATCTGGGGAAAGATCCTCGATCCGAAATAGCGACGATCGCCGCGCGCTGATATAATAAACCGCGGTAAAGGAGCTTCGCATCGCCATGTCGCATGTTACTTCCCGACGGTTTTTCCTGGGCGCTGCCACAGCCGCGGCTGCCACGCGCGTCTGGGGCGCCAATGATAAAGTCAACGTCGCCATCGTAGGACTCGGCGGCCGTGGCACCAATCACCTGAATATTTATTCGAGACTGCCCGAGGCTCGCGTCGCGGCGATCTGCGACATCGACCAGGCGGCTCGCGAGAAGGCTAATGCGACTCTCCTGAAGAATACCGGCGACAAGGCCAAGGAATTCGAGGACATGCGCGAGGCGTTCGCCGACTCGGGCGTGGAGGCGGTTTCGATCGCGACACCCAACCACTGGCACGCGCTGGCAGCGATTTGGGCGATGAAGGCCGGCAAGGACGTCTACGGCGAGAAGCCCGCCTGCTACAACATTCACGAAGGGCAGCGCATGATCGAGGTGGCGCGCGAGACCAAGAAGATGCTGCAAATCGGCTCGCAGCATCGCAGCATGCCATTCAAGATAAAAGCCATGAAGGCGCTGCAGGAAGGCCTCATCGGCAAGGTCTACCTATCGAAGGGGCTGTGCTTCAAGCGGCGTGCGTCCATCGGGAAGAAGCCCGATAGCCCGACGCCGCCGGGCGTCAACTGGGACCTGTTCCTCGGGCCCGCCCCCCTGCGCCCGTTCAACGCGCTGCGTTTCAAGTACAACTGGCACTGGTTCTGGGATACCGGCAACGGCGACATCGGCAATCAGGGTGTGCATGAGATGGGCCTCGCACGGTGGGGATTGGGCGATCCGGAATGGCCCAAGACCGCATTCGGGCACGGCGGCAAGTACGCTTACGACGACGATCAGGAAACGCCCAATACGCTGCTCACCAGCTTCGACTTTGGCGGCCGCGAGCTGATGTTCGAAGTGCGCGGTCTGCTGACCGGGGGCGAGGGCGTGCCGGTGATGCGCCGTGCCGGACCGCCGGCCCAAGGAGCAGTTGCGCCGCCGGCGTCAGCCGCGCCCACATCTACCACGCCGCGCAACGCGGCGCCTCTGAACATCATGGTCGGCAACCTGTTCTATGGCACCGAGGGCTGGGCCGCGATGAGCGACCAGGGATTCCAGGCCTTCAAGGGCGAGAGCAACGAGCTGATCATGGAAGAGCGGCCCGAGAGAGGTCCGGGAAATGACGGAACCAGTCTGCACATGCAGAATTTCCTGGCGGCCTGCAAGTCGCGGAACTACAAAGAACTGCACGACGAGATCGGGAATGCGTTTCTGAGTGCGTCGCTCTGCCACCTGGGCAACATCAGCTATCGCGTAGGCCGCAAGCTGACCCTCACGGCTGGACCGAAATTTGCCAACGACGCCGAGGCCAACAAGCTGCTGACGCGCGACTATCGCAAGCCTTACGTAGTGTAAGACAGCACTTCACGAAGGGGGCCCCGGCGGCCCCTTTGCTACACTCAAAGAAATGGCGACTGAGAAGGAAGTGAAGCAACCCATGGCGCCGATCGGCGTGTGGGCTCCGGCGGTGGCGTTGGGATGGCTGGTCCCCGGGGGAGGCCATTTTCTACTCAAGCGCACCGGGCGTGGGCTACTGCTGCTGGTGTCGGTGACCAGCATGTTTCTGTGCGGCCTGATGATGCGCGGCGCCATGTTCACGCCGCAGAGCGGCGACCTGCTCACCACGCTGATTAATACCGGCGGATTTCTGGGCAACGTGGCTTCCGGCATTCTCTACCTGCTGAGCGTGTGGCTGGGTTATAGCCAGGCGGACACGGCGGGGCACGTGCATGATTACGGCACCAAGTTTCTGGTTACCGCGGGACTCCTGAACGTGCTGGCCATGGTGGACGCTTTCGAAATCGCCTCCCGGAGAAAAGATTAATGCCCAAGATGAACCTCTCGCATTTCGAGGCGGCGATTCTGTTCTCGCTGTTCACGTCGGTGGTGCTGGGCGTAGTCACCAAGCGCACGGACCAGGAGCGCCTGCAGTACGGCGCCTACGTGTTCGCGTGTTTCGTGGCGGCCCTATTCGGCATCGGGTGGCTGATGCGCCTGGGACACGGGTAACCTATTTTTTCGCGGCGTAGGTTACCGCCACGCTGGTTCCGTCCGATCCCTTTCCCACCGTTACCTGCAACGACCGCTTGCTGTCTTCGTCCGACAAGATGAGCATGCCGCCGTCGGGCGTATTGGCGGCGACGTTGGACTTCATGTTCATGTCCTTCGCTTTGTCCTGATAATACTGAATCACCTTCGCGGGGTCATCGCGCGTGGTGAAGGTGAACATGCCGCCTTCGCCTTGGCCGTTGCCATCGTCGCCGCGTGCCGAAAACGTGCCTTGCGGTTTAGACCCGGGATACTCCGGCACCCAGGACGGCAGCTTGAGGGTGGAGCCGGCGCCGAATTCCATGGTGGCGGTCTTGCCGTCATCGCCCTCGGCGCTGAAGGTGAACTTACCGTTCCGGGCTTCGTCGAAATTCATGGTGACTACTTTGCCGGTTTTCTTGTCGCGCAGCGTGATGGTGCCCTTGCCGTCGTCCGTGTTGACGACTTCCACGTTGGGATTGGTGGCCGCGATCATTTTGCTCACCGCCAGCCCGGGATTTTTGCGCCATAAGTCCGGATCGACGCCCGCCTGCCGCACCTTGTGCGCGACGAACGCTACTGTACCCACCACCGCGATGCATCCGAAGACGAAGAGGCCGCCTACGACGATCAGAATCCAGACGATGGGACTGAGGCCCTTCTTGACAGGCATGGCGGCCGGGGCCGCCTGCATGACCGGAGCCATGGGAGGCGGAGCCGGAGGAGCGGCGGGCGCCCCCGCAGCAGCGCTCACCGGAGTTCCACACTGATTACAGAACGCGCCTGGCACATTGGCGCCGCAGGTCGTACAGAAAGCCATTCAAATACCCCCTCACCAAACTACGCCTGCCGCGGCGGGTTCGCAACGCCTACTTCAGTCTGAGGACGGCATCCTGGTACTGCAGGTCGAGGGATTTGATGGCGGAGATCTTGCCGGAATAGGGGAAATAGAGGAAGCCGCTGACGGGCCGGTGGTGCAGGCCCTCCTCGAGGGCGGTCTGGACCACCAGTTCCTCGGGCTTCACCTTGGGCTGTTTTTCGACGCCGGCGGGAGGGTCCGGTTCAGGCAGGCGCGGCGGGTTCGGAGGGCGCGATACGGGCGGAGCATTGGGAAACGGACGATCGTTGCGCGGCGGGCCGCCCAGGGTGATGCCGGTGTTGCCCAAGCCGATACCAACCTGCGCGCCCGGGTCCTGTCTCCACTCGGGATGCTGCAGCGAAGCCGCAACCATGCTGGCGGGCTGGGGTGAAATCGTCTGCTTTTTTCCGTTGATGCGGAGGCTGAACTGCCCCGATTCCGGTTGGACGGTCTTGTCCTTGGCCGGGTACAGCGCGACTTCGACCACCAGGTAGCGACCGGCAATATAGGTTGTCTCACCGGCCGAGAAGCTGTGGACCATATACTCGGCGCCGATGGCGATCTCGCCCGCCCAGCCATGGACGGGGTAGTCTTCGGCCTTGGGCTTGGGGTCGGTGCCGGCGACCGCCAGGGTGGCGAAGAATGCGGCGAGAAGGCAGCGCATGCCTTCATGGTGGCACAACCGGCACAGAGCCGCGTCCGTGACGGGTCGTGGTCTTGTCGAGTACAACGATGAAAGAATCCGGGGATGCTTCGGGTGACCTACGCGAATTGATTCGTCAGAAAAATCTGTGGGTGAGTTCTGGCTCGGGCAGTTTGCCAAGTGAATGATAGAGTGCCAGTTCGGTGACTCGGAAGGTTCGGAACCCATAGGATCTTCTCATAGTGACTTTGGCTTTGTTGTTCAGACC
>JBGPHT010000150.1:0-18736 GCA_041484525.1 Bryobacteraceae bacterium | reverse complement strand
TGACCTCCATGGGGTTGGCTTGCGAAGCTCGTTACTCCGCAAAGTTTCAGTTTCACCCAATGATAACGGGGTCCCCAAATGGTTGGCTCTCAGTTCAGCCTCGGCAGGAAGCCTCCTGCCGTGCATAGATCAGGTAACAACATCGCCAACGACTACTCGGAAAACAACAACCTGGCGGCCCAGATGCCGGATAAGCTGCACGAGATGAAAGAGCTCTTCCTGATGGAGGCGACGAAATATAACGTGTTTCCGTTGGATAACTCGATTCTCCCGCGGCTCCTCACGCCGCGCCCCAGCGCCACCGCCGGGCGGACACTCTTCACCTACTCCGGTGAGATGCCCGGCCTGCCCGTCAGTGGGGCGCCCGACATCCTGAACAAGTCCTACACCATCTCCGCCGACGTGGAAATGCCCCAAGCCGGCGCCGAGGGAATGCTCGCCACCATGGGTGGCCGCTTCGGCGGCTACGGTCTCTACTTGCTCAAGGGTAAGCCGGTCTTCACCTACAACGGCCTCGAACTGGTGCGGTACCGCTGGGAAGGTCCGGCACTCGCGCCAGGCAAGCACACCATCGCGTTTGACTTCAAATACCACGGCCCCCGGCTTCGGCAAGGGCGGCGACGGCGTGTTGTCGGTTGACGGCAAACCGGTCGCCAGCAAGTCGATCCCCCACACCATTCCGTTCCTCATGACCCTTGACGAGACCTTCGATGTCGGCATCGACACGCGCACGCCGGTGGACGACAAGGACTATCAGGTGCCGTTCCCATTCACCGGGAAACTCAACAAGCTGACGGTGAACCTGAAACCGGAGCCGTTGAGTGTGGAAGACCGGAAGCGCTTCGACGACGCGGTCAGGCAGGCCAAGCTGGCGGCTCAGTGACAGAACGTTCTTTAAGGAAGGCGGCGGCCCCCATGCCATCCGAACCTGAATGACAATAGAGGTTCATGGCAATTCTGGAAGTTCAAGCTGTGCCCGGGCAGGCCGCCAAGGGGTTGCCGCGTTTTGCATGGGGCGTACTGTTGTACAACATCCTGGTGATCCTTTGGGGCGCCTACGTGCGCGCCACGGGATCGGGCGCCGGGTGCGGAAATCATTGGCCGCTCTGCAATGGCGAGGTGATGCCGCAAGCGCCGGGCGCCCACACCGTCATCGAATTCACCCACCGGATGATGACGGGCATCGACGTGGTTCCCGTCGGACTGCTGGTGTGGTGGGTCTTCCGAACCTTCCCGCGCCGCCATCCCGCGAGGCTTGGGGCCGTGCTCTCCGCCGTGTTCCTGATGAGCGAGGCGCTGATCGGCGCCGCCTTGGTCAAGCTGGAGCACGTCGCGAAAAATGTTTCCGTGGGACGCGCGTACTCGCTTTCCGGGCACCTCATCAACACCCTGACGCTACTCGCCTGCCTGACGCTGACGGCGTGGTGGGCCTCCGGCAATCCGCGACTGCGCATCCGGGGCCGCGCCGCGTGGCTGGCCGGCATCAGCCTGCTGACGGTGGTGGTGTTGGGCATCAGCGGCGCCATTGCGGCGCTGGGCGATACGCTCTTTCCCGCGGCATCGCTGGCCGCCGGCCTCGCCCAGGACCTCGATCCCGCCGTCAACATCTTCCTGCGGCTCCGCATCTGGCACCCTGTGATCGCCGCGGGCGCCGCAGTCTGGCTGCTGTTCTATGCCATCAATTCGGGTCACCGCCGCCCGGGACTGATCGTCGTCGCCGCGCTGACGGCCCAGTTCTGCGCCGGTCTCCTGAACCTGCTGCTGCTGGCGCCGGTGGGGATGCAAATGGTCCATCTGCTGCTGGCGGACGTTTTGTGGATCTCGCTGGTCCTGCTCGCCGCCTCTACACTTTCCGGCCCAATCCGCCGATAGCATCTGGATGAAGCTGATCTGGATCCTGGCGGCCCTCCCCGCCTTGGCGCAGACCGGCATGCGCGAGCAGATGGAAGCCTCGATCGCCAAGCAGCGTGCCGCCGCCGCTATCCAGCGCGAGTCCGTGCGGCGGCAGTTTGAGAGCGTGAGAATCGCGCCTGAGTCCGCGCCCGAAATGGACCCAGCCTGCGACCCGCTCTCCGAAACCGCCATCGAGCCGATCATATTGGATGTCGCTCAAGCGCAGTCCTTGCCGCCAAAGTTGCTGCACGCCGTGATCCGGCAGGAGTCCGGCTTCCATCCCTGCGCCGTATCCTCTAAAGGTGCACTCGGCCTGATGCAACTCATGCCGGCAACTGCTGATGATTTGGGTGTGGCCAATGCCTTCGACCCCAGATCCAACATCGAAGGCGGCGGCAAATTTCTCAAAGGCCTGCTGGACCGATATAAGGGCGATCTGGCTCGTGTGCTCGGCGCCTACAATGCCGGCGCTACTACCGTCGATCTCGCTGGTGGCGTGCCCGATATTCGGGAAACCCGGAACTACGTCGATTCGATCCTGCGGAGGGTCGGCAACTAAACGTACTGTCCCGCCGCGACCCCTGACGCCCATGCCCACTGGAAATTGAACCCGCCCAGTTGCCCCGTGACATCCACCACTTCGCCGATGAAGTAGAGGCCCGGCGCCTTACGCGCTTCCATGGTCTTCGACGACAGCTCCGCCGTGTCCACGCCGCCCGCCGTCACCTCGGCCTTCTCGTATCCCTCGGTCCCCGCCGGCCGGACGTGCCAATGGTGCAGGCCCTCGGAAATCGACTCGATCTCACGGTCCCCCATGGTCCCCGGCGGCTGCAGTTCGAACCAGCGGTCGGCTAACCGCTTGGGCAGGTGACGGCTCAGAACGGTCCGCGGCGCCGCCCGCCGCTCGCGCAGCCGCGCTCCGATATCCACGCCAGGCAGCAAGTCGATCTCGACTGCCTCTCCCGGCCGCCAGTAGGAAGACGCCTGCAAAATCGCCGGCCCACTCAGACCCCGATGGGTGAACAGCAGCTTCTCGCGGAACGTGCGGCCACCGGCCGTCGCTGTTGCCTCCGCCGATACGCCCGTCAACTCCGCGAAGTGTGCAGCGTCCTCGCGCCCAAACGTCAGGGGCACTAGCGCCGGACGGCACTCCACCACCTTCAACCCGAATTGCCGCGCCACGTCATAGCCGAACGGCGTCGCTCCGATCTTCGGAATCGAGAGTCCGCCCGATGCGATCACGAGCGACTCCGCGCGCATGTTCCCCAGGTTAGTCTCCACTTCGAATTTCGCCGCGACGCTCTGCACTCTGCACGCCGGCTCGATCCTCACTCCCGCGTCCCGGCACTCCGCCTCCAGCATGGCCACGATCTCGCGCGCCGAGCCGTCGCAGAACAACTGCCCCTGCGTCTTCTCGTGATACCGGATGCCGTGCCGCCGCACCATCGCCAGAAAATCCTGCGGCCCATACCGCGCCATCGCTGATTTCGCAAAGTGCGGATTGCCCGAAAAGAAGTGCTCCGGCCGCGTGTGCAGGTTGGTGAAATTGCACCGGCCGCCGCCCGAGATCAGAATCTTCCGCCCGATCTGCGGGCTGTGCTCGACCACCGTCACCCGGCGCCCGCGCCGGCCGGCTTCGATGGCGCACATCAACCCCGCCGCCCCGCCGCCGATCACCAGCACGTCCAGCCTCGAATTGGGCATACCGATCATTATCGGATGTTGATATCCTGACCATGGAAAGCGGAGGCCGATGAGCAGGAAAGTGCTGATTGTCACGGGCGATGCCGGCGACAGCTACGAGGCGCTCTATGCGTATCAGCGGTTTCTCGAAGCGCAATGGGTACCCGTGGTGGCGGCGCCCTCGCGCCGGCGGCTCCACATGGTCTTTCACGACGTCGAGCCCGGCTGGGAAACCTACGTCGAGCGCACCGGCCATTCCATCGAAGCCGATGTGGCGATCACCGCCGTCGCGGCGCGCGAATTCGCCGCCATCCTCATCCTGGGCGGCCGCGCCCCCGAGTACCTCCGCAACGATACCAGCCTGCTCTCGCTGGTGCGCGAGTTCGCCTCCCAGGACAAGTGCATCTGCGCCATCGGCCACGGCATCCAGGTACTGGCAGCGGCCGGCCTGACCAGCGGTCGAACTCTCACCTGCCATGCGCACGTCCGCATCGAGGTCGAGCAGAGCGGCGGCACTTACAGCCACAAGCCCGCCGTCCGCGACGGCAAGATGATCACCGCGCAGAACTGGAAAGCGCACCCCGAATTCTATAGAGAAGTTTTCGCCTGCCTGGGATAGCGGACGGCTATTTCGAGCAGCAAATCCGGCTCGAGATCAACGTGGCCGGCGTCACCGGCAGCGTCGACGCGAAGTAGTTCTTCTCTCCCAGGATGCGGTACACATCGCCCGCGATTCCCGCCGCCAACGGTCCGATGGCCGGCCGCCCGCCGGTCAACAGCACCACCACCACCAGCTTCCGGTTCCCCGTGTCGTTGAACGACCCGAACCAGCCCAGGTGCGTGTGGTCGTCGCTGCATGTGCCGGTCTTGCCGGCGATCGGCCCATCCTCGCGCGCGCGGTGCGCGGTTCCGAACTCGACCGCCCCCCGCATGCCCGGCTTGATGGCCGGCAGCAGTTTCTCGATCTGCAGCTTGCGCTTGATCTGCGGCGTGAAGGTCTTGACCTCCGCCTGGTTGCGCGGATATTGCAGGTAGTACAACGTGCCGCCGTTCGCGATCGCGCTCATCAGTGCTGCCAGTTGCAGCGGCGTCTGCCGGATCTCCTCGCCGAAACTCGTGAGCATCCCGACCCCGCCGTTCTCGGGCGGCGCGGAAGGATAGCGGCCCGGCTGCTCGCCCGCAATGTTCAGCCCGGCCTTTTCCCCGTAGCCAAACAAGTGCGAGTAGTAACTGACCTTTTCAAATCCCAGCTTCTGCCCCAGCGTGGCGAAATAGTAATTGTTGGAATGCGCCAGCGCGTACGTGAGATCCGTCCTCACACCGCTCATCCGGTACCGCGTGGAGGGCGAGATCACTTTCTCGGTCAGCCCTGCCAGCGCCACCGAGATTTTCACCGTGGAGCACGGCTGGAAACCGCTGCTCAGCGCCAGCTTCTGGTTGACCATCGTCAGGACGCGTCCCGTGTTCGGATCGGCCACGACCACCGACCCGTTGAACGCCCCCAACGCCTCCACCGCCGCGCGGCGAATCACCAGGTCCTCGCCATCGATGTTGTCGCCCAGCGTAGAATCGGCATAAGTCGGTTCCGTCCACGGCCCGCCGCGGATGACGGGGATGGTGGCCGACGGAGTCTGAACCACTGCCTTGCGTACAGGTAGGGCGCGAGTGGCTGCCACCGGTACGATCAGTCGGCGACGTTTATGCTTCGTCGCGCCGAATGCAGCCGTTGCCAGTAGGAGAACAAGGACCGCGAGGGTGAAAACTGAGGGTCGGTTCTTCATAAACACAGACACGCGGCAACCCAGAGCAATGGGCCTTACATCCGGCCGGAGCAACCAGACTATTTCAATTGTCTCCATTGTGTTATTCGTACGTCAAGCTGTTTCTTCACATTTTAACCTCTTAAGTGCAGGTACAGAAGGATTTACCGTCTTCGTTCCGTTAGAATAAAGCCAGGATATCGCGGCTTCTTGCTCGACATTCTCCAAAAGGAAATTATCGGCTGCAACCTCTGCCCGCGTCTGCGGGAACACTCGACCACCATAGCTGCGGTCAAACGGCGCGCCTACCGCGACTGGGAGTATTGGGGCAAACCGGTCCCGGCGTTTGGCGACCCGGAGGCGCGCGTCCTCATCCTGGGACTGGCGCCCGCCGCCCACGGCGCCAACCGCACCGGCCGCATGTTCACCGGCGACCGGTCCGGCGACTGGCTCTATCGCGCCCTCCACCAGACCGGGTTCGCCTCCCAGGCCGCAAGCGTCTCGCGCGACGACGGCCTCAGGCTCCAGGGCGCCTACATCACCGCCGCGGCGCGATGCGCTCCGCCCGACAACAAGCCGGCGCCCGAAGAGATCCGCAACTGCCGTCCGTATCTGGAGCGTGAATTGGATCTGCTGCGAAACGTGAAGGTAGTGGTGGCGCTGGGCAAGATTGCGTTCGACAATTACCTGGATGTGCTGAAGGCGCGCGGCGTCATCCGCAGCCGCGCCCCTTTCCAATTCGGACACAATCGCCGGTTCCGGATCGCGCCCGGACAGCCGGTGCTGATCAGTTCCTATCACCCCAGCCAGCAGAACACGTCCACCGGGAAGCTGACGGAAGCGATGCTGCTCGAGGTGTTCCGGGCGGCACGAGAATTGTCAGCATAGTTTCGGGGACAGGCTACACAACCTCGAAACTCACACCGGGGGACAGAGCCGCGATTGTCAAGGAATGCCATGGGCCTGCGGCCCATCGAAGCGACGAAGACGCGAGCGGCCGGCGTCGTGGAATCATGAATTTCGGGACGCTTTTTTAACGGAGCCGTTGGACGTTGTCACTCAACAACAGCTTGCTGACGCGCGGCTCTGTCGCGGGCTGGGAGTTTCGAGGTTGTGTAGCCTGTCCCCGAAACTCCTAGCCGTTGATGTCTTCCTTGCTTTCCAGGCGCTTGATCAAGGTCTCCATGTTCGGCTTTTGCGCGTCCGGAGCACCCGCCGCTGCCGCCGCCCTCACTTCTTTAATCGCCCCAGCGAAATCCCCGTCCGCGACGAACGCTCGTGCCTGAGCCATATGCCCCAGCCAGTGCTGCGGAAACCTCTTGGCCACTGTGCGATACACCGAGATCGCCTGCGCCTTCTGCTTCTGCGTCTGCAATTGGCGGCCGTAGAAGTAGACCTGCGTCGCATTCCCGATCTCCATTGCACGCGTGCGCGCCGCCGCGGCATCTGTTGCGCGGTTCAACGCTTCGAGCACCCCGCCCTTCGTCATCAGGTTGTCGAACCGCTCCTCGATCTGGATCGAACGGTCCGACCACTTCAGCGCTTCATCCAGGTTGACTTTCTCCTGCAGCCAATACGCGGCGCGCCAAACGTTGCCGAACGGAACGATCCCGCCCCAGACTTTGCGGCCGTTCACCAGCGGCCGATGATACGTGATGGTGATGTCGGTGAGCGCGATCCGCTGCGACGTGACCGCGCGCTGGCTGGCCCGCGGCGTAGCTGTGATGAACGATTGCGCACGCGCCGGCGCCAGACCGGCAGCCAGTAGCGCGATACAGGTGTTAAGCGAAACCTTCGTCAGACACATGCTAAGACTCCCCGCCCTTAGGCGAGGGACCGCACGGTTCGTCTCACCCGCGCGTCAACTGGAACACGCTGATTTCGGGCGGCGCACCGATCCGGATCGGCACGAACACCGTCCCGATCCCGCGGTTCACGTACAGTTGCCCGCCCGGCTCCTCAAACAATCCCGCCACGTAGGGCGTCACCAGGCGCGTCGGCGCCAGTTCCGGGCTGATGAATTCGAGGGCCGCCTGACCGCCGTGCGTGTGCCCCGCCAGGCTCAGGTCGATGCCCAGGCCGGCGGCGCGCGGGAACGTGGCGGGATTATGGCTGAGCAGCAGGTTCACACGATCCGCCGCAACCAGCCCCTCGATATTCTCCAACGCCTGCCTCACCGGCAGAGTCGGACCGAATCGCCGCTCCGTCTGAAAATCCGTGCCGATCAGGTTCAGTTCATCGCCGCGGCTCCGGATGGCGACGCGCTCCTGCCGCAAGATCCGGATCCCGGCCTGCTGGAACAACGCGGTGATCGATTCCTCCACGCCCGTCCACGTGTCGTGATTGCCCAGGCATCCGAAAACGCCGTATGGCGCGCGCAGTCCTGAGAGCGCCTCCACCACTGCTCGCTCGGTGGATGGATCGAAGGTCACGAAATCGCCGGTCAGCACGATCATGTCGACCTTCAGCGCATTGGCGATGGCGACGTAGCGGCGAATCTCCTCCTGAGGCATGAAAGGCCCGATGTGAATGTCGGAAAGCTGCGCAATGCGGAAGCCCTCGAAGGCTCGCGGTAGCCGCGCCAGCCGGATGCGCGTCGCAGTGGTCTCCAGATTCAACCGCCCGTACAGCATCCCGTACGCGCCCGCCACGAACGGCGCAGCCGCCGCGACCGAAACCGTGCGCTCCAGGAAATGCCGCCGTGACGCCGATTCCGGCGGGCTCCGCCTCCGCACCAGCCACGCGACTCCGCGTGCCGGCAACAGCAGCAGCACTACGATGAATCCGACGATCGAGCTCGCCGCCCACCACGCGAAAGGAGCCGTCAACAGTGCATCCCGCAGCGTCAGGTGGACCGCTGTTTCATAACGCCCCAAGTATCCGAAGTTGTATGCCAGCAGCAGGAGGCCGTACGCCAGCACCGCGCCGCCGACAATCGCCCGCGTGTGCGGCCGCGCAACCCGGCGCCGCAGCAAGACAAGCCCGCGCCACAACCAATAGAATTGCGCCGCTGCAAATAATATGAGAATCACACCCAGAATCGACATGAACCGTTAGACCCTCGGAAACTTCTCCCTCACCAGACGCAGCGCCTCTTCCCTGCTCCCGATTTCCCCCTCGAGCTGCGCATCCTCCACCGCCGCCAGAATCTCGCCGAACTGCGGCCCCGGCTGATACCCCGCTTCCATCAGATCCTCCCCCGTCACCAGCCGCGGCGGCTTCAAATGCGCCTCGGAAAACTGCTCCAGCTTCTGCTTCACTGCGTCGTAGTTCGCCAGGTTGCGATTGCTCGAAAGCACATCCAGCCGATGCAACTCCAGGTGTTCGTCGAATCCGGGCATGCGCAGGAACCGCTTGAGCGTGCTCTCCTTCATCTGTCCCACATCTTTGAATTTCATGTGATTGTGCACCAGCGCCTCCACCTGCTCCATCTCGTCGCGTGAGAAGCGCAGGCGGCAGAGGATCCGGTGCGCCAACTGCACGCCTGCCTCCACGTGCCCGTCGAAGCGGATGCGCTCGGCAACGCGGAACGTCGGCGGCTTGCCCACATCGTGCAGCAGCGCGCCCAGCGCCAGCGTGGGTGTCGGCTCGTCCAGTTGCTCGAGCAGCAGCAGCGTGTGCACCCACACATCGCCTTCCGGGTGATACTCGGGCGGCTGCTCCACGCCCTTCATCGCCGCCACCTCCGGCAGCAGGTCCTCGAGCAGGCCGCTCGCGTCCAGCAACTCGAAGCCGCGGCGCGCGCCGCCCTCGGTGAGAATACGCACCAGTTCTTCGCGCACCCGCTCCGCCGACACTTTCAGAATCGACCGGTGATGCCGCTGGATGGCCGCGAACGTGTCCGGATCGATCTCGAACCCCAGCCGCGCCGCGAACCGTATGGCGCGCAGCAGGCGCAAGTGATCCTCCGCGAACCGCCGCTCAGGATCGCCGATAGCGCGCACCGTGCGCCGCGCGATGTCGCCCTGCCCGTCCACGAAATCGAGCACGCGGCCGGTCTCCGGTTCGAGCATCAGCCCGTTGATAGTGAAATCGCGGCGCAGCACATCTTCGCGCGGATCGTTCTCGAAGTGCACGGCATCCGGCCGTCGCCCGTCGGTGTATTCGTGATCGCTGCGGAACGTCGCCACTTCCACCTGCGAAAAAGCGTCGCGCACCAACACTACTCCGAAATGCGCACCCACGCGGCCGGAGTTCGCAAACAGATCCATGATGCGGTCGGGACGCGCGTCCGTCGACACGTCCCAATCCTTGGGCTTCACTCCCAGCAGCAGGTCGCGTACGCATCCGCCGACCAGATATGCCTGGTGACCGGCGGCGCGCAGCTTCACAATCACGGTCCGGGCCAGCGCCTCTGCGTCCATACCCTATGCTAATATGTGGGTGCCAAACTCCACCTGGAGGCGGGGGACCCGTGCGTTTGGGGCGTAGTCTAATCAAGACAGAGTACTTTCAAACTCTAGCCCGTCAGCTAACCTCGTAGGCGCTTGAAAGTCACCTTGTATGGTGATCGAGGAGTTACCTACGTGACAACCCCGCAACGGCCGGCGACGGTCAAGGTCGTGGTAGCGACCACCGTCATGCTGTCGTTCATTTCCTTCTGGCGCGCCGCCGCCATCGTCCTCAGCGATCTCGCATCCTCCGCCTACTACGTCGGCGGCATCGCCGAGCAGGCCATCGGCAAAGCGGCTCCCTGGTTCATCCTCGCGATCATGCTGTTCAGCTACGCGGCACGGGCCATCTACATCCAACGCTGTTCGATGTTCGTGCGGGGCGGCGTGTACAAGGTGCTGCACGAGGCCATGGGCGGTACGCTGGCGAAGTTCTCGGTCTCGGCGCTGATGTTCGACTATGTCCTGACCGGGCCGATCAGCGGTGTGAGCGCGGGACTGTACCTGGGCGGACTGATCAACGAGACCGGCGAGCGCCTCCATCTGGCCGGTATGCACGTCCATCCGCCGTACTTCGCGGCGGTGTTTGCGGCGGCTGTCACGCTGTACTTCTGGCGGAAGAACATCATCGGCATTCAAGAATCGAGCGAGAAGGCGCTGCGCATCATGCAGATCACCACCGTGATGGTGGTGATCCTGATCGTCTGGTGCATCATTACGGTGCTGAAGAACGGCTACCAACCGGTGCCCGCGCCCATCCCGGCCAACCTGAAGTTCAGCCCGGAGGCGCTGGGATGGCTGAAAGGAACGCTGGCGCCGTCGATCACCGTGATCGCAGTGCTGATCGGCCTGGGCCATTCCCTGCTGGCGATGAGCGGCGAAGAGAGCCTGGCACAGGTCAACCGCGAGATCGCACACCCCAAGCTGAAGAACCTGGAGCGCGCCGGGTTTGTGATCTTCGTATACAGCATGCTGTTCACGTCACTGGTGTCGTTCTTCGCGGTGATGATCATTCCGGACAGCGCGCGCAAGAATTTCCTGGACAACCTCATCGGCGGCCTCTCGATGTACCTGGTGGGTCCGGTATCGCTCCGCCTGCTCTTCCATGGATTCGTGGTGCTGGTAGGGACGTTGATCCTGGCGGGCGCGGTCAATACCGCCATCATCGGTTCCAACGGCGTTCTCAACCGGGTGGCGGAGGATGGCGTGCTGCCGGACTGGTTCCGGCATCCGCACCACAAGTTCGGGACGACCTCGCGCCTCATCAACCTGATCGTGGGGCTGCAACTGGTGACCATTCTGATCAGCCGGGGCGACGTCTACATGCTGGGGGAAGCGTATGCCTTCGGCGTGGTGTGGAGCTTCGCCATGAAGGCGCTTTCGGTTCTGGTGCTGCGCTACAAGCAGCCCGGAGCGCGCGAATGGAAGGTGCCGCTGAATTTCCACGTCCGCGGAATTGAATTTCCGGTGGGCCTGATGTTGATCACGGTCGCGCTGTTCGCACTGGCGATAGTCAACGTGCTCACCAAGAGAGTGGCTACGATTTCCGGAGTCACCTTCACCATCACCTTCTTCATCATCTTCGAGCTGTCGGACATCTACAACCGAAAGCACCGGGCGGGGAACGCGCAGGAGATGGAGAAGTTCCGGCTCGACACGCGGTCCGAGCTTTCGAGCGACGCCCTCAGCGTACGGCCCGGCAACGTGGTGGTCGCGGTCCGTAATCCCAACCGGCTGCAGCATCTGGAGCGCATCCTGCAGAAGACCGACACGCGCAAGTTGGACATCGTAGTGCTTTCGGTGCGGACGGTGACCGAAGCCGGATCGGGGGAGCACGCACTCGACGCCAGCCAGATCTTCTCCGACGCGGAGAGCGCCGTGTTCACCCGTGTGGTGGCGCTGGCCGAGAAGTCGGGGAAACATGTGGAGCTGATGGTGGTCCCGGGCGCCGACCCCTACGATGCGGCCGTGCAGACCGCGGCGCGCCTGCAATCGTCGCGGATCGTGATGGGTCTCTCGCCGAAACTCACTCCTTCCGA
The DNA here is from genome assembly GCA_041484525.1 of Bryobacteraceae bacterium. GTDB lineage: Bacteria > Acidobacteriota > Terriglobia > Bryobacterales > Bryobacteraceae > JBGPHT01. The sequence continues at coordinate 6,970 of JBGPHT010000150.1, read as the reverse complement.
ACAGGGAGCGCAAGTAGGGTATTACTGGGAGCGGCTGCCCGAGCCGCGGCCATCGATTTCGCTCGAGATCGTGCTGGAGAATCAGAAGGACACCGTATTCTTCAACCTGGGGCCGCATCCGCCGCGGCTGTGGCCGGAAGATATCGACCTGGCGCACAGCCTCTGGCTCAAGCTCTCCACCATGGGTCCGGGATCGAAACTCCATCACCGCGATATCGTGGGCGTGGCGCTTCGGCGAATGAGCGAGGAACTAGAATCCGGCCGCGCCCAGGACGTGGTGGAGGACATCCTCCGCGAAGTCTCCGGCAGCAAGCACTCGTAGCGGCGAATCCGGGGAGGATCCGGGCGACCTACGCGAATTCCGCAAGCCTGGCGCAAAGTAGGGGCGTCCCCGTATTCTCTCGCGGCTCCCACGCGAGCGGTTGGCTCGTGGCCCCGTAGTCCTCCCGTCCGCCGCTCCAACTCAGTCCTGTCGTACACTGGAACCCGTATGCCATCGGAGCCGGAACGAACGGCCACCTCCAAGGTCGTCGTCGCCACCACGGTTGCTCTTTCTTTCATCTCTTTTTGGCGAGCGGCTGCCATCGTACTGAGCGATCTCGCGTCGTCCGCCTTCTACGCCGGCGGCATCGCCGAGCATGCCATCGGCAAGAGCGCGCCCTGGTTCATCCTGGCCGTGATGCTGTTCAGCTTTGCCGTCCGTTCCGTTTATCTGGAATCGTGCAGCATGTTCGTGCGCGGCGGCGTCTACGTGGTGGTGCGCGACTCCATGGGTCCCTTCATCGCCCGCCTCTCGGTCTCCTCGCTCATCTTCGATTACATCCTCACTGGACCCATCAGCGTCGTCAGCGCCGGCCATTACCTCGGATATCTGCTCAACGAAGTCTCGGACCTCAACCACCTCGGCCCGCACGTGCCCCAGGATCTGTTTGCCGCCGGTTTCGCCGTCATCGTTACCATCTATTTCTGGTGGAGCAACATCAAAGGGATTCACGAGTCGAGCGGCAAGGCGCTGCGCATCATGCAGATCACCACGGTGATGGTGGTGGCGTTCCTCGTCTGGTGTCCCATCACCCTCCTTCTGGCGCCGCACGTGAAACTCCCGCCGCTGCCAATTCCCTCCAACCTGCACTTCAGCGATGACGCGCTCGGCTGGTTCCAGGGAACTTTCTGGCCGCAGATCGGCGCCGTCGCCATCCTCATCGCCTTCGGCCACTCGGTTCTCTCTATGAGCGGCTTTGAAACACTGGCGCAGGTCTATCGCGAGATCGCCTATCCCAAGATGAAGAACCTCCGGCGCACCGGCAACCTGGTGTGCATTTACGCCGTTTTCTGTACCGGAGTCATCACCCTCTTCGCCGGTATGATCGTCCCGGATGCGGTGCGCGGGCACTATGTAGACAACCTCCTCGGCGGTCTGGCCATGCACCTGGCGGGCCCTCCACTGCTGCGCCTCATCTTTCATATTTTTGTGGTGGCGGTGGGCGTGCTGATTCTCTCGGGCGCCGTTAACACGTCCATGATCGGCGCCAACGGCGTGCTCAACCGGCTGGCGGAAGACGGCGTGCTCATCCACTGGTTCCGCAAGCCGCACTACCGCTTCGGCACAACCTACCGGATGATCAACGTCATCGCCGGCCTGCAGATCGCAACCATAATGTTGAGCCGCGGCAACGTGTACCTGCTCGGTGAAGCCTACGCGTTTGGCGTGGTATGGAGCTTCTGCCTGAAATCCCTGGGCGTGCTGGTGCTGCGCTACACTCGCCACGACCAGGAATACAAGGTCCCGTTCAATCCGCGCATCTTCGGACGGGAACTGCCGGTAGGCCTCATCGTCACCACCCTTATCCTGCTGCTGGTGGCAATCGCCAACGTGTTCTCCAAACGGATCGCTACGATTTACGGCGTTGGTTTCACGGTGGTCCTGTTCGCCATCTTCACCGCGTCGGAATGGATCAACAAGCGCAAGCAGGAGGATCGCAAGCAGGGCCTGGAAGAATTCAACCTGGACAAGCGCCCCGACATCAGCCCCGATGCCGTCCACGCGCGGCCCGGCGCAGTGCTGGTCGCCGTCCGCGATTACAGCCACATGGACCACTTGCGCAACGTGCTCGAGAAGACCAACCTGAAGCGGCACGACATCGTGGTGATGACGGTGCGCCCCGTATCCACGGGCGCCGCCGAGTACGAGCTATCCGACAAGCAACTGTTCTCCGACTATGAGCAGGAGTTGCTGAGCCGCGTGGTCACGATGGCCGAGAAGCAAGGCAAGCCGGTGGACCTGGTGGTGGTGCCCGGCGTCGATCCCTTCGACGCCATGGTGCAGACCGCCGCCAAGCTGAAGGCCTCCCGCCTGGTCACCGGCGTTTCCCCGCGCATGGATTCCGAAGAGCTGGCGCGCCGCATCGGCCTCGCCTGGGAAAACATCCCCGAGCCGCGCCACCCGTTCTCGCTCGAAATCATCAGCCCCGGACGCCCGTCCGTCTATGTGAACCTGGGCCCGCATCCGCCGCGGCTCTGGCCCGAAGACCTCGACCGCGCCCACGAGCTGTGGCTGCGTCTTTCAGCCGACTTCGGCTCCCGCCTGCATCACCGCGACGTCATCGGCGTAGCCCTGCGCCGCCTGGAGAAGGACCTCTCTTGCGAGCGCAAAGACGAAGTCCTGACTGACCTCGAAAAAGAAATCCGTAAGATCTAGGAATTACTTAACCGCAAAAGTAACGGATGCCCCCACCTTCTCCCATTCGATCTGCAGCTTGCCCTTATTCCCTCCCGTGTCCGACAGGCCGATCTTGAGCTGCTCGACCGGCGCCGCCAGCTTGCTCATGGTCAATGCCGTCGTACCAACGTCCTGTGCAGGCTGCCGCGTGGTGCTGCCGTCGCGATTGATGCCCCACTGCCCGGTCTGCTTGTTGATGATGAGCTTCCATTTCCCCATATCGAGATCGACGTAGAGCGAGTAATCGCCCGGGAGTACCTTCAGCCCGCCGAAATCGAGCTCGCCTTCGGTGTGAATGCACGTGGCATTCTGCGCGCCCAGCCGCCAAACGGAGTTGTCCGGTTGCAGCGCGCCCTCTCCACCGAAAACCTTCCGTCCGTTTACCGAAGGCGCATGGTAGCCGATCCAAATGTTCTTCCCACCGATCGTGACCGACGTCTTCATCGGCGGGCTCGCCTCCCACGGCGTGGGCTCCTTACACTGCGCAAACCCCACTGATGCGATCCCCGCGAGCAAAATACAGCAAGTAAGAAATTGTTTCATTAGTTGGAAATCCTTTCCTCCAGCCGAGTATACCCGCTTCGGGCAGGTACGGCGTTAACCGCCGAATAAGAATGCCGCGCCGTGCTCGGGCGCCGCGTATCGCACATCCGGCGCGCGCAGCCTCAGGGCCGCGCGGAACTGCAGGGGGTCCGCTGCGTTGTCCGGGAACATGTCGTAGTGACACGGAATCGCCGCGCGCGGCCGGCTGGCGCCGGCCAACTGCGCCGCTTCGTCATGCGACAGATTGTTGAAGCCGCCGTTGATGCACGCGATCATCAGCCCGGGCGCATGCCGCCGCGCGGATTCGAGCAGCGGAGAGTTGTCCGTGTCGCCGGTCATGTAGACGCGCGGCCCCCGGCTGCCAAACTCGAACACATAGCCTACGTGATTGAGATCGGTTGCGTCGGTGGGAAGGGCGAACGTGGCGGTGATGGCGACGTCGCGCAACTCGATCCGCCGGTCCGGCCACATGGGCACCACGCGGCCCGTCTCGATTCTCTTTTGCGCGAACACGTCGCAGCACGGGTGGGGACCGATGAAGTGCGTGGTGTCGCGGTGGCGCAGGTGCTCGATGGTCTCAGGGTCGGTGTGGTCCTGGTGGTTGTGGGTGCAGACGTAAAGGTCCACGTCCACCTCTTCGGGCGGGATCAGCACCGGCACGCGCCGGCTCAAGTCCATGCCGGAAGGCGCGATGGCGGCGCAACTGTTCGTGAGATAGAGGTCGGTCGCGACTACCGTACCTTCGTGAGTCTTGAACACGAATCCGTTCTGGCCGAGGAACCAGAGCGCCACCGCGCCGCGCTCAACGGGGAAGTCGCGGATCTCTCCCATTAACGTCATGCCGCCATTGTGTCAAAATTTAAGTCATGCCCGTCCCGATCGAATTCATTCGTGGCGTACTTGGCATCCTGTGCCTCTTCTTCGCCTACATGGCGGGGAAGGCCCAGGCAGGTGTACGCCGAGGCCGTGTGAAGATTTCCCGCTTCTATGCGTGGTTGCTGCGCAGCCTGCTGTGCGCCGCGGCCATGGGGCTGCGGCACAATGTAGATAACATTGCGATCGCGGTTTGGACCGTAGCGGTGGTTGCATTCGCCGCCGGATTCTGGGAAGCTTCGCGCGAAAGGAAGTCCGAGGATCTGACGGACCTGCTCTTTCCGCACGAGGAGTAGCCGTTAACAATCGGCGTGTCCGACCCGCCCCGCGCGGCGCATAATAGAGCCATGCGGCTCCCGGGAATCGCGCTGCTCGCGGCTTCGGCTGCATTCGGGCAGACCATCATGGACCCCGCGCGAATTCCCGGCCTCGTCCGCCTGATGGATCCGCAGCCCGGGGACAAGGCGCTACGCTGCGAGGTAACGCCGATTCACCCGTCGCTGAATTACACCTTCCGCTTTCAAGCCGGTTTCGTTGTCCGCGTCCCCATGGACCAATACCTCGGACCCAACCACCGGTGGCTGGTCGTGGCGCGCGTCACCCCGGAAGGAGGTAGCCGCAAGCCGGTGTATCTGGCGAGTTCCGTCAGGCTGCCCGACGTTCCCAAGACCAACGTCGAGTTGCCGGTGGCGGGCGGTTACCTGGTGGGCGCGGGCCGATACCAGGTGAAGTGGCTGCTGCTGGACGATACCGGTCGCGTCTGCCGCTCGGCTTGGGATAGCGATGCCCGCCTGATGCGCAGCGAAATCAAGGTGCAGGTGGCGATGCCGCCCGATACCGTCGCCGAATTCTCATTGCGCGGCACCCCCGACCCGCAGCGCACGCGCGCCGATGCCCCGGCCATGCGCGTCACCATCCTGCTCCACGCAGCGGCGCTTTCGCCGCGCCGCGCCGTGCTGAACGGCCGCGACCAGGTGATGCTGCTCGGCACGCTCTCCTCACTGCTCGAACGCCTGCCCGCCCGTTCCGTGCGCCTGGTCCTGTTCAATCTGGAGCAGCAGAGGGTCCTGCTGCGGGACGAGTCCTTCACTCTCGACGGCCTCGACCGCGTGGCGCAGTCCCTCAACGACCTGCAACTCGGCCGCGTCGACGTAAGCGTTCTCGAAAACCGGCGCGGCCACGAGATGCTCCTGGCCGACATGCTCAACCAGGAATTGACGGCCGACCCGGTCTCCGACGTCGTGATCTTTCTCGGTCCGCGCACGCGCTTTGTGGACAAGTTCCCGGCAAATGCCCTCGAGAAGACGCGCGGCGGCGCGCCGCGGTTTTTCGACCTTCAGGTGCGGCCGTTCTTTTTCACCGTCGCCAACGTGCCCGACCTCATCAGCCATGCGGTGGCGAAGTTGAAGGGCAAGACCATCAGCCTGCAGACGCCCGGCGAATTCGCGCGCGCTATCGAACAGGTGATCGCGCACGCGCCGCCCCCGTCACGCGCAGGGACTGGGGAGGCGCCCGTCCGCCCGTGAGCACCTTGTCGAGAGCGGTCGGCCGTGGGTAGTGAGCTACATTGTCGGCGGGTGACATCGGCTCTGGCTGCTGGTGGGCGGATCGGCGGCGGGAGCTAGGCTCTAGCGGCGCTACTGGAAGCCTCGTAGCGTGGGGTTAGAAAGAGCAGTGTAGGATGAAGAGTATGATTCACAGTCGGCGCCGCGCGGCAGACCGAAGGGCGCGGGCTCTGGAAAAAGGCACGTGGTGTGATACAAAGAATCGCGGACGGAACCCGCGACCCGTATGAAGGCTACCGCGAGGTATATGCGGCCTTGGCCGCTCCTGGCCGCTCCTTCTCATAGAGTGCGCGGTCGAGGCCACCACTCTCGTAGCGATGGCCAACCTTCCGAATGGCCTGTGGGGTTAACGGAACAACGGCGGAGATCCGCGGCGCGCTAACACCTTTGGCCAATTGCAAAAGCGCCACGGCTCGCAGAACGGCTCGCACCTGCTGTACGCCGCCGCTCAACAGTCTTTTCAACTCCTTCTGGTCCTTGGTTGTGACTTCGATACGCAGGGCTGGACGAGCCATACGTCAAGTATGCGCCAAAACATTTCAGATTGGCATTGTTTTATTAGAATTCCTTCAAGCGGTCAGAGACCTAGTGCCGGTGCTGGAGGGGTGTGGAAACCCCAACGACGGTCAGTGTCACCTGTCCCGTGGCGGGGCACACGGTAGCACTGCAACTCACGGTCACCGTGCCGGTATAGGTGTTGGCAGCAAGGCCAGCCGGGCTGACGGTAATCGATAAGCCAACCTGGGCGGGAGCCACCGGTATAGTCCCACTCCGCGGGCTTACCGACAGCCAACTACCACTGGAGGATGCCGATGCGGTGAAGCTTACCGGACTACCGCTTGAAAAAAGGGCTCCAACCGGAGTTCGAACAATTCGGACTGCCGGTGCTGGTGTTGTAGGTGCAAGTGATTGACGTCAGATAGCAGCGTTTGGCCGATTGTGACGGCCGAGAGGCTTGAGGATTGGATCAATCGGGGCGGATCACTGGCCCATACCGTGCAAAGCAGTAGCACCGTTAGTGGTGGAAGAGCAACACCACGGACTCGCACGTGTTAGAACCCTCCCGCGCTACCCAGGAATGTTGACTGCGCGAATGTTAGCGCAATATATGAAGAGCTGCAAATGATTTCTAGTGGGTATCCCTTTCACTCAGCTTACCCCAACAGGTTGTGTGGCTGGTTTGGGCCGTTTGACCATCGCGTCATAGGTTGCGGGAGGCGTGCTTACCGCCTGCTGCATCAGCCGGAAGAAGAGCTTGCCACGGCTTTTC
>JBGPHT010000149.1:0-18803 GCA_041484525.1 Bryobacteraceae bacterium | reverse complement strand
GGTGGGACGAATGCGATGGTCTGTGAAAACAGCCAGCACAGAAAACACACGATAGGCAGCAGTACGAGCAGTTGCAGCATCCCGTATCCGGCCAGATCGCGCGCGCGCAGTTTCAGAATCCCAAGCAACGGAAGCATCCAAAAGGGATTGATCAGATTCGGCAGGGACTCCGACGCATTGTAGATTTGGACTACCCAGCCCAGGTGCACGCGATTTGTAACCGCGGCCTGCAGGACGTAAGGCGCCTCGACAACCAACTTACTTCCTCCCGAGGGTTATCAAGACACCCAAACCCGCTGAATAGGCGGCGACGATCACGGCGAACGTGTTATGTGATGTTACAGACGAGAATGCATGAGCGAGTTTTTCACTGAGCCCGGTGCCCGCGATCATGCCCAGGATCATTGCATGATATAAGTCTTGATGTACTCCGGCTGGTCGCGACTAAGGGCGAGAAGGTGACCGTCGCGGAACGTGAGAGAAAATCGATCCGCGTCACCATGGTCGAAGCCGATCCGAGTGGGTGATCCCGATCCGCAACCGCGCGGCGCAGGCCGACCTGATTACCGACGAGCTGAATTACCGGCAACAGGAGATCCAGGACAAGCAACTCCACAACAGTATCAAGATGAATGTGGTGAATGCGCGCATGGCGCTGGCCAACGCGCGGTCGGCGTACGATACCAGCCTGGAAGCGCGGCGGTTGCAGGAGCAGACGCTGCAGGGAGCGCGGCGGAAATACGAGCTGGGCACGTCGACGATTCTGGATGTGGTGCTGATCCAGCGCGACACGGTGACGCGCCAGCTCTCCGAAGTGAACGCGCTGAACGGCTACATTCACTCGAGGTTGAACCTGGACAATGTGCTGGCACGAATCCTCGAGGTGTATAACGTGGATATCGACGAAGCCAAGCAGGGGCAGGTGAAGCGGCAGCCGGATATGATTCCGGCGGTGTTGCAGCAGGAGGCGGAGCAGCGGCTGCAAAGGCAGATGAAGGCGAATCAGTAAGAAGGGAGCGGGGCCGCAGTGCTATCTTGATAGTTGGCTCTAATCTTTCCTTTTCAACCACTCCGATATTCCGGCAAAGCTGGTCCTCTGGGGAATCTGGTCACGCAGCCGTATGACAAGATTTCTCCGGCCATGCGGAGCCGGTATCTTTCGCTCAGCCCGCACAATCTGGTGCGGGTGATCCTCGGTGAAGCGAAGCCGGCGGATTCGGATCGCGATAACGTCTATACGCGCGCGGCGGGTTACCTGAACGACTGGACGTCGCAGGGCATCCTCGAGCAGGACCGCGAGCCGGCGGTGTTTGCGTATTTCCAGGAGTTCACGGTTCCGGATACGGGGGAGCGGCTGGAGCGCAAGGGCTTCATCGCGCTGGGCAAGCTGGAGGAATATTCCGCCGGCATCGTGCATCGGCATGAGCAGACGCTCTCCGGTCCCAAAAAAGACCGGCTCGAATTGCTGCGCCACACGCACGCGCATTTCGGCCAGCTCTTCATGCTGTACCCCGACCCGGCGGGCGCGGTGGACGCGCTGCTGGACCAGGCGGCGGGTTCGGCGCCGGTGGCTGAGGTGACGGATGAGTACGGCGCGCGGCACCGCATCTGGCGCATCGCGGATGCGGGGCCCATCCAGCAATTGATGGCGGACAAGAAGCTGTCGATCGCCGATGGCCATCACCGCTACGAGACGGCGCTGGCGTTCCGGAATGAGAATCCGAACCTGCCGGGCGCGGATCGCGTGATGATGACGTTCGTCAATATGCACTCGCCGGGGTTGAAGATCCTGGCGACGCACCGGCTGGTCAGCGGGCTCCAGACGGAAGGGTTTCCGGGCGAATTTCTGCGCAAGGCGGCGGCGGATTTCGAGGTCGACGAGATCGATTCGCTGGATGAGTTGAAGCGCGCGTGGACGAAGTACCCGGATCGCTCGATCGTCGGCGCGGCTATCGGGAGCCGGCTTTTCCGGATGGAGGAGCGAAACGCGCGCGGCGAGCTGGATGTCCGTATTCTGCACGAGCGGATTCTGGGAAAGGCGCTGGGGATCGGCGAAGAGGCAGTGCGTGAGGAGAAGAACCTGCGGTACATCCGCGGCATCGATGCGGCCGTGGAAGAGGCGCGCAAGGGCGCCGCGCAGATCGCGTTCCTGCTCAAACCGACGTCCGTCCAGCAGGTAGCGGACACGTCTTTTGCGGGCGGCGTGATGCCGCAGAAGTCGACGGACTTCTATCCGAAGCTGCTTACCGGGCTGACGATTTACCGGTTGGGGTAGGCTGGTTCGGCACTCTGACTTAAGAGCGCGGCGCGCTCGATGGCGGCGACTACATCGCGTCGCTTGACGGGCTTGGCGACGTAATCATCCATTCCCTCCGCGATACAGCACTCGCGATCGCCTTGCATCGCGTGCGCGGTCAGGGCGATCACGGGTGTATGGCCGCCCCGTTGCGCTTCCATCGTCCGCAGGCGGGCGGTTACTTCGAGGCCATTCAGCTCCGGCATCTGGACGTCCATCAGGATGACATCGAACCGGCCCGTCTGGATCGCCTCCCAGGCCTCGATCCCGTTGGACGCGATGGTGTTCTCATAGGCGTCTCCGCTCAGCATCGCCAACATGACTTTCTGGTTGATCGGATTGTCCTCGGCAATCAGCACACGCAGAGGGCGGCCGGAAGAGACTCGGGGCTCAGGCGCGGAGGATGGGCCGGCCGGCAGCGGCCCGGCAAGGGCGGCATAGAGCTCCGCCGGCCCGAAGGGTTGGAGCAGCATTCTCCGCCCGGAACTGGGGGTTGCTTGCGCCGGCAGGCCGGAATAGATCTGAATCTGGATCTCCGCCAGCTCCGGGGGAAGGCGGAGCCACGCCGCGCCGGCTGCCAGAATTGCCGTGATGGGAGCGCCGCCGGCCCGAGCCTCGAACGCCGTTTGTACGGCCTCCTCGGGCGAGGCGGCGACGATGGCGTGCGCACCCAGGTGGCGGAGCGTGGCGACGATTCCCTCGCGTGATGCCGGGTGAGGCTCGCACACCAGGACTCGGCCGCTGAACGCCCAGGTCTTCTGGTCCGCGGCGGCTTCCAAAGGGACCTCGAAATAGAACGTGCTGCCGACTCCGGGCTCGCTGTCGACGCGAATGGCTCCTCCGAAGAGGGCCACCAGGCGGGCGCAGATGGCCAAGCCTAGGCCGGTTCCTCCATAGCGCCGCGACGTGGAGCCATCGGCCTGAGTGAAGGGGTCGAAGATGGTCTTCAGATGGGGCGCGGCAATCCCGATACCTGTATCGCTGACGGCGAACGCGAGGCGGCGAAAGCGATGGCTCACGCGGATCGTCACCTCGCCCTGGCTGGTAAACTTCACGGCATTGCCGACCAGATTCAAAAGGATCTGACGGAGGCGTGCGGCATCGCCTACGAGCCGGTCGGCAATACTCTCGGGGACCACATAAGCGAGATCGAGTCCCTTCTGAAAAGCGCCTGCCGATACGACTTGCAGAGCTTCCACCAGCAATCGGCGAAGCGAGAACTCGACCCCGTCCAGTTGCAGTTTGCCCGCCTCGATTTTCGAGAGATCCAAGATATCGTTGAGCAGCACCAGCAGAGACTCGGCCGAGGTGCGCACCACTTCGATGCGGTCGCGCTGCAGAGTGGAGAGCTCGGCCTCCAGGGCGAGCTCGGTCATTCCGATAATCCCGTTCATGGGCGTGCGGATTTCGTGGCTCATGTTGGCCAGGAACTCGGTCTTGGCCAGGTTGGCTGCCGCAGCTTCCTGCTCGGCCCGCTTCCGGATTTCGATTTCGGCGCGCAGTTCGGCGGTGCGTTCTTCGATCTTTTCGGCCAGCCGCCGCTCCCGCCGGTGGAGTTCCCGGACGCGCCAGTGGTATAAGAAGGCACCCGCTCCGGCGACCGCCAGCGCCATCAAAGCATAAAAGATCCCCGTCTGGTAGAAGCGCGGCCTGGCTCGGAGTTCAAATGTGGCTCCTTGCTCGTTCCAGAGCCCGTCGTTATTGCATGCGATCACCCGGAACCGATAGTTGCCGGGTGCAAGGTTGGTGTAGTACGCCACGCGGCGCGCGCCGGCATCCACCCAGTCCGGGTCGAAGCCCTCGAGCCTGTACCGGAACCGTACCCGGTCGGGGAACGACAGGCTTAGCGCCGTATAGTGGAATTCGAGCTTGCCGCCGGCGCGGACCGTTTCCCCGTTTCCGAGCGAAGCGTTCTTTTCCGTCGCTACCCGCTCGAGGTAGACCGGAGGCGGCTGCAGATTGTGCTTCAAGTGCAGCGGATCCACCTGAACCACGCCGCCATAGGTGGGGAACCAGAGGGAACCGTCCTGGAGTTTCCAGGCAGACGGGAAACTGCCAAAGCTGAAGTCGCTGCTGCCCAGAATGCCATCAGAAGCGCCGAACTGTTCGACCTGGACCGCCGGCCGCCGGCCGTTTGCCACCGCGTCCAGATCGGCGCGCGAGACGCGCAGCAGGCCAGCGCGTCCGGTAATCCAAAAATATCCAGCATCGTCTTCGAGCAGATGGTTCATGTCGGTTTCCGGCATGCCGCTGCTTTTCCTGAATGCGGTGACCCGGCCGCCCGCAACCCGGGCCAGCCCTCTCGATGTGGTCACCCAAAGCCAACCCGCCCGGTCCTCATGCAGATCGGTGACGGTATCGCCAGGGAGGCCCCCTGCGCTGGCGATGGGCGGCGAGAGACGCCCGTTGCGCAACTGCTGGAGTCCCGCGGTTCCGCCCAGCCACAAAGAGCCATCAGGGCGTTCGGCCAACGAACGCAGGGAACCCACCGCGAGCTCACCCGGGGCGATCAGGACTGTCGAGCGTCCTTTGGCGACGCGCAGCAGGCTGTTATTGTTGCCGATCAGGATTCCTCCATCGCGCTGCTCGTAAAGGATGCGAATGGCGCTGTCGAGTTTCCAGGCGCGCGCCGGGGGACGCTTCAGGTCCGCGTCGCGGAACATCTGTACAACGCCAGTTTCTGTGGCAGTCCAGAGGTTGCCCTGGCGGTCGTGCAGCACAGGCCAGGTCAACTCGCTGGCCAGTCCGTCCTTGACTCCATAGGTGGCTACCAGGCCGCCCGCGGAAATGCGGGCTACGCCGTTGCCGGTACCCAGCCAGATTTCACCCTTGCGGTCCTGAGAGATGGAGCGGATGGTGTCGCTGGGGAGCCCCTGGCGCATCGAAAGCACCGACAGACGATGGTCCTTCAATCGATTCAGCCCGCCACCGGCGGTTCCCATCCATAGCCCTCCCTCGCGATCTTCGTAGAAGCATCGGACCACTTGGTTCGAGAGGCCCTCACGCGTCTGGTACGAGCTGAACTTTCCATTCGTGAAGCGGTTCAAGCCTCCGCCGTCGGTGCCGATCCAGAGGTTGCCGTCGCGATCCCGCAAGAGACTCACGATGGTGTTCTGTGTCAGGCCATGGCGCCGATCGTAGATGCGGAAGCGGCCGTTGCGGAGCTCGCTGAGTCCACCGGTGCGCGTACCGATCCAGACCGCTCCATTCTCGCCCGGCGCGATTCCCCACACAGCGGTTCCCGCCATGCCGTCGCTCGCGGTATATACGCGGCTACGATCGCCTTGAATCTGATGGAGGCCGTGGTTGCTCCCCACCCAGACAGTGCCGGCGGGGAATTCGAGCAACGCGTGAACGTTGGCCGAGTCGCCGCCGTGGAAGACGACGGTAGGTTTGCCCGCGGCGTAGCGGACGAGCCCCTGATCGACGCCGATCCAAAGGGTCCCCTGCGTATCCTCCATCAGCGCCCGGACGTTCCCTGAAGGCAATTGAGGGGGCATCAGGACCTGATCGAGTTGGCCGTTCCGATAGCGGAACACGCCATCGCCGACGGTGCCGATCCAAAGCGAGCCGTCAGGGGAAGCCGCCAGTGCGGAAATCCGGTTTTGCGACTGGGCGAGCGCGCCGCTAACGATGGTAAATGCGACTCCGTCGAAGCGCGCCAGGCCGCCGTGGGTAGCCAGCCAGAGGTAGCCGTCGCGAGTTTGGGCGATGGCGCGGACGGAATCCTGCGGCAGACCGTTGGCAGTGGTCCACACTTCGTGTCCGTATTGCGTGATCGCGAGCTTGGGGTTAAGCGCCCAGAGCTTTGTCACCGCAATCGCCAACACGATAACGGCACAGCTTACTCGTCGCACTATCCTCCTTATCGGATGGTTTGGGATTTGGCTGCAGGGCGATGCGTTAACGGTTGCGGGGCGGGATGCGTCTTGTCAGCAGAATGAGGGGATTAGCGGTTGTATTACGAAAGGCATAACGATGCGAAAACGATTGCTCTTGTCAATGCCGGCGGGTGTTCTGCTGCTCGCGGGTCAACTTTTTGCGGGAGGCTTCTATCTGCAGTTGGGGAATCCCGAAGCCAGCCCGGAAGCGCGTAAGCTGAATGCGGCGGTCACGATCAAAGCGACGGGCTGCCACGATCCGAAAACGGCGCAGGTGACGGGGACGGCGACAGGGTATGTGAACGGGCAGCGGCGCACCATCCTGCTGAAGGTGGACCGGATGTCCGAAGACGGGACGTTCGCGCTGTCGCAGCAGTGGCCGAAAGAGGGGCGCTGGGTGATCCAGTTGGTGGCGCGCAACAGCGAGCAGTTCACCAACCTGATTGTGGCGGCGGGGCCCGAGGGCGTGGATCGGCTGCATCCGCGCAACGACTGGCAGCACGAATTTTCGGCCGCCGAAGTGGACGCGCTGTTGAAGTAGAAAGTAGCGGGGCGGCGCCGGCTGCCCCGCGCGCTACCATGACCCAATTGATGGCGATGCCGAGCGGGATATCGGAGGACGACGGCCTGATACGCCGGGCGTCGGAGGGCGACCGCGCGGCGTTCGGCGAGCTGTATGTCCGCTACGCGCGCATGGTGCACGCCATCCTGCTGGCGCGGGTGCCTCCGGGCGACGCCGAGGACCTGGTGCAGGACGTGTTCCTCTCGGCCATGAAGCAGCTTCGGGTGCTGCGTACGGCGGCGGCGTTTCGCGGATGGCTGGGGGCGATTGCGCGCAACCGGGCGATCGACTACTACCGGTCGGCGCGCGAGCGCACGACGCTGGATGACGCGGGCCTGGCGGAACTGGCGCAGCCGGGCGGCGGGGACGACGCCTTCGCGGTGCTCGACCAGATTCGCAAGCTGCCGGAGGCGTATCGCGAGACGCTGGTGATGCGGCTGGTGGAAGGCATGACCGGGCCGGAGATCGCGCAGAAGACGGGGCTCACGGCGGATTCGGTGCGCGTGAACCTCTGCCGCGGAATGAAGATGCTGCGCGAGCAGTTGGGAGGCACGGAAGCAAAATGAACGACAACTATTTGTGGGACAAGTCCGGGCCGCCCGATCCGGAAATCGAGCGGTTGGAGCGGACGCTGGCGCCGCTTCGCTACCGGCATCGCGGGGAAGTGGCGGGGCTGGCGCGGCCGCGCTCGCGGGCATGGATGGCGGCGGCTGCGGCGGTGGTGATGGGAGCGATCGCGATTTCGCAATTCGCGTTTCCGCTGGCGCCGGCCACGGCTTGGCAGGTATCGAGTGTGGAGGGTGCGGCGCGCGCGGGGGGCCGTCAGGTCGGTGTCTCGACGGCGGTGCGGCGCGGGCAGGTGCTGCGCACGGGAGACGGCGGGCGGGTGACGCTCGAGGCGGGCGAAGTCGGCCGGGTGGACCTGGGTCCGGATTCGGAGATGCGGGCGGCCACGGATCGGCGGCTGCAGCTCGACCGTGGCCAACTGCATGCGTTCATCTGGGCGCCGCCGCGGCAGTTCGTGGTGGATACGCCGTCGGCGCATGCGGTGGATATGGGGTGCGAGTACACGCTCAATGTCGAGAAGAACGGCGACGGGCTGTTGAAGGTGGCGATGGGGTGGGTGGCGTTCCGGTTCGCGGGTCAGGAGTCGTTTATTCCCGAGGGCGCGGAGTGCGTCACGCGGAAGAAAGAGGGTCCGGGGATTCCGTATTATCAGGACGCGCCGGCGGGGCTCAAGGACGCGTTGGGCGCTTTCGAACGGGGCGATCGGCCGGCCTGTGCGCGTATTCTGGCGGAGGCGCGTCCAAGGGATGGACTGACGCTGTGGCACCTGCTGACGCGCGTGGACGAAAAGGATCGCGGGGCGGTGTTCGATCGGTTTGCACAGTTGGTGGCGCTGCCGGCGGGGGTGTCGCGCGAGGGTGTGGTGCGGCAGGATGCGAAGACGATCGACCTTTGTTGGAACGCGTTGAATTTGGAAAATACGGGGTGGTGGCGGGGGTGGGAGCGGAAGTGGGAATAGGGGTTACGGGGCCAACCGGTGGTACGATGGTTGTGATTTATAAATCACAATTCGGAAGCGCCAGCATGGTTCGGACGATAGCCCAACGTGGAAGTACGCAAACGGATAGTCCAAAACTACATATCGCCCAAGAACCAGGACTGCTTTCATGCCTGGATTCGCCGCGTTCGCGACGGTAAGGCCCGTGTGGCATTCCGCTTAAGGCTGAATCGCGTGATGGAAGGTAACTTTGGAGATTGCAGGCCAGTCGGAGATGGGGTCCACGAGTTGAGATTTAACCTGGGGCCGGGTTACCGGATCTATTTTGGGGAAGATGGCGATCAGGTAATTCTCCTGGGCGGCGGCGAGAAGGCGACACAAGTGAGGGATATTAAAACCGCAAAGCAACGGTGGAGCGAATACAATGCCTAAGCGCACACGGCCGTATCGCGATAGTTTATTGGCTGACCTCCAAGATCCCCACGAAGCGGCTGGGTATCTGAACGCAGCGCTCGAGGATTCCGACAAGATGTTCTTGGTTGCGCTGCGGGATGTCGCTGAAGCCAAGCAACTAGCCAAGGTTGCTGAGAAGGCGGGGATTGCGCGCGAATCCATCTACCACACGCTGACTCGTAAAGGAAATCCAACCTACAGCACCCTGCTAGGCATCCTGCGTGCAGTCGGGCTTCGGCTGGCGGTCGTGATGGAAACAAGCCAAGAGCCTAAGGCGTCACGTAAGCGCAAGCAACCTTCGATGGTTGGTAGGGTGAAGTTAAGTAGATAATCACCGGCTATAGGTTGGCCCAGATGTTCTCGACGGCCATCCTTAATCCGGCTTCGAGGGCTTCGGGGGTGATGCCGGCGCAGTGCGGCGTGAGGACGGCGTTGGGCAGCGCGGTGAGCGGGTGGCCGGCAGGCAAGGGCTCGGTGGGGTAGACATCCAGGCCGGCGCCGGCGATGCGGCCGGTGCGTAGCGCGTCGAGCATCGCGGCTTCGTCCACGATGGCGCCGCGGGCGGTATTCAATAAGATGGCGGCGGGCTTCATCAGGGCGAATTCTCGCACGCCGAGGAAGCCGGTGGTTTCGGGCGAGAGGCGCAGGTGGACGCTCACCACGTCGCTCTCGCGATAGAGGTCGTCGAGGTCGACTATCTCTACGCCGGGATGGGGGCGCGGGTGCATGGTCCAGGCGATGGGGCGCATGCCGATGCCGGCGGCCAGGCGCGCGAATTCGCGGCCGACGGCGCCGAGTCCGATGATGCCGCAGGTTTTGCCGTGGAGCTGGACGAACTGGCCGCGCGGCCACTCGCCGCGGCGCACGGCGGCGTCCACTTGCGGGATGCGTCGCGCTACTGCGAGGAGTAGCGCCAGCGTGTGTTCGGCGATCGAGATGGCGGAGACGCCGGGCGTGTTGCGGACGGTCACGCCGTGGCGCGCCGCGGCAGCGAGATCCACGTGATCGGTGCCGGTGCCCCAGATGGAAAGCAGGCGCATGCCGGGACGGGCGGCGAAGACGCGCTCCGTGAACTTCACCGACGAGCGGATGTTGATCGCGGCTTCGGCTGTGCCGATGCGCTCGATGAGGCGGTCCTCGGTCCCGGGGAGCGTGTCGTAATAATCCAGGTCGGCGCGCGCGGCCAGCTCGGGCCACACGGCGCTCGAGCGAAGCACGGGCGGGGCGTCGTCGGGGATACAGATTTTGGGCATCAGCGTTCTCGCAAAAGGTTCATGGGCTGGGATCGGACGGCGCGGCCGGAAGGCGCGGCAGCGGCGGCGAGGGCGACTAGCAGGATCAAAATAACAGCGGCGGAGATGGCAATGGGATCGGCGGGGCCGACACCGTAGAGTTGGCTCTGGAGGAAACCGCGCACCATCCAGAACACGACAAGGCCGGCGAGCGTTCCGGCGGCGGCTAGCGCGAGAGCTTCGGTGAAGATGAGGCCGCGGACGTGCGTGGCAGTGGCGCCGAGAGCCATCCGGATGGCCATTTCGCGGGCGCGCGAGGCGGCGCGGAATGCCAGCACGCCGTAGAGTCCGACGGCGGTCAGCAACAGCGCCAGCACGCCGAATGCGCCCACCAGGCGGATCGCGATGGCGCGGCGCGACAGGCTGCGCTCAACGGTGAGCTGTAGGGGGACTGGGGAGATGCGCTCGAGGCGCGGGTCCTGCTCAGACACGGCGGCGGCGACGGCGCGCGCGTCGGGGTGGCCGCGGAGCACGTAGATGCAGCCATCGGCGCCGATCTGCGTCATCGAGAGGTAGATTTGCGGGACGGGTTCGCGGTCGAGGCTCACCTGAAGGGCGTCGGCGGTGACGCCGATGATGTCCCATTGGGCGGCGCGGTCCCAGTTGAGATCGATGCGGGTGCCGATGGCGCGGCGGTCGCGCAGGTAGGTGCGGACGAAGGTCTGATTGACGATCGCGACGCCGGGGTTGGTGAGGGGGTCGTCCTGCCAGGAGAAGTCGCGGCCCTGGAGGATGGGGATGTGCATGGCGGCGAAGTAGCCGGGGGTGGCGACGTTGGTCCAGGCGCGCGGCCACTGCGGGCGCGGGATAGCGGAGCCGGTGATCTGGAACAAGCCGCCGATACTCGAGACGCCTAGAAGCGGGAGGTATTGCGCGGCGCCGGCGGACTCGACGCCGGGAAGCGTGGAGAGGCGCGTGAGGAGATTGCGGTGGAAGTCGATGAGGGCGGATTCGGTGGCGTAGCGCTTTTCGGGCAGGCCGATTCCGAAGCGGAGGGCGTGGGCGGAGTCGAAGCCGGGGTCGATCGAGATGACGTGGAGGAAGCTGCGGAAGAGGAGTCCGGCGCTGAGGAGCAGGACTAAGCTCAGAGCTACTTGCGTGGCGGCGAGCGCGGCGCGGACGCGATGCGTGCCGGCTTTGATAACGCCGTTCAGATCGGTGCGCCGGAGCAGCAGGACGGGCGCGATGGCGAGCGTGAACGTTACGGCTGTCGCCAGCACCAGGGCGGCGAAGAAGGCGGATGCGTCGAGATGAAGGGGTGGCGCCAGATCGGCGCCGGGGACGAATACGGGGACTACGCGGAGCACGGCAGTGGCGGCGGCAAGGCCGCAAACGGTCCCGCAGAAACTGAGCAGCGCGGATTCGGCGAGGAACTGGCGCAGCAGATCGCGGAGGCCGGCGCCCAAGGCAATACGGATGGCGATTTCGTGGGAGCGGGCGAGCCAGCGCGCCAGCATCAGGCCGGCCACGTTGGCGCACGCGATCAAGAGCAATAGCGATGTGGCGGCCAAGAGAAGGTAGAGCGGTCCGCGGCGCGCGCCGGCGATCGTGTCCTCGAGCGGCTTGAGAGCGGCGGTGCGGCCGGCGTTGGTGGTGGGATATTCGCGAGACAGGCGGGCGGCAACGGAATCGAGTTCGGCGTTGGCGGCGGCGAGCGTGATACCGGGCTTGAGGCGTGCGGCAGCGGACAACTGGCCCAGGCGGATGTGTCCGTAGCGTGCGCGGGTGAGGGGGAGGAACGCGTCGGGGAGTTCGCTCATCGGGTATTCGAACCCGGCCGGCATCACGCCGATGATGGTGTGCGGCTCCTCGTTAATAAGGACCGAGCGGCCCACGATGGCGGGATCGGCGTCGAACAGCTTGCGCCAGAGGCGATCGGTGAGGACGATCACGGGGGCGTCGGCGATCTCCTCGTCTTCGCGGAATGTGCGGCCGAGCGCGGGCGGGATGGCAACGACGCGGAAGAAATCCGCCATCACCATTCCGGTTTGAATCACCGTGACCGGCTCTTGCGGATGGCGCGTGAGTCCGAACGAGCGCGGGCGGTACGCGGACATGGCTTCGAACAGAGTGGTGCGCGCGCGCCAGTCGAGCAGGTTGGCCTGGCCGACGTCGCGCGGCTTGCCATCCACGGTGGTCTCGTAAAGGGCGACCAGGCGGTGCGGATCGGGGTAGGGAAGCGGCTTGAGCAGCAGCGCGTAGACGGCCGAGAACGCGCCCGTGTTGGCACCCACGCCGAGCGCCAGCGTCAGGATGGTCGCGACGGTGAACGCAGGGGCGCGGCGAAGGGTGCGGAGGGCCAGCCGGAGATTCATCCGTCTGACCAATATAGCTCGCGGCCGTCCCACAAACGAACAGACTTCGGGCCTATTGCTCGCGGGAAATGCAGCCGATAGAGTAATTTCGCGACGGCAATCGGAGTGCGCAGCAGGAGGGGCACAGGAGGCGACGATGTGGCAGGACATCCGGTACGCGCTGCGCGGAATGCGGAAGAGCGCGGGGTTCACGGTGGTGGCGGTGCTATCGCTGGCACTGGGAATCGGGGCGAACGCGGCCATTTTCGGCGTGTTCTATGCGGTGCTGGTGCGTCCACTGCCTTATCGCGATTCGGGGCGGCTCATCCAGGTGGGACGAGGAGCTCCGAACGCCACCGACCCTATGGTGCTGACGCCGGAGTTTGTCGCCTGGCGGGCGGAGAACCACGTCTTCGACGGGCTCACGGAATGGAACGACCAGCAATACAACCTGACGGGCGCAGGTAGCCCGGAGCGGCTGAGGGGGGCTACGGTCACGTTCGACTTTCTGACGCTGCTGGGTGTGATGCCGGCGATGGGACGCAACTTCGCGCCCGAAGACGATCGGCCGGGCGCTCCGCTCACGGCGATCTTGACCGATGATTTGTGGCGCGAACACTTCGCGGGCGATCGCGGCGTGATTGGGCGGATGGTGCTGCTGAACGACGTCCCGACTACGATTGCGGGGGTGCTGCCGGCCGGCTTCCGCTTTCCGGGGAATTATCAACCCGACGTGCTGGCGCCATCGCGGGATGCGGCCCAACCCGATTTCAAAGCCCAACGGGTGGGCATTCTGCATAGCATCGGGAGGCTGCGGCCGGGCGTCACGCCGGAACGCGCGGCGGCCGACCTGGCCGCTGTCACGAAGCGGCACGAAGCCGAGGTACCGGCCTATATGAAGGAGGAGGGCAGCATCGTACACGCTGTGCCGCTGCAGCAGCAACTGACGGGGAACACTCGACCGGTCCTGTTGGTCCTGCTGGGTGCCGTGGGGCTGCTACTTCTGATTGCGTGCGTGAATGTGGCGAGTTTGCAACTGGCGCGCGCCACGGTGCGGGGACGGGAAATGGGACTGCGGTCGGCGCTGGGCGCGAGCCGCGGAAGGTTGGTCCGGCTGCTGCTGGTGGAAAACGTGACGCTGTCGCTGGTGGCGGGAGGGCTCGGGGTGCTGCTGGCGGTATGGATACTGCACCTGGCGAAACTGGCGCCGGGACTGCCCTGGCGAGGGGCTGACTATGAAGTCGGGGGAGCGGTCTGGGGCGCGGCGTTCGGGCTTTCGACGCTGGCGGGAGTGCTGGTGGGTTTGATTCCCGGCCTCTTTGCGCCGCGGATGCACTTGAGCGAAGTGCTGAAGAGCGGCGCGATGGCGGTGGTGGGCGGACGCGGAAAGGGCATGCGCTCGCTGTTGGTGGTGACGCAGGTGGCGCTGGCGCTGACGCTGCTGCTGGGGGCGGGCCTGCTGGTGCGCAGTCTGTCGAGAGTGCTGGCTGTGGATCTCGGATTCCGGCCGCACGGGGTGTTGACGGCGGAAGTGCGTCTGCCACAGTCGCGCTACGAGACGGCGTCCGCACGGCACGCCTTTGCGACGGCGCTGATCGAGCGGGCGCGCTCGCTGCCGGGAGTGGATGCGGCGGCGACTGCGAATTCGATTCCGTTCACGAACTATAGCGCCGGCTCCAAGGTGATTGTGGAGGGCCAGCCGGAGGCGCCGATAGAGAAGAGACCCGGGTCGGCGGTCCTCATGGTTAGTCCCGAATACTTCCGCGCGATGGGCCTGCGGCTAGTCCGGGGGCGCGGGTTCAACGACGCGGACACGGCTACGGCTGGGTCGGTCGTTATCGTGAATGCGGCTTTCGCCGAACGCTTCTTTCCCCAGGGCGACGCCATCGGAAAGTACTTGCGGACGGGGACCGGGGCGCCGGCGGCGACGATCGTCGGGGTGGTGGCGAACACGCGGCATCGGGGGCCGGAAGTTATTCCCGAGGCCGAGATATTCCGTCCGGAAGCGCAGGAACCGTCGGGCGTGATCCGGCTGGTGGTTCATACGCGGGGCGATCCGGCGAGCCTGGCATCGGGAGTGCGCGCGGCGGTGTGGGCGGTGGACAAGGAGCTACCGGTCTATAACGTCATGACGATGGAAGAACGGATTTCGCTGGCGGGAGCGGGACGCTCGCTGCAGACGGTGCTGCTGGCGACATTCGCACTGCTGGCGTTGTCGCTGGCGGCGGTCGGAATTTACGGCGTGGTGGCGGAAGCGGTGAACCAGCGGACGCGCGAAATCGGTCTGCGGATGGCGCTGGGAGCGCAGGCGGGGCAGGTGATGCGGATGATGATCGAGCGCAGTCTTCTGCTGGTGGTGGGCGGTGTGGCGGCGGGCGCTATGGCGGCGCACTACCTGACGCAGTATATGAAGAAGCTGCTGTTCGGCGTCGAGCCGACCGATGTGGTGACGCTGGCGGGCGCGGCGGCGGTGCTGCTGGCGGTGGGGCTGATCGCGGCGTATCTGCCGGCGCGGCGCGCGTCGCGGGTGGATCCGGCGGAGGCGTTGAGGCTGGAGTAGGTTGAGGGCGCCGTGTTCGGCAAACATCATCAGTGGGACGAGCTTTCAAGCTGAGCCTGTTTCGCAGGCTGGCCGGAAGGTCACTTGTTCCGAACTTCCATCGTTCCGCCTGCGAAGACTTCTATTTGTTTGTGTCCGCCGCCGCCATTTGTCACATAGCTGTCGATAACCATTCGCAGCTCTTGCCCGCTCTGCTCGCCCGAGAAGATCAAGGTGCCGTCGCGAACGATGTGGAATCTCTTCGTGACGCTGGCACCAGGTTCGATTCGTCCAATTTCAAGCGACACGCCTCCACCGGTGATCGCGGCCAATCGTATCGCAGCAGGGGCACTGTTACGGATGATTACGGTGTACCTCGTTTCAAGTTTGTAGGCGGTCCAAAGGATGCCAGCAGCCACCGGAAAATTGATGATGAGGACCAGGGTCACAAATATCATCCGGCCCATGAGCCGGTCTCTCGACCAGTCTCCGGAACGGACCATCTTGAGGGTCCAGATACCTAAACACACCAATCCCGCAAGGACCGGGACGAAGCCTGCGAAGAGGGTGAGCATTCCAGCGAGTTGAAGCCATTTCCAGTCCGTGGCCAGCCAAAGGAGGAATATAGAGAGTCCCGACGCGAGAGGAGCAGCGCCAAGAACCAGAGGGATCTTCAGCCCGCTGCTACTCCCCGGTAGACGCATATATGCATTCTACCTGCGACGGAAATCGCCGGGTTTCTGCGGGCGCAGATCTTCCGGAGGGACGTGCACGAGTACCGGCGCTACATGTATACTCTCCATATATGGTAGCGGCTGATATGGGCGAGATGATCCTGCTGGCGTTGCTCGAGGGGCGCGCGCGGCATGGGTATGAGCTGGCGAAATTGATCGAGACGCAGTCGGAGAACCGATTGCAGTTTCATGTGGCATCGCTTTATCCGATGCTCTACCGGCTGGAGCGCAAGAAGCTCGTCGAGGGGCGTTGGGTCGAAAAGGCGGGCGAGCGGCGGCGGCGTTTTTACAAATTGACGGCGGCGGGGCGGCGCGCGCTGGCGGCGCATCGGCACACGTGGCGGGAATTTGTGGACGCGCTCAACCAGCTTACGGGGTTCAGCCATGCGTGACTGGCGGGCGTATGTCCGGGAGCACCTGCCGGCGCTCAAGGTGCGGGCGGAGCGGGAAGATGAGATCGTAGCCGAGTTGGCGCTGCAGCTCGAGCAGGCTTACGCCGAGGCGCTGGCGGGCGGGGCTCAGCCGCCTGAAGCGTTGGCGCGCGCCGAGGCGCAACTGGGCGATTGGCGGGCGCTCGCACGCGAGATCGAAGCGGCCGAGCGGCCGGTGCCCCCACCCGAACCGGACCGGCCCGCCGGAGTCTTCTCGGGAGCGGCGCACGATTTGCGGTACGCTCTCCGGTTTTTGCGCCGCAATCCGGTTTTTCTGACGATCGCGGCGCTCACCCTGGCATTCGGCATCGGCGGCAATACCGCGGTCTTCACCATGGTGGACGCGCTGTTGCTGCGCAGCCTGCCTTATCCGCAGCCGGACCGGCTGATGGCGCTCGAAACCCGCAAGGTCCAACAGCCGGAGATCGAGCCGTGGACTTCGCCGCCTGACTTTTTCGATATCAGGGAGAGGTCGCGGTCGTTTTCGGAGGTGGCGGGGATCGATCCGGTGTGGAACATGATTCTGTTCGGACGCGGCGAGCCGGAGCAGCTTCAGTGCCTGTTTGTCTCGGCCAACTTTTTCCCGATGCTGGGGCTGAAGGCGGAGTTGGGGCGCACGTTTGCCGCGGAGGAGGACGATCGCGCGCGGCCCAAAAGCGTGGTCCTGCTTTCGCACGCTTACTGGCAGCGGCGCTTCGGCGGCACGGGCGACGTGCTGGGCCAGAAGCTGACGCTCGACGGCGGCGTCTTCACGGTGATCGGCGTGATGCCCGAGGACTTCCGGTATGCGGGCGAGCCGCTGGCGGGGACAGCCAGCGAGATCTCGGTCTACCTGCCGCTGGCGGCGAACCCACTGACCACTGGGCCGCGCGGGCTGCGCTGTCTGAAGGTGATCGGGCGCCTCAAGCCTGGGGTTTCTTCGGCACAGGCGCGGGAAGAGGTGCGCAGCCTGGGCGCGGCCATGGCTGGGCAATATCCGGAATCCAATCGCGGGTTCTCGATGGACGGGCAACCGCTGCGTGCGCAGGTGGCAGGGCGGTTTCGCCTGACGTTGATGCTGCTGCTGGGCACGGTTGGGTTCGTGCTGCTGATGGCCTGCGCCAACGTAGCCAACATGCTATTGGCGCGCGCCGCGGCGCGCACGCGGGAAATCTCGGTACGGGTGGCGCTGGGCGCGTCGCAGTTTCGCCTGTTGCGGCAACTTTTGACGGAAGGTTTTGCGCTGGCGCTGGCGGGCGGCGTGCTGGGGCTCGCGCTGGCGATGCTGTTGCTGCGGTTCCTGAGCGCGGTGGGGCCGGCCAGCCTGGTGCGCACGCACAAGATTGCGCTGGATGGACGCGCGCTGTTGTTCACGGCGGCGGCGGTGGTCGCGTGCACGCTGCTGGCGGGACTGCCGCCGGCGTGGCGCATGGCGCGGGCCGATCTGGCTGCGGCGCTGCGGGAGGCCGGCCGCGGGCTGACCGGCGGACATCATCGACTGCGGTCGGCGCTGGTGGTGGTGCAGGTGGCGGTGGCGCTGGTGCTGCTGGTGGGGGCGGGACTGCTCATCCGCAGCTTCGACCGGCTGCTCGATATCAACCCGGGGTTCGACGCGCGCAATCTGGTGACAATCTCGACCCAGGTGCCGACTACCAGCCGCGCGCCCGAGCAGCGCAAGGCGATGTACGAACTCATGCGCGACCGCCTGCGGAGCGTGCCCGGAGTTCTGGACGTGGCGGCGGCCAGCCGGCTGCCGATGGGCGGAATGAATCTGGGGAGCGCGCTCTTCATCGAAGGCAAATCGACGCCGGGCGAGCAGGGGCCGGACGTCGAGTACCGGGTGGCGACGCCGAACTATTTCGCCACTATGGGAATTCCGCTGCGCTCGGGGCGCGTGTTCGACGAACGGGATGACGCGGCTCCGGCGGGGGTCGTGATTGTCAACCAAACGGCGGCGCGGCGTTTCTGGCCGGGCGAGGATGCGGTGGGCAAGCGCATTAAGCTCGGCCCGTCGCCCGAGCGGCAGGCGTGGATCACGATCGTGGGGGTGGTGGGCGACGTGCGGCATTTTGGCCTGGATATCGAGCCGCGGCCCGAGATCTACCGGCCGTACGCGCAGAATCCGCTGAACTCGCCGATCCTGGTGATCCGGACCGGCGTCGATCCCTCGTCGATGTCGGGCGCGGTGGCGGCGAAGGTGCGGTCGGTGCATCCGGACGTGCCGGCTTACAACGTGTACGTGATGCAGGAACTGGTGGACCGGTCGACGGCGCAGCGGCGGTTCGTGATGCTGCTGCTGAGCGGGTTCGCGGTGGCGGCGCTGCTGCTGGCGGCCGTCGGAATTTACGGCACGGTGTCGCAATCGGTGGCGCAGCGCACGCCCGAGATCGGGCTGCGGATGGCGTTGGGCGCATCGCCGGGGGCGGCTCTGGGGCTGGTATTCCGGCAGGGGTTGCAACTGGCGGTGGCAGGGATCGCGATCGGGTCGGTGGCGGCGGCGGGGCTGACGCGGGTGATGGGGAATTTGTTGTTCGAGGTACGCCCACTCGATCCGGTGGCGTTCAGCGCGGCGGCGGGAGTGCTCGCGGGAATTGCGGCGTTGGCGTGTTATGTGCCGGCGCGGCGGGCGACGCGGGTGGATCCGCTGGTGGCGCTGCGGGAGGGGTGAGGGGTCGGGAACTGGCTTCGATTCGGGCGCGCGACATAAAAGTGGAGCCACCCGGCGCAACCTGATTTTTGACGGCCCGCAGGGTCCCGAAGCAAAGGGCCTCAAGGACGGGCAATCCCGCAACGGTCAAGATGTGCGTTCGCCGCACAGCGGCCAGAAGCCTTGCGTAT
>JBGPHT010000148.1:0-18892 GCA_041484525.1 Bryobacteraceae bacterium | reverse complement strand
GTTTGGGTGACTCCCGAAAATCGGCTCGCGCAGTTGGTCCTTCGCGGCTCTTCTGTTTTACCGCAGGATTTTCGGGGTCCCCCAATGGGATTCCCTCTCAGGTGGGCCGACGACGCTCAGTTCCTGTGCATAACTCAACTGTAAGAGACCGCGCTATCTGATGTTCGTAGTAGCGGTATAGGGGGCGTGGAAGTCATGCCATAGCAAGGTGAAACCCGTGACTCAGCCGCAACAGAATACGCTTGAAACAATCCTCGTCGTGGAAGATGACGTGTTCTTGCGTGATGCCGTTTGCAAGATTCTGAAACTCGCCGGCTTTCGCGTGCTTGCCGCCGACGGCGGCAACGAAGCAATTCAGGCGGAGAGCATTACCCAGGGAACGATCCACCTGCTGCTCTCCGATGTGATGATGCCGGACATCTCGGGGCCGGTTGTCGCACAACGTCTAACGGAAAATCGGCCGGAAATGCGCGTGATGCTGATGTCTGGCTATCCAGGTGCCGAGAGGTTGTTTCTGAAGGATGGCTGGCATTTCATAGCGAAACCGTTCCTGGCGGCGGACTTGGTCGAGAGAGTGAAGCAAGCGTTGCATACTCCCGATCGCAGTCAGGCGCACAATCGTTTCGACACCCGCATCCAGCCCCATTCAAGTTAACTACCCGTCGATCACTTTGCGCGCGGTTTCGGCGCCAAAGACGGGAAGCGCGGGGTCGGTGATGAGCCCGAGCTGTTTCAACACGGACGCCTGGTCCCAATAGATATGCTCGTGCGCGAGTTTGCCATCGCGAAATCGCACAATCACCACCAGGGGCACTTGCACATGGCGGTTGGTTGGTGGAACCCCGGGCAACATCCACGGCATCTCCTCGGTGTGCGTGAAGGAGAAGATCATCTCGTCCACCAACTGATCCTCGCCCACGGTACGCGACACGGGTGTGAGCGTGGTGTCGGGCGGCATCCTGGGGATGAAATCTCGCGAGTAGAAAGCGCGCAACGCTTCTTTGCCTCGACCGCCGGTCATGACGGGGACGTGATTGACGTACGCGTCGTCGACCATGGTCTCGAGGGTGGCTTCGGTGTCTCGAGTCACGAACTCGTGGTCGGTATGCTGGTGCCAGAGCGCGGGAAGATCGGGCATGGCTAAATCTTAGCAGCACCCCTGAAGCGCGCCCGGATCAGGCGCTTCCGGCTTCGGGTGCCAGCCATCGAAGCAGGAAGAAATGGCGCCCGCAGAGTGAGCATCGATAGGGCAGCAAGATCCAGTGGAGCGCCCGCTCCATGACGTTGCGGACGCCGACGCCTCGAAAATCGACGGATCGGCAATTGGGACAACGAGGAGACAACACAGCTTACAGTAGCGCGATTCATGCCCGGCCGTCGGCTGCTCGCACGGCGCGGCCGGAATTAGCGGGTAGGGGCGAGGCCCTTGGGCGTACCGTTGCGGCTGCGATCCGGGCGGCTCGCTTCCCTGGCGGCGGTGATCTGTTCGTGTGTCCTTACATCAGGCTCCGACAGCCTGACCTTGTCTCTGGCGCGGGAAACCTGACGTTTGTGCCGCTTCGCGAGTCTCTTGTCCATACTTTACTTTACCGCGGAAAGTTGCGCGTTTAGTCGCAACGCAGCGCCACCCGGAAACGACGACGACGATCGGAATGTGGTCGCGGGTCAGGCCCCTCCAGAGAAATTCCCTTGCCGAGCGGAGGCTATGGTCATCACCCCACCGTCTCCATCACCAGCCGGAACGTCTCGGACAAACGCTTCCAGTTTTCATTTTCGGCATTAAGCTCGACCTCCGCGTCCAGCACGCGATCGTTACACCATTGACAACTTTTCTTGTCAATGGCCGCGAAGCCTTTTTGACCCATCCGCGCTCAATGATATGATTGCTGGTGCGTAAGGGACGCATCCGGTCCGCGGAAAAGGGTAGAAGCCCACCTGCTTCGAGCACGATTTCGCGAATCTTCTTTCAGCCCGATGTGCGGACGACGGGCGCTTTGACGAAAGGAGTTCGCAATGTCGAACCATTCCGAGGGTGCACCGCGCCCGCTTCCCGAACGTCCCAATCTCCGGCATCTGAAGGACCAGGCCAAGGACCTGCTCAAGGCCGGTCTGGCTAAATCAATCACCAGCGCTCAGTTCCAGATCGCCCGTCTTTACGGGTTTGCGAGTTGGCCCAAGCTCAAGGCGCACGTCGGTTCATTCATAGAGATCGGGCAGCTCAAGCAGGCGATCGATACGAACAATTTCGAGCGCGTCAAGTTCCTCATGACGCGCAATCCAAAACTGCACAGCGCTCCAATCGGCTATGCCAAGAACGGGCCGCTCACCTGGGTCGCGGAATGCCGGGTGCCGTGGGAGCCGCCCGGTCCGGTGAGACTCGCCATGGCGCACTGGATGATCGAGAACGGATCGGACGTGCACCAGGGCGGCGACGGCCCGTTGATGCGGGCCGCGCTCAACGGCGACCGCCTCCCGATGATGGAGCTTCTGGTTGCGCGCGGCGCCAACGTGAATGCCGGGTGGAACGGCGATTTCCCGATCGTCTTCGCCGCTTGCGAAGCGGTGAATCCGATCGCTCTCCAGTGGCTCCTTGCGCACGGCGCAGATCCGAACTGCGCCAAGCCGGGCCGCCGGGTCACAGCACTGGATTACCTCATTGGCACGTACTCGCGTTCGCCGGACCTCGGCCTCTGCATCGACCTCCTCCTCACAGCCGGGGGCACAACCAGGTACGACCTTCCAGGCGTACTCGACATTCTCCGAGGGAGTCTGGACCGACTTGCGGAGCGCCTCGACGCCGATCCTTTGCTCGTGAATCGGCAGTTCCCGGAACTCGATTGCGGCAGCACCGGCGCCCGCCGTCTTTTGCTTCAAGGAGCGACACTACTGCACGTGGCTGCGGAGTTCGGCAACGTGGATGCGGCGAGGCTCCTTCTCGATCGCGGCGCACAAGTGAACGCGCGCGCGGCCATGGATGAAGCCGGTGCGGGAGGGCAGACGGCGATCTTCCACGCCGTGACACAGTTCGACGATCGAGGGCTGCCGGTGACGCAACTACTGGTGGAACGGGGCGCAGACCTGTCGGTTCGAGTGAGACTTCCGGGCCACTATGAACGACTCGAGGAGGTGGTTGAATGCTCGCCGTTAGGATACGCCCTGCGGTTTCCCGGTGTTCAAGGGAAGACGGTAGCGCTGTTGCGCGAGCGAGGAAGTGTGGAATGACTCAGATTGGCCATCGGGCCAGCACGAGCCATTCAGACTTTTTCCCGTGCAAGTCCGTCGTCAATGTATGCGAACTATTCTCTTGTGCGGTACGTTGCTGATCGCTGTTTCAAGTGGTGCGGCGCAAGACGGCGCCTCGATAGTAAGCTTGGATAGTCAAAAGCCGCAGCCTCCTCGAGTTGCTCCGGGCCAGGTAGTGTATCTCAAGCTTCACAACGTGAAGACAACCTTTGACTCAACGCCCCAAGTGGCGACAACGATTCCGCTTCCTATTAACTTCAATGGACTGTCAGTAACGCTACAACAGTCTGGCTCTGCGGAATCGATACCAGTGCCACTTTTGCGCGGTGCCGACTTGTCGTCCTGCTATAGCGGCCCTGCGGTCGTAATCGGGACGAACAACGCCCTTACCTGCGGCGCCGAAGACTTCAGCTACGACCTCATTGTGCAGATCCCATTCGAACTCAAGCCGAATAATCCTAGCCCCGCCCCGTGCTCCTTGCCGCCCTGTACTCTATCTCTTAATGACGCGGTGCTAACCCTTATTGAAAAGACAGGTCCAGGAAGAACTCTACGCATATATCCAGTAGTCGATCAAGTGCATGTGCTCGATTCCTGTAGGGACAGAGTGACAACGGAGTTATTCGGGGGCACGAGCGACTACGCCACCTACGCTTGTTTTCCGGCAATTACTCACGCGGACGGTTCATGGGTCTCGCCAACCAGCCCTGCGAAATCCGGTGAGGCATTGGTAGCCTATGCGTTCGGTTTAGGTAATCCGGACACTCCGATCAAAACGGCATCGGCCACGCCGGCTGGCGGCTTGCCCCTTACGCGGCCGTTCACGATTTCCTTCACGGGAATTCCACAACGGGGTTCGAATCAACCGGACTACGTCGGGCTAGTCGGAGGCAATGCCGGGCTCTATCAAATTAACTTTCGTGTTCCGCCGGTCCCTGCCGATCTGCCCGCATGCGATTCGCAACGCGCATCCAACCTCACTATCGCCATCCAAGGCACCTCTTCATGGGATCAGGCATCTTTCTGTGTGCGGCCATAGATGCGCCTATTCACACCGTAGAGCATGCAGCGGATCGATTCGCGATGCGCGCAGCGCGGGCACGTAAGCCGCCAGGATCGTGGTCGCAAGCAGGGCGATCGCCACGACTGCATAGGTCAGCGGATCGCGCCCCGTGATGTCGAACAGCAGCGATTCGATGAGGCGCCCAGCCGCCCAGGAACCGGCGATCCCCAGGATGATTCCGGAACCACGGTCTTCAGCGCGTCGGCAATGACGTACCGTAAGACAGCGCCTGGCTGGGCACCGATGGCGAGCCGGATACCGAGGTCCGAGGTCCTCACCGCCACCAGGTAGGAGATCACGCCGTAGATGCCGAAGCACGCCAGCAGCAGCGCAATGATGCCGAACAATCCACTGGAGCGGCCCAGCAGAACATCGCGCGACAGAAGCTGATCCAGTTGTTCCGACAGCTTGTCCGGACCCAGCAGGAACAGTTTCGGATCCACCTCCAGAACGGCGCGCCGGACCGGGGACAGCAGCCGTTCGGGGGGACCTTCGGTCCTCACCTGCACGTAGCTGAAAGGCCCTGGGAACTGTGCCGCGGAGCAGCAGGAGCGCGCCCGATTTCGCCAGGAAGATATCGCGGGTGCTGATGGGCAGTCCGGCCAGCGCCAGGCAATCGCGCAGGCTGGGAAACAGCGACTGCCATTGGACTATGGTGAGCAGCGCGGTCAGGGCCATGGCGAGCGCGATGCACGGGAGCAGGTCTGCGCGGACGGCCTCGCGGTAAATCTGGGGCGACGAGAATTCAGGCGCCTGTAGATGGGCGTACCGCTGCATGTAGGTCTTCAGCGCCAGAATACCGGCCGAGAACAGAGCGGCGAAGATGCCGATGGCGACCTTCTGCCACTCGCCGGGGATGGAGACCATCTCGCTGTCGAAGAAGGCGGTGAGAAAATGGCGCACCAGTTCGAAAAAGGAGGTGTGCGTCTCTTCGAGCCAGGCGCGAAGGCGCGGGATCATGCGGCCGCCACCTCGAGGATGCGGCGCGCGATGGCTTCCGTATCTTCCGTCTGCGTGAGCTGCGCAAACACGCCTTCGAGCGATGATTCCGACATCAGTTCCCGCAGTCGCGCCACCGAGTCATGCGCCACCACACGGCCTTTGCGAAGGATGAGCACGGTGTGGCAGACCTTCTCCACTACCTCCAGGACGTGCGAGCTGTACAGGATCATCTTTTGCCGTTCGGCGAGCGACTTCAAAAGGCTGCGCAGCACCATGGCGGCATTGACGTCGAGCCCGGAAAACGGCTCATCCAGGATCAGCAATTCGGGATCGTGCAACAGCGCGGCCATCAGCAGAACCTTCTGGCGTATACCCTTGGAGTACGCCGCCAGCGGTGAGTGACGGTCTTCCCACAGGCCGATCAGACGGAGCAGTTCGTCCATCTTCGGCTCGAGGACGCGGCGCGGCAAGCCGCGCAGGCGGCCCACCAACTGGAGATATTCGCGGCCGCTCAAGTGCGGATAGAGGTGCGGCTCTTCGGGCACGTATCCGATGCGGCGCTGGAAAGCTTTCAAATCCGCACGGACGTCCCGCCGTGAAATTGGATTCGGCCGGAGGTGGGCTCAAGCAGGCCGGTGAGCATCTTGACGGTGGTGCTCTTGCCGGCGCCGTTGGGTCCCAGATAGCCGAGAATTTCGCCGGGCCGCATGACAAAACTCACATCGTCCACGGCGGGAATTCCGCTGTAGCGCTTGATCAGATGGAGGACTTCGAGCATGCCGGCATTAGACACCGTTCGAACGGGACCGGTTCCCGACGGGCCAACTCACTTGTGTTACGCTTGCAAAGAACGGAGGCACCATTGAGACGCAAGGTTCTTATTCTGCTGGTTGCGGCTGTGGCCGCGTTCAGTCTGTCGGCGCAACAGAAGAAGGGTGGAGGGCCGGGCATCCTGCATCCGGAGATGAAAGTGGAAACGGGCACCTATGCTGCGCCCGCCGCGAAACTGGGAGCGAAGCCGGATCCGGCGTGGACCACCACGACAGTGGCGGCCGGCGTGGATAGCAAACCCCAGCCGGGCAAAGCGGTGACGCTGGTAGGCGAGATCGTAGATTTCTCCTGCTACATCCAACTTGGCAAGCACGGCGAGAAACACCGCTCCTGCGGGCAGAAATGCGCGCAGAACGGACAGCCGGTCGGATTGCTGCTGCAGGACGGCACGCTGTACATGCTCATGCCCGAAGAGCACGACCCGCGGCGTGATGGCGGCGTGGACGCCAAGGCATCGGCGGCGGAACACATGGGGCACATCGTGGAAGTCACCGGCACGGAAGCGATGGTCAACGGCTATCACGGAATTTTCGTGCAGGGTCTGACGAAGTAGGCGGAAAACCGCAATGACATTCAGAGTCATTTTGGCCGGGGCGCTTGCGCTGCCGGCCATTTTCATTGGCGCGCGCGCCGCTGAGCCGAAGACGCCGCTCGGCCTGCCGCCACTGGTGTGGCCGAAAGATAATCCGTACGCGCCGCAGAAGGCGGCGCTGGGCAGGCTGCTCTATTTCGACCGCCGGCTTTCGGCCGACGATTCGGTATCCTGCGCGTCTTGTCACAGCCCGGAGTTCGCCTTCACCGACGGCGCGCCGGTGTCGACGGGCATCAAGTCGCAGAAGGGAAATCGCAGCGCGCCCACCGTCATCAACCGCGCGTATTCGCTGGCGCAATTCTGGGACGGGCGCGCGGGCACGCTCGAAGAGCAGGCCAAGGGGCCGATGCAGAATCCCATCGAGATGGGAAACACGCACGGCGCCATCGTGGGCCGGCTGCAGAAGATCGCGGGCTACCGGCCGCTGTTCGCCAAGGCGTTCGGCAGCGAAGAGATCACGATTGACCGGGTGGCGCTGGCGATCGCCTGCTTCGAACGGACGGTGCTTTCGGGGAACGCACCCTATGACCGCTACAAGCGCGGCGACAAGAAAGCCATGACGCCCGAGCAGGTGCGCGGCATGGCGGTGTTTTTCGACAAAGCCAAGTGCGACAAGTGCCACGAAGGAGCGAATTTTACGCTCAACGCGTACGCCAACATCGGAGTGGGGATGGACAAGCCGGATCCGGACGTGGGGCGTTACGCGGTGACGCACGACGCGCGCGACTGGGGAGTGTTCAAGACGCCCACACTGCGGGAGATCGAACGCACCGCGCCCTACATGCACGACGGGAGTCTGAAGACTCTCGACGAAGTAGTGGCGTTCTACGACAAGGGCGGGATTCCGAACAAGAACCTGGACGAGAATATCAAGGCTCTGCATCTCAGTGACGCGGAGAAGAAGGACCTGGTGGCGTTTCTGAAGGCGCTGGGCGGGCAAGGCTGGCAGATGAAAGCGCCGGATCGGATGCCCGAGTAGTTAGGACCATCACGGGATGCGGACCACTGAGTAGCTCCGCAGATTCACCGTCTCCCCCGCCTGTGTCAGCTTGGCCTGGAAATCGATGGTGATGCCGGCGGCGAATGCGTCCGATGCGCTGCCTACGCCCGCGACAAACGACAGCGCGGTTCCCCAACTCTGAAAGCTCAGTTGCGAGCTGCTGGTGAGGATGCCGGCGTCGGCTCGCGTGCTCACGAGCGCATCCGAGGCGGCGGCGTCGCGATGCAGAACGGTGGTGGCGCCCCAGCGGATCTCGATGCTGTAGCCGGAGGTTGAACCCTGGTGGTCGAAGTCGGCGCGAATCTCGACGCGGTCGCCGGCGATCAGAAGGCCCGTAGGAATGGAACACGATCCGATGCTGACGAAGGCCGTACCCGTGACACCCGAGCCGGCGCCGCTGCACAGCAACTGCGGAGCGAGATACGTCGGGGACGAGCCAGGCACGGAATCGCTGGGCGTGAGCCGGTAGCTGGCGAGTAGCGTATCGCCGGCTTCAGGCGCGGCCCCCGAGACGAACGCGATGGTGCGCCCGCTGAGTCCAAAATCCGAACCGATCTTCTGCAACAGGCCATTGCGGTAGAGGGCAAGGCTGGACGCGGGATCGGGCAAAGCGGAAAGCATGAACGAAGTATTGGAGCCATCCAGGATGCCGGCGGGGGCATCGGCATCGACGAACGATGGCGCCTGCCCGCCGCAGGGCCCCGAGGAGCCATCCACGCGCACACAATCCGTCGGACTGCCGGAAACGGATTCAAGCGAGCCGAGCGGACTGACCAGAGCCACGCGTCCGGCCGCGTAAGCTGGGCCCTTGAGCGGGCGCGCGCCCAGGTCGGCGATGAGGCCGACCACGTCGGATTGCAGCACCGGGGTTGAGACAGTGACATTACCGGCCGAGGTCAAATTGGCAACGGTGCGGACGTCGCGCACGCGCAGCGGGTGGGAGCTCGACGGCACCGCCCAGGTCTCCTCGAACTGCACGCGGCCGTCGCTGTTATACGTCACCGAATAGAAGACGGGCGGCGTGCTAGTGGTGGTGGGAACGAGTTGCACCCGCAAGTTCCCGTCGATGACCTTGACGGTGACGATTTGCGGGGCGATGTTGGAAGTATCGATCGCCTCGAAGCCGGACCAGCGGATGCTGACGGTACCGTTGAATCGGGTCCCATCGGCTTTGTACAGCACGTCCTGGACGGTGGTGAGAGGCGGGCCGGCGGCGACGGCGCACGATGCCAGCAACACGACTGCAAACAGAGAACGGCGAAACATGATACCTCCGAAAAAGTGAAGGCCGCACCGGACGGGTGCGGCCATGGGTGGAACTCTCCTGCTGCCTCAGTTTAGCGGGCACGTGTTGGTGCCGACGATGAGACGGCGGGAGGGCGGATCGGAAAATACTGCCAAATCAGAAAGTTAGAGCGGAAGAATATTTTGCTTGCGGCTGTGACGGGTTACAGCGGGATCTCGAAGTAGAAAAGTTCCTTGCCGGTGCCGGCTTCCGTGAAGCCGTTCAGGTAGATGGTGGAGCCGGCGCGAAGGCCCGTCTGGAAATAAAAAAAGCCGCTGGCGGATTGACCCGGCGGGAGCATCTTGGCGGAAAAAGCGCGGCCTTCGATTTCCCACGCGGCGAGCGGATTCTTCTTCGCCTTGATGATTTTCGGGGCCCTGCCCGGCGGGCCGGGAATCACCGGCGGGCGTCCGACGCTTCTCAGATATTTCACGTCTTTGGCGGGCGTCGCCTCGACGCGCTCGCGGCCGGGTCCCGCGTATTCAGCCGTCAGCCGGTCCAGCCGGATGGCCTTGTCGCTGTCGTTCTGAATGACCACCAGCACCGGCATGATCCCGTTTTCATAGGGATCGAGTTTGCCGAAAGCGGCCTTCACTTTGTCACCCGAAACATACGCCTCGACGCCGATGGTGAGGCCGCCATTCGTCTGGTGATTGGCGAAACTGGCAGCGGGCGCTGGCCGGAACGGCGGCGCGTCCTTGTCCGCCGCGAACGCCGCGGCTATACTCATGAAAAGAGCCAACCGTTTGAAAACAAAAGGCATCTATTTCCTCTACCGGGTCCTTCAGGCGTTTGGGCTGCCCATCCTCATATTGTATTTCCTATTGCGCGGCCTGCGAAACCGCGGCTATTGGCGGTCCCTGCCGCAGCGCCTGGGCTTTCTGCCCCGCTCTTTTAGACAGACCGGCCCGGGGGCAATCTGGTTGCATGCAGTTTCGGTGGGAGAGGTCCTGTCATGCGTGGAATTCCTGCGCGCGCTGCGGACGGCGTTCCCCCACTCGCGTCTCTTCCTTTCGACTTCGACGCTGGCCGGGCGCAAGATGGCGGGCGAAAAACTGGTGGGGCTGGTGGACGGCGTCTTCTATGCTCCGGTGGATTATGTATTCGCGGTGCGGCGGGTGTTGCGAACGCTGCGGCCGTCGGTGGTGGCGATCGCGGAGACGGAAATCTGGCCCAACCTGTTCCGGGAAGTGAAGCGGACCGGGGCGGGTCTTGCGATCGTGAATGGCCGAATCTCGGACCGCGCATTCGGGCGGTACCGGAAACTGGTGTGGTTTTTCAACGCAGTGCTTCCCCAGGCGGATGCGATCCTGGCGCAGACGGATGCGATCCGCGACCGCTTTGTCGAGATCGGCGCTCCCGCGGATCGCACGGGCACCAGCGGCAATTTCAAGTACGACTTTCAGGCGCTCGCCGCGGAACCGGAATCGCCGGTCCGCGCCTGGATCGAGCGCGCGCGGCCGGAAGCCGTATGGATCGCGGCCAGTACCATGCCACCGGCGGACTCGGACGATGTGGACGAGGACGATGTAGTGATCGCGGCGGCGCGTGAACTGGCAGGGCGGCATCCCAATTTGTTGCTGCTCCTGGCGCCGCGCAAGCCGGAACGATTCGACGGCGTGGCGGAGAAACTGGCGGCCGTCGGCTTGCGCACGGTGCGGCGATCGGCGCTGCCGGACGCGAGCGACCACGCGCAAGTGCTGCTGCTCGATTCGATCGGCGAATTGAGCGGCCTGTTCTCCGTGGGCGATGTAGTTTTCATGGGCGGCACGCTGGCGCGCCGCGGCGGACACAATATCCTCGAGCCGGCGCTGTTCGCGAAACCCACGATCAGGGGGCCGCACATGGAGAATTTCCAGGCGATCGCGGATGACTTTCGCGCCGCCGGCGCCTGTGTCGAGATCGGTAGCGGCGCGGAGCTCGCGGGCGCGGTGGAGCGACTGCTGAGCGATCCGGCAGAGGCCCGCGAGATCGGGCAGAGGGCGCTGGCATCGGCCCAAGCGCGCCGCGGGGCAACTGCGCGCACAGTGGAAGAAGTGCGCCGCCTCCACGACCGGGAAGTGCCGCGCTATCTCCCCGCCATGCCGTGGCTGCTGGCGGCGTGGACGTTGTCGCGCGGCTGGCAGTTGGGATCGCGCAGCCGGGCGGCGCGCGACCTGGCGAACGTACGCCGGCTCGACGTGCCCGCGATCAGCGTGGGAAACCTCACTATGGGCGGCACGGGCAAGACGCCGTGCGTGCTGCGGACGGTCGAACTATTGAAGGAGCAGGGCCGCAAACCCGGCATTTTGACACGCGGGTACGGGCGCAGTTCTCCCCAAAAGCAGATGGCGATCGCCCCCGGCGCGGCGGTGCGGGCGGAGTACTCGGGCGATGAGCCGCAGATTTTCGTGCGCTCCGGGCTTGCCCCGGTGGGCATCGGGGCGGACCGCTTCGCCTGCGCCGCGCTGCTGCGGCAGGAATTCGACGTCGACATACTGGTGCTGGACGATGGCTTCCAACACCGGCGCCTCGCGCGCGACCTCGACATCGTCCTGATCGACGCGCTGAACCCGTTCGGCGGCGGCGCGGTATTCCCGCTGGGCAGGCTGCGCGAGCCGCTGGATGCGCTGGGGCGCGCGGACATTTTCCTGATCACGCGCGGCGAGTTTTCCGGCATGGGGCCGGCCATCGAACGCACATTGCGTCAATGGAATTCGCGTGCGCCGATCTATCGCGCGTATGTGGAGCCGCGCGCGTGGGTGGAGCATCGTACGGGAGCGCACTTTCCCATCTCCGAACGGCCGTTCGCGCGCGCCGGAGGGTTCTGCGGGCTGGGCAATCCGGAATCGTTTCGCCGCACACTCGAACGCGTGGGCGTGGATCCAGTGGATTGGGTGGAGTTCGACGACCATCATCGCTACCGCCCGAACGAGTTGCGCCGGATCGCACACCAGATGGGCGGGGCAGGCGCCGCCGCGCTCGTGACTACGGAGAAGGACGCGGTAAACCTGTGCGAGTTGAGCGACGACCTGCTGGCCCCGCTGCCACTCTACTGGCTGCGAATCGGGATGAAGATCGAGCGCGAAAAAGATTTTCTGGACGAAATCGTACGCCGCGTTCTTTGCACTTCGTAGGACAAAGTACGCTGCGAACCGCACTGGGGTGGCCTTCCGCACATCACCCCTTCTAGCTGGTATTGTCGGCCAGGGCGCTCCACCCTATCGTGAGACATGACGTTCGGAGTCGCCGCTGCTCGTGCTCTGTTACTGACCCTCTCCCTTGCCGCGGGCGTGGCTTGGCCGAACCAGGTTCTCTTCAACGGTGGCTTTGACCCAAGCACCCCGAACGGCTGGGCAGCATTCACAGCAATGAGGAACGCGCTGGGAACGACCATGCCGACGGTTGTATCGCTTTTCACAGATGGCGAGAACCAGTCGACGGTGTTCAAGGCTCCCTCAGGACAGTCGTTGCTTGAGTTAAACATGACGGTGCAGGGCAGCACGGTGCCCGGTCGCGACACCGGAATCGCTGAGGTGGCGATTGACAAGATGCCGGTGGCGGGATACGATTTCAGCGGCTTGGGTGAGGGCCAGGTGAAGTTCACTCTTTTGGATTACGGCTTCTTGAGCGACGGCGCAAGCCACAGCATCAGCCTGCAGTTCGTGCGCCCGGTGTTGGTCCAACCAAATCCGTACTATTCTTACGACACCAACACCGTGGTCTTGGGCGATGAAGTGGCACCCGAACCGGCGACCTTCGGCCTATTGTTAGCGGGTGTGGGTTGCGTGGCGGCGATCCAGTACCGCCGGCGTAGCGCCGTGAAAGCTAAAAATTAACGATCGCGGCGAACGATACCGGGTCGAGGCTTGCGCCGCCGACCAGCACGCCGTCGATTTCGGGCTGCGCCATCAGGATCTTCGTATTGTCCGGCTTGACGCTGCCGCCGTATAGGATGCGGATGGCGTCACCGGCATCTTTGCCGAATTTCCGGCGCACCTGCGTGCGGATGGCGCGGTGCGCGTCGGCCGCCATCTCGGGCGTGGCCGTTTTCCCGGTGCCGATGGCCCAGACGGGCTCGTAGGCAATCACAATCTTCGCGAACTCTTGGTCCGTCAAACCGGCGATTCCCTTCTCGCATTGCGCCACCAGTACGGCCTCGGTGTTGCCGCTCTCGCGGTGTTCCAAACGCTCGCCAATGCATACGATCGGGGTCAGTCCGAATTCGAGCGCGGCCTGGGTTCGCTTGAGGACCGTCTCATCGGTCTCGCAGAAATACTGGCGGCGCTCGCTGTGGCCGATGATGGCGTGCGTGGCGCCCACGGCCTGGATCATAGGGCCGGAGATTTCGCCGGTGAAGGCGCCATCCTTGGCCCAGGCGATATTCTGCGCGCCCACGCGGATGCGCGAGCCTTTGGTTGCATCGACGGCCGCCGCGAGACTCGTGAAGGGGGGACAGATCACGATCTCGCAATGCTCCGATTGCTCGACCAGCGGCCGGAATCTCTCGAAGAATTGAGTGGTTTCGGCGGGGGTCTTGTACATTTTCCAATTGCCCGCCATGACAGGTTTTCTCATAAGATTTGCGGTAGAAAGCTGGCGCCGTGAGTCAGGGAGGCGCCGAAATTCGCGGCCACAGTCTGGCCGATATCGGAAAGGCTGGCGCGCAGTCCGAGGTTCACACCCGGCTGCACGTTGGCGCCGAAGACGAGGAGAGGCACGTATTCGCGCGTGTGATCGGTGCCCGGCGTAGTCGGGTCGCAGCCGTGGTCGGCAGTGAAAATCGCGAGGTCGGTGGCGCGCAGCGTTTCCTGGAATTCAGGCAGCCAGGCGTCGAATTCCTCGAGCGCGCAGGCGTAGCCTTCGATGTCGTTGCGATGCCCGTACTGCTGGTCGAAATCGACCAGATTGACGAAGATCAGACCCTGCGCCATGTCCTTCATGGCTTCGAGAGTCTTGGCCATTCCATCCGCATTGTTCTTGGTCTTGGAAGATTCGCGAATACCACGTCCCAGGAACACATCGAAGATCTTCCCCACGCTGTGGACGAGTACGCCGCGCTCCTCGAGTCGATCGAGCAACATTCCTTTAGGCGGCGGCACTGCGTAATCGTGGCGGTTGGCGGTGCGGGTGAAGTTGCCCGGCGTACCGGCGAATGGGCGCGCGATCACGCGGCCGACCTCGTACGGACCGCGCAGAATGCCGCGCGCCGTCTCGCAGATCTTGTACAACTCCCAGAGCGGGATGACCTCTTCATGCGCCGCCACCTGGAACACGCTGTCGGCCGAGGTGTATACGATGGGCGAGCCGGTGCGCATGTGCTCGACGCCGAGTTCCTGGATTATTTCGGTGCCGGAAGCGGCCTTGTTGCCGAGCGAACTGCGCCCGATACAGCGCTCGAACTCCTGCATGATCGCGGGAGGAAAGCCGTGGGGAAAGAGAGGAAACGGGCGGTCGAGATGGATGCCGGCCATTTCCCAATGGCCGGTGGTCGTGTCCTTTCCGGGCGAGGCTAGAGCGCAATGGCCATAGGCTGCCGTGGGCGCGTCGGATGGCGCAATGCCGGTGAGGGGCTTGATGTTGCCGAGGCCGAGGCGCTCGAGGTTCGGCAGTTTGAGACCGCGCAAACGCGCAATGTTCCCGAGGGTATCGGCGCCCGGGTCGTCGTGGAAGCTGGCGGCATCGGGCATGGCGCCGATCCCGACACTGTCGAGCACGATCCAGATTACGCGTGGGAACACAATATTCGAATGTAACAGACGCGGCGGGAAAAGTGCCGTAAGCTAACGCTTGGCAGAACCGCTGCGACCTTACTCAAGCCGCCGCTGGACCAGGCGGACCAGATCGTCCAGACACTTCAGATCCGTCAATTCCGACGTCTTGAGTGTGATCCCGAAGTCTTCTTTAACGGTGAGCACCATCTCGACGATCGCCAGCGAATCACCGCCGTACTCCTCCCAGGGCGCTTCCGGCTGGATCTCCGCAGCGGAGATTCCCAGGCCTTCGGCCGCGATATCCAGAATCCGCTGGCGCGTCGTCTTCATCGCGTCATCCCGAGAAAATCCCACAAGCGGCTCTCGTACTCTATCGCTTCCGCGAGATCCGCCGGTCCATCTCGCGATATTCTTCGCCCAACGCAGGCAAGTGCGTTTGCCCCTCGGCCTCATATCGTGACAGACGCTTCGCCACCCATTCCAGATGCCCGCGCTCATCTTCGAGCATGGTCTCGAACGTCGCCTTCACGACATCATGTACATGCGGGCGCTGGAGGTGACGGGTGAAATGACAGTAGATCCGCTCTTCGAAAATCTGCGTCAACAGAAGCCCCTCCGCCAAACGCTGGCCGGAATGCCGATGGCGCGCGCGTAGCGCGATTGGTAGGTCTCCCGGATGCGCACTGGAACGTGGCCGAGCCGTCGGATGGTATCGGTCCAAAGCCAGGCGTGGCGCGCCTCTTCGGCGAAATGCTCCGTCAGAAAAACCGCCAGCTCGTCATCCGCGGTACTGCGTGCCAAGCGTCCGAACAGCAGCGCGCCGGCCAACTCGGAGGCCCGATAATAGCTGAGCGCCCAGAGTTCGTCGTCGGGGAGGATGCCGCTCATGCGGAAGTCTGCGCAGCGGCCTGGATGAGGCCCTTGCGATATTCCCGAAGGCTGACGCCGGTCAGGTGTTCGACTTTCTTCCACAAGC
The DNA here is from genome assembly GCA_041484525.1 of Bryobacteraceae bacterium. GTDB lineage: Bacteria > Acidobacteriota > Terriglobia > Bryobacterales > Bryobacteraceae > JBGPHT01. Next base: position 3,267 of record JBGPHT010000148.1, on the reverse strand, counting down.
TGAGAATAGTTTGAAAGTCATTCTTCTGCGCGATCGGCATGGCTTCGCCCACAACGTCGGCGCCCTGATGGCGAAAGTGCAGGACCTCGTCGATGATGGCTTCGCGGGTGGACGGCTCCAGTTCCAGCCGCCGCTCCAGGAGCGAATAGAACACGCTGGCGTGGCGAAATTCGTCGCGGATCAGGAAATTCAGGAGGACGCACAACACCGGCTCCTTCGCCTGCTCCAGAAGTCGTTTGTAGAAGTGCGCGGTGAAGTGTTCCGAGATCATGTAATTGGCGAGGTGCCGCGCGCGATCGCCGTAAGGCAAACCGAAATTGCGCTGCCGCACTTCGATCACCTCGCGCTCCGGAATCTCCATCCCGACGGCATCGAGATAGCGCCTCAACGCATGGTAGTGTTTGTATTCCTCGAAAAACTGAATGGAAGCGATGGCCGACTCCTCCACGCTCTCCCACCATAGGCTCAGGCTCTTCAGCGCGAACATGGGCGCGTAGGACTCGATCAGCGCGGCGCTGCGCAGCTTATCGAGCACGTCCGGTTGCGTCAGGGCCATTTCGCAATCGATCTGCGCCCACGGAATGTCGCCCTCCAATTCCCACCGATCGGATTCCGTGAGCTTCAGATAACGATCGTAAATCATATCCCCGCCCGAAGAACTCACCCATCCTGACACTTCGCCTCGATCAGGATCTGATAGCCGACTGGGTCGCGGCGCATCACTACATCGCGAAAGGGCGTACGTGAAAAGATGCGATCGAGCGCGGCCTCATCCCGATAATGCGTGAGCAGTTCCGCCAGGTTGGTGAGCATGTAGTCCGCGATACGGTGGCGCACAGAGGCGGAAGTGATGAGCATTCCACCCGGGCGGAGCGCGCCGTGACACACGGCATAGAAGCGGATCAGGTCTTCGTCTTCCAGGAACTCGGCGAAGCCCGAGCTGGTCACAACGTCGAGTTCCGGGGGATACGCATTTCGATCGAAGGCGTCCGCGCGGATGAATTCGAAACCCGAGACTCTGTCCGCTGCGGCCAGGCTGCGGGCGTCGGCCAGGGCCGCGGGATCGATATCCAGGCCGTAGAATCGCGTCTTCTCGATCCGCGAAGGGTCGGTGCGGCGCAGGAATACGGCCGCCTCCAGAAGATCGCGGGGAATGCCGCAGGGCGCCGAGAGGATGCGGTACTCGTCGCGCGCCGTGGATCTGACGTATTCCAAAATCTGGTCGCGCGAATGAAGATAGCGATTGCGGAAGGAGCGGCAGGCCGGCAGCGACAGCAGTGCGCGGTCGACCAGGGCGCCCACACCCAGCCGCCCCGAAGGTCGGGCGCGGTAGATGTGATCGGCAAAACGGTAGCTGCCGGAGTTCTCCATTCCCTCTTTCGCCAGATCGCTCAGGAGCGCCAGGTAATAGAGCGGCAGCAGATAGACCTTCTCCTTGAGCAGTCGCCTGGGAATGGAATCGGAATACCGGGTCTGGTTAACCAACCGCATGACGCGATACGAAACGCCGCACCGGCTCCGGCCAGCGTTCGATTTCCAGGCCGTTCTGGCTGAGGAACGCATAGCTCCACCGCTCGATTCCGAACCCGACGCAACCGCTGGCGGCGGGCGTGCCGTCCACGAACTTGATGTTCATCCGGCGAGTGAAGAAATTCTCGTGGTGATTAAAGGAGGCGATGGCCAGATCAGCCCCATCGCCGATGGGCGCGCGCAGTTCGTGTTTCAGTTGCTTCAACTTTTGCAGCAGGAACTTACCCCGGGACGGGCCGAGGAAAAACGAATCGGTGGCGGCCACGGCCTCTGCGGCCATTCCCACCTGCGAGAGCCAACGTCCCACGGTCCGCACCAGCAAGCCACGCTCGCGTGACACCTCGGAGTCGGAACCGAAGAATACGATTTCGCGCATGGTGAAGTCCCATAGGCGCTCGGGCGAGCGCGTCAACTGCTCGCCTTCATACCGGCAGCAGCGGCCGCAGGCGGTAATTCGATAAGGGTGCTCCTCCAGCTCGCGGCCTTCGAGGAAAGCGTACGTGTGGTAGCAGATGGCCGGCGACAGCACGTGACTCTCGCCCGCGCTCGTCGCTACTCCCGGAAAAGACGCGAAGTACTCCAGCCGATCGAGCAACTGGCGCGAGATGATTCCGGGATAGTCGTGCGGCCGGGCGCCGCGGCGCCGGGCGAGGGCGGCGAACGCGCCGTCGAAATATGCGCACAGTGCCTGAAAGGGTCCGGCGCAACTGATCAACCCAGGACCGTTGACGGATAACCATCCGCGCTCGATCAGAAGGGCCGTCAGCGCGTCAGCGGCCGGCTGTTGTTGGTTTCCAGAATGCATCGGTCATCGCCCTGATGGAACGGAAATTCTCCAGCGTAACCCTCTCGTCCGGGATGGGGATGCGCAGCCTGGTTTCCAGGTACGAGATGAGGTCGAGCACTTTGTACGAATCCATGACACCGCTCTCGAACAAACGAGTGGTGCTGCGGATGGGACGGGGGTGGCCGGCCGCCAGTTCTTTAATGAAGCGGGCCAAGTCGTGCTGAAACTCTTTGGCGGTGGCGTCTGCCATGTCACGCTTCCGCACCCCATCGCATCCGCAGGCAATATCGGATCACGGCCGGATAAAAATCGCGCAGCGCCCGCGGCGGCACACCGCAGCCACGCAGTCCTCGGCGCGTGTTGGCGGCATCGAACCGCTTGGGATAGCAAAGCTGCGGAACGAACGCTCCCGTGGCACGGACCACCTGGGGCAGTATCGGGCTGCCGGCTTTCTCCACCGATCGCTCGAGCAGCCGGAATGTAGGCAGCGGTACGATCGGCGGCGTAGCCACGGCACGCAATTTCCAGCGCCGGTCGTAACGTCCAAATAACTCCGCGGTAAGGTCCAGGAATTCGGGCAAGGGAACCAGGTCGCTCTCCTGAGCCACGATGTGATTGGTCTCGCCCGGCCGGAATCGCGCGGCGAACAGATGGGCTACGGCATCGATGGCGTAATCCGAAGATACCAGATCGATGGCGCTGGTCTCCAGGCCCGGCGGCATCGGGGGTGCACGACCGCAGAATGATGGAAACCCGTTAACGAGCATTGGGGCGTAGGTTGGGCTCGACTTCCGACAGTATATAATGCTGTCAGGCGATCTACTTCTCCTGACCGGAACGCTCTGCTCGCTCAACGCGACCAGTTGAAATCCCAACTCGCCCGGATCGGCGAAATGCGCCCGGGTTCCTTGGTCGCTCGTTTCCGCAAATGTGGTAAGCCTTCCTGTCAC
>JBGPHT010000147.1:0-18924 GCA_041484525.1 Bryobacteraceae bacterium | reverse complement strand
TGCCACTAAACGCCGCATCCGTTCGTCCAAGAAGACCGACAAAGAGCGGAAGCGCTGCTGAATGTCCTCGTGGTTCACTACCAAGAGTATAAAACAAAAGCACCTCAAGTTGTTTTAGTAATTTCCTGACAGGCCCTAAGTCTTGGACTACCAGAAGTCCAAATAGGCGCTGCAGGCACCCGTATTGGAGGGAATTTGTTCGCTGGAAATGTGGTCGCAGGCTCCGCTGTTGGAGTCGCCGTTAGTAAGGAGGGTACCTCACTCGGTGCCCGGCTACCTTCGAAGCTTGCCAAGCTCGCGCTAAAGTAAATTCGTGTAATCGTTATCGGAGAGGCTAATGGGAAAAAGCGCCGGTACGTGAGGGCCTCACCAGCGAACTGAGACACAAACGTCGCGGCAAGGTTTGTTCCCATTCGTCTGACCGAACCGTCGGTACTCGGACAAGTTGATTCCCCGGATTGCTCACCAGACGTCGGCTGTTGCGGGTAATCGGACGCGCGATCGCTTGCTGCAGAGTCCGCAAGATTGGCGAACGAATCGGCGTTACCGAGGACGATCCGCTCGCCGTCACTCTTCTCTGAGAGCGATCACAGGCTCAACCGACGCGGCGCGGCGCGCTGGAACCCAACAGGCAAGCAGGCCCACGCAAATCATCACCAGTACCGCCCCCGCGTACACCTGTGCATCGGCAGCGCCCGATCCGTAGAGGAGATTCCGGATCACACGGGTAGCGGCGATCGCCAGCCCCACGCCGGTCGCGACTCCCATGAAGATGACGGTCATTCCCTCCCGCATCACCATCAGAAGCACCTCCGCGGATGTGCCCCCGACGGCCATCCGGATACCGATTTCTTTCGTGCGGCGGGACACGGAGAAAGCCAATGCACCGTAGAGACCGATCGCGCTCAGCAGAACCGCCAATACCGCAGAGTAGGACACAAACCCGGCGGTGATACGAAGTGAACTGATACTTCCAGCCATCTGCAAGGGCAGAGTGATGGTTTCGGCGATCGGAACGTCAGGGTCCACGCGATTCACCTCGCGCACGAGCGCTGGAAGCATTGCCGCCGGATCGCCCTTCACGCGTACGCAAAGACGTGCGTCCAATTGCACCGGGTTCTGCCAAAACGGGGTGTAAACATAGGGTCTGGCAGGCATACCGCGGAGTTCGAGCGAAACGTCCTTCACGATACCGACCACCTGGTGCGGCCTTCGATTCACCCTAACTGTGCCGCCGATCGCCGTGCCCGCAGGCCAGAAGCGGCGTGCCAGGGTCTCGTTGACGATCGCGACCGGCAGCGTTCGGACCCCGTCACGTCCGTCGAATTCGCGGCCGCGCAGTACCGGAGTCCGCAGGGTTTCAAAGTATCGGGGCCCGATCTCGATAAATCCGCACTCGATCGCCTGAGAGTCCGGCCATTCGGGTAAGGACACCTGCGCCCCGCCGCCCAGCAGCACCGCTCCGTTGCCGACCATGCTGGCCGACTCGACGCCGGGCACTGCTTCCAGCCGCTCGATCGCGGTCCGCACGAATCGCTGGGCATTCTCGGGCGAGTATTGAAGCAAGCGAGGACGCAACCGCATGAGCGCCACCTGTGACGCCTCAAAGTTGTTTCCGGCGATCAGGCCGTGCGCGCTGGTGGTGAGCAGACCTGCCGCTACCGCGAGCGCCACAGCCACTCCCGCCTGGGCGCCGACCAGCCACGGTCCTAACCGCGAGTTCGCGGCAATCGCCGAGGGTTGCCGTTTGAGTTTCCCGGCGGTGTCGGTCCGAACGGACAGGAGCGCCGGGATGATGCCAACCAGCACGCCCGCCCCGATCGATATCGCAACCACCACCAGGATGACGCGCAGCTCGGGAGTGAAGTTGTAATACAGCGGGTGGCCCTCTACGTCCAACGAATAGAACATCGAGTTGAGTTGGCCTGTGAGCGCCAGGGACAAGGTCATTCCCATCCCTCCCCCGCTCACCGCCAGTAGAAGCGACTCGGTCATCAACTGGCGCGCTAATCGCATACTTCCGGCGCCGAGAGAAGCGCGTATCGCGAATTCACGAGTGCGCGCGCTGTTCCGGGCGATCGACAAACCGGCAAGATTCACGCAGCACACCAAAAGGAGCACGCCGGCCACGCAGACCAACAGCGTGATGAATCGAACTTCACTGCTACGAACGATGTCGGGATGCATGACCCCCTTGGCCTGAAAAACCGTGATGCCCGAATTCTCGCCTTCCTTGGCGGCGGTCCAGGATGGCGGCGCCAGAGCCGTCATCTCGGCGCGCGCCTGCTCGACGGTGTACCCGTCCCGCAACCGGCCGATCATGTCGAAGACCGTGCAGTCGCTCGCGAACGCGTCTTCGCACCATCGGTATCCCGAGCGCGCCATCATCGTCGGGATATAGATCTGGGCAGGTTGAACGGTTACGCCGCGGAACGCCTGTGGAGCGACACCGATCACCGAGAATGCGGTTCCATTGATCTTCAACGTCGCGCCCAGCGCATCGGGCGACGCGCCGAACCAGTTGTGCCAAAGTTCGTAGCTGAGCACCGCGACGCGGTCGCGATCCGGAACGCGATCCTCATCCGGGCGGAAAAAACGGCCCAACGCCGGCCGCAGCCCGAGTAATGGAAAGAAGTTCGCCGAGACAACCGCCCCATTCACTTCCTGCGACTGATTGCGGGCGGCCACGAAGAGAGGCGCATTGGAATAGTGCGCAGCCAGTCCTTGCAGCGTTTTGGTCTGGTCGCGAAGATGAACGTAGTCCGGATAGGCCACCCAACCGGCAAATCGCCCGTGCCGCCGCGTGGCCTGAACGACGACCACGCGATCCGGACGATCCACCGGAAGCTCGCGGAAGATCAGCGTATTGCCGAGGGTGAATACGGTGGAGATCGCCGCGGTGCCAAATCCGAGTGTGAGCACGGCCGCGATGGTGAAGGCCGGGCTGCGGCGCATGCCACGCATGGCATAGCGAAGATCCTGTATGGCGGTCTCGATCCCCGAGATGCCGCGTGCCTGCCGGCATTCCTCCTTCACGGGATCCAGTCCGCCCAAAGCCAGCCGTGCTCGCCTGAACGCTTCCTGCCGCTCGAGGCCCGAACGCATGAGTTTTTCGACCTCGCGATCGAGGTGGAATCGCAGCTCGTCATCGAGTTCCTCCTCGACCGTGTGCCGTCGAAAGATGGCCCGGAGCCGAAATAGCAGGTCAGTCATCATGCAGCGCTCCTACTCCCCTTGCACTTCTACAACAAAATTCTACCCATGCTCTTGTCGAAGCACAAGGGGAAGCACCGAGTTCTTGTGCTCTCGGCGTTCTCAGCGTCTCGGCGGTGAACAAGCAGCCAGCGCCCCCATGCTACCCTCGGTATGATGTCGACCAAGATCACCGTCAACCACAACGGCCCCATCCGCATGGAGGGCGATTTCGAAATCCTCGACCCGGCCGGGGCCGCCTTCGGACTTGCCGGACGCACCGTAATTTCGCTCTGCCGCTGCGGGCACTCGGCCAACAAGCCGTTCTGCGACGGCAGCCATAATCGCGTGGGCTTCGCGGACAGCGTCACGGCGCGCGAACTGCCGCCCCCCAAACCGAAACTCTAGAAAGTTCCAAAATCTGTGGCTCAATAGGGCCATTTCGACAGCGGGATCGTAACTTTAGTATCATGTTTATCGCCCTTTCTTTGACGCCTTATGTTCACTGAAGCCGGTGTTGGGGGAGTCCGGAAAGCCCTTTATCTACTAGGATTTATAGTAGCGTTACTGGTGTTGTCGAGCGGCTGCTCGAACTCCGGCGCGAGTGCCGCCGGTTCGTCCGGCGCGCCCGGCGCTCCTGGAGGCGGCAAGGGCGGTCGCGGACGCGGGGGCGGCGGCGACGTTCCGGTCACCGTGGCAAAAGTGTCCCAGAAGAACGTACCCGTCGAAATCCAGGTGATTGGAAATGTCGAGGCGTATTCCACCATCACGGTAAAGGCCCAGACCGGCGGGCAGTTGCTGAAGGTCCGCTTCAACGAAGGCGACTACGTTAAGAAGGACGACCTGCTGTTTGAAATCGACCGGCGGCCCCTCGAGGCCGCGGTGAATCAGGCACTCGCCAACAGCGCCCGCGACGCCGCCGCCCTGGGACAGGCGGAGGCCAACCTGAGGCGTGACGAGGCGCAGGCGAAATACGCGGTGGACCAGGCCAACCGGTACGCCGAGCTCGCGAAGAGCGGCATCATTTCGCGCGACCAGGCCGAACAGTTGCGCGCCAGCGCCGACGCCGTATCGAACGCCGTGCTGGCCGACAAGGCCGCTATCGAGAGCGCCAGGGCCGCCATCGGCTCAAGTAAGGCGATGATGGAAAACGCGCAGGTGATGCTCGGCTACACCGAAATCCGTTCCCCCATCGACGGCCGCACCGGCAACCTGGCGATCAAGCAGGGCAACGTGGTGACGGCCAACAATATGGACCTGATGACGATCAACCAGGTGGAGCCGATCTACGTCACCTTCGCCGTGCCCGAATCGCAGTTGCCCGCCATCAAGCGCTACATGGCGCAGGCCAAGTTGCCGGTGCGCGCGCGCCCGCAGGATGAAGCCGCCGCGGAAGAGACCGGCGTGCTGACGTTCGTCGACAACGCGGTCGACATGACTACCGGCACCATCCGGTTGAAGGGAACATTTCCCAACACCGATCACCAGTTGTGGCCGGGGCAGTTCGTGCGCGTTACGCTGCGGCTCACCACCCAGCAGAATGCCGTAGTGGTGCCGAATGAAGCCATCCAGGCAGGACAGAACGGGCAGTTCGTCTACGTGGTGAAGGAAGACCGCACTGTGGATTCGCGCACCGTCACCACCGGCGCGCGCGTGGATCAGGACATGGTGGTGGAGTCGGGCCTGGAGCCCGGCGAAACCGTGGTCACCGAAGGGCAGTTGCGCCTCGCTCCCGGCAGCCGCGTCGTAGTGCGCGACGCCAAAGGCGGCGGCGGGGGCAGACGCCCCAAGACCTAATAAAGGGCCCCGCGTGAACTTTTCCGAGACCTTCATCGAGCGGCCGATTGCCACCAGCCTTTTGATGGCGGCCATTGGCCTGTTCGGCGTGATTGCCTACCGGGCGCTGCCCGTCAGCGACCTTCCGCAGGTCGATTACCCCACCCTCAATGTTTCGGCCAGCCTGCCGGGCGCGAATCCGGACACCATGGCTTCTGCCGTCGCGACCCCGCTCGAACGGCAGTTCACCACCATCGCCGGGCTCGACTCCATGACCTCGAACAGCGGTCAGGGAAACACCAATATCACGCTCCAGTTCGATCTAAGCCGCGAAATCGACGGCGCCACCGTGGACGTGGAAACGGCGATTGCCGCAGCCATGCCGCTGCTGCCGCCGGGCATGCCCACGCCACCCTCGTTCCGCAAAATGAATCCCGGCGACTATCCGATCATCAGCATCTTCCTGACCTCGCCGACCATGCGGCTCTCGGACCTGGATGAGTACGCCGAGACCATGGTGGCGCAACGCATCTCCATGGTGTCGGGCGTGGCGCAGGTCAATGTCTTCGGCTCCACCAAGTACGCCGTTCGCGTGCAGGTGGACCCGAGCAAGCTGGCCACTCGCGGAATCGGGTTGAACGAAGTGGATGCGGCGCTGCGCAACTGGAACGTCAACATCCCGACCGGCACCCTCTTCGGCCCGCGCACCTCTTACAACATCACGGCTAACGGCCAGTTGATGCGGGCCATCGATTACGAACCGCTCATCGTCAGCTATAAGAACGGCGCTCCGGTGCGGTTGCGCGAAGTGGCCAACGTTCTCGATAGCCTCGAAGACGACAAGAACTTTTCCAAAATCTATGGTGGCGGCGATTTCGGAAAAGAAGGCATTCGCGGCGTGAGCCTGGCGGTCATGCGCCAGCCGGGCAGCAATACCATCGAAGTCACCGACGAGGTCAAGCGCCTGCTGCCGAGTTTCCAGGCGCAGATTCCCCCCTCCGTGCACCTGACGATTCGCGGCGACCGGTCGCGGAATATTCGCGAGTCGTTCCAGGACATTCAGTTCACCATGGCGGCCACGCTGGCGCTGGTCATCCTGGTGATCTTCATGTTCCTGCGCAACTTTTCCGCCACCATGATTCCGGCCATGGCGCTGCCGTTCTCGATCGTCGGCACGTTTTCCGTGATGTACATGCTGAATTTCAGCATGAACAACATCTCGCTGCTGGCGCTGATCCTATCTATCGGGTTCGTGGTGGACGACGCCATCGTTATGCTGGAGAACATCGTCCGGCACATCGAGCACGGTGAAAAGCCGATGGTGGCGGCCCTCGCCGGATCCAAGGAAATCGGGTTCACCATCGTCTCCATGACGCTTTCGCTGGCGGCGGTCTTCATTCCGATCCTGTTCATGGCGGGCATTCTGGGACGGTTGTTCCGTGAGTTTGCGGTTACCATCTGCACTGCCATTCTGATTTCGGGCATCGTCTCTATCACCCTGACGCCGATGCTATGCAGCCGCTTCCTGCGGGAGCATAAGAAGGAATCGCATGGCTTCCTCTACCGCTTGCTGGAGAAGATTTTCGACAGCACGCGGGACCTCTATGCCGTGACACTCCGCTGGGTGCTGCACCACCGGCCCGTGATGCTGGCGATGTTCCTGGTGGTGCTGGTGACTACGGGTTACCTCTACGTGATCGTTCCCAAGGGCTTCATCCCGGATACCGACAACGACAACTTTAGCGTGCAAACGGAAGCCGCTCAGGGCACCTCGTATTACCAGATGGTGAAGTATCAGGAGATGCTGTCCAAGATCATGATCGAGGATCCGGATATCGAGACGTTCTACGCCAGCACCGGCGGCGGCGGCCCCGGCGGTGGCGGCGGCAGCGCCGCCAGCGGACGCCTCATGGTAAACCTGAAGCCGCGGCGCCAACGCACCGCCACAGTCACCGATATCGTCAACCGCCTGCGTCCCAAGGTTTCCGGTTTTCCCGGCCTGCGGGTTTTCCTTTCGATTCCGGCGGCCATCAACGTGGGCGGGCGCATGCAGAAGAGCGGTTTCGATTTCACGCTCTACGGCCCCGACACACAACAACTTTACGCGGAGGCTCCCAAACTCGAGCGCATCCTGGCCCGTTTGCCCGGCCTCCAGGATGTGTCGAGCGATCTGCAGATCAAGACTCCGCGCATCAATATTACAGTCGACCGCGACCGCGCCGCCGCCCTGAACCTGAACTGGATCGGCATCTCGAATACGCTGTACGACGCGTTCGGTCCCCGGCTGGCCTCGACGATTTATGCGCCCACCAACCAGTACCGCGTACTGCTCGAGATGCTGCCCGAATACCAGAAGCATGCGGACGGACTTTCCACCATCTACCTGAAATCCGATTCGGGGCAACTGGTGCCGCTGAGCGCCGTAGCGAAGCTCACGACGGACGCCGGGCCGCAGAGAATTCCGCATTCCGGGCAACTTCCCTCCGTCACCATTTCGTTCGCGCTGAGGCCCGGCACATCGCTCGGTCAGGCAACCGACGCCATCGAGGAAGCGGCTCGAGCCAACCTCCCGGGGACGATCACCGGAACTTTCCAAGGCACCGCCAAAGTCTTTCAGGATTCCATGCGGAACATGGGAATCCTGCTGACCATCGCGATCCTGGTGGTCTACATCGTGCTCGGCGTGCTGTATGAAAGCTACGTCCATCCGCTGACCATCCTGTCCGGCCTGCCGTCGGCCGGTTTCGGCGCGCTGCTCACGCTGCTCATCTTCAGAGTCGAGCTTAGCATCTACGCCTTCGTGGGGCTGATCATGCTGATCGGTATCGTGAAGAAGAACGCCATCATGCAGATCGATTTCGCCCTCGAGGCCGAGCGCAAGGAAGGCAAATCGCCGCGCGAGGCGATCTACGAAGGCTGCCTCATCCGCTTCCGCCCCATCATGATGACGACCATGTCGGCGCTGCTGGGCGGGCTGCCGATCGCGCTCGGATACGGCGCCGGTGGCGAAGCGCGGAAACCGCTCGGCCTGGCCGTCGTCGGCGGGCTGGCGTTTTCGCAGTTGATGACCCTCTATCTGACCCCGGTGGTGTACACGTATATGGCGGCAATCGTCGAGCGGTGGAGAGCGCTGCGCAGGCCGCGCAAGGAACTGGCTCCCGCGATGCAGGCGGGAGACTGACGGATGAACATCTCCCAGACGTTTATCGAGAGGCCGATCGCGACCAGCCTCCTGATGGCCGCCATCGCACTCTTCGGTACGGTGGCGTACCGCGAGCTGCCGGTGAGCGATCTCCCCAACGTCGATCTCCCGACGCTGCTGGTGACGGCCAGCCTGCCGGGCGCGAGTCCGGAGACGATGGCCGCGGCCGTCGCGACGCCGCTCGAAAACCAGTTTTCCATGATCGCCGGCCTGAGCTCGATGACCTCATCGAATTCGCTCGGCAACACCCAGATCACGCTCGAGTTCGACCTCGCCCGCAAGCTGGATGGCGCCGCCGTGGACGTGCAGGCCGCCATCACGCAGTCGTCCCGCATGCTGCCGCAAGGCATGCCGACTCCGCCCACTTTCACCAAGGTCAATCCGGCCGACCAGCCGATTCTCTACCTCGCCCTCACTTCCCCGACCCTGCCGCTCTGGACCCTCGACGAGTACGCCGAAACGCGCATCGCGCAGCGCATCTCCATGATCTCGGGCGTAGCCCAGGTGCAGGTGATGGGCGCGCAGAAGTACGCCGTGCACGTGCAAATGGATCCGCATGCCCTGGCGGCGCGGCAGATCGGCATCAACGAAATCGAAAACGCGCTCAAGAACTGGAACGTCAATCTCCCCACCGGCTCCATCATCGGGCCGCAGCGCGCCTTCACCCTGCAGGCCAGCGGGCAGTTGATGAGCGCATCGCAATACCGGCCCGTCGTCGTCGCCTACCGGCAGGGATCGCCGGTGCGCCTCGAAGAGCTCGGCCAGGTGATCGACAGTGTGGAAGACGACAAGACCGCGTCGTGGTTCTACTCGCACGGCAAGAGCGACCGGTCGATCGTCCTCGCCATCCAGCGGCAGCCCGGCACCAACACCATGGAAGTCACCGACGGCGTGAAGAACCTGCTGCCGGTGTTCCACACCGAGCTGCCTCCGTCGGTCAACATGGAGATCCTGTACGACCGCTCCGATACCATCCGCGAATCGTACAAAGACGTCGAGTTCACCATGCTGCTGACGCTGGGCCTGGTGGTGATGGTGATCTTCCTGTTCCTGCGCAACGTTTCGGCCACCATCATTCCCAGCCTGGCGCTGCCCTTTTCCATCATCGGCACTTTCGCCGTGATGTACCTGCTGAACTACAGCCTGGACAACCTCTCGATGATGGCGTTGATTCTCTCCATCGGCTTCGTGGTGGATGACGCCATCGTGATGCTGGAGAATATCGTCCGCCACATCGAGATGGGCGAGCAGCCGCTGATCGCATCGCTCAAGGGGTCGGGCGAAATCGGATTCACCATCGTCTCCATGACGCTCTCGCTGGCCGCCGTGTTCATCCCCGTGCTGTTCCTGGGGGGCGTACTGGGGCGGCTCTTCAAGGAGTTCGCGGTCACCATCTGCGTGGCCATCCTGATTTCGGGCGTGGTCTCCGTTACCCTGACCCCCATGCTGTGCAGCCGTTTTCTGCGCGCCGCGCACGAGGCCAAACACGGGTGGTTCTATAACGTAACCGAGCGGTTTTTCCAGGGGATGCTGAACGTCTACGACATCACGCTGAAGTGGGCGCTGCGGTTTCGCGTGGCTACCATGGGCGTTTCCATGCTCGTCCTGGCAGGCACCCTCTACCTGTTCGTGACCATTCCCAAGGGTTTCATCCCCGACCAGGATACGGACCAATTGCAGGTCTATACGGAGGCGGCGCAGGGCACTTCGTACTACCAGATGGTGGAATACGAGAAGCAGATCGCCGATCTCGTAGCCGCCGACCCCAACGTGGAATCGCTCATGGCGAGCGTCGGCGGCGCCACATCATCCACCCTCGGCGGCCCGAATTATGGCGAGCTCGTAGTGCACCTCAAGCCGCGCAGCCAGCGCGAGAAAAGCGTGGACCAGCTCATCCGCGAACTGCGTCCCAAACTGGCGTCGTTCGCCGGCATGCGGATCTATCTGCAAAATCCGCCCACCATCCGGATCGGCGGCAAGGTCACCAAGAGCCTCTACCAGTTCTCGATGCAGAGCCCGGATAAGGCCGAGTTGTATGCCGCGGCCGGGAAGCTTGAGAAAGCCGTGGCGGAATTGCCCGGCGTGGAAGACGTCACCAGCGATGTGGCCGTGAACACCCCGCAGGTCAACGTGACCATCGACCGCGACAAAGCCGCGGCCATGCAGATCAACGTCAACCAGATCGAGAACGCGCTCTACGACGCCTACGGCCCGCGCTGGGTGTCGACCATCTACGGCTCCGTCAACGAGTACAAGGTGCTGCTCGAACTGGAGCCGAAATACCAGGCCGATCCGCGCGCGCTTTCGCTGCTCTATTTCAAGAACAACAACGGCCGCCTGATTCCGCTGGATACGCTGGCCAAGATTGTTTCCGACACCGGCCCGCAGACCATCAACCACTACGGGCAGCTTCCGGCGGCGACGGTCTCTTTCAATCTGCAGCCCGGCGCATCTCTCGGCGACGTGGTCTCGAATATCCAGAACGTCGCCTTGCGCGAACTGCCCGAGACCATCAGCACGCAATTCCAGGGCGCCGCCCGAGCCTTCCAGAGCTCGCTCGGCAACCTCTGGGTGCTGCTGATCATCGCCATCGCGGTGGTCTACATCGTGCTCGGAATTCTCTACGAGAGCTACATCCACCCCATCACTATTCTCTCCGGCCTCCCCTCCGCCGGCTTCGGCGCGCTGATGACGCTCTACATCTTCCACATCGACCTGAATATCTACGCGTTCGTGGGCTTGATCATGCTGATCGGCATCGTGGAGAAGAACGCGATCATGCAGATCGATTTCGCGCTCGAAGCCGAGCGCCAGCACAGCCTGTCCCCCGAGAAGGCCATCTACGAAGGCTGCCTGATCCGCTTCCGCCCGATCATGATGACCACCATGGCGGCGCTGCTCGGCGCCGTCCCGATCGCGCTCGGCTATGGCGCCGGCGGCGAAGCCCGGCAGCCCCTCGGCCTGGTGGTAGTCGGCGGACTGCTCTTCTCGCAGCTCGTCACCTTGTACCTGACGCCGGTGTTCTACATATATATGTCGGCACTGCAACAGAAGGTGCAGTCCTGGAAGAGCCGGGGCCGGCGGACGCTGAAGGAAGTTCCCGCAAGCGCCGGCGACTAAGCGCCCCGAAAACTGTACTCACCGCCGAGGCGCCGAGAACACAAGAAATCAGACATGACGTTTGTCTTCTCGGCGTTCTCGGCGGTGAACTGCTTTCCGCGCCAATCCTAGACGCTGCGCCCGGCCAGCCCGAAATGCGGCGCAGCGGCCAGCAGGTGCCGGTCGTTGGTCCAGATCTCCGGCTCCCCCTCGTCAAAAGCCGTGGTCAAGTGGACAGCATCGCCAGCGCGCAGGAAGATACCAGGAGGAAGCGCGCTCACCAGCAGACTGACCCGCCGCAGGAGCCGTTCGGTCACGGGAACCAGGGTCCAGCGGCCCTGGTCGACATGCTCCAGAAAGCTTCGCAAGATCTCCTGTGCTTGAGTGGCGCTGAGCATACCCTCTCGCACGTGACGATGAAAAACGCAGGGCAACTCGGCGAGCGCCCACACGGAAGATACCCGCGAATCAGCCAGCCGTATCAGTTCCCGGACCGCTGCTGAGTCCCGCTCGTTCACGTAAAACTTGGCCAGATAAGCCGAGTCAAGGTACATCGATCAGCGGTCTTCCTCAAGAAACTTGCCGCTGTCGCCGGGCACTTGCGGAAATTCATTCCAGAAGCGGCTCATGTCCGGCAGCTTCACCTTCTTGGGCCGCTTAGTCAGAGGACGCAACTCCGCCACGGGCTCGCCGCGGCGCTCGATGACGATCGTCTCGCCATTGCCGGCATCGCGGACCAACTCCGAAGTGCGAATGTGGAGATCCCGGATCGATGCTTTCCTCATATACTACATTGTAGCACCACTGAAAAAGCATATTCACCGCCGAGACGCCGAGACCGCAGAGAACACAAGAAATTCAGACATGACGTTTGTCTTCTCGGCGTCTCGGCGGTGAATATGCCCTTTCGAGGCTAGTCGGTAATCTCCATACTCGGCCCGCTCTTTTTTCCCTCTTCCTCGCTGCGCGCCACCGCATTCCGTGCCAGTTCGAGGAACGGCTTGCCCTCGCCCTCGCGCAGCACAATAGGCTTGCCGGTGTCTCCGCCGATCCGCACCTGCGGGTCGAGCGGCAACTCCGCCAGGAAGTGCACGTGCATCTCCTCGGCCGTCCGGCGCCCGCCCCCATGGCTGAATACATCGATGCGCTCGTTGCAGTGCGGGCACATCAGGTAGCTCATGTTCTCCACGATCCCCAGGATCGGCACCTTCACCTGGTGGAACATGTGGATCGCCTTGCGCGCATCTTCGAGCGAGACATCGGACGGAGTGGTCACCACGATGGCTCCCGAGATCGGCGCCGTCTGGATCAGCGAAAGCTGCACGTCCCCCGTCCCCGGCGGCAGGTCGATCACGAGATAGTCCAAATCTCCCCAATCCACGCCGCGCAGGAATTGCTGGATCACGCTGTGCAGCATCGGACCGCGCCACACCAGCGGCTTGTCGCCGGGATTCAGAAAACCCATCGACATCAGCTTGACGCCGAATTGCTCCAGCGGCTGAATGCGCTCGCCGTATGCCATCGGCGTGCGATTGATCCCCATCATCAGCGGCACATTGGGGCCGTAGACGTCGGCATCCATGAGACCGGTCTTATAGCCGAGCGAGCCGAGGCCGACCGCGAGATTCACGGCGACCGTGGTCTTGCCGACGCCGCCTTTCCCGGAACCGACCGCGATCAGATTCTTCACACCGGGGATGGGCAACTTGGGCGCTGCGCCGGGCTGGTTGGGGGTCATCGGTTCTATCGTAGCGCGCTGCCACCCGGGGGCGGTGGACATTTAGGTACACGTATCCTTTACTTTCAGCCCGTTAGAATGGTAGGCTAAGTGTCTCATAATGCGTACAGTTGACTTGATTCAGCGGAAACGCGACGGGGAAGAACTCGCCCCCGAAGAGATCGAGTTCCTGGTGGAGGGCTACACCAGCGGCGACATTCCCGATTACCAAATGTCGGCCTTTCTCATGGCGACATTCTTCTCGGGCATGTCCGATCGCGAGGTCAGCCGCCTCACCGAATGTATGCTGCGGTCGGGCGATACGGTGGACCTTTCGTCCATCCCCGGCGTCAAGGTGGACAAGCATTCCACCGGCGGCGTGGGCGACAAGACCAGCTTCATCGTGGCTCCGCTCGCGGCTGCGGCGGGCGTGGTGGTCCCGATGATGTCGGGCCGCGCGCTCGGCCACACCGGCGGTACGCTCGACAAGCTGGAGTCCATCCCCGGATTCCGCACCAACCTGACGGCCGAGGAATTCACGAAGCAGCTCTCCGAAGTGGGCCTATGCTTCATCGGCCAGACCGAGCAGCTCGCCCCCGCCGACCGCAAGCTGTACGCGTTGCGCGACGTCACCGGCACCGTCGAATCGCTGCCCCTCATCGCCTCCTCCATCATGTCGAAGAAGCTGGCCGAGGGCGTCGACGCGCTGGTGCTCGACGTGAAAGTCGGCAACGGCGCCTTCATGAAGAAGCAGGTGGACGCGCGCCGTCTGGCCCAGACCATGGTCGGCATCGGCCGCCGCATGGATAAGAAGGTTCAGGCGCTGATCACCGACATGAACCAGCCGCTCGGCTACGCCATCGGTAACGCGCTCGAGATCATGGAAGCGTCGCAGACGCTGCAGAACGCCGGGCCCGCCGATCTCACCAAGCTGTGCATCGAGCTCGCCGCCCGCATGATCCACCTCGGCAAGAAGGCCGGCTCGCTCGATGACGCCCGGCGCATGGCCGAAAAGCACCTGGTGGACGGCTCCGCTTATAAGAAATTCAAACAGGTTGTCGCGGCGCAGGGCGGCAATCCGCAGGCGCTGGATAAGTTCGAGCTGCTGCCGAACGCCACCGGCATGCGCGAGATCACGTCGCCGCGCGGCGGCTACGTCAGCCAGATCGATGCCCAGGATATCGGCGTCGCGTCCAACATGATCGGCGCCGGCCGCGACAAGAAAGAAGACTCCATCGACCCCGCGGTCGGCATCATTCTCGAAGTCAAGGTCGGCGAGAAGGTCGACGCCGGCTCCGTCCTCTGCCGCCTCTATTACACCAAGGAAGATCGCGTGGAAGAAGCCGCCGACATGGTGGAAGACGCCTTCCGCATCTCCGGCTCGAAGCCGGACGAGCGCGAGCTCATCCTGGAAGTAGTGGGGTAATGGGCCGCTTCACCGGACTCCTCGGCCTGGCCGTGATTCTGGCAATCGCGTGGCTGTGCTCGACTCACAAGCGCGCTATCAAGCTGCGCATCCTGGTCTGGGGGATGGGGCTGCAGTGGGCCTTTGCGGTGCTAGTGCTGAAGACGGATTTCGGGAAAATCTTCAAGGGGATCGGCGACGGCGTCAACGCGATGCTCGGCTACAGCGAGGCCGGCGCGTCCTTCGTCTTCGGCGAGCAGTTGGGAAAGAGCGGCGGTCCGTTCGGCGTCATCTTCGCCTTTCAAGTGCTGCCCATCGTCATCTTCATCGCCTCCTTCTTCGCCATCCTGTATTACCTGGGCGTGATGCAGTGGATCGTGCGCGGCATGGCCATCGGGATGCAAAAGGTGATGGGGGTGAGCGGCGCCGAGTCGCTCAACGTCGCCGCCAGCATCTTCATGGGGCAGACGGAAGCGCCCCTGACCATTCGCCCGTTCCTAGCAGGGCTCACCGAATCCGAGCTGTTCACCATCATGACCAGCGGGATGGCGCACGTCTCCGGATCGGTGATGGCGGCCTATGTGAAAATTGCCCACGTCTCCATCACGCACCTGCTCACCGCCGTGATCATGACGGCGCCCGCCACCATCATGCTCGCCAAGATTTTCGTGCCCGAGGTGGACCACCCGGCCACCGCGGGCAAGGTCAGCATCAAGGTGGAAAAAACCGCCGTCAACGTGATCGATGCCGCGGCGCAAGGCGCGGGCGATGGCCTCCACCTGGCGCTGAATATCGCCGGCATGCTGATCGCGTTCCTGGCGCTGATCGCCATGTGCAACGGCATTCTGGGCGGACTGCACGGAATGCGCGGCATGGGCTGGCTGCCCGATTCGCTCGAAAAAATCTTCGGCATTCTGTTCGCGCCGCTCGCCTGGGTCATGGGCGTGCCGTGGAAGGACGCCAATACCATCGGCAACCTGCTGGGCACGCGCCTGGTGCTCAACGAATTCGTGGCGTTCCTCAAGCTCGGGCCGATGAAGGACACACTCGACCCGCGCTCCTTCGTCATCGCCACGTACGCGTTGTGCGGATTCGCGAATCTCAGCTCCATCGCTATCCAGATCGGCGGCATCGGAGCATTGGCGCCGACCCGCAAATCGGACCTCGCGCGTCTCGGCCTGCGCGCCGTGGCCGCCGGGTCGATGGCCAACTTCATGTCGGCCTGCATCGCGGGAATGCTGTTGTGATTCAAGAAGCAAAACGGTATGTCGAAAGCCGCACATCGGCGCGGCCTACCGTCGGCGTCGTGCTGGGCAGTGGCCTGGGCGCATTTGCGGACGAGCTCAGCCATCCGGTCGAACTCCCGTACCGCGAGATTCCAGGCTGGCCGTGCTCGACCGCGGTAGGCCACGCGGGCAAGCTGATCGTCGGCCAACTCGGCGGCCTGAACGTCGCGGTCATGGCCGGCCGCGCCCACCTCTATGAAGGCTACACGCCCGCAGAGGTGACGTACGGCGTGCGTGTTCTCGGCTTGCTCGGCGTGCGCTCCATGGTGTTCACCAACGCCGCCGGCGGCATCAACCTCGAGCTCGAGCGCGGCGGCCTGGTGCTGATTTCCGATCATATTAACCTGCAAGGATCGAACCCACTGGCCGGCCCCAACGACGATGCACTCGGCCCCCGCTTCCCCGACATGTCGGAGGCCTACTCGTGCGCCTACCGCAAGACTGCCAGGCAGGTGGCCGCGGAGTTGCAGATCCCGATGCGCGAGGGCGTGTACGCCGCTATGCTGGGACCGTCCTATGAAACGCCCGCCGAGATTCGCTACCTGCGAACCATCGGCGCCGACGTGGTAGGAATGTCGACCGTGGCCGAGGCGATCGTGGCCAATCACATGGGCATGAAGGTGCTGGGCATCTCCTGCGTCACCAACATGGCCGCGGGCATTCTGCCGCAGAAAATCAATCACGAGGAAGTGCTCGAAGCCGGCGCCATGGTGCGCGACACGCTGGTCCGATTCTTGAAGGCGTTGTTGCCGAGGCTGGCCGTATGAACGCTGAAAGAATTCGGCGATCCCTGAAAGAATCCGGTGTTCCTGAAAGAATCCGGCGATCCCGAAAGAATTCGGCGGTCCCCGAAAGAATCCGGCTAGCCCGAAAGGATCCGGCGGTCCCCGAAAGAATCCGGCGTCCCCGAAAGAATTCGGCGGTCCCCGAAAGAATCCGGCTAGCCCGAAAGGATCCGGCGGTCCCCGAAAGAATCCGGCTAGCCCGAAAGAATTCGGCGATCCCCGAAAGAATCCGGCGTCCCCGAAAGAATTCGGCGTTCCCCGCAAGAATCCGGCTAGCCCACAAGGATCCGGCGTTCCACGAAAGAATCCGGCGTTCCCCGAAAGAATTCGGCGTTCCCCGAAAGAATCCGGCTAGCCCACAAGGATCCGGCGTTCCCCGAAAGAATCCGGGGATGCTCCGGGCGACCTACGCGACTGCCCCAACCGTCGCGCAAAGTAGGGGCGTCCCCGTATTCTTTCACTGCTCCGTCAAGGAGCAGAAGCTAGCATGACCGACCCTCTCCTCACCGCCGCCCTTGCCGCCCGCGAATTCGCCTGCGCGCCCTATTCCAAATTCAAGGTCGGCGCCGCCCTCGAAGATTCCAAGGGCCGAGTCCACACCGGCTGCAACGTGGAGAACGCGACCTACGGTCTCACCGTCTGTGCCGAGCGAGTCGCCGTCTTCAAAGCCATCTCCGAAGGCGTGCGCCAATTCCGCCGCGTGGCCGTCGCCGCGGATACCGACAACCTCACGCCTCCCTGCGGCGCGTGCCGCCAGATCCTGTGGGAATTCTGCGGCGACGTGGAAATCATCCTCGTGAACCCGCGCGGCAAGACCGAAACCTACCGATTGAAAGATCTCTTCCCGAAGCCATTCGATGTTTCGTATCTCTAGTTTTTTCCTTTTCGCCTTTTCGCTCGCCGCCGCCGATCCCGCCGATTGGATCTGGAGCGCCCGCTACGTCATCACCGAGGACCCGCAGCACCGTGTCATCGAAAATGGCGCCGTAGCCGTTCTTGCTGAGCGCATCGTGGGGGTCGGCACGAAGGCCGAGATCGACGCCCGCTTTCAGGCGAAGCAGCGCCTCGACCGCCCCGGCGCCATCCTCGCGCCCGGCCTCATCAACACCCACACCCACGCCGCCATGTCGCTCTTCCGCGGCATCGCCGACGACCTGCGCCTGCAGGACTGGCTCGAAAAATTCATCTTCCCCGCCGAAGCCAAAAACGTCTCGGCGGAGTTCGTCCGCTGGGGAACGCGCCTCGGCTGCCTCGAAATGCTGCTCGGCGGCACCACCACGTTCACCGATATGTACTATTTCGAGGACGTCGTCGCCGAAGCCGCCAAAGAAGCCGGCATGCGCGGCGTGCTCGGCGAGACCATCATCGGCTTCCCCGTGGCCGACAACAAGACGCCCGCCGACGCCCTCAAGTTCACCGAGAATTTCCTGAAACGCTTCCACGACGACCCGCTGATCGTGCCCGCCGTGGCGCCGCACGCGCTCTACACCAACTCCGATGAGACCCTCAAGTCCGCGCGCGCCCTGGCGAACAAGTACAATGCCCCGCTGATTATTCACCTCTCCGAAACCAAGAAGGAGAATGATGACGCGCTGGCGCAGCGCCACATGACGCCAACCAAGATCCTGGACACGCTCGGCGTGTGGAACGGCCGCTCCGTGGCCGCGCACGCCGTGTGGGTGGACGAAGCCGATATGGCGATCCTGAAACAGCGCGGCGTCGGCGTAGCGCACTGCCCGTCGAGCAACATGAAACTCGCGAGCGGCGCGGCGCCCGTCACCCGCATGCTAGCCCTCGGCCTCGCCGTCGGACTTGGCCCCGACGGCCCCGCCGGCAGCAATAACGATTTCGACATGTTCGAAGAAATGGATCTCGCCGCCAAACTGCAGAAGGTGATCGCGCTCGACCCGCAAGCCCTGCCCGCCTCCGCCGCCCTCGAAATGGCGACCATCCGCGGCGCCCGCGCGCTGGGGATGGAGACGGAGATCGGTTCGCTCGAAACCGGCAAGCGCGCCGACCTCATCCTGGTGCGCCTGGACCGGCCCAACGCAGTGCCGCTCTACGACCCCATTTCGCAAATGGTCTACGCGCTCAAGGCCTCCGACGTGCGCGACGTGATGGTCAACGGTAAACCGATCGTACGCGACGCGAAGATCCTCACGTTGAACGCCGCGCAGGTGATGGCCAAAGCCGCCGAATACCGCGTTAAGATCAGCGCGTCACTTAGGCCAGCAGAGCGGTGAAAGAATTCGGGGGGCTCCGGGCGACCTACGCGAATTCAGCAACCTATCCACAAACCAGGGGCGTCCTAATCAATGAGACACTGCTGTCCGGGACATGAGTTTTCAATTCCCGCCAAGGCACAGATTCCATAGAAATTAATTACTGTTTTGAGATTTTTCGATTTGGATTTTTTCTTGGCGTGAAAGCGGTTGCAGGATGGTATTGGCTCCCGATACCGA
>JBGPHT010000146.1:0-18939 GCA_041484525.1 Bryobacteraceae bacterium | reverse complement strand
CGTATGCGGCAACTAACTGCTCGGCTTCCGTCCGACTCCGCCGCCGCCCCACCCCTACCACCTGCGCTTGTTGTTCGTCCACCCTTACAGTGCAGCACCAACTCCCGCGCGCGAACAGATGGTTTGCTCAGACGTTTACAACATCACCAGTGCAAACGCCGCGAGCGGATGTCGGAACATCTTCTGTCCTCCTTATCGTGTGGCTCGCCGCCGATGGTGCCAACGCCCGCTAGGCCTCGGGTCTAAGTATCACACGCGCTTGTCGTAGTCCCCATGGGGACCGATCCAGAACCAGACGATCTCAGAGCCGTCGATCTGGCCAAGAGCGCGGTAGCCGAGGCCTATTCGGGCAGAGTAAATGTTGTTCTTCTCATCCACCTTCTTGAAGTTGAGACCGGGGTGTGAAGGATCTCGCTTGAACAACTCGTAAGCTCGCCGCGCCTGCAATCGAGCTTGATCCGGAAGATCGGCGTACATCTCGCGAAACTTTCGCGTTGTGAACGACTTCATCCCAACAGTTCGTCGAGCGGGCGCGTCTCACCTCGCCGGTGCTCCTCCAAGGCCTCGTGGGCTAAGGATCGCAACGACGCCTGCTTTTCGCGGAATGTACGCGCCCATGCTTCTTCATCGTCCAGAGCTTCCAGGATCTGAGATGCGATTGCGTCCTGCTCCTCTTGCGACAGGGATTCAACGCGCCTAAGTGCTTCCTCAAGCAGGCCAGTCATATTTCCACGATAGCGCAAAGCGATCCTGCCGATCGACGACGCGGCGACTCACCCGGAGGCCCGTCTCTCCTCCTACAACATCAACTGTCCGCCATTAACTTCCAGCGTCTCACCCACGATATATCCCGCCGCCCCCGACGCCAGAAACGCGATCGCGGTGGCGCATTCCATCGGCGTCCCCACCCGGCCCATCGGAATCTGCTTCACGAAGTTCGCGATCATCTCGGGCGTCGAGAAGACCTCGTGGAACGGCGTGTCGATGACCCCGGGAGACACGGCGTTGACGCGGATTCCGTGAGGCGCCAGTTCCTTCGCCATACTCTTCGTAAGAGCGATCAGCCCAGCCTTCGCCGCGGCATAAGGGCCGGCGCCGGGGCCGCCGCCATTGCGGCCGGCAATCGAAACGATGTTCACCACCGTGCCGCTGCGGCGCTCGATCATCTGCGGCGCCACAGCCTGCGTGACCAGCGCGGCGCTCTTCAGGTTGAGATCCATGATGTGGTTCCAGCCCTCCTCGGTGAGGTCGCGCAGCAGGTAGCGCTTCACCAGCGAGCCGGCATTATTCACCAGGATATCGATGGGCCCCAATTCGGCGGTAGTGCGCTCGATCATCCCGCGGATGTCGGCGGCGCGGCGCACGTCGGCCTTGATGGCGATCGCGCCCGCCCCGATGCTGTCGCGAACTTCCATCGCGCCCTTCTCGTTGCCGAAGTACCCGATGGCCACCTTGGCGCCCAGGTCCGCAAAGACCTTGGCAGTGGCCGCGCCGATACCGGAGGAAGCGCCGGTCACCAACGCCACCTTCCCACTCATGTCCAGATAGTTCTTCATGTCTGTCCCGCTATTGTAACCGGCGGATGGGGCCGCCGAGAATAAATAGAACGGCCGTCGCCGCCAGGGGCAGCAGGCCGGCGGTCACCAGGATCGGAGTGTAGGAACCCCGATCGGTCACGAAGCCCGTGGTCTGGATGAGAATCATCGCGCCCACGCCCGCGGCGAGGCCGCTCATTCCGGTGACGGAGCCGACCGCCTGCTCGGGGAAATAATCGCTGGGCAAAGTCTGCACGTTGTTGATCCAGCTCTGGAATCCGAAGAGCACGAGGGCGATCAGGATGAGCGCGGATGTGGCGGTTTCCGCAGTCCCGGCGAAGATCCCGGCGCACATGCAGAGCGTGCCGCCGGCGATGACGGTTTTGCGCGCGCGGTTGACGCTCCAGCCGCGGCTGATAAGCCAGCCCGACATCCAGCCGCCCATCAGCGACCCGGCATCGGCGGCGGCGAACGGCAGCCACGCGAACATCGCGATCTGTTTCAAGCTGAATCCGCGCGCCCTATAAAGGTAGAGAGGCAGCCAGGTGATATACAGCCACCAGACGGGGTCGGCGAAAAAACGTGCGAGCACGATGGCCCAGGTCTGGCGGTGGCGCATCAGTTCACGCCACGCGATCGGCTTGGCGATCTTGGCCGGGCGATCGGCGCGAATCTCTGCCAGCTCTTCGGCGCTGATGCGCGGGTGGCGCTCGGGCGAATCGTAATAGCGGAGCCACAGCGCCAGCCAACCGAAGCCGAGCGCGCCCACCACCAGAAAAGTCGCCTGCCAGCCGAAGAAGGATTGGATTGCGATGATCAGCGGCGGAGCCACCACCGAGCCGATGGAAGTGCCGCTGTTGAAGATCGCCATTCCCAGCGCGCGCTGGTGCACAGGAAACCATTCCGCGATCACCTTGGCGGCTCCCGGCCAGTTGCCGGCCTCGCCCAGACCCAGCAGGAAGCGTAAACAGTTGAGGCTCACGAGTCCGCGCGCGAAGGCGTGCGCCATCGACGCGATCGACCACACGACGATCGAGACCACGAAGCCGCGCCGCGCGCCGATCCGGTCGTAGAGCTTGCCGGACAGGCCCTGGCTCAGCGAGTAGGCGATCAGGAAAACCGTGGTGAGGGACGCGAACTCGCTGTTGCTCAGATGGAGATCGGCGGTAATCGTCGGCGCCAGCACCGAGATCGTGAGCCGGTTGACGAAGTTGATCAGGGTCGCGAGAAAGATGAGGCCGGCAATCCACCAGCGAAGCCCGCGCACGGGCTGGATCAAGCGTGCCTCTCGAAGACCTGGCCGGCGCGCACCGTGGACTCGCGGACGATGAGGCGGCAATCGAAGCAGGCTTCGCGGCGCGGGCGCTCCAGTTGGGCTTCGGTGCGATCGAGCAGAAACAACGCGGCCTGGCGGCCCATCTCGACGGCGGGCTGCTCGATAGTGGTGAGCGAAGGCGAGGTGAAGACGGCCAGCGGCACGTTGTCGAAACCGATAATGGCGACGTCGTTGGGCACGCGCAGGCCGTGGTCGCGGGCGGCGCAGAGGGCGCCCATGGCGGTGAAATCATTGCGCGCGAAGACGGCGGATGGGGGACGGGGAAGCGCCAGCAGCTTTTTCATGCCGGCATATCCATCGCCCTGGGTGGAGAAGCCGGGGCCGAAATCGTCACCCGGGCCGGCGATCAGTTCGTCCGGCATTTCAATACCGTGGCCGCGCAGTCCCTCGACGAAGCCCTGAAAACGGCGCAGGCGGTCGGCATTGTCAGCCGAAGCACCGATGAACCCGATGCGGCGGTGACCGAGCGAAGCCAGGTGGCCCGCTACGTCGCTGCCGCCCTTGAAGTAGTTCGCGGTGACGCAATCCACCGCCGGATGATTCAGCTCGCGCCCGACCACCACGATCGGCATGCCGCGACCCGCGAACCGCTCGAGAGCTTCGTTGCCGGCCATGGTCTCGACCGTGGCCACCACCACGCCCTCCACGCGATGGTCGAAGAAGGCGCCGAGCGAAGCCCGCTCACGCGCCGAGCTTTGGCCGGTGGTGGAGACGAAGGCCGAGTAGCCTTGCGCCAGCAGCACTTCCTCCATGCTGCCGGCCAGTACCGCCGAGAACGGGTTGGCAATATCCGAAATAAGAATTCCCACCACGTGCGTCCGCCGGCTCTTCAGGCTGCGCGCCAGCGCGTTGGGATGGTATTCGAGTTTTTCGATGGCGCCCTGCACGCGTTTGCGGACTTCCTCGCTGACGTAGCCGCTCTGGTTGATGACGCGCGAGACCGTCATGGGCGCCACGCCGGCAATTCCGGCGATATCCACCAACGTAGGATGGCGCTTGGCCCGAACCGCGTTGGGCTTCTTACGGGTCACTTGAAACTCAATTGTAGTCTTAAGCTTCGATCGGCAGTACGTCTTCGGCGCGCGGCAGCCAGTTGAGCCACTGGTGCGCGACATCGACAAGAGCGCGTGCCGCAAGCGGAAGGCGGGAGGCTTTGCGGTAGATCAGGCCGGTCATGCTGAAGAGCTGCCGGCCCTCCAGGCGAACGATGTGGAGCGCGCCCCGGCGGACATCGTCCGAGACCGACCATAAAGGAAGCAGCGAAATACCGAGTCCGAGTTTGATCAGTTCTTTGATCGAATCCGCCTGATCGTTCTGCATGATGACCTTGGGCTCAAAGCCGGCGGTGGCGCAGAATTCGCGAATTGCCTTCTCGATCACGTGCGCACGCTGGTAGAGAATGAAGGGCCGGTGGGCCAGTTCACCGGCTGTAGCCGTCCCCCGGCGCGCGGCAGGGTCGTTGGGTGGCACCACAAAAACCAGCTCGTAGCGCCAGAGGGGGTCCTGCACCAGATCGCCGCGGTCAACCGGCAGGTTCATCAGGATGACATCCACCTTCCCGGCGGCGAGATCTTCGAAAAGCATGTGGTCGTTGCCCGTGATCAGCCGCAGCTCCGCATTGGGCTGCTGGGATACAAAAGCGCGCAACAGGTGGGGAACGATGGAGACGCTGATGTGCGGCCCGCAGCCCAGGTAGAGCGCCCCGGCTTGCGATCCGCGTAACTCCTTGACCGCGTCGAGCGCCTCATCGTGGACCGCCAGCAGGCGCCGGCAGTATTCGATCATCATCCGGCCGGCGGGCGTCAGAACCAGCTTGCGTCCCGAGCGCTCATACAGTTTTTCACCCAACTCGCCTTCCAGCCGTTGGACTTGTGCGAAGACTGCGGGTGGCGACAAGTGCAGCTTGTCACCCGCCTTGGCAAAACTTCCCAACTCGCCCAGGGCAATCAGCGCTCTGGAATGCGCAAGTTCCAAACCATCACCCCTTTTCAGGGATGATAACACATCGTTCAATTTTTTTGAATGAACGGTTTCAAAACTTCGCCATTTGCGAGCCATTTATCCCCTTATAATCTTGGCAACTATGGAAATACGGGGCAATGCAGCCCCAAGGGTGTGGCTTTCGCGCGGCGGAGGCTGGTATGGTTCACGAAAGAGGGTTAGTCGATGAGAGGTCTACGTTCGATCTTTGTACTGTTCACGATTCTTGCGTTGAGCGCCATTCTGGCGTACTCGCAAGCTGTTAACGCAACCTTGCTGGGCACCATCACCGATGCCTCGGGCGGTGTGGTCGCCAATTCCAAAATCACGATTAGCGAAACCAACACTGGTGCGAACCGCAGCGGAAGCACCAACGAAAGCGGTAACTACTCGTTTCCCAATCTGTCGCCGGGCACCTACTCGGTGACGGCGGAGCAGCCGGGGTTCAAGAAAATCACGCGCACCGGCGTGGATGTCCTGGTGGACACCTCCACCCGCGTCGACCTGGTGCTCCAACCTGGGGCGGTCACCGAGACCGTGGAAGTCACGGCCGAAACGTCGATCCTCCAGACCGACCGCGCCGATATCGGCCGCAAGATCGAGACCCAGCAACTGGCGAACCTGCCGCTCGGCTACAACCGCAGTTTTCAATCGCTACTCAACCTGGTGCCAGGCACCACCCGCTCGTTCGCGCCTCATTCCGAGTTCTTCAACTCGCAAGGGTCTCTCGCGACCCAGGTGAATGGGGTCAGCCGCCAGGGCAACAACGTGCAGTTCGAGGGCGTCGACAACAATCACCGGACCGGTCTGCTGACCGTCCTGATCCCGCCCGTCGAGGCCTTGCAAACCGTCGACGTCAGCACGAGCAACTACGAAGCCGAGTTGGGGCGCGCCGGCGGCGCGGTCACCAACATCATGCTGAAATCGGGAACCAACAACCTGCACGGGTCGCTTTACGAATTTCACAACAACAGCCGTCTGAACGCGCGGGAAACCTTCCAGCCGTCGAAGCCCGTCACGACCTACAACTCTTACGGGTTCACCATCGGCGGACCTGTCCGGCGAAACAAAACGTTCTTCTTCGGCGATTTTCAGCAGACGAAGGACCGGCGCGGCGATGGCTACATCATCTCGGTGCCGGTCGCCGATTTCCGTAATGGCGATTTCAGCAGCCAGAACGGAAAAGCGGTAATTTACGATCCGGGCACTGGCGACCGCGCCACCGGCGCTGGACGCCAGCCACTCCCCAATAACAAGATCCCCGACGCCCAGATCAGCCCGATCGCGAAAAAGTTGCTGGCGCTGGTGCCGCTGCCCAACCTGGGGACGGCGATCACCAACAACTACTCCGCCGCCACCACGCGCATTAAAGACCAGAATTCATTCGATGCGAAGGTGGATCATCAGCAGACCGATAAGGATCGCTTCTCGGTGCGCTACAGCTTCCAGCGGCCCGTGGTGACGGACCCGGGGCGCTTCGGCATCGCCGGCGGCGGCGGCAAGGGCTTTGCCGCTACCGGGATCAACCGCACGCAGAGCGCCGCGGTGAACTATACCCGGCTGTTTTCCGCCACCTTCTTCATGGATGCGCGGCTCGGGTTGAGCCGTTACAGCAACAAGGCTCAGAACCTGGACTACGGAACCAAGGCCTCTGAAGCGGTCGGCATTAAGGGCGCAAATCTGGACGATTGGTCGAGTGGGCTGACCTCGATGAACATCAGCGGCTACCCCAATCCGCTCGTCGGCTATTCGAACAGCCTGCCGTGGAACCGCGCCGAGACCAACATCGACTACGTCGCGAACTTCACGAAGTTGTGGAGCAATCACACGATCAAGTTCGGCATTGATGTCCGGCGGCTCCGCGACGAGTTGCTGCAGACTCAGGACGCCGGCGGCCCGCGCGGCGAGTTCCAGTTCGGTAACAACCAGACGGCTATCTCCGGTTCGCCGGTCGTAACCCAGGCCAACGCCATGGCCAGCTTCCTGCTGGACGCGCCGTCGCTCGTGCAGCGCGATCTGGCTATAGTTTTCCCCGCCTACCGCGCCGTCATGCTGTTCACGTATTTGCAGGACAAGTGGCAGGTCTCCCAGAAGCTCACCATCGATCTCGGACTGCGGCATGACTTCTATCCGCCAGCCACTCCGCGCCTGCCGGGCGGTTTCTCGAATTACGATCCCAGCAACAACACTCTGGTAGTGGCGGGCATCGGCGGCAATCCGATGAACCTGGGCCGCAAGACCTACTACACTGGCTTTGCGCCGCGCATGGGGATTGCCTACCGGTTGGATACGAAGACCGTTATCCGCAGCGGCATCGGCATGAGTTGGATTCCGTTCCCGGACAACAAGTACGCCTGGGATAACTTCCCCGTGAAGCAGACCAACCAGTACAACACCACCAGCTCGTTCGGGCAGTCCCAGTATTCTCCCGGCGTGTTCGGCTCGATGTCGGCCGGCTTCCCCGCTCCCACGCCAGCCGTGATTCCGTCGAATGGCATCATTTCGGCGACCGGGTCGCTGCTATCGACCAACATCGCCAGCCTGGTTCCGCTGGATTACAAGGAACCGTACATCATCGCCTGGAACGTAGCGCTCCAGCGCCAGTTGCCGAAGAATTTTACGATCGAGGCGGCCTACGTCGGCAACCACACGGTACGCGCCCCTGTTTCGTACAATCTCAATGCGTCGATGGTGTTCAATTCCGGAGCCAACGGCAGACCGCTGTTCCAGGCGTTCGGCAAGAACGCCGACGTGACCGTCCGTTACCGCGGTTTCAGCAATAATTACAATGCGCTGCAGACGAAGATCGACCACCGGTTCAGCGGCGGCTTCCTCCTGACGACCGCCTATACGTTCAGCAAGGGCATGGGTTACTCGAGCACGGACGACGGCACCGGCATCTGGAACTACATTCAGCCGAAGCGCAGTTATGCCCTGCTGGATTTCGACCGTACCCACACCTTCGCGCAGAGCTACCTCTATGAGTTTCCGTTCGGCAAGGGCAAGAAGTGGCTCCAGGGCGGCGCGGGCCGCTGGGTTTTGGGAGGCTGGCAAGTCAACGGAATTCTCAGCCTGATGACGGGCCGTCCCATCACCTTCGGGACCACCGTTAGCGCCAATACTCCGGGCAGCACTCAGACGCCCGACCAGACCGGACCCATCAACGTGACGCACGCGGTTGCCGGCACCCTCGGTACCGTCACGTGGTTCGACACGGCGCCATTCGCACAACCGCTCGATGCCGATGGCAAAACACCGCACTTCGGCAATATGGGCCGCAATAGTTTCCGCGGTCCCGGACTGGGCGATCTCGACCTGTCCATCTTCCGGAAGTTCGAGCTCTCGGAGCGGATCAAGATAGAATTCCGGGCGGAAGGTCTCAATGTGACCAATTCGCCGGCGTTCGCCAATCCAAACACCACGGTTGGCGACGTGAATTTCGGCAAAGTCACCGGAACGTTGGCAGGCCTGATCTCGAATCAAGGCGTCGGCGGCACCGGCCCGCGCGCCATCCAACTGGGACTGAAGGTTACCTTCTAGTCACTCCCGTAGTGGCGCGGGCGCTCAGCCAGGGGCCCGCGCCTTCCACGTACCAGAAGTACCCTGCTAACTAAAGTATCCAATTGATTCCGCCGCGCCTTCGGTTAGTATCCAGGCTGGTGGAACCTATATCTGCCGTAACCACCCGCGAACTTGAGCGGGAAGTGGCGCTCCTGTACCACGAGCAAGCGGGCGGACTGCTGCGCTATGCGGCGTCACTCACGCGCAGCGCCGATGCCGCGCGTGATGCCGTGCAGGAAGCCTTTCTGCGCTATTTCGTGGAACGCCGCTACGGCCGCCAGATCGAAAGCCAACGCGCGTGGTTGTATCGCGTAGTGCGTAACTACGTGCTGGAACGCCTGGGCGCGACGGCAGGCAGCCGCGAAGTGGATGCGGAAGCGTTGGAGCGGCTGGCTGGCGTCGAGGACGATCCGGAGGCGCGGCTGAGACGCTCGGAGGCAGCGCGTGAAATTGCCTCCGTGCTAAGCAGCCGCGAACTCGAGTGTCTGCGGCTCCGCGTGGAAGGTTTGTCTTACGAGGAGATCGCAGCGGCATTGGGAATCCGCACCGGCACAGTGGGGGCGCTGCTGGCCCGCGTCTACGCCAAGCTCCGCAGCGTGGCCGCCTGCAACAACAGCATCCGGTTCGGGACCGCGGGGCTGGAACTTCTGCTGTCAGGAGGAGGCGCCTATTCATCCTGACTGCGAAACTCTAATCCGCTATTGCGACGGCGAGCTCGCCGAAGGGCGGCGGCTGCCGGTCGAGTCTCATCTCGCGGCATGCGAGCAATGCCGGCTCGAGTGCCACCAGTTGCGGTCGGCCTTGCAGTCGGCCGTACGCAACGCACCCGAAAGCGAACGGGCCGCCAATCCCGAAGCTCTGCTCCCCCAGGTATTGGCAAGCTTGCGCAATTGGGAATCGTCGCGTCCGGCCGTGAAGCGCAAAGTGGCGGCGGCCATCGAAGCCTACCTCGGCAGGCAGGCCACCGAGCGCGTGCTCGGGCCAGTTCCCGAGAGCGGAGAGAACGTGCTCTCGACCATCGAACCGGTGCTCGCGCTATTCCTCGGCAACCGCACCGCATCGCGCCTGGTGAGCCACGTTGTCACGGAGTCGATTGTGAGAATCTAGAGGGGTGCTTGAGCGGAGCTCGACCCCCCAGGTTTTCACCCATCGTCCTGATCCGCAGCTCCCGTTCGGATTCTCCCGCTTGATCTGGCTGGCGACAGCCGTGTACCTGACGGTCGGACTGGTGGCGTTCGCCGTCACCGTGGCCACCGGCAATTACCGCTGGGTGTCGGTCGTCCTCGATGGGCCGGGCGCGATCCTGACGGTGTCGCTGGCGGTGCTCCAGCTTTGGTTGAGCGCGATGGTGTGCCGTCAATTCCTGCCCGGCGACGCCCTCCACGCCACCTGGCTGTTGATTGCGTTTTCGGCGGCCTGCGACCTGGCCGGATCGATTTCCGTGCAAGTGCTGGGCGCCAGCCCCGGAATGAATCTGGTGGCCCACTGGCCCGGCTGGCCGGAGCAGGTCACGGCCACGTTTCGGATATTCGGGTTGATTATGGGTGGAATCCTCCGCCTGTCGCTGCTGGCCGCGGGTTTGTTCTGTGTGCTGCGCGTCTACCGGCGGTCGGGCCTTCTGGGCCGCTTGGTGACGATCGATCGAATCGTCCTGCTGGTCATCGGCGCCTATGTGCTTCTCGAGGCATGGGACACCGGCAACGCGCTGCGGCATGGGAAAGCTTTCGACCTTGGCGAAGCGCTGCGCTGGCCGGTGGACCCGCTGCTGTGGCTGCTGCTGGCGGAGGCCATGCTGCTGGCGCGATCCGTGCGCAGCGCCGGCATGGGATGGATTCACAAAACCTGGAAAGCCTTCAGCATCGGGGTGCTCCTCATGATCCTGGGCGACATCGGCCTGTGGGCGACGTCCTACGGATACCTGCAGTTGCCGTGGAGCGCGGCCGCCCGATTCGTGTGGCTCCCGGCTGCCGCAGCCTTCGCCGCCGCCCCGGCCTGTCAACTGGAAGCAATTCGGGCCGCGGGCGCGGACGGGTAGACCTGGTCAGGCGAGAGAAGGCCACAGATACTCTACCCTGAAAGATGTAGACAGGATTTGTCATGACGTTGACGATTGAAATTCCGGACGACCTGGAAGCCGCCTTGAAAACCCAGGCCGAGGCGGAGGGCGTGTCGGCGGAGCAATATGCGCGGCGCGTTTTGGAGCAAGACCTCAAGTCCGGCAGCGGACCGCGGCGGCATATCTCCGAAGTCATCCGCGAAAACATGCGCGACGTACCGGCTGAGGTGCTGGCGCAACTCCCCGGTGACGGCGCTAGCGAGCACGATCGTTACAGCTACGGTCTGCCCAAGAGAAACCGGTGAAGGCATTTTCGCCGACACGTTCTATTGGATCGCCCTGACTTCTCCCGCGGACGCCGCCCACGAGCGCGCCCGTCGCGGTTCAAGTACGATATCGTGACTACCGATGAGGTACTTGGCGAGTATCTGACCTTCTTCTGCTCCAGCTCCAGAATAAGTGCGTGGCAAGGCGGCGATCAACGTCTCAGCCATTCTCCAAGACCCTGCCGTGCGCGTCATCCCACAGAGTCGGGAATCGTTTCTTTCAGGTCTGGATCTATCGGGCCCGTCCCGACAAGGGATACAGCCTCACGGATTCGATCTCGATGCAGACTATGCGCCGGGAGGGGCTGACCGAAGCGCTCACCAACGGCCGGCACTTTGAACAGGAAGGGCTTCGGGCCCTGCTGCGGGACTCCTGAAGACCACTGCGGCTCGGCGGAAAGAGCCGCCAAACTGAGGGGCAACCTTATTTCGTTATCATGAAAGCGGTTCGGAATGCTCGGACGGAAGCTCCTATGAAGGCGATCGAACTGATCGGCGACGTCGATGAATATCACCGCCTGACAGCTCAAGTTCCGCAGGAACTCCCGGCTGGAGCCGTGCGTCTGATCGTACTATTGCCTGAAGAGGGCGAAGCTGGCGCCGCCTGGGCCCCAGGCCTCACGCGCGAATGGGCAGATGAATTGCGCGATCCACGGCAAGACATCTACACGCTCGAAGACGGGCAGCGCGTTGATGCGGCCTCGCACAGGCGACCCGGATAACCACTCAGGAAACCACTACCAAATCTCCACCTGATCTCCGCCTACTCCCACCTCAGCGCCCGCATCGGCTCGATCCCCGTGGCTCGCCGCGCCGGGAAGTATCCCGCCATCGCCGCGACGCTCGCGATCCCCAGGGCAGCCAAGGCCATCGTCAAACCGTCCGCCGCGTGGATCCCGAACAACTGCGCCTCCACCAGTCGCGCCAGCGCCCACGCCGCCGGCAATCCGATCGCGAGACCGATCGCCGCCAGCGTCAACACCTCCCGCATCACCAGCCATACCACCGATCCCGCGTTGGCGCCCAACGCCATACGGATGCCGATTTCGCGCGTGCGCCGCGCCACCATGTAGGCCATCACGCCGTACAGCCCGACCGCCGCCAGCAGCGTCGCCAACACGCCGAACGCGGCCGAAAGCGCAGCCAGCAGCCGCTCCGTCAGAAGCGACTTGTCGAGCTGCTGCTCGAGCGTGCGCATCCCGAACACGGGCACGTTGGAATCCAGCTCGCGCACCATCTGGCGCATCGAGGGAAAGAGATTGGCGGGGTCGCCGTGGGTGCGGACGTAGAGATTCATCCCGGTGACGAACTCCACCTGGCGGTACGGACGGTACAGTTCGTAGGGCGCCTCCTGCCGCATGCTCTCGTATTTGGTGTCCTTCACGACGCCCACGATCTCGATATCGGCCTTAGTGCCGGGATTGTTGCCCATGCCGACGTGGCGGCCGAGCGGGCTCGCATTCGGAAAGTATTTCTTGGCGAACCTCTCGTTGATAATGGCGACAGGCGGCGCGCCCTTATCGTCCTGCATGGTGAAATCGCGGCCCAGCAGAATCGGGATGCGCAGCGTTTCGAAAAAACCCGGTGACGCGAATTGCATGTGGGGATCGGGGAACTCGCCCTGCTTGACGGAGTAGCCTTCCACGGTGACGCCGCTGTCCCATTCGTTGTCGTCGAGCACCGGCATCACCGCCAGCGCCGAGGCCTCGACGCCCGCCATCGCCGTCACCCGATCCGTGAGTTGGCGGTAGAACTGCAAGCTGCGCTCGGGTTTGTATCCGTTGAGCGTGGGATCCACCGAGAACGTCAGCAAGCTCTGCACGCGGAACCCCGGGTCCAGGTCCTTCAGGTTCTGCAGGCTCTGCAGGAACAGCCCTGCGCCGATCAGCAGCAACAACGATAGCGCCACCTGTCCGATGACGAGAGCTTTGCGCAGCGTCACCGCGGTGCCGCCCGCCACGGCACCGGCCTGATCCTTGAGCGTGGCGGCCAGAGACGGGCGCGTCGATTGCAGCGCCGGCGCCAGCCCGAAGAGCAGGCCGGTAAGAATCGAGATCGCCACGGTGAAGCCGAGGACGCGCGCATCCGGTTGCGGCGAAATGGTCATCGCCATCACGCGCTGCGGCAGGAAGCGGATCAGCGCGGAGTCGATCCACCACGCCAGCAGCAATCCCGCCGCGCCGCCCGTCATCGAGAGCAGCAGGCTCTCCTCCAGCAATTGGCAGATCAGCCGCCGTCTGCCGGCGCCCAGCGCGAGCCGCACCGCGATCTCCTTCTGCCGTGCGGCGGCGCGCGCGATCAGAAGGTTGGCCACGTTCGAGCACGCGATCAGCAGCACCAGCCCGACCATGGCCATCAGGGCGAGAAGTGCGGTCGAGAATTGCCGCCGCAGGTCGGAGCGCCCCTTGGACGCGGGCAGCACATCCATCCACATACTGAGGAACCTGCTGCTTGCTGTATGCGGACGCGCGCGCGAATTCCTTCTGCTGCACCTCCATGTCGAGAATCTGGTGGAACAGCGGCTGCAGCCCCGCCTTCGCACGGTCCGCCGTCACGCCCGTCTTGAGCCGCCCGAACGCCTGCACGAAGCGGCCGCGCCGGTTGTTCAGGGTATAGAAGTGATCGGCCGTGACCTGCTCCTTCATCATCATGGGAACGCGAACCTGCCGCGAGTAACCGGGCTCGAGGCCATCGAAGCCGGCCTGGCTCACGCCGACAATCGTGAACGGATATCCATTCAGTAGGATTCGTTTTCCCAGCGCGCCGGGATCGCCGCCGAAGCGCGTTTTCCAAAAACCGTAGCTGAGGATGGCGATGGGGTGCCCGCCCTGGATGAGGTCGTCCTGCGCCGTGAACACGCGCCCCAGCGCCGCACCCACGCCCAGCACCGGAAAGTAATTCCCCGAGACGAGCTCCGTCGAGACCAGCTCCGTCCGCCCGTCGAACGTGAGGCTGGCGGTTACGCCGTAGCGGCAGAACATTCCGCTGAAGACCTGGTTGCGTTCGCGGATGTCCTGGTACATCGGGTAGGAGATGGCGTTCGCCCCCGTGTTGCTGCCGTAGTGCGGCCCGCGGCTGTTGAGCAGCACCAGTTCCTCAGGGTGCTGGACTGGCAGCAACTGGAGAATGACCTGGTTGATGAGGGAGAAGATGGCGGTGTTGGCGCCGATGCCGAAGGCGAGCGAAAGCAGGGCCACCGCCGTGAAGAGCGGCGCCTTGCGGAGCGTACGAATAGCGTAGCGGAGGTCCTGCCAAAGGGTTGCCATTAAGGGTTATACTGCCATCGCGGGAAAAGGTTACGAGGCATTCTGGGGATTGTCTCGCCATGCTAGGATCAAGGCCAATGGCACTCGTCGACCTGACCAAGCAGTTAGCCAAGGAAGCGTTGCTCTCGGCCGCGGAGAAATCGACCGCCCCGCCTGTGCCGGAGAGCGCCGGAGCCTTGCTGCTGGGACAGATCGGCGCCATGCAGAAGGCGCTCAAGGAAGACGAAGAACTGTCGGTATTCTTCCACACGGGCGCCGAGCGGATTCGCGTGATGGAGATCTTCGCGCCGTCGTGGCAGGTCGCCGTGCTGACCGGCCTCGACGCGGATCGCGCCCTGACACGCGTCCTCTCGCCCTTCGCCTCGTTGCAACTGGTTTGCAAGACGGTCAAGCTGCCGCCCGGCGCCAAACCGACGCGCGTAGCGCTGCTTATTCCGAAACAGAAAGATTCCAACGCGTGACGACCTGCGTTTCGTGCTCGTAGCCGAGCCTGCTGAGGGAGGCCGTGTCCAGCGCAAGCAGTCGGCCGGCGTCAGGCGAGAGGCCGATCCAGCGCGCCGCCAGAATGCGCAGCACGTGACCGTGCGCGAAGAGAGCCACATCGCCATCCGCCGCCAGGGCGCGGGCGATGGTGGCGTCGGCGCGCGCCCCCACCTGCTCGACGGTTTCGCCGCCGGGCACGACATCGTTCCACAGCAACCAGCCGGGCGTAGTCTGGCGAATCTCGGCGGTGGTTCGCCCTTCGTAGTCGCCGTAATCCCACTCCCGCAAATTGGGTTCCACCTGGGCTGCGTCGCCGTACCCGGCCAGGCGGCAGGTTTCGCGCGCGCGCTCGAGCGGACTCACCAGCACCAGCGCGAACCGGCGGCCCGCCAGATAGCGTCCGATGGCCGCGGCCCGCTCGCGCCCCGCGGCCGTCAGTGGGATATCGGTACGGCCGGTGTGCGCGCCTGACCGGCTCCATTCAGTTTCGCCATGGCGGATCAGCCAGATTTCGCGGGGCATCTGCGCCTAACGTATCACGCCGGCCTACCTCTCCGCCGCCTTCCCGGGTATGCTGTTTATGCTATGCCCGGTTTCCGCTACCCCGTCTTGATCTGCCTCGCGGCGGTTCTGTTCGCGCAGCAGCGCGACGGTTACAAGGACACGCCGATACTGCCCGGCCAGAAATGGCACGTGCACGATTCCGACCGTCCCAACCCGCGAACGATCTCACCCGGGGCCAGTCCGGGAGCGCCGCCATCCGACGCCATCGTACTCTTCGACGGCAAGGACCTCTCGCACTGGGAGCAGCGCGGGCAGGCGCAGCGCTGGAAGGTCACGGACGGCTACTTCGAAGTGGAGCCGCGCACGGGCGACCTGCGCACCCGCGAGAAGTTCGGGGATTGCCAGTTGCACATCGAGTGGTCGTCCCCGACGCCGGTTCGCGGCGCCAGCCAGGAGCGCGGCAACAGCGGCGTCTACCTGATGGACCGATACGAGATCCAGGTACTCGATTCCTACCAGAACCCCACGTATGCCGACGGCCAGGCGGGTGCGCTCTACGGCCAATGGCCGCCGCTGGTCGATCCCGTGCGCAAGCCCGGCGAGTGGAACGCATACGACATCTTCTTCGAGGCCCCGCGCTTCGAAGGCGAGAAGCTGATCCGCCCCGCGTTCGCTACCGTGTTGTACAACGGCGTCCTGGTGCACAATCACAAGGAGCTGAACGGCCCCACCGAGTACCGCGTGGTGCTCCCGTACAAAGCGCACGGCGAGGAGCCGATCCATCTGCAGGACCACGGCACCCGAGTCCGCTACCGGAACGTGTGGGTCCGCCGTTTGGGCGGATATGACCTTCAGTAGGAAGGCATCTGGCAGGCCGGCCGCGCCAGTTTGTCCGCGCCATGCATGGCTCTTGCGTAGCGTCCCAACCTCGATGCTGTCCTCTTAACGGAGAGCGCGGTAGAACCGATAACAGCGCTCCCGCCTGTATTGGCACGATTTGGCACGGTACACCGCCCTTCGGATGCCGCTTCTATGGGTTCTTTAGCGCCCGCACGCGGTCCAGCAAAGCACTGTATTGGACAGAGCCTTCAATACCTCCTCTGTGAGTTCCAATGCTACCTCGATTTCCGAATCGAATCCACAGCCGATAATATGACACTCAAAGAGTGGGCACTGCGAAGACTCACCTCGTGTTGAGGGGTCGAATGATGAATAGAAGTTCTTTTGTTGCTCTCCGCTTCTGTGAATCGGGGCAAAGTACGCTCATCCGATCCAACTGATGAACTTCACAAGACTGGTAAAGTTCGAGTACTTTGTCATGGGCCGCATTGCTGATCAAGACTGTCGCACCCCGTTTGGCAACCCGCCTAGACGCAGCCGCTAGCCGCTTCTGATCATCCCAGCTGAAGTTACGTTCGTTGTAGCGGACAAACCCGTTATTATCGTGAGTCACAGTATAAGTCGGGTCACAATATACCAGATCACCAGCACTAGCTTCCGCCAGTACATCTTCAAAATCGCCACAGCATAGGGCTGCCTTCTTAAGCGTTTGACAGGCCTGAATCAGAAGGTTTTCCTCCCAGAGAAGCGCGGGCGTCCGCTCACCCCCACCGAAAGGGACATTGAAACCACCATTGCGATTGACGCGGTACATCCCACCAAAAGCAGTGCGATTGAGGTAAAGAAATCGAACTGCCCGGTCTACCTTCCGGTTGGTCCTTTCGTTGCGGAGGTTCTGGTATGTGAGTTCATCGACAGGAAGTTGCTTGAGGCGCTCAATCAACTCCTGCGGCCTACACCTCACCTGAACGTACGTGTTGATCAGATCGGAATTCACATCGGACAAAATGGCCCTCTTCGGTTGCAGTGCAAAGAAGAGAGCACCACCCCCGAGGAAGGGTTCAAAGTAGGTTCTGAATTGGCATCCATCGAGGAGGTCCACGATGTGACGCGTGAGCCAGCGTTTACCACCGGGCCATTTCAGAAACGGTTTGATTCTACTAACCTGAGATGCAGCGATCAACATGGCCTGGCTTCCCCGATCCTCACCGTGATATTTGGGCCAATTCATCACGCCTTGGCCGCAGAGCTTTGGTCACCCTCAAGATTTTGATTGAGCATTTCCCGATATTCTTTCAATTGCGCGAGCTGTTCGAAGGTGATCGTTTGCTGCTTCGCCGGATGCATCACAATCTTTCGCATCTCGTTTAGTTTTTGCATCCATGCTGTCTTCACTTCCTTGCTGCCAGATTTTCCGAAACCGAGAGAATTCTGGAAAATAGGCCAATTGTTCACGACTATTGTTCGAAAGTCAATGAGATCAAGATACAGTTCCTTTCTACCCTCCATAGTTTCCTCAAGCCTTAACGTGGCCTTCTTTCGGATCTGCTCCTGAACTCCCCGGTACCACCACGGGTCCGTCACGTCATCACCGTATTCAAGCTTGAGGCTACTGATTATGAACTTGTGAAGAGTCTGCTCAAGCTGAGTGATCAGCCTGTATGCCTCATCATTTGTCTTCGCCTCCTGTAGCTTGAGGGCTTCGGCCAGTCCGGGCGGCGCAAAATCTGCGACCGCTGCGTTTAGCGCTTTCTCGCATTTACGCCTTGTTGCCGTCTGCCCCTGATTTCCTCTAGCGCCCGCTCGAAATTCCACTCTCTCGACTGGAGAGTAGCTTCCGAGAAACTGGCTGAGTGCCTCGCCGAAAGGTCGAAGCACATCGACCAACTCGCTATTGGAGAGTAAAATCAACTTCAGGTGTTTCTTGTCTGCCAAATGCTGGAAAACGCTTCGCAGCACGCCCATGCAGACACTCACGCCATCATTCATCGAAAGACCACCGCCGTCTGCTGCACCGAGTTGCCACCAATCTGGAACGGAATCCCGGATGAATCCGAACCACCCTTTTGTGACTTGCACTACCCGCCTCAGAGTGTCGGCATTGTCACCAGTCCACAACGGGCCATACGCCACAGGTGTTCTCACCGTAAACATTCCCGGCTGGTTTAGCGTCCGAAAGAAACTCTCAAGCGTGATGCAGCGCGTATCAGTCCGCGTTTCGTCGGCAAAGAGGATGCGTCCTACAAATGGGGACTCCTTGTCTTCGTTCAAGACTTGGACGGCTTTGGAAACTATCGCGCTAACACGCTTGTCTTCATCGTCAGCATCCCAGTTCAACTCGGCATAAAGCTCTTGCAACAGGCTACGCTTTACACTCTTTTGTTCATGATTGATATCAATGAACAATTGAGCTTGCTTACTAGCTGGGAGCCCATCAAATGCCAAAACACTGAGGTGGCTCGTCTCTGCTTTCCTATGACCGGAGTAGCCAAACAACCTGTGCTGACCGTCGATGATCCACGCGCAACGGTAGGATGGAGTAAGGACCAGCATGCCATGCTTGGCTCCTTCCTTCGCGCCCTCGTTCTTCCACGGTTCGAAGTTTACGTGCCTTCGACCTTCGAGGCTGACCACAATATTAGTCGGGAAAATGCCATTCTGATCAATGTACTCGCGGATCTTCCTCAAACGAGATTTCTTGATCATTCTCTGATAGGTATCGACATCAGTTGCCTTCCCTTTTGCGCGATGTGATACATAAGCGATTTTTAACAGGTACTCTGGCGAGATTGAAAATGTGTAGCAAGTGTATTTTCCAAGCTTACTCTGGAGAGCTGGCACCTTGATCTCTAGCCCATGTATTCTCCGTCCAGGTAGCATATCAGCAAAGAACTGGTACTTTGCGGCGGGGCCTATCAGCCTGTGGTAAAGGTGGGTTTTTCTGAGCGAAGACCTTCGAAAAACGCGCACGAGGGGAGATGACTAAGTAACGTCACCACTCGTCAAAAGGTTACCGCTCGCTGCCGTCGTGCGATGTTAATTCCGAGGCCGG
>JBGPHT010000145.1:0-19128 GCA_041484525.1 Bryobacteraceae bacterium | reverse complement strand
GGAGATGGTGATGCCCGGCGACAATGTGAGCCTGACGGTGGAGTTGATTACGCCGGTGGCCATGGACAAGGGGCTGCGATTCGCGATTCGCGAAGGCGGCCGCACGGTGGGTGCCGGCACCGTGAGCGAAATCGTAAAGTAAGGATCGCAATGGCCCTAAGAGAACGAATTCGAATCCGCCTGAAGGCGTACGATCACCGGATACTCGATCAATCGACTTCCGAGATCGTGGACACCGCGAAGAGGACCGGCGCAACCGTGGCCGGTCCCATTCCGCTGCCGACATCGCGGACGGTGACGACCGTTTTACGCTCGCCCCACGTTGACAAAAAGTCGCGCGAGCAATTTGAAATCCGGACGCACAAGCGGCTGTTGGACATCCTGGAACCGACCCAGCAGACGGTGGACGCGCTGATGAAGCTCGATCTGCCCGCAGGCGTGGATGTAGAGATCAAGGCGTTCGGGAAATAGAGGCTGGCGCGCCTCGGTTTATTTAGCGAGAAGGATCTAAAGTAATGAGTCCAGGAATCCTTGGCAAGAAGATTGGAATGACGCAGATGTTCCGGCCTGACGGACAGGCGGTGCCGGTGACGCTGCTGAAGGCGGGTCCGTGCATGGTGGTGCAGCGCAAGACGCCCACCACGGACGGATACGACGCCGTGCAACTCGGGCTGGTGGAATTCATCAAGCCGCAGCGCATCAAGAAGCCGATGGCCGGCCACCTGAAGAAGGCGGGCGTGGAAGGCTCGAAGTTCCTGCGCGAATTCCCGCTCGGTCCGGGCGGCAGCGATCTGAAGATGGGCGACCAGGTGCTGGTGGATCAGTTCAAGCCGAAGGACAAGGTGGACGTGATCGGCATCAGCAAGGGCAAGGGCTTTGCCGGCGTAGTGAAGCGCCACCACTTCCGCGGCGGCGAAGGCACGCACGGCTCGATGTTCCACCGGGCGCCGGGTTCGATCGGCGCGTCCAGCTTTCCGTCCCGCGTGCTCCCCGGCATGCGCATGGGCGGCCACATGGGCAACGCGCGCGTGACGGTGCGCAATCTCGAAGTAATCGAAGTGGATACCGAGGACAACGTGCTGGTGGTGAAGGGCGCGGTCCCGGGGCCGAACGGCGGATATGTAGTGGTGCGGAGGGCCGAAAGGTAACCTGCCATGCCGACAGTCGACATAGTAGATTTGAATAACGCCAAGGTCGGCGAGCTGGAGCTGGCCGACGAAGTCTTCGGCGCCGAGGTCAACGAATCGCTGCTCTACGAAGCGGTCCGGCACTATCAG
Organism: Bryobacteraceae bacterium; assembly: GCA_041484525.1. Taxonomy (GTDB): domain Bacteria; phylum Acidobacteriota; class Terriglobia; order Bryobacterales; family Bryobacteraceae; genus JBGPHT01. The sequence continues at coordinate 17,851 of JBGPHT010000145.1, read as the reverse complement.
GCCGGGACGCGCTCGGGCACGCACAAGACCAAGACGCGAAGAGAAGTGGCGGGTTCGGGCAAGAAGCTGTGGAAGCAGAAGGGCACGGGGCGGGCGCGCGTGGGCTCGATCCGGTCGCCGATCTGGCGCCATGGCGGCACGGTGCACGGGCCGGTCCCGCGCGACTATAGCTACCACCTGCCGAAGAAGATGCTGCTGGGCGCGCTGCGCTCGGCGCTTTCGGTGAAGGTTCGGGACGGCGAGCTGAAAGTCGTGCAGGCCTTCGACATGGCCGATCCCAAGACCAAGAACGCGATGAACGTGCTGGCCAAGCTCGAAGCGGGCCGCACGGTATTGCTGGTGGATAACGCCGAAAATAAAAACCTGGCGCTGGGCGTGCGCAATCTGCAGGGCGTGACCCTGATGGCCACGAGGGAAGTGAACCCCTACCACCTGCTGGGCCACAAGAGCGTGCTGCTCTCCGAAGCCGCGGCGCGGAAGTTATCGGAGGCGCTCACGAAATGAACAATCATCAAGTGCTTCGCCGCCCGCTCGTGACCGAGAAGGGCGTGGACAAGAAAGACAACGAGCGGACGCTGTGCTTCGAAGTGGCGGCGGCGGCCAACAAGACGGAAGTGAAGACCGCCGTCGAGAAGCTCTTTAAGGTGAAGGTGGAAGAAGTCCGCACCGCCAACTTCGACGGCAAGATGCGCCGCCGGGGCCGGTTCATGGGGTATCGCCCGGACTGGAAGAAGGCTTACGTGAAATTGAAAAAGGGCCAGAAAGTGCCCGAGTTCGCCGAGATTTAATGCCGGCGATCGAGCCACATGGAGTAAGAGATGCCGATAAAAACTTTTAGCCCGGTAACTCCAACCCGGCGATTCCAGACGCTGGTGACGCGCGAAGAAATCACCAGGGGCCGTCCGGAGAAGTCGCTGGTGGAGAGCAAGAAGCGGACGGGCGGGCGCAACAGCAATGGCCGCACCAGTTCGCGGTTCATCGGCGGCGGCGCCAAGCAGGCGTACCGCGTGGTGGATTTCAAGCGCGACAAGCTGGGGATTCCGGCGGTGGTGGCGGCGGTGGAGTACGATCCCAACCGCTCGGCGCGCATCGCGCTGCTGAATTACGCGGACGGGGAGAAGCGCTACATTATTCATCCGCACGGGCTGAAGGTCGGACAGAAGGTGATGTCCGGGCCGACGGCGGATATCCTGACGGGCAATGCGCTGCCGCTGAAGAATATGCCGGCGGGCACCATTGTCCACAACATCGAGTTGAAGCCCGGGAAGGGCGCGCAGATGGCGCGGTCGGCGGGTTCGCAGGCGCAACTGGTTTCGAAGGAAGGCGGCATCGCGCTGCTGAAGCTGCCCTCGGGCGAAATCCGCCGGGTGCAGTTGGATTGCATGGCGACGGTGGGCCAGGTGGGCAATCTGGATCACGAGAACGTCAGCTCCGGCAAAGCGGGGCGGACTCGCTGGCTGGGCAAGCGGCCGCACAATCGCGGCGTATCGATGAATCCGGTGGACCATCCGCACGGCGGCGGCGAGGGCAAGACCTCGGGCGGCCGTCACCCGGTGACTCCCTGGGGCCAGCCGACGCGCGGTTTCAAAACGCGCAACAACAAGCGCACGGATAAGTGGATCGTCACCCGAAAGAGTAAAAAGAGGTAATCGTACATGGGTCGTTCAGTCAAGAAGGGACCGTTTGTCGACGCGCATCTGGAAATCAAGATGGCCGTGCTCACGGCGGCCAACGAGAAGAAGGTCGTCCGCACCTGGTCGCGGCGTTCCACGATCCTTCCCGAATTCGTCGGTCATACGATTGCGGTCCACAACGGCAAGAAATTCATTCCGATCTACATCACCGAAAACATGGTGGGGCATAAGCTGGGCGAGTTCTCGCCGACGCGCGTGTTCAAGGGCCACTCGGTGAAGGTAGCGACGGAGAAGTCCGCCAAGCCGGCATAGCGGCTAGGGACGGTACCAAGAGGAAGTCAATGGAAGCGAAAGCGGAAGCCAGATACATCCGAGTCTCCCCGCAGAAGGCCCGCCTGGTGGTGGACCTGATCCGGGGCCTGAAGGCGGGGCAGGCGCTGACCACGCTGCGGACCACCAACAAGCGCATCGCGCCCACGGTGGAGAAGGTGCTGCAGTCGGCCATTGCCAACGTGCAGAACCGGTTCGAGGACGTGGACGTGGACCGGCTGGTGGTCTCGGAAGCCTACGTTCACGAAGGGCCGCGCATGAAGCGGGTCCGGCCGGCGCCGATGGGGCGCGCCTACCGGTACCAGCGCCGCATGGCACATATCGTCATCAAGGTGGCGGAGAAGGAAGCATAGATGGGACAGAAAGTTCATCCGTACGGATTCCGGTTGGGCTTCAACAAGCCCTGGCGCTCGCGCTGGTTCGCCAAGCACGGCTACGCCAAGCTGCTGCAGGAAGACCTGGAGCTAAAAGAGAACCTGCGCGAACGTCTGAAGAGTGCGGGCGTGAGCTCGATCGAGGTGGACCGCCCCGGCAATAAGCTGCGGGTGACGATCCGCACGTCGCGGCCCGGCATCATCATCGGACGCAAGGGCGCGGAGATCGAGAAGCTGAAGCAGGACATGGCGAAGAAGACCAAGCGCGAAGTCTTCATCGACATCCAGGAAGTACATAAGCCCGAGCTGGATGCGCAACTGGTATCGGAATCGATCGCGCTGCAACTCGAAAAGCGCGTGGCGTTCCGGCGCGCGATGCGCAAGGCGGTGGATTCGGCGCTGCGCTTCGGCTGCAAGGGAATCAAGGTGCGCGTATCGGGGCGCTTGAACGGCGCTGAGATCGCACGCAGCGAATGGTATCTGCAGGGGCAGCTTCCGCTGCACACATTGCGTGCGGATATCGACTACGGCTTCGCCGAGGCGCGCACGACGTACGGTGTAATCGGCGTCAAGGCGTGGTTGTACAAGGGCGAAATTCTGGATCTGACGAAGCGCCGCGGCGGCTTGCTCCCCGAGCCCGAACCGCGCCGCGACCGTGGCGACAGAGACCGGCGCGATCGTGGCGACCGCGATCGTCGTGACCGTGGCGGCGACCGCGATCGACGTGACCGCGGACCGGCTCCGGCGCCATTCAGCGCTGCGCCGGCGCACGAAGCCGGTGGCCCCGCAACGCAGCAGACGCCGAGCGATCTGCCGCGTCCGGCCGCTCGTCCGGCGACGCCGATCCTGCCGCCGTTGATGTCGCCGTCTCAGCAGCAGCAGCCGTCGTGGAAGCAGGAAGCTCGCCCGGAACCGCCCGCCGTCGAAGAGACCAAGGCTGCGGAAAATATGGCCTCGGAAGGCGCTCCGCCGCCTCCGCCCGATGCCGGCGGCGAGAAGAAGGAATAATCCGCCATGATGATGCCAAAGAAGGTCAAGTACAGGAAGCAGCAGCGCGGGCGCATGACCGGCAAGGCGTGGCGCGGGTCCTCGATTGCGTTCGGCGATTTCGGCCTCAAGGCAATGGAGTGCGCCTGGATCACCGACCGGCAGATCGAAGCCGCCCGTATCGCGATGACGCGCTCGATCAAGCGCGGCGGCAAAGTTTGGATCCGGCTCTTCCCCGACAAGCCCATCACCAAGAAGCCCGCCGAAACCCGTATGGGTAAGGGCAAGGGCGCGCCGGAGCAATGGGTGGCGGTGATCCGGCCGGGCAAGGTGCTTTTTGAAATGGAAGGCGTGGATCGCGCGACGGCGCAAAGCGCGATGCGGCTGGCGGCCCACAAGCTTCCGATCAAGACCAAGTTCATCAGCCGGGAAGACGGAGAGTAGGTATGGCGAAGTCCAAAGTTCGCGATCTCGATAACGCCGAATTAGAGCGGCAGTTGCAGGAAATGGAAGAGCAGCTCTTTCGTCTGAAGTTTCAGATGTCGATGGGGCAGATGGAAGGGTTGAAGAAGGTCCGTGCCATGAGGAAAGAGCGCGCGCGGATCAACACCGTGCTGCGCGAGCGGGAGCTGGAAGGGGCGAAGAAGTAACATGGCCGAAACAGAATATAAGCCTGGGTTGAAGACCGAGAAGGTCGGCCAGGTGGTGTCGACCAAGATGCAGAAGACGATCGTGGTCGAGGTGAGCCGCCGGGTGCCGCACCCGCTGTACAAGCGCATCATCGGCAAGCGCAAGAAATTTTACGCGCACGACGAGGAAAAGAGCGCCAAACTGGGCGACACGGTGCGCATCGTAGAATGCCGGCCGCTGAGCAAGCTGAAGCGCTGGCGCCTGGCGGAAGTGATCAGGCGGGCGGCGCAGGTAGGCGCGCAGCCGGCGGATCTGGACGTGAAGGCGTAAAGGCATTGGGCCGCGGATGGACGCAGATGAACGCAGATAGGCCCAAATGAACACGGAGCAATTCTTATGATAGGAATGCGAACGATTCTCGAGGTCGCCGATAACTCCGGCGCGCGCAGGCTGTCCTGCATTCTGCCGCGCGGCGGGGACCTCGGACTGCGCGCGGGGCTGGGTGATGTGGTCACCGCCAGCGTGAAAGAGGCGGCGCCCGATTCGGCGATCAAGAAGGGAAAAGTGGTGCGCTGCGTGATCGTCCGCATGCGCAAGGAGACGCGGCGCAAGGACGGCACCTACATCCGCTTCGATTCGAACGCCGCCGTATTAATCAGCGATGTGGGCGAGCCGGTCGGCACGCGCGTGTTCGGGCCGGTAGCCCGTGAGTTGCGCGAAAAGAAGTTCATGAAGATCGTGTCGCTGGCCCCTGAGGTAATCTGATGGCAATTGCACGTAGAAAACCGGCGGAACCGGTACGAATCGATTTGAAAAAAGAAGACACCGTCAAGGTCATTTCCGGCCGCGACAAGGGCAAGACCGGACGCGTGCTGCAGGTCAACCGCGAGTCGGGCAGGGTGCTGGTGGAGCACGTGATGATGATCAAGCGTCACACCCGCCCCAATCCCGCCAAGCAGATCAAGGGCGGCATCGCCGAGCGCGAGAGTCCGATCCAGGCGTCGAATTTGATGATCGTGTGCCCAGGCTGCAATAAGGCCGTGCGCATCGCGCACCATATCGACCACGTGGCGGGCGGCAAGACGCGGCGCACCAGGGTATGCCGCAAGTGCGGGCAGACGCTCGACAGGAAGTAGTGTGAGGATTCGATGGCACGTTTGAAAGAGCTTTATCAGAAAAAGGTGGTCCCGGCGCTCACCCAGGAGTTCGGCTACAAGAACGTAATGGCCGTGCCCAAGATCGACAAGATCTCGGTCAACATCGGGATGGGCGAAGCTACGCAGAACGCCAAGCTGATGGACGGCGCGGTGAACGAGCTGGGGCAGATCGCGGGCCAGAAGCCGGTGATCACGAAGGCCACGAAATCGATCGCGCAGTTCAAATTGCGCGAAGGCCAGGCGATCGGCTGCATGGTGACGTTGCGCGGCGATCGCATGTACGAATTTTTCGACCGGCTGGTGAATGTGGCGTTGCCCCGCGTCCGCGATTTCCGCGGCGTCTCCAGCAAGAGCTTCGACGGCCGCGGCAACTACACGCTGGGCGTCAAGGACCAGTTGATCTTCCCGGAAATCGATTACGCCAAGGTGGAGAAGACCAAGGGAATGAATATTTGCATCACGACCACGGCCCGCACCGATGCGGAGGGCCTGGCGCTGCTGCGTTCGATGGGGATGCCGTTCCGGCAGTAAAAAGAGGAAACGATGGCGACTACCGCAAAAATTGCCAAAGACATCAAGCTGGAGAAGGCCCGCCTGGCCAAGACCCCGAAGCTGCAATGCCGGCACCGCAACCGCTGCTGGCGCTGCGGGCGTCCGCGCGCCTTTCTGCGAAAGTTCGGCATCTGCCGCCTGTGCTTCCGCCAACTCGCTTTGAATGGCGAGATACCGGGCGTGGTGAAGGCGAGCTGGTGACAAAATCCGGGGCCAGGGGCGCCCGTCGCCCGGCCCCTCTAGGAGTGATATGACGAGCGATCCCATTGCCGACATGCTGACTCGCGTGCGCAACGCGATCCAGGCGCGCCATCCCAAGGTGGACGTGCCGGCTTCCAAGCTGAAGACAGAAATCGCGCGCATTTTGAAGGAAGAAGGGTACATCACCAACTTCAAGGTGGCGGAAGAAGGCGTGAAGAGGGTCATCAAGATCTACCTGAAGTACGCCAACAACAACAACGCGCCCGTGATCTCCGCCATCGAGCGGGTGTCGCGGCCGGGCTGCCGCGTGTACGTGGGGCAGACCGACATCCCGCGCGTATTGGGGGGCATGGGGATCAACATCCTGACCACCCCGCGAGGCGTGATGACTGGGCGGGACGCGCACAAAGAGCATCTCGGCGGCGAGATTCTCTGCCGGGTTTGGTAAGAGGTTAGACATGTCTAGAATTGGTAAAAAGCCGATCCCGCTGCCCACCGGCGTCAAAGTGCAGATCGGCGATCAACTGGAAGTGACCGGGCCCAGGGGCAAGCTGATGGTGCCGATCCCGCACGGGATCAGCTTCAAGCAGGCTGAGGGCAGACTCGAAGTCGTCCGCGAATCCGACCAGCAGGCGGCGTTGCACGGGCTGACGCGGGCGCTCGCCGCTAACGCGGTGCAGGGCGTCTCGGGCGGGTTCACGCGCGAACTGGACATCGTCGGCATCGGCTATCGCGCCGACGTCAAGGGCAAGGTGGCGACGTTCACGCTGGGGTACTCGCACCCCATCGAGGTACTGCTGCCCGAGGGCGTCGACCTGAAAATCGACAAGCAGACGCACCTGGTGCTGACGGGGTACGACCGGCAGATGCTGGGGCAGGTGGCAGCCAACATCCGCGCGCTCCGCAAGCCGGACCCGTACAAGAACAAGGGCATCCGGTATACAGGCGAAGCATTGCGTAAGAAGGTCGGAAAGACCGGAGCGAGTGCCAAATGATTCGTAAGATCGAAAAGAAAGAAATCCGTAATCGCATTCACCGGCGCATCCGGCGCAAGCTCGGAGGCACTACCGAGCGTCCGCGCCTGGCGGTGTTCCGCAGCGTGGCCCACATCTACGCGCAGGTCATTGACGATCAGGCGGGCAAGACGCTGGTATCGGCCTCGTCCGTCGACAAGGCGGGGAAGACCAAGGGCGGCAATGTGGCGGCGGCTACAGCGATCGGCAAACTGGTGGCCGAGCGCGCCAAGGAGAAGGGCATCAAGAGCGTGGTCTTCGACCGGGGCGGCTACCATTATCACGGCCGCGTCAAGGCGCTGGCGGATGCCGCGCGCGCAGCGGGACTGGAGTTCTAATTCATGGCGACGACAGTGAAACGCATCGATCCGGCCGCCCTCAATCTGAAGGAGCAGGTGGTCGCGATCAACCGTGTCACCAAGGTGGTGAAGGGCGGAAAGAACATGAGCTTCTCGGCGCTGGTGGTGATTGGCGATCCCTCGGCCAAGGTGGTCGGGTTCGGCGTCGGCAAAGCCAAGGAAGTGCCCTCGGCCATCCGCAAGGGCATCGAAGCGGCCAAGAAAAATCTGCGCCGGATCAACGTGCTGGATGCGACCATCCCGCACCAGGTGCTGGGCTGTTTCGCGAGCTCGCAAGTGCTGCTGAAGCCGGCGGCTGAGGGCACCGGTGTGATCGCGGGCGGCGCCGTGCGTGCGGTGATCTCGGCGGCGGGTATTTCGAACGTGCTCACGAAGTCGATTGGCCGGCGCAATCCGCACAACGTGGTGAAGGCGACCATCGTGGCGCTCGAATCGTTGCGCGACCGGGCGGTCGTGGCCGAGATGCGCGGCATCGCCGTGGAGAAAATGTAATGGCGGAAGGCACGATCAAGATCAAGCTGGTGCGCAGCCCGATTTGTACACCCGAGAAACACAAGCGCGTGGTGAAGGGGCTCGGCCTGCGCAAAATGAACCAGGTGGTGGTAAGGCCGGATACCGCGGTGTTCCGCGGGATGGTAAAAAAGGTTCCGCACCTGTTGGTAGTGGTGGAGTAAAAGAATATGGGCCGCAGATGGACGCAGATGAACGCAGATAGAACAAGAACTTTTGTTCTTTCTTATCTGTGTTCATCTGCGTCCATCTGCGGCCGATTGGGAGTTTAGATTTTTATGAACCTCAGTGAATTGAAACCGCCGGCCGGGCAGAAGAAGGAACGGAAGCGCGTCGGGCGCGGCATGGGCTCGGGTCACGGAAAGACATCCACGCGCGGATCGAAGGGGCAGCGCGCCGGCACCGGGTTCGGCCAGAAACGCGGATTTGAGGGCGGCCAGATGCCGCTGCATCGCCGTCTTCCCAAGCGCGGATTTACCAACATCTTTAAGAAGCATTTCGCGATCGTCAATCTGGGCCGCCTGGAGAAGCTGGAAGGCGACGTCTTCACGGTCGATAGCCTGACCGAGCGCGGCGTCATCACGAAGCTGGGCGACGGTCTCAAGATTTTGGGCACGGGTCAGTTGACGCGCAGCATCACGGTGGAGGCCCACCATTTTTCCAAATCGGCGCTGGAGAAGATCCAGAAGGCCGGCGGCAAGGCGCAGACGATCGGCGCGGCAAGCAGCGAGTAGCGCCGGAAATCGAAGGGCACCATGAATAAGCTTTTAGAAGCGTTCGCGAATATCTTTCGCGTACCGGACCTCCGCAAGCGGCTGTTGTTCACGCTCGGCCTGCTGGCGGTGTACCGGCTGGGCGGGCACATCCCGACCCCGGGCATCAACATCCAGCGGTGGGAAGAATTCTTCAACTCCTCGCAGGGTTCGATCTTCGGCTTCTTCGACTTGTTCGCCGGCGGCAACATCCGCCGCCTCACGATCTTCGCCCTGGGCATCATGCCCTACATCACGGCGTCGATCATCCTGCAACTGCTGACGGTCGTCGTCCCCACGCTCGAAAAGCTGCAGAAGGAAGGCGAGCTGGGGCGCCGCAAAATCACCCAGTGGACGCGCTACCTGACCATCATCCTCTCCGTGCTGCAATCCTTTGGAATCGCGCAGGGACTGATGCGCATGCAGCAGGGCATCGTGATCAACCCGGGTTTCGGGTTCGTGATGCTGACGATTATTTCGCTCACCACGGGCACGGCGTTCATCATGTGGCTGGGCGAGCAGATCTCGGAGCGCGGCGTCGGCAACGGCATGTCGCTGATCATCTTCACGGGAATCGTGGTGGGATTGCCGAACGCCATCGGCAATATCTGGCGGAATGTTTTTGTCACCCACGAGTGGGGCGCGATCACGCTGATCATGCTGCTGGCGATGATGATCGCGGTGGTGGCGTTCATCGTACTGGTGGAGCGCGGCGAGCGGCGCATCCCGGTGCAGTACGCCAAGCGCGTGGTGGGGCGGCGCGTGATGGGCGGGCAGTCCACGCACATGCCGCTCAAGGTTAACGCGGGCGGCGTAATCCCGGTAATCTTCGCGTCGTCCATCCTGGCATTTCCCACGACGCTGCTTTCCTTGCCCTGGGTGAACAACCTCCCCTGGCTGGCGAACACTCTGAAGTCGATCCAGCACGGCGAGCCGCTCTACTACGTGCTCTTCGTGGCGGGCATCATCTTTTTCTGTTTCTTCTACGTGTCGATCATTTTCAACCCCAATGAAGCGGCCGACAACATGCGCAAGTACGGCGGCTTCATTCCCGGTATCCGTCCCGGCCGCAACACGGCGGATTACATGAACGAGATTCTGACCAAGATCACGGTGGTGGGCGGCATTTACCTTTCGATCCTGTGCCTGATTCCCGACATCATGATCTCGGGCATCAAGCTGCAGCACCTGCCGCTGATCGGGTCGTGGATCGATACTTCGTTCACCGCGATTCACCTGCGTGGCATTCTGGACGGCTTGAACGTAAATTTCTATTTTGGCGGCACGTCGCTGCTGATCGTGGTGGGCGTGGCGATGGATACGATCAACCAGATCGAGGCGCAGCTCATCATGCGGCATTACGAAGGGTTCACTCCGCGCTCGGGAAGGATCAGAGGCCGGAGGACGACGTTCTGATGACGCCGCCGCTCCCCGCCGGAGCCGTGATTCTGTGAAGGCGCTCGTTTTGTTCGGGTCGCCTGGCTCGGGCAAGGGCACCCAGGCGAAGATGCTGGCCGAGTGCCTGAGCATTCCCCATATTTCCACCGGGGACATGCTGCGGGACAGCATTCGGCAGGGGGCGGAACTGGGAGCGTCGGTGGCGGCCACCATGCATTCCGGGGCGCTGGTTTCGGATGAAGTGGTGAACCGGATGGCGGAGGAGCGGGTGAGCCTCCTGGATGCCGGGAAGGGATTTATTTTGGATGGGTATCCGCGTACGCTGGCGCAGGCCGGCCACCTGAGCCGGTGGCTGGACCAGCGCGGAATCCGCGAGGTGGTGATTCATCTCGCGGTTGATTACAATATAATTATTGCCCGTTTGACCGGACGCCGCCAGTGTCCTCGTTGCGGCACTCTGTATAACACCGCTTCTCATCCGCCTCGAGTGGAAAGTTTGTGCGATCTGGATGGCGAGAAACTGGTGATCCGGGATGATGACAGCGAGTCGGTGATCCGGGAGAGGCTGGACGCCTACGAGCGGCAGACCCATCCGGTGCTCGAGTGGTATCGCAAGGCGGGGCGCAGGATCGTGAGTGTAGATGCGGACAACGATCCGCCGGACATTGTGTTTCGGAAGATTTGCCAGGCGATGGAGTCGCATGATCGTTCGTAAAACTGCCGCCGAGTTGGAGAAGATGCGGCGCAGCGGGATGCTGGTCTGGCAGATCCTGCAAAAGTTGAAGGAGCTGGCGGTGGAGGGAGCCACCACGATGGACCTCGAGACCGCCGCCGAGAAGATGATCGCTGAAGCCGGGGCCAAGCCCGCATTCAAGGGTTACTACGTGCCGGCCGCCGGTGAGGCTTACAAGTTTGTGTTGTGCACGTCGGTGAACGACGAGATCGTACATGGGATGCCGAACCCGAAGCGCGTCTTGAAGCCGGGCGACATCGTATCCATCGACACCGGGGTGAAGCTGGACGGCTACTATGGCGATTCGGCCATAACTGTCGCGATCGGCGAGGTCAGCGGGGAGACGCAGAAGCTCCTCCAGGTGACGCAGGAATCCCTGGAACTGGCCATCGACCGGGTGCGGGCCGGCAACCGGCTGTTTGACGTTTGCGGGACGGTCGAGAATCACGTGAAGTCGAACGGGTTTTCGATCGTGCGGGAGTATGTGGGCCACGGTATCGGCACGCAGCTCCACGAGGAACCGCAGGTCCCGAATTACGTGGACCGCAAGAATGAGAATCCGCGTCTGAAGGAAGGCATGGTTCTGGCGGTGGAGCCGATGGTGAATGCCGGCCGGCCGGAAGCGGTGGTTTTGAAGGACAAGTGGACCGCGGTGACGAAGGACGGCTCCTGCAGCGCCCACTTCGAGCACTGCATCGCGGTGACGGAGAACGGGCCGTGGGTGTTAACGCGACCGTAGTGGAAGAGCGGCCCAGTGCGATCTACAAAGTCGTGCTGGACACGCGGCAGGAAGTTTTGGCGCATTTAGTGGGCACGGTGAAACGGAATTTTGTAAGGCTGGTTCCGGGCGATCGGGTGGAGGTTGAGTTGACGCCTCACGATCCGACGCGCGGCAGGATCACGAAAAAGATATAGGGTACAAAATCATGAAAGTTCGAGCGTCCGTAAAAAAGATTTGCGACAAGTGCAAGGTGATCCACCGCGAAGGCGTCGTCCGGGTCATTTGCGTCATCCCGAAACACAAACAGAGACAGGGATAAGGAAGAACTATGGCACGTATCGCTGGTGTAGACCTGCCGCCAACCAAGAGGGCCGAGATCGGGCTCACGTACATTTACGGCGTCGGCCGTACCCGCTCCCGGTCGCTGCTCTATCGGGCCGGCATCGAGTTCGACAAGAAGATTCGCGACCTGAGCGAAGACGAGATCAACCGCGTCCGCCAGATCCTGGAAGAAGAGGGCGCCGTCGAAGGCGATCTCCGCAAAGAAATCTCGATGAATATTAAGCGTCACATCGAGATGGGTTCGTACCGTGGTTTGCGGCACCGGCGCGGCCTGCCGGTCCGGGGCCAGCGCACCCACACCAATGCGCGCACGCGCAAGGGACCGCGCCGCGGAACGGTGGCCAACAAGAAGAAGGCCGCAGGGAAGACATAGTAGAGGCGTATGGCGAAAGCACCAGTCAAAACAGGCAAGAAGAAGAGCTTCAAGAAGAAGGAAAAGCGCGTCGTCCATACGGGCATCGTGCACATCCAGGCCACCTTCAACAACACCATCGTCACCATTGCGGACCTCGAAGGGAATACGGTGTCGTGGTCGAGCGCCGGCTCGCTGGGTTTCCGCGGGTCGCGCAAGGGAACGCCATTCGCCGCGCAGCAGGCGGCGATGACGGCGGCCAACAAAGCATCGGAGAGCGGCCTGCGGACGGTCGAGGTCCGGGTAAGCGGTCCGGGTTCGGGCCGCGAATCGGCGGTGCGCGCGCTTTCCACGGCGGGCATCGAAGTACGGGCCATCAAGGACGTCACGCCGATTCCGCACAATGGGTGCCGTCCGCCGAAGAAGCGTCGAGTCTAGAAATATATGATTCACCGCCGAGACGCCGAGAACGCCGAGAACACAAAGCATAATTCTTGCTTCTCGGCGATCTCGGCGTCTCGGCGGTGAATGCTTAGTTGGAAAGCGGGACGAAGGCCAGCCATGGTTGTAAACCGCACCTGAAAGACAAGGTAAGGAGAGAAACTTGGCAAGATATATCGGCCCGGTTTGCCGGCAATGCCGGCGCGAGGGCATGAAGCTTTATCTCAAAGGCGAGCGCTGCCATACGGAAAAGTGCGCCATCGAGCGCCGCAATTTCGTGCCGGGGCAGCACGGCAAAGATCGCAAGCAGAAGATCGTAGGCTACGGCCTGCAGCTCCGCGAAAAGCAGAAAGTCCGCCGCGTGTACGGCGTGCTGGAAGCGCAGTTCCGCATCACCTACGAAAAGGCCGCGGCCCAGAAAGGCATCACGGGCGAGAACCTGATGTCGGCACTGGAGCGGCGCCTCGACAGCGTCATCTACCGCATGGGCTTCGGCACCAGCCGCGCGCAATCGCGCCAGATCGTCCGCCACGGCCATATCGACGTCAATGGCCGCAAGTGCGACATTCCATCAGCCCAGGTGAAGCCTGGAGACGTGGTCTCCGTGCGTGAGAAAAGCAAGACCAACCCGACTATCCTCGCCGCCCGCGACGCCACCGCCCACGCACCCGCCCCGAATTGGATCGACGTGGACCGGGAAGCACTGAAGGGCCGCATTACCGCCTTACCCCAACGCAGCGAGTTGGTGCAGATTCAGTTGAACGAGCAGCTCATCGTCGAGCTGTACTCGAAGTAGGCTAATCCGGGGCCGGGCCTCTATCCTCCGGCCCCCAACGAGGTTCTAAACATGTTCAAGGGCTTCCAAAAACCCAAAAGATTAGTTGCCAATACCGAGACCCTCACGGAGCGGTATGGCATGTTCACGGCCCAGCCTTTCCAGCGCGGCTTCGGCACCACCATCGGCAACAGCCTGCGGCGCGTGCTGCTCAGCTCGATTGAAGGCGCGGCCATCACCGCGGTCCGCATCGAAGGCGTCGAGCACGAGTTCAGCCCGATTCCGGGCGTGGTCGAAGACGCTACCGATATCATCCTCAACCTGAAACAGATTCCCTTCAAGATTATGGGTGAAGGGCTCAAGACCGTTCGCCTCAACGTGGAGTCGTTGGGCGACGTCCGCAGCGGCCAGATCGAAACCGATGCCGACGTGGAAGTGCTCGACCGCGACGTGCACATCGCGACCGTCAGCGAGGGCGGGCGGCTTTCCATCGAAATGCGCTTAAAGAGCGGCCGCGGATACGTCTCGGCCGACAAGAACTTCGACGAGGACCTGGCGCTGGGCTACATCCCCATCGACTCCGTCCACTCGCCGGTGCGCAAGTGCAACTTCTCGGTGGAAGCGGCGCGCCTCGGCCAGATGACCGATTACGACAAGCTGACCATCGAAGTCTGGACCAACGGCGCGGTTTCGCCGCAGGACGCCATCGGCTACGCGGCCAAGCTGCTCAAAGATCACATGACCATCTTCATCAACTTCGAGGAAGTGCCGGAGCAGACGGAAGAAATCTCCGAACGCGGCCTCGACAAGATGAACGAAGTGCTGAACCGTTCCGTCGAAGAGCTGGAGCTGAGCGTGCGCTCGTACAATTGCCTCAAGAACGCCAACATCCAGACGATCGGCGAGCTGGTACAGAAGACCGAAGCCGAAATGTTGCGCACCAAGAACTTCGGCCGCAAGTCGCTCAACGAGATCAAGGAAATCCTCGCCAACATGGGCCTGGCGCTGGGCATGCGGATCGACGCGCATGGGCGGCTGGTGGCGCCGCCGCAGCAGGCCGGCGGCGTTCTGCCGGATTACGGCATGGAAGAAGAGGGCATGCAGGAGCCCGGGGAATAGCTCATGAGACACAGGGTTGCCGGAAACAAACTCAAGCGGCCGGTCGACGCCCGCAACGCGCTGCTGCGAAATCTTTGCACCAGTGTCATTGAAGAGGAGCGCGTTGTCACTACGGTTCCCAAGGCCAAGGCCGTCCGCCCGCTGGTGGAGAGGATGATCACGCTGGCCAAGGCGGACACGCTGCACACGCGCCGTCAGGCAGCGGCTTTTCTGCGCACGCCGAAGTCGGTCAAGAAGCTGTTCGACACGCTGGGTACGCGCTTCGGGCAGCGCAACGGCGGCTATACGCGCATTACGCGGCTCGGTCCGCGCAAGGGCGACGGCGCCGAGCAAGCCATTATCGAACTGGTCGGTTCGGAGCTGGTGAAGCGCGCCGCCGATCGCGCCAAGCGCCGTGAAGAGCGGCTTAAAGCGCGGCAGGAAGGCCGCGAGCCGGGCGAAGAAGAGAAGGACGAGAAGGAATAGAAGTATTTCAGAAGCCGCAGCCGGTCACTTGACGGCTGCGGCTTTGTTGCGTTTCAGAGATCTACCACCGAGCACTAATCTCGTTCAATGCCAGTATGGGAACCGCCCGCTGGTCGGCGTAACGGCGGAGTTCAAAATCATCACTAACGATCGTGGCCTTCTGATGCTCAGCCGTGTGAAGCAGTCCGGTGTCGGATGGCCCCACAACGCTCAGTATCCCCTCGTATGCCTGGGTCTCGCGCAAGTCCCGAATCGGGCATGAATACTCCTCGATATCGAACTCAGAGAGCAGTTCCAGTGCGCTTTTCCAAAACAGTCCTTTCGGGAATTGCCCGCGACCACTCAGATTGTAAGTTTCGGCGAGCACGTGCTGTGTGATTATTCGCTGTTTCGCCTGGTGCACAAACTGCCAGAGATCATCAAACATAGTGGGAGGCAAGCCACCATCACGGCCACGAAGCTCAAGCAGCCTACGGTGCTTCTCCTGGCCGGTTGTGGCGGCCGAGTCGAGGTATTTGTACCCGGCCAGGAGTAGAAGGATATTCGTATCGATCACGAGTCGGGACGGCGCCCAAGAGCGATGGGCAACCATCAACGCGCGCTCGTAATCTCCGCCACGTACGGCACGTCGAATTCAAGGGAGAGTTCGGATCTGGTCGTCTTGAGCGACTTAGTCAGCTCTTCGGCAGCTTCGAGGAGCCGGTGCCCGGAGGCGTCCACTTCGTCCTTGTATGCCGCAAGCTCCGGTGATCTCGCGACGGCCACAAATCGATCACGGAATTGATTCCACAATCGGGAGGTCGCGTAGCTCGAAGGTAGATCCTCCATGTTGTTGACCAGGTACTCGGCGAGAAGGCCCGCGAATTCCTCCTCCGTGCGGAACGCGCCGAAGTGAGCGCTGAAGTCGCCATTCAAGACCACCGGAGCTTCCGTTGCAACGCTCCGAAAAACTTCCTGAAACCTGGGATTGTCTACGATTGCCTTGTAGTAGGCGATACAAGCGATCCGCAACTCTTCGACCCTATGATCGTGCTGCTCGATAATGCGCGCAGCGGCAGGAAAGAACTCCAGAAACTGCTCCAGGTTTTCGACGGCTGCGAAGGGTAAGCTCTGGCGAAGCGTTCCGATATATTCCAAGCTCTGTCGATAGAAACGGAACGTCCAGTTCCTTTGCGACAGCCACGCCGTCTCATTTGCCAACCCGCTCAAAGCGTAATGAAAGATAGTGTCGAACCAGGCGCGCACAATGTTTGGCCCATAACGCGCTTTCTTACGATTGCTCTGGCTGGTCTTCATGGCTTATTTTCTCATTATCGGAGAAGTCCCTTCACACCTGAAACTTGATGCCTTGCGCCAGTGGCAACTGCGTCGACCAGTTGATGGTGTTCGTCTGCCGCCGCATGTAGGCCTTCCACGCATCGCTGCCCGATTCGCGGCCGCCGCCGGTATCCTTTTCTCCGCCGAACGCGCCGCCTATTTCCGCGCCGCTCGTCCCGATGTTCACGTTGGCGATTCCGCAGTCGCTCCCGCGCTGGCTTAGAAACGTCTCCGCCGAAATCAGGTTGGTGGTGAACATCGCCGAGGACAGGCCCTGCGGCACGTCGTTGTGCCAGTGGATCGCCTGGTCCAGATCGTCGAACTCGACCAGGTAGAGGATGGGCGCGAAGATTTCCTCTTTCAGGATCGGCATGTCGGGACGCGCCCGCACCAGCACCGGCTCGACGAAATTGCCGTACATGCGCTCGCCTCCGCACAGGATTTCGCCGCCTTGCTCGCGAATGCGGCGGAGGCCGTCCATCATGTCGTCCACCGCGCGCCGATTCACCAGTGGGCCCATCAGCGTGGCCTCGTCCATGGGGTCGCCGATCTTCACCTGCCGGTAGGCGTGCAGCAGGGCGTCGATAATCCGCGGCGCGATCCCGCGCTGCAGGTAGAGGCGCCGCGTGGTGGTGCAGCGCTGCCCCGCGGTGCCGACAGCGCCGAACAGCACCGCCCGCAGCACCAGGTCGGGATTGGCGTCGTCCATCACCACGATCGCGTTGTTTCCGCCCAGCTCGAGAATCGTGCGGCCCAGCCGTCCCGCGACCACTTCCGCGACGTGCCGCCCCACTTCGGTCGATCCCGTGAAGCTCAGCAGCGGAATCCGCCGGTCATGGATCAGAGTCTCAGCGATCGGCCGGCTCGGTCCGATCGTCAGGTTGAAGATCCCCTTCAATCCGTGCCGGTCCATCACGCGGTTGGCGATCTTCTGCACCGCGATCGCGGTCAGCGGCGTATCGGACGACGGCCGCCACAGCACGCAATCGCCGCACACCGCCGCGATCATCGCGTTCCACGCCCACACTGCCACCGGGAAATTGAACGCGCTGATCACCCCGACGATTCCCAGCGGGTGCCACTGCTCGTACATGCGGTGGCCCGGCCTTTCGCTGTGCATGGTGAGGCCGTAGAGTTGGCGCGACAGGCCCACGGCGAAATCGGCGATGTCGATCGTCTCCTGCACTTCGCCCAGGCCCTCGGCGCGGATCTTGCCCATTTCGAGCGTCACCAGCGCGCCCAGCTCGGCCTTCGATTCGCGCAGAGCGTTGCCCATCTCGCGCACGATTTCACCGCGCTTCGGCGCCGGCACCATACGCCATTCAAGGAAGGCCTCGGCCGCGTGCTCGACCACGCACTCGTAGTCGGCCGGTCCGGCCATTTTGATTTTGGCGATCGGCTCGCCGGTCGCTGGATTGAGCGATTCCAACATGCCGCCCGAAGGATCGGCGATCCAGTCGCCGTAGCAGGCGCCCGAATTCACAGGCTCGATATGCAATTTTTCGAGGATGTCCGGAAGTGCGGTGGGAGTGGGATGCACACCTTTATTTTAGAGCTTGTCCCGTATTAGGCGTTTTTGCCAGACGCATACTCTGAAATGTAAAGTACTTTCTATAATTGCAGGACAGCCGCTGTCCGTGCACGCATGACGGGTATCTTCGTTCATTTTTGCCCGTTGGTTTTCGGACT
>JBGPHT010000144.1:0-19275 GCA_041484525.1 Bryobacteraceae bacterium | reverse complement strand
GGCCTCAAGGACGGGCAATCCCGCAACGGTCAAGATGTGCGTTCGCCGCACAGCGGCCAGAAGCCTTGCGTATGTGTACGCTCAGACTCTTGTCGTTTTGTTGAGGATGGGTGGGTCTCTCCACTTTTATGTCGCACACCCCGATGAGGGTTTTAAGATATCGAGTCCACTTTTGCCTGATACCATATTCCCAACGACATCACTGACATGATAGCTATGGGCAATAAAGCTACAGTGCAGAACAAGGATCATCGCGATCTCTTGCTTGGCTTGCTTTTCGGCTCCTGGGCAACCGGGATACCCGGGGCGGGTTGCGCAGGCGCTGGTGCGGCGGTGACGCCAAAGTCCGCTTTGAGCGAGTCTTTCGTCACGTTATACGGCCCTGCTTGGTCGATGATCTCATGTGCATTAACGCCTCTGGCTTTTCCGTCCTCGTCGGCGAGCAACTTGGCACCTTCGGTCCGCCCGCTATCGCTTCCCGACTCCTTCGCCTCCTGTTTGGCGTCTTTAGCAAGGGCACCGCGCCAATGCGCCCCCACCAAGAGGGAAACCGAATATTCATCCTTTTCACGACGCGACGCCCGAGCCAATTTCAGCATTCGCCTTCGGATGTCCCGTCCGGCTTTGTCACGCCTGGCAGCCTCTTTGCTGTCCCCGGTCTCCTCGCGCTTCGCGAATATCGTCATGGCCGGCGCTTCACATTGGCCGGAATGGAAGCCGCGGCTGATGCGGCCCCGGCGGTCCAGCCGTCCCAGCCGCTGGAGCAACGTTGGTAGCGAAGCGAAATCGCAAACAATTGCGGCGGCATCAGCATCGAGACCCACTTCCGCAGCAGCGGTCCCCACGAGAAACACGGTTTCCCCCGTTGCGCCGATACCGGAACCCTCCTGCGGTTGAAAGCGCCGGAATATCTCATCCCTTTCGAGACGGTCGCGTTCATATCCCCGAAGTCGCCCTGTGATAGTCAGAACCCTTCCTTTGAACTTCTTCCCAAGTCTCTTGCCGATCCTGGCCGCAGCCCCGGCCTCACGTATAAATACGGCGACTGTGCCAACTTTATTCGCGAGATCGGCAGCGGCTTTCTCTATTGCCTCTTCCGGTTTCTGGTTCTTCGCAATCCACCGGATTCTCACCTCGCGAGTGCGCGCAGCCAGGAGGCGATCTATTAGACGGGGATCATCTTCATCATCCGGGACCAATCGGAAAACGGAATCCGCATTCGGGGGCGGGAGAGCCGGAGTTGCGGAAAGCTCAGTTATCCAGAGAGGGAGCCTGTCGAAAACAGACGAGATGGCTTTGGGTCCGGCTTGGCCCGCCTTTGCGATCAAACAACAGAATTGCCGGAGCGTGAGCACAAATGCCGGCACGAGGTGAGCTTCATCCACGCAGATCCAGGATCAATGCCTAACAGAGCGGCCTGCAACGGCCGGCTCCCCTTGCCGAGGCCGTATCCCTGGAACAACAACCGGCTGCCAATCTGGTCAACCGTGCCTATGATGAGTTGCGGCACAGATGGAGCAACCGACCACTCTCGGTCGTCGATGAGTTGGCCGCGGAGTTGAACGACGCGAAAGATGTCGGTGCCATCTCCGCTCAAGCGTGCCAGTCCTTCGCGTACTTGTGCGAGTGAACCAGGGGTAGTTCCGTCGGAAGACAGTTTCTTTTCTAACCCCTCGGCCAGCCTGAAGACCTGCTGTACGAGCACCCGCCTGTTAACGACCCAGACCAAACGACGGGGCACCGGCGTTCTCGTTCCAGTCTCTAAGCCGTACCAAGCTAAAGCCAGAACCCAAATAACGACCACGTCGGTTTTCCCGGCTCCGGTAGGAAGGTCAACAAGCCTCGTGCAGTTCTCCTCGGTGAGACGTAGGAAAAACCTGCCCATCCATCTCATCGGCGGTTGGTCCCGGAGCAGCGGGTAGTTCGATTCAAAGAACCTCTCACGGCTCTGGTCGAAGACTCATTAGATGGCGTCTCGGTTCTCATCAGATTGCTGCAGTCGGCGCTTTAGGTCCCGGGATCACGGCGGGCTGTCCGGGTCCGCCCTGCCGCAGAACACCGGTCCGTGAAGTTCACGGCTGCATGTAGTGCTTGAAGAAGCGATTGTATATCTTCGCACGCTCCGTTGCTACCGGCCTTCGCCTGATCGAGCACCTCACCGATGGGGATCGCAGATGCTCACTTTCGGTCGAGTTCAGGTTTGAGGGGTGATCTGCCCTCAGGGCGGGCGGCGGCCCGGAGCAGATCCACCGGTGGGCCGTCTGACCCTTTCAATTGGTCAGACCGCAGCCGTTTGCAGTACCGAGCATAGGCTACTGCGTGAACCAGAAAAGTTGCCCGGGGCGGCGACGCGAACCAGGCGTGTCGCATCCCACCGGGAGATTATACTCAAATCGGGGATTCTTATTTTCTGTATGAATGCGACGCGCAATTACACTCTGCTGGCGCTCTTGTTGGCGGCGGCCGGCTACTCCGGAGTGCCGCAATTCCGGTTGCGCGACACCCAGGGGAGCGTCCATATGCCCGCGGAGTGGGCCGGCCGGCGCGCGATTCTCCTTTTCTTTGTGACTACGGATTGCCCCGTCGCCAACAGCTACGTCCCCGAGATGAACCGCATTCACGAGCAGTACAGCGGGCGTGGCGTCCTGGTCTACGCGGTCCAGGCCGACACCACCGTCGCGGAGCCGGTGGCGGCCCGCTATGCCAGGGAGTTCCGTTATGCATTTCCGCTGCTGCTCGATCCGCAGCAAACGCTGGTCCGGCTGGCGGGTGCCAGTGTGACGCCGCAGGCCGCGGTGCTCTCGCCCGAGGGCAAGGTGCTGTATCTCGGAAGGATCGACAACCGCGTGCAGGATTTCGGCAAGCAGCGCTTCGATGCCACCGAGCGCGATTTGCGGGATGCCCTGGATGCTGTGCTGGCGGGCAAACCCGTCGCCCATCCCCTGACCAAATCCATCGGATGCGCCATCAATCCAGTCAAGGCAGGTTCGCGATGAAACGACTTTTCTTATCCCTGCTTCTGGCGGGAACCTCGTTTGCCGGCACGTCGACGTTCAACCAGGACATCGCGCCGCTGCTCTTCGCGAACTGTGCGGGGTGCCACCGGCCGGGCGAGGTGGCTCCCTTTTCGCTCCTGACCTATCAGGATGCGGCGCGGCGCGCGGCGCTGATCGCGACCGTCACCGGAAGCCGGTACATGCCGCCCTGGAAAGCCGAGCCGGGTTACGGCCACTTCGCGGACGAGCGCCGCCTCACCGACGGCCAGATCGCGATGATCCGGCAATGGGCAGCGAACGGCGCGCCCGAAGGCGATCCCAAGCACAAGCCCGCTCCGCCCACATTCGCTTCCGGTTGGCTCGCCGGCAAACCCGATGCCGTCCTCCACACCCCGGAGGCGTTCTCCGTGCCCACCGACGGACGCCACGTGTTTCAGTGCTTTGTGATCCCGCTCGATTTCGACGCCGACCGGTACGTCAAGACCGTGGAATTCCACGCCGGCAACGCGCGCGTGGTCCATCATGCGCTGTTCTTTCTGGACAACAGCGGAGAAGCGCGCAAGCTCGATGCCGCGACACCCGAGCCTGGTTATCCGTGCTTCGGTGGTCCGCGCATTGTGCCTACGGGCGGCCTGGGCGGATGGGCGCCGGGCGCAACTCCGTCGCCGCTCCCCGCGGGTGTGGCTTTGCCCGTGGCGAAAGGCTCCGATCTGGTGATGCAGATTCACTATGGGTGCGCGACATAAAAGTGGAGAGACCCACGCATCTTCAACAAAACGGCAAGAGTCTGAGCGTACACATACGCAAGGCTTCTGGCCGATGTGCGGCGAACGCACATCTTGACCGGTGCGGGATAGCCCGTCCTGAAGGCCCTTTGCTTCGGGACCTTGCGGGCCGTCAAAATTTAGGTTACGCCGACGGCTCCACTTTTATGTCGCACACCCATTCACTATCATGCGTCGGGCAAGCCGGAAACGGACCAGTCTTCTCTGGGCCTCACCTTTGCCGAACAGACGCGCAAGGGTGTCGTCAATACGATCGTCGGCTCGCGCAAGCTCGATCTTCCGCCGGGCGATGCGCACCACGAGATTGCGGATTCGGCGACGGTCCCCGAGGATGTCGAGCTGATCGGCATCACGCCGCACGCGCACCTGCTGTGCAAGGACATGAAGGTGGACGCGCGGCTGCCCGACGGCACCGTCCAGCATCTGATCTGGATCAAGGACTGGGATTTCAACTGGCAGGGGCAATACCGGTATGTCGAACCCGTCAAGCTGCCGAAGGGCACGCGCATCGATATGCGGTACATTTACGACAACTCCGCCGGGAACCCGCGCAATCCCTCGAACCCGCCGCGGCGCGTGAGATTCGGCGAGCAGACCACCGACGAGATGGCGCTGGCGTTTCTGCAGGTGACGGTTCCGCGCACCGAGGACGTCCCGGCATTTCGTCGCGCGTACCTGTTGAGCCGCATCGAGCAGATCCTGATCGAAGGCGGCGATTTCGACGGGCTAACTCGGCGTCAGGCGGAGATGCTGCTCGCCGGTGTTGTCATGTTCGACAAGAATCACAATGGCAAACTGGACCCCGACGAGCGCGCCGCGCTCATGCAGTTTATCGCGGGGAATGTGAAGTAGGCCTGTTATGCGGGCCAGCGTTGTCTCAGAACATTAGCTTCAGCGCGAATTGCATCAGGCGCGCCTGACTCGCCGTCAGGATGCGCCCGAAGTTGGGCGACGCAAGATCCGAAATCGGCAATCCGAAGTTCGGATGATTCGCGATGTTGAACGCCTCCGCGCGAAACTGTAACTTCTCTCTTTCAGTCAACCTGAAATCTTTCAGCAAAGAAAGATCCACGTTGGCAAGCCCCGGCCCGCGCGATATTCCGTCCCGCGTTGCCGAACTTGCCCGCTTCCGTCGCGGCAACCAGCCGGCGGAAGGCCGTCCGGCTCATCCATGATTCCACCGTCCACGCTCCGCTGTTGGGATCGCCGATCAGATCCGGCCTGCTCGCGGGGTATCCCGAAATCGGAGGACTCAACGCCTGCAACGCCACATTCTCGGCATCGTACACAGTGAACGGCGTTCCGGTATTCGCGGTCATGACGCCGTTCATCTGCCATCCGTGCCACAGCGTTCTCGCAAGCCCTGTCTTGGTCCGCGCAAAAGGCAGTTCCCAAAGCCCGCTGGCCACGAAGCGATGCCTTGCGTCAAAGAGCGACAGGCCGCGCTCCGACCGCAGGTCGAACGGGTTCTGCGCCAAATCGTTTTCACCGGAGAGCGTCTGCGCCGATGCAAGGTTGAGATTGATCCCGGACTGGTTATCAATGGATTTCGAGTACCAATAGGACACGTTGAACGCAAGCCCCACGGCATAGCGATGCGCCAGGCTGACCTGGGCCGCGTGGTACGCGGAGTTCGTACCGTAAAACAGTGTCGCCGCCGTCGCCAGCCCGCAAGGTGAGCCGTCCGGCGGACAATCCCCGTAGATTCGCCGCCGATCCGCGTTGGCCGAAGTCGCACCTGGACCGTATGCGGACGGATTTAGTTCCACGGTGCGGGGCAGTCGTGTTCCCTTCGTTCCCACGTACCGCGTCTCCAGCACATAGTCCTTGTGGAGCGACCGTTGAATGGAGAAGTTCCAGTCCTGCGCGTATGGCGGCCGCGCGGTAGGATCCATCGCCAGGATGGTCAACGGCCGAGCGAATGTGTTCGGTACCGGTGGGGAGCTGCCTGTGCAGGGACTTTGAAAATTAACGTTGTCGGACACCGCGCAACCACCCGTGGCCCAGGGCGCCGAGCTCACCGCGTTCGTCGCCCCAAGGTTCGGGCCGTTGGCGAACGGATCGTAGAAGATTCCGTATCCTGCGCGAATGGACCATGCGCCGCGGCCCGTGGGATCCCACGCGACACCCACGCGCGGCATAAATGCCTTGTAATAATCTTTCTCGATCCGCGTGCCCACGCCAGGATCGCCCGGAAACACAAGCCCCTCCGGAGCATCCGGCCTGATCTTCGATTGCAGGCCCGGCACAAACCCGTTCAGCCGGTTGCGAATCTCGGAGTTTGGGTTGACTGCTTCCCAGCGAACTCCGTAGTTGACGGTCAAGGTGCGGCCGAGGCGCCACTCATCCTGGGTATACAGAGTTGCCCCCCAGTTGCGCAGGCCCCGATAGGTTTCGTGCGCGCCCAGGAAAAAGATCTGTGGTGCACCCAGCAGAAGGTTGGCGAACGCGTCGCTGGCCGGAAACGGCGTAAAGATAAACAGTCCATTGGGAACGGTTGCCTGAAATACATTGATCTGATTGCGCCGGAATCCGCCGCCGAATTTGAGCGAGTGCGACCCGCGGAACCAGGAGACGCTGTCTGCCGCTTCGTACGTATTCTGCGCAGAGGTCCGGGGTCCGACCTGCGCCCCGCCGATCGGCGAGTAGCCGATTACGTTGAAGAAGGGAGGCCCTTGTCCCAGCGCCGAAGCCGAGTCGTAGTCGAACCCCAGTTCGCGCGGCGACGTGCGGTTCAACCGCTGATCGAACAGAAACTCGAACCGGAAGAACGATATGCGCGCCGAATTGGTGATTGACGGGGACACGAGATGGGTGTTCGTCAGGACCGCCGAGTTCGCAGCCAGGTCGTCCTGCGCCGGAAATCCAACAATCTTGATGGCCACCGTGCGATCGAGTCCCGGATCTTGAGCCCCTCCGACACCGCCGATAGCAGCATCGGACCGGGCGCTCCCGCGGTGAACTCGAAGGACGCCGTCGTAATAGCTCTCGAGCTCGATCCCGTGCCAGTGAACTGACGTCGATTGCTTCAGGCGGTTCTCGACGGCAATCTCCACCGGCTGGCCGCGCGTCAAGACGATCACAGGCCCTGGCGCGGTGAATTCCGGCGTGCCGGCTTGACTCGTCGAACTGTCTTCGCGGAGATCGTAGCCTAGCCCGGGAGCGTCTCCGAAGCGAACCGGCCGCTCGCCCACCGTTAGCCGCAGACGCCGCGGCTGTGCGGCTGCGGTCATCGGCCTCGCCACCGGTTCCTCTACGACGTGCACACCGAGTACCAGACCCGCCATGTGCCGGGCGGGATCATGATCGGCATGCGCCGGATCGGCCGATCCCGGAGCCGTTCCGGGCGTCAAGCGGAGTGTAGGATCGACGTGAAACAGGATATGGCAGTGAAACAGCCAGTTGCCGGCATGCAGCGGCGTCCACGATAACGCGAGGGTCGAGCCGGAGGGCACGACCGTGGTTGCGGCTTTCGGACGGTGGTCTCCGGCCAGCGTCCGGCTTCGATCTCCATCGCCCTCGCTGTCGACCATAAAGTAGTGGCCGTGCAGGTGCAGCGGGTGTGGCTCATACGAGGCGTTGATCCATCGCCACCGGATCGTTTGTCCCATCGAATACGTCAGGCGTTCGGTGTCGGGCCAGGACTTCCCGTTGATCGTCCAGGCTTCGAGCTCAGGTTGCGGAGGCATCGCCTCCGGATGCGCGTCCTCCCCCCAGTGACCGATCACGAAGACGCGATCGGCGCCGCCCGGCTGTCCCGGCGATCGACGATGAGAGCGCCTGAAAGTTGGCTCTCGACGCCGGTGCGCTTGTCGAGCGCATGTCCGGCCGTCGATACCCAGTAATAGTAAGTGCCCGCGGAACCCGTGCGGAAAGCCAGTTCGCGCACGGCGCCGGGCGGAATGGTAAGCACATGATCGCCCGAGCCGGGCCGCTGGTTGAAGCCGTGTAAGGTGACCGTATCCGCAGCCAGCGTGTTGCGGACCGACGCGCGCACCTCGGTGCCTTGCGGCACGCGAATCAGAGGGCCCGGAATCTGCGGCAAGGCTCCTTCTTCGGAAAACGCCTGCACGTGAAGCATCGGACCGTCGCGGCCCTCCGGATTCCACTGCGCGTCGCGAACTTCGAGTCGAAGCGTCAGCGCGCCCGAGGCAAGGTGGCCAGCAGGATTTCGGTTATCGTTGGGACGGGCTTCCGGGAAATCGAGTGCCAGCCCCAAGCCGGTGAAGGCCACCACCAGAAGCGCGCCGCGGCACAGGCCATTCATTCGGTTCGCCGGGCCAGCAGCGATCGGCGGAGCGGCTCCGCGGCGGGCAGGGAATCAGCTAGTTCCCCGATGATGCGGTCGGCGCGTGCGCGGTGTTCTTCGGACTTCGTCCGGTTGCCGGCTTTGCCGTAGAGCTCCGACGCCGTCCGGTGAACTCGCCATGCGGCGAACGGAACTCCCGACGCGTCGCCGATCGCCAGCGCCTCGTTCAAGCAGGTAAGAGCACGGTCGGGGTCCCCCTGAGCCTGAGCGGCGCTGGCGTTGATCTGCCAGGCCAGTGCCTGCAGCGCTGGATCGGCCGTGGATAGCGCCGACTGCAAAAGGCCTTCCGCCTCGGCCGCGGCTTTCGACGTTTCGCCGCGCGCCAGCAGCAGGTTTGCCATCCCGAGCCTGGCCTCGAGACGCCAATACCAATCCATAAAGAATCGAGGGCGGGCCGGCCGCTCGGAGACGTCGGTGAAGTACTTTTGAGCCTGGTCGAGAGCGCCTGACTCGAGGCTGGCAAAGCCGGCGGTCACTCTAGCCATGGTTTCCACCTGCCCCGCGTTCTCCTCCCGGTGGGTGCTCAGCAGGCTTTCGGACAACTGCAGGGCTCCCGCAATATCGCCCGCGTGGAAGCGTAGCCATGCCAGGGTGGCGCGGAAAATTCCCAGCCACGGAACGTTGCCGTTCTTCTGCGCCACGTCGAGCGCGGTCGAGACCACTTCGAGGAGTTCGCCCCAATTCCCGAGATGGAGCAGCGCTTGCGCCAGCGACGAATGAGCCGAGAGATAGACCACCAGATTGTCGTTCTCGATCGACCTGGGAATGCCGGCCCGCGCCGTCCGGCACGCCCCTGCGTAGTCGCCCTGCGTCCACTGCACGTGCGCGTAGAGGATCTCGTGGTACTCCGGCAGCTCGTCGCTAAGAGCGTGGATTCGGGCGCGCGCCGCCGCGCAGATTTCGGCATCCTCCTTCGTCCAGCCGTTGGTGACGATTCGCCAGGATGCCATCAGCATCTCGGTGCGCGCTTGCAGTAGCGGGTCATCGTGCGTCCGGGCAACGCCGGCGGCGCGCTCGCAGACGGCAACCGAATTGTCCGGTTCGAGGAACGCCAGGGCGCGCGCCACCCGCGTGAGCGCGTTTACCTGGGCGACCTTGAAACCGCCCAGGGCGGCCAGGTCGGCTACCTTGTAATCCACTTCGGCGGACTGCACCATCTCGCCTTGGGCGTAGAGGCAATCGCTGATTCGCTCCAGAATCTCGATCTCCAGTTCGCGCCCGGAGGCGGCCGGCAGATGCGCCCGCAGCTCGATCGCATGGTGCAGCACCTTGACGGCATCGCCATGCGCGTAACGCCGGGTGGCGGTGCTGGCCGTGAGAATCAAGTAGCGGATGGCGCGCGCGTAATCCCGGCCGGCTTCGAAGTGCGCCGCCAGCTCGGACGCCAGCGCCGGGTCGGCGGGAGTGGACAGGGACTCCATCCGGCCCGCCAGTCGAAGATGGAACTGCCGGCGCTGCGTGGGCGTCAATTGCCGGTAGAGGACCTCCCGGTAGAGAGCGTGCTTGAACTCATACTGCGTGGACGCTGTGCCATCCGCCAGTTCCTGAATGCCGCCGCGTTTGACGAACTGCTGCCGGCCGGCCAGCGCCTCGCAGACGCCTTCCACCTGGCCGGCGCCGTTATTCGTCATGGTGCTGACGGCCCACACCGAAAACCGGTGTCCGCAGACGCTGGCGGCGCGCACAACAACCTGCTCCCGCTCGTCCAATCGCTCTAACTGGGTTTCGAGCATCTGTTGCAGTGTCTCCGGCACACCCAGGTTGATTTTCTCCGCCGGAACCGTGACCGTCCACCGGCCCTCGACGCGCGCGATCAGTTGCTGCTGCTGAAGCTGCTCGAGCAGAGCGACCATGAACATCGGATTGCCGTCGGAGTGCCGGTGTACCATTCCGGCCAGATGCTGCCCCAGGCTGCTGTTCGGGAACTCCGCACCCAGGTACTCTTCCACGTCCGACGCGGTCAATGGCGACAGGCCGATCTCGCGGCACAGGTGATGTACCAGCAGATCCTGCTTGAGGACTTTCAATGGACTGCGCGAGAGGATCACGTCGACCGGCCGGTACGTCGCCACCAGCATGAGCTTGGCCGGCCCGCGCCGCCGCGCCAGCGCGGAGATCAGGTCGAGCGTGGAATCATCCACCCATTGCAGGTCTTCGAGGATGAGGACGAGCGGCTGGCCGGCCGTCCGGAATTCCATGGCTTCACAGAATTCACGGACCATCCGGTCGCGCGTGGCTCCGAGAATTTCCTGCAGCAGCACGCCTCTTTCTTCCGGCGAAACCAGGGAAGGAAACTGGATAAGCCACGTGGGCGCCTGAGTGGCCAGGGTCCGGACCAGGGAATCGCCGCCCGGCGCCCGCATGAAAAGCCCGAAGGCTTCGAGCACGGGATAGTAGGCTTCTTTGCCGCCGAAACCCTCGACGCACTGGCCGCGCGCCGTCTCGCAATTGGCGCGGAGCAGGCACTCGCGATGGAAAAAATCCACCAGGCTGGTCTTGCCGATGCCGGCGTCGCCCGTCACGAAGATGACTTGCCGCTCGCCCCGCAGGGCCAGGTTGAGGCATCCCTCCAGCTCCGACAGGACGGCTTCCCTTCCCACCAGAGTGCCAGACCCGCCCAGATGTGGGGGATAGGATATTGCCGGTCCGGCCATCTCATCGCGGGTAGGCGCAATGAATCGGTAGCCCCTCTTGGGCAGGGTTTCGACGAACCGCGGGTTCTTCGGCGGATCCTGGAGGACGCGCCGGATATCCAGAATGTACTTCCGGAGGACTTCCGGCTGCACGTAGGTTTTTGGCCACACCGCTTCCAGGAGTTCCGCCTGGCTAACCAGCCGGCCAGCGTGCTCCACCAGGTATCGCAGCACCGCGAACGCCTTGGGGGCGAGAAGGATCCGGTTGTTCTCCCGCCAGAGATACCCGTTCTCCGGATCCAACCGGAACGGCGGAAACGCTTTAATCGGCTGCACTGGGCCCAAGAGCGATTATACAGTTACAGAAAACTTCACAAGAACTCAACGGAACCTTCACGGATCGGTATGCTACTAGGTGTATTCTAAGTCGCCAAGAGGTAGATTCTGATTCGAGTGCAGGTCCATACCTCGTCTTTATAATTCACTCGCGGAGGGAACGCCGATGACAGCCAGTGGTCGCATCGAGGCTCGGTCCGGTGGAAAGTCCGTGCCTCGATGCGACGCTACACCCGAGGGCCGGCGAAAGACTCGCAGGTACCCAACCGAAGCCGGCGTCACCTACAAAGTGATCGAAGGCCAAGGCAAAGGTGTTCTTGCGGGAATCGGCCAGAGCGTCAATCTCTCGGCCGGAGGTTTGCTTTTTGATTCTGACGCCGAGCTGCCCGTGGGATCGAC
The DNA here is from genome assembly GCA_041484525.1 of Bryobacteraceae bacterium. Lineage (GTDB taxonomy): Bacteria > Acidobacteriota > Terriglobia > Bryobacterales > Bryobacteraceae > JBGPHT01. Next base: position 7,817 of record JBGPHT010000144.1, on the reverse strand, counting down.
CGTCGAGGTCTCCGTCGCGTGGCCGGCTCGTTTGAACGATACAATATGGTTGAAGCTTTGGTTGGTTGGACATATCGTGCGCTCTCAGGGAACGCGAACCGCGGTGAGGACTACGCGGCACGAATTCCGCACCCGAAGCTCGGTGGCTACGATGCGGGCATGCGGCTCGGAGTACGTGGGCTAGGCATGGAAATCGAACGGATGATTCTCGAGTTGCGCAACGAACTCGCCCTGCTGGACGAGGCCATAGCGCATCTGGAACGCCTGGCCGACCGGAACCGCGATTCGCGGTCCCAGGCCCGGACGCAGACGGAAGAGAGTCCGCAGCCTAAGGGCAACAGCGCCGCTTCCTCCGATTCATAGCCCTTCGCCGCTTAGTCTGCAGGCGGTCGGACAATTCCCTACGGCTCGATTGTGCTATCGTCCCCGCATGCATGTTTGGGGATTTCTGCTCCTGTCTGCCGGCGCTGTGTTCGCTCAAAAGACGGAGGCGCCGCGCATTTGGAATGACCGCGACCTTGCCGAATGGGCCACACCCATCGCGGGCTTGAACGTTCGTCCGGCGCATTTCACCGAGGCGCAATTCTACGCGACGCTCGCGGGTGAGTGGGTGCGCACGTATCCCGTCTACTTTGCCGGCCGCGAGCCGGAGGGCTACTGGCAGATGCTCGCCAGCAAGAAGCCGGAGCTGTTGGTCGCGCCCGGCGCCCGTACAAACGCCGAGTGGATCGCGGCAGGCAAAGTAGCGTTTCACGAGATGGACGTCCCGGCCTTTCGGTCGTACGATCCGAAGATTATCGCCCTGGTTCGCAATGCGGAGGAGTACAGAAAGAAGGGCGGCCACCCGCAAAAGGATGGCACCGTACTCGGCTTGCGTTGGGCGCCCACGTCGAAAGGGCTGGCCCTTACCGTGTCCGAGTGCAGCGGGTGCCACACGCGGATCATGGATGACGGCACTCTGCTGGACGGCGCCCCCTTCAACGATAAGGGCGATGGCCTGGCCGGACAACTGATCGATGCCGGCAATGATGTGTTCTTTCCAGGCGACAGCTTCGCCGTGGGTATCTGGCGGGAGTTTGGTGTGCCGTGGATCAAGGACGACCTCCACGCGCAAATCAAGACGATGCCGAAGGAGGAGATCGGCAAGCTTCTGAGCAGCAATCCGGCCGGCACGTTTGCGCGCTTCAACGGCAGCCCGTTTTACCCCACGCAGGTGCCGGACCTCATCGGCATCAAAGACCGCAAGTACATCGACCACACGGCGACTCACCGGCTGCGCGGTCCCGCCGATGTGGCGCGCTATGGCGACCTGGTCACCTGCTGCGATATTGCCGATTTCGGCCCGCACCACATCCTGACTGATGCGCAGCGCAAAATTAGCGACCGCACCTCCGACGAAGTGTCGTTCGCGATTGCTGCCTACCTGTATGCATTGGAACCGCCGAAAAACCCCAACGCCGGCGACGTCCGTGCCGCGGCCGGCAAGAAGGTGTTCGAACGCGAAGGCTGTGGCGGATGCCATACGCCGCCGTTCTACACCAACAACAAGTTGACGCTCGCCCAGGGCTACACACCGCCCAAAGACCACCCCAACCGGGCCGACATGCTGCTGCTTTCGGTGGGCACCGATCCCGGCGGCGCGCTCAAGACGCGCAAGGGAACCGGTCTATACAAGGTGCCTTCACTGAAAGGTGTCTGGTATCGCGGATTGCTGAACCATGACGGCTCGGTGGCTTCGCTCGAAGAATGGTTCGGCTCCGCGCGGCTGCGGGACGATCACGTACCCGGCGGCTTCAAAGGTTATAAGGTGGAGCACCGCGCCGTGCCGGGTCACGAGTTCGGCTTGAAGCTCTCGCCCGAGGACAAGGCCGGGCTGATCGCGTTCTTGAAAACGCTCTGACGCCCCGCGCGCCGCGCCTTCCACCACAGCCACGCCGCCGAGAGCGCGACCATCAATCCGGTGACGATCGCGGTGGCGAGGACTGCTTGCGGGATGTCCAACTTGCGCTTGAGGGGCTTGGCGATATCGCCGTAGACCAGCATCACGTGCACCCAATAGACCATCAGCGAATTCCTGCCGAGGCACTGCATCCAGCTCCAGCCCGGACCGGCGCAGTATTCGGTCCATAGGTAGGAGGCGGCCATGATCAGCAGCGAGATGCCGACGCGGATCAGGATGAGCGTGGGGCTGTCCGTCCAGAAACTCGATGCGGCGTAGATCGAATAGGGAACGTTCGAAAGGTACTGCGCGACGAAGATCAGCCCCAGGCCGAGCAGGACCGACCATTGCATCAGGCGCTCAAAGCGGTCCGCCGGCGCGCGCTTGACGATGGTTCCCACGGCCAGTCCGAAGGGCAGGTAGGCCGCGGTCGGGAAGAACGGAAAGCGGCCGCCGCCGGTGGGGGCGAGGTATTCGTGAAGCAGCGCGGGCGCGCTGCTCCAACTCCAGTTTGCGACGACCGGCGATACTGCCGCGATAGCGAGTCCGGCCGCCACCGCGAAACGCACGCGCGAGGCGGAATCGAACACCGCCGCCATTGCCAGCGCGATCATCCCCACACCCATGCAGTTCAGGATGTCGACGCGAATGATTTCGTGCGCATCGGCACGGGGCAGGGAAAAGACGTAATTAGTCAGCCGAAAAGTAAACGCGATTCCGAGGATGTAGGCGCCGCGGCGCAGCGCCACCAGCCACCGGTGCAGCCGCCGGAGCTCACGCTTTTCGAGCGATTCCATCTGGAACCCCATCGTGATGCCGGCCATGAAGAGGAAGAGCGGCGCGGCCATGCCGCCGACGAATTGGGAGAGCACATACGGCCCGCCATTGCGCAGATCGATCCGCACCAGGGAATTGAAGGTGTGGCACTGGATCATGACGACTACGGCCAACCCCCGCATCCAGTCCAAAAAGGGAAATCGCTTCACAGAGTGGCCAGTCGCCCCGGCCGTCTCCATGATAGCGAATCTGCGCGGAACCAACCGCTGATGAGGAGCGCGAAAGAATACGGGGACGCCCCTGGTTTCGTATCGGTTGCGCATGTCGCGTAGGTCGCCCGGAGCATCCCCGGATTCTTTCGGTGACCCCGCTTACACTCCCAGCCGCTTCTTCAATTCCGCCGTGCGATCCCGCGCCACCTGCAGCTCGGTCGCCTTCGCGTCTTTCAAGCGAACCAGGGCTCGGCCGCCGAACCAGGCGTCCACTTCCTTCACCCACTCCAGATTCACCAATGTGGAACGGTGGATGCGACAGAAGTGGCGCGGGTCGAGCCTGTCTTCGAGATCGGCCACGGTGTGGTCTACCACGTAGCTCTTGGCCTCGGTCGCCGCGTAGGTCAGTTTCTCGCGCGCGAAGAAGTGCGTCACCTTCGCCAGATCCAGGATGTGGATGCGCTCGCCCAGCCGGGAGGCGATCCGCTCCGGGTAGGGCTGGAGCGCCGCCAGCAAGGTCTTCCATTCCGGCGGCCCCGTTTGCCGGCGCTCGATCTTGTCGAGCGCGCGCGCCAGGTGCGACGCTTCGACCGGCTTGAGCAGATAGTCGATGGAGTTGACTTCGAAGGCGCGCAGCGCGTACTGGTCGTATGCCGTCGTGAACACTACGACCGGCTGTGGCTTCAACTTTTCCAGCAGTTCGAAGCCGGTGAGGCCGGGCATCTGGATATCGAGGAAAAGCACGTCGGGGGCGCGATCCCGCAGCGCGTCGAGCGCCTCCACGGGATCGGTGGCGGAACCGGCCAACTCCACCCGGCCGGTCTCGCGCAACATTCTTAGGAGCCGCTTCACGGCCAGCGGCTCGTCATCCAGCACGAAAGCGCGGATCACACCAGAACCTTTTTCTGGGGCAGCGAAACCGCCACCACGGTGCGGCCTTCGCGGCGTGTCACCTGTAGCCGCGCGGCGCCTGGAAACAGCGCCGCCAGCCGCTCCTGCAAGTTGTCGAGTCCGTGGCCCGGCAGGAGCGCCCCGAGGTCGAAGCCCGGACCGTCATCGCTCACCTCGAGCAGCAACTCGCCCGATTGGAAGCGCGCTTCGACGCGCACCTCGCCGCCCCGCCGGCTGTCGGCGATGGCGTGCTTGATGCTGTTCTCGACAAGCGTTTGCACGGCCATGGGCGGGACCTCCAATTCCCCGATGTCGGGCGCCACGACAAGCGCGTACCGCAGCCGATCGCCGAAGCGGGTCTTTTCGATTTCGAGGTAGTCTTCCACGATGCGCAACTCCTGGTGGAGCGGCACCAGCGGGCGCGTGTGGACATCGAGCGAGTAACGCAGCAGGGCCGCGAGGCGCTCTACCGTGCGCTCGGCGCGCGCCGGATCTTCGCGGATCAGCGCGCTGATCGAGTTCAGTGTGTTGAACAGAAAGTGGGGATGAATGCGCGATTCGAGGGAGGAGAGCCGCGCCTCGCTCGCCAGTTTGTTGGCGCGCTCCTCGGCCAGCTCGCGGTTGCGCAACTCGATGCGAGCCGCCTGCAGCCGGTACGAGAGACCCTCGAACACCGTGATCACGGACGCCAGCAGAAACGTAATCGCAATGGCAAAAGTATGCTGAATCGAACGTTGCGTTGCATTCCAAACCCTCCTTGGACATGTTCAGTCTGCAGCAGCGTCCGGCGGGAAGCGTGTCCTACTTGACGAACCGGCGGATTTTCGGATGAACGGTCAGCGTGCGCCGATGAGCCGTTTCCAGGCGGGGCGCTTGGCGGCTTCGATTCCAAGGAGCTTGCGGAATGGCGCGGCCTCCTCTTCGGAGAGCGGTTGGATGCCGCGCATCAACTCCGCGACTTCGAGGAAGCGGCAGAAACGATCGATGCAGTGCCAGCAGATGTTGACATGCCGCTCCATCTGCTCGCGGTCGAGCCAGGTGCTGCGGCCGTCGATCACATCCATGAACGCCTTCACGGGGAGGCAATCCTTGCCCGAAGCGGCGGCCGCCTCGCGGCTGAGCGCGAGGCCGTTATCCACCAGCAGGGTGCGGCGCCAGGAGTCCACTCTGCCGCGCAGCAGGCCGGCCGACTTCGCCAGAATCTTCTCGACGGTCGCGGGCGCCATGCGCAACATCGCACCCGTCTCTTGCGGCGTGTAGCGCATCGCCTCGATCCAGGTGGCCTGCTTTTCCGTCATCGTGAGAGACTCGAGCGCCGCGGCGACGGTCTCGAGATCGATCGTGATTTCGGCTTTCGGCACCGGTAGTTCGAACTGGATTTTCTGGCGCAACTGGGCGACGAACCAGCGCTCGGGTGCCGGATCGATGGATTCGAACATACTCAATCCCGGCTGGCGCATGGAAACAAGAACAGTATCGAGAAGCGCCGCGTCGTCGTAGCGTGTCAGCAACTTTCGGATCACGGGAATGTACTGCGCGATGAAATAGGACCAGCCCTCGGGCCGATCGGCGCGGCAGTCCCGGATCATCTCGTAACAGGTGTAGATCATGTACTAAGGATTTTGCCACGCTCAGTCCGCCAGCATGAGGCTGCGCTTTGCCGCGAACTGCCGCAGCCTCTCGGTCACAGCCTCGTGCCCCGGCCCCTGGATTCGCAATCGCAGCCGCGCACCCGCCGGGAACTGGGCCAGCTTCGCTTCCATCTCCTCGATCGATTGCAGCCCCGCGTACTGCGCCACAGAGCCGCGGAAGTCCTCCGGGGCGTTGAGCCACACTTCGATCTCGAGCGGCCGCTGCCAAACGGCAAGGTCGTTTTCGGTTTCCGCGGCGCAGCGATTGGTGATGCAGAGCGAGGCGATCGTCCGCAGGCCGGTGTCGCGCGTCAGCCAGTTGTGCGCCCGGGCGACGGAGTTGCGCAACGCGACTTCGAGGTGCTCGTTTTCGGGATGGTCCGCGATCTGCCCGGGGCGGTCCTTCCAATAGTCGTGGAAGTAGCGCAGGGTGTCCCAGAGCGGCGCGGCGGCGGCGGGCGAGCCGTACTTGCCGAGCGCTTCGGCGGCGCGCATCTTGAGATCGACATTGGGCGATGTCAGGTAGCCGGCGATAAACTTCTCGAGCGCCGGGTTCATGGAAAGCCGCGCGGTGACCGCGAAATATCGCAGGGTACAGCGATCGGGCGCGGGCTGCCGCAGGATTTGAGTGGCATACGCCGGATCCACGCGCACGAAGTAGGCCAACAACTCCGGTTGGCAGCGCTCAGTCTGCGATTCGTAAATCGCCTGGATGCGGCGCAGCGCGTCAGGACTGCCGTAGCGCGCCAGCAGCGCCATGGTCTGATGCCAATCGCCGCCACCCGGGCCTTGAGCCCTGGCCAGCACCTGGATCAGTTCGTCCGTGTGGTCCGAGGCCGTGCCGGGCGGCAGCAGCGCGACCGTGGACTCATCCAGCCGCATCCTCGGATTGCTAATTTCGGCGAGGATGCGCGCTCGCGCCTTCACCGGGTCGATGTCGTGGAGCCGCTTCACGGCCAGCCGCCAGATTTCAGCGCCATCGTAAGCGTTAGGGGGAGTGGGAAGATCGAGCAGCGCTTCGAGTGCCGGAACGGCGTCCGGACCGCGCAGCAGTTCCCAATCGCCGGTCAGGTATTCGCGCTCCCTGCGCAGGCGCGCGGTGCGCAGCGATTCAAGCGCCCCCTTTCGGACCTTCGGCAGCCACTCCGGACGATAGGTTTCGTTCATGCTGCGCAGGCGCGCGTGATCGAGGAGCGCGCTCACGGCCTGTTCGCGCGTTTCGCCGGTGCGTCCGGCGAGGTGCGCAGCGAGCTCGCCGGCCGCGTTGTCGCGCATGCGCTGTTCGATCGCCTGGGTCTTGCGCGCCCACTCGGGAATGTCTGCGTTAGCCGTGGGAGCCGGCGGCGATTCCATTTTGGCGCAGGCGCCGGCGAGCGTCATCAGATACGAATAGCTGACGTATTGTTTGGCGTCCTCCAGTCGCCGCCGCATCAGGTTGCAGACGGCCGGCTGATCCGGGGCTTCACGCAGGCCGGCCAACAACTGCGGCTCGCTCCGGTCGAGCTGGTCGAGCGACGCTTCCCACGCCGCCGGTTGCCGTAGAAAACGCAACTGCCGCGCCGCGCGCTCCCGGACGCCATAGTCGCGGTAGCCGCTGGGATCGATCGGCGTGTTCAGCGCTTTGACGGATGCATCGATCGTCTGCCGCACCCATTCGGGTGTGGACGCGACCACCTGAAACTCGACCACATTCGAAATCACGTACTGGTGCGGTTCGGAATAGCCGTACGTTGCCGAGGCTGCGTTCCGCTCCTTCAGGACCTGCAGCGTGCGCAGCGCGGCCACACGATACCGGCCCGGTTTCAGTGCGGGCAGGAAACGATTCAACTCAGTCTCGGTGACGCTGCCGTCGCCGCCCCGCAGGCCGCCCGGATCCATCAGGTAACACGGCCGGGAGAGGTCGCCGCACCGGTCGGGCGGGTCGAGCAGATAGCCGCCCTCGGTCCACATCCTGTCGCGCCCCTCATCGCCCGGACGCCAGAACTGCACCTTGACCGGCAGCAACTCGCCCTGGTGAAAACGCGCGCCGGTTATGGTCAGATCCAGCTTGGCATTGGGTGGGTTTTTCGATTTCAGATCGCGCACTGTCCGATCGAACGGCTGAGCGCAGGCGGCGGCAGCGATCAGCACACCACAGGCGGCCCGGAGAAGATGCATGCTCATTTGACGCTACCGCGGCGGCCGGGTTACGGGGTGTGCAATATCGTACTTTGGACGGCCGGAGCTGGGTGTGCGACATAAAAGTGGAGCCGTCGGCGTAACCTAAATTTTGACGGCCCGCAAGGTCCCGAAGCAAAGGGCCTCCAGGACGGGCTATCCCGCACCGGTCAAGATGTGCGTTCGCCGCACATCGGCCAGAAGCCTTGC
>JBGPHT010000143.1:0-19454 GCA_041484525.1 Bryobacteraceae bacterium | reverse complement strand
CGGCGGTCCGCTGATCCACAACGGCTGGGAAGACGAGCAGCGCTCGTTCGACTCCACCTGCCGCAAGTTTCACCGTTTCCTCACTCAATCCCAGCTCTGAAACCCGCCAGTTACCCACAGATTCCCCGGACGAGCCTTTTTTTCTTCCACGTTAGTTCGGTTCCGGGATCGGGCGGACCGGTGCGTCCAGGGAGCCCGGCAACGCAGTTCCAAGCTCTCTTGAAACAGGCGCCCCGCATCACGCCCGCTGCACTCGACACAGCTTTGACTGCGCTCCACCGCCTGCAGGCCAGCGGCGCACGCGTTCGGTCGGATGTGCTGATGGTGATCGACTACACCAGGCCGTCCACGGAGCCGCGCCTGTGGGTCTTCGATTTGAACCGCACGCGCGTATTGTTCGAGGAACTGGTGGCGCATGGCAGGAACAGCGGGGATAACTTCGCGGTCAGGTTTTCGAACCAGCCGAGCAGCTTGATGTCGAGTCTCGGCGCATTCCTGACGGGTGACACTTACATCGGGAAACACGGCTTGTCGGTGCGGCTGCAAGGTCTCGACAAAAGCGTGAACGACAAGAGCATGGAGCGCGCGATCGTGATTCACGCGGCGGACTACGTCAACCAGAGCCTGGGCCGCCGCGAAGGCCGCATTGGACGAAGCTGGGGCTGTCCGGCGGTCCGCCCGGAGATCTCGCGGCAGTTGATCGAAGCCGTCCAGGGCGGCGCACTGCTGCTCTCGTACTATCCCGAAAAATCCTGACGAAGCACCCGGCACAAAACTCTTGACACCCGCGCCTTTTTGCGCTACATATTGTAGCGCTACAATGTTGAGCGCTCGTAATTCCCGAAAACCACTCAGCGAACTCGAACACCTTGTCATGCACATCGTGTGGACACGCGCCACAGCCACGGCGGAGGAGGTGCGCGCGGCGTTGGCGGATCGGCATCCGATGAAGGAGTCGACCGTCCGCACCATGCTCACGCGCCTCGAAGCCAAGGGCTACATCGAACATCGGACGGAGGGACGGACCAACGTGTACCGCGGCCTGGAACTTCCGCAGAGCGTCGCGGCCCGGGCCGTTCGGCAGATCATCGAACGGTTTTGCGGGGGGTCCGTGGAACAACTCCTGGTGGGAATGGTGAACGACGACGTAGTGGACGAGCGCGAACTGCAGCGGCTGGCGCAGCGGATTGCGCGGCGCAAGAATCGCGAGGGGGATTGAAATGGACTCGAGTATTCTCTCGTTCCTGACCGGCGTGGCGGTGCGGAGCATGCTGCTGGGGGCGCCGGCCTGCGCGGCCATCTGGCTATTTCGCGTGAAATCGGCGGCGGCGCGTCACGCCGGCTTCACCGTCTTGATGTCCGGCATGTTGTTGCTGGCCGCGCTGTCGCCGTTACTTCCGTCCATTCCCGTGCGCGTGTTGCGAGCGTCGCCGGCGGTCCCGTTGGCGGCCCCGGCGGCGCCGGCACAGCCCTCTCCCCTGGTGCTGACAGGCGGTACGGCGGCGGCGATCGGGTCGGCCTCTCGATGGCCCACCGGGCTCGAGCTGGCGGCGGCAGTCTACGTCATCGGCGTCCTCATCATGCTGGCGCGGATGGCGTTCGGATACCTCTTCACGCGCCGTCTGGTGCACGCGGCGCGGCCCATCGAGTGCGCGTGGGCCGCGGACGTTTACGAGTCCGGCTGGATCTCCGTCCCCTTAACGGCAGGATTCCTGCAGCCCAGAATCTTACTGCCCGCAGGCTGGGAATCCTGGGAGCCCTCGAAGCTGGATGCGGTGCTGGCGCACGAGCGCACGCACATCCGGCGCGCGGACTGGGCGATTGCGATGCTGGCGGGATTGAACCGGTGCATCTACTGGTTCCATCCGCTGGCGTGGTGGCTCGAGCGGCGGCTGGCCGCTCTGGCGGAACATGCTTGCGACGATTCGGTGCTGCTCGAAATGGGCGCGCGCGAATCCTACGCGCAGGCGCTACTGGATATGGCGGCCGCGGTGCGAACCGGACAGGGCCGATTAGTTTGGGAGGCGATGGCAATGGCAAAGGCAGCGGAAGTGAAGGTGAGAATCGATCGTATTCTGGATGAGACCAGGCAGATCCCGAGCAGCGTGACCGGCCGGAGATGGGCGGCGCTCGCGGCCTGCAGTCTGCCTGTGATCTACCTGGCCTCGGTGCTGCAACTGGCGCCGGTGGCGGCTCGCGCGCAGGAACAGAAGCAGCCAGAAATCGTGGGGAACAATCCCTACACCGCGACGCTGGTCGACGGCAACAAGATGACGGCTGTCGACGCGGCCCGCCTCGAACAGTATCTGACGCAGCAGCCGCACGACCTTGCCACGCGCAGCAAGCTCATAGCGTACTATTTCGAAAACACGCTGACCCCGGAGCGGCTGAAGCACGTTTACTGGCTAATTGAGAATCATCCCGAATCGGAACTTGCCGGCTACAACACCACCGGGATCTCGCCGGTCACGTCCGCGCTGAACGACCGCGCGGCGTACGACAAGGCCGCGTTGCTCTGGCGGCAACAGGCGTCGAACCATTTCAATGACGCGGCGGTGCTGGCGAACGCGGCGCGCTTCTTCCAGCAGCCGGGCGGCGACATCTACGAAGCGGAGCGCCTCTACGAGCATGCGCGCGCCCTCGAGCCGCGGAACGCCGGCCTGACCCAGCGGCTGGCCACCCTCTACGCGCGCGCCATCACGAACAGTACAGGTGACCCCAGCTATACCCGGTCGTTCGATGAGGCGGGTTTCGCGGAGACTGCCAAATCCAAGCTCCTCAATTCCACCGACGGCATCTTGCTCGTCCAGGCCGGCACGCTGCTCAAAGCCGTGCGCAGCCGGCCCGGGCCGCTGGGACCGGCGGTGGATCTCGACGCGCATCCGTTGGTCCGCGCTGTCGCGGAACTGGGCGACCGCCTGATCGAGCGCGCGCAGCAATACGGAACGCGAGTGATGTCGACGACAACGCAGGCTGGCGATACGGTCAACTTCGTCAATCGCAACGTGCCTCCGCCGCCACCACCCCCGCCGCCGGCAGCAACGGGGGCCGCGCCGCCACCCCCACCGCCGGCAAGACAAGAGGCAGCCGCCCCGCCGCCCTCGGTCCGGGATTCCGCGCCGCCCCTGCTCAACCGCGTGGAACCGGTCTACCCGCCGCTGGCCCGGCAGGCCAGAATTTCGGGAGTGGTCCACCTGCTCGTGACCATCGCGCCCGACGGCTCCGTTACGCAACTTCAAGTGATCGGCGGCCACCCACTGCTTGTCCCTAGCGCGATGGAGGCGGTAAGGCAATGGCGATATGCGCCCGAGCCTACCGCAACAGCGATCACGGAAGACGTGAATTTCGTTCTGCCCGACGCTGCGCCGAACCCTCTGGCGCAGCAGTTGGACCACGCCGCGCGTCCCGAGATCCCAGGCCGCATCAGGATGAGCCCAACCGTCCAGGCTGCGAAGTTGGTCCGGCGCATCGAGCCCATCTATCCCGCGTTGGCGAAGGCTGCCGGGTTGGACGGCACTGTCCAACTCGCCGTCACCATCGCGTCCGATGGGCACGTAACGCACGCCGAGCCCTTATCCGGGCATCCGCTGCTGGTGGCGGCCTCGATCGAGGCCGTCAAGCAATGGCAATACCAGCCGACGCTGTTGAACGCCACGCCGGTCGAAGTCTCGACCACCGTCGATCTGAATTTTTCGTTGAAGTAAAGAAGGCTGCTAAAAAGCTGAGGGCCGGCCCGGATGTGATTCCGGCCGGCCCTTTCTAATTTGGCGGCAATCTAGGCGTTCTGCCGCAGCCAATCCCGGAAGGCGTCGCGATACAGAATGATTCCCTTTCGCGAATACCTCAGATACCCCTGCCTGCGGAATTGGTTCATGTAATGCGTTACGATTTCGCGCGACGTGCCGACGTATTGCGACAGCAACTCGTGCGTGAACGGAACCATGCGGACCGACCCGTCATCCTCCGGCGTTCCCAGCCGCTCGGAAAAGCGTATCAATGAGCGGGCCAGGCGCCGGGCGATGTTGTCAACCGAAAAGCTCTCGATGCGGTGGGTGAAGTCGATAGTGCGTTGAACCAGAATTTGCAGCAGCGCCACCGCAAGACGCGGCCGTTTCAGGATGATGTCTTCAATTTCTGACGTAGTCCACGTCATGAGCTTGGTGTTTTCGAGAGCTGTGGCCTGTTCGGACCGGTGCGGCAGGTTCAGGAACGCCGATTCGCCGAAGAATTCGTCGGGTTGGTAGATGTCGACCACCACCTGGTGGCCGTCGTCAGCCAGTCGGGAGACCTTTACCTTGCCGTCGATCACCAGATAGATGCTGGTGGAAGGTTGGTCCTGGTTGTAGATCATCTGGCCTTTGCGATACTCGACAATACTGGAGCACGGCAAATGCGCTAGCGGATCCTCGAGCGGTTTTTGTTGTGGCGTTACTACTGTGGAACTGGATGCCATTGTCTCCTCCAAAGACGGTTTTGAAACTTACCCCTGCTGCGAAAGCTAGTGACTTGGCGCGCACGACTCGCTGACTGTCTCGATCGTTCGCACCTTGAATATAGGACGGGTCCCACCCGGATTTGATATCCCCCGGACGATGACCTTGTGGCCCACATGTTTGGCGAAGCCCTCCGTTGGAAAGCCAACCGCCTCCAGGTCGGCGATCGGCTTCAACTCCCGGTCGTCAACCAAAATATACCGTCCCTCCTGCTCGTCTATGCACCCCGTCAGAGAATTTATTTTCTCTTTTTCTTTGCCCTCGGTTGGCGGCTGCTTTTTTTCCTGATGCAATTGGGGGCTGGAAGAATCGAAAAATCGCGTGGGCTGGCCGGCCCAAAGGGATGTGGCCAGTGCGAGGATTGGTAACGAAATGTACGTCCGCAGGCGACCCATCACGTTCCTCATATCAGGACGTTTCAACAAGTTGCAGCACTTCACGTGCCAAAGAATACGACGCTTCCGCACATGAGTGCAACCCGTCTGAAACCTGACATAGTCGTACATACGTAAAGGGCTTATTCAGGTTGCATGTGATATAGAGGCGAATCCCTCTTGCTCTTGATAGGTGGAATTGTTTACCGGCTGCACCAAGATTACGCGGTCAGTGAATTCCTAAACTGCACAAGTGTTCCATAAGGGACAGTTGGAGCGCGGTATATCATGGAGGCGTGCCGGCATGCGCGCGCACTCTAACCGCGTCCCTGGTTTTCGCCGGGTTGACGGCGGCGCAATACTTGACGGCGCCCGCCGGGATTCGCCCTGCCTTACGGCGGCAGGGAAGCTCGATTCTGCCGGGTGGACGTGTGATTGCGCCGCTGGGCGAGCAGTTCGTAACGGGCTCGGGACCGTTTGGACTGGCTATCCGTGCAACCGGCCGGACCGTGGTTACCGCCAACGGCGGCACCGGCAGGAATTCCCTGACCGTGCTTGACCGCGACCGCCAGACGTGGAGCATACGTCAGATCCTCGCCAGCGGCGATCGGGATGATGACGATGACGCCGACGAGGAAAAAGCCCCGTGGCGCGGTGTCTTCATGGGCGTGCAGTTTTCGAGCGACCATGCAATTTTTGTTTCTGAGGGTAATTCAGGACGAATCAGTTCGATCGACTCCACTAGCGAAGAACGCCGCCGCGCCATCAATCTGAACCAGGGCGGTTTTCGCGACTCCTTCACCGGCGATCTGGCGTACGATTCCGTACGCGGCCTACTCTACGCGGTCGATCAAGCCAACTTCCGCGTGGCCATCATCGACACCCACTCACGGCAGGTGGTCTCGTCCGTGCGCGTGGGACGCCTGCCATTCGCACTCGCACTCTCCCCCGACCGGCGCAAACTGTACGTCACCAACCTTGGTATGTTCGAGTACAAGGCAATCCCCGGCGCCGATCCCGCCCAGGCGCGCGACACCGGCCTGCCATTTCCGGCGTTCGGTTTCCCGAGCCCCGAGGCAGTGGCGGGCGCCCAGCGGCAGACCGCCCGGGGAAGCGTGCAGGTGCCGGGGTTGGGCGATCCGAACGTCCGCGAATCGAACTCGCTATGCGTGATCGACGTGAGTCGTCCCGCCGCGCCCAGGATCGAAACGTTCATCCGGACCGGTGTGCCGTTTGGGGATAAGAGCGATGGCGGGAGCAGCCCATCGGGAGTAGTGGCGGCTGCCGATCGCGTCTTCGTCTCGAACGGCGGCAACGATTCCATCACCGTCATCGATGCCAAGACCAACGCCGTGGAAAGCGAGATTCCCATCCGGATTCCCGGCCTGGAGCAGTTCCGCGGCGTGCTGCCGATCGGTTTGGCGTACCATGAGCGGACCGGCTGGCTGCTGGTGGCCGAAGCGGGAATCAATGCCGTGGGCGTGATCGATCCGCGGGCCAAACGCGTGCTCGGTCATGTGCCAGTGGGGTGGTTTCCCACGCGTGTGGGGTTGGACCGCGATTCCGTTTTTGTGGCCAACGGGCGCGGCCGCGGTTCCGGGCCGAACGCGAGTTCGACCGCCGCCATCCGGGATGCGGCGCGCCAGGGCACGCTGTCTCTATTTCCGATGCCGGCGCCCGACGAACTGCCGGCACACACCGCCTTCGTCATGGAGGCCAACGGATTCCTGCCGCGCCCCGGAGCGGTGCGGCCGCTCCCCGATGCGGTGAAGCACGTGGTGCTCATCGTCAAGGAGAACCGGACCTATGACGAAGTGCTGGGCGATATCGCGGAAGCCGGCAACGGCCCCGTGGTGGGCGCTCCGGAACTGGCGCGGTTCGGCAGCCGCGGATTTATCGACGGCAAGCGGCAGAAGCTCAACATCAATGACGTGCCCGTGACGCCGAACCACCATGCCATCGCCCGGCAATGGGCCTTCAGCGACAACTTCTACGCGGATTCCGATGTTAGCGTCGACGGCCACCATTGGCTGGTCGGGTCGTATCCGAATGCATGGACCGAATCGTCGCTCATGTCCGCCTACAGCACGCGAAAGAACTTCAAGCTGGGCAGCGCGCCGGGGCGCCTCCTCTTTGCTGGTTCGGATTCCTCCGTACATCCCGAGGACCAAGTGGAAGGCGGGACTATCTGGCACCACTTAGCACGCAACGGTGTAACCTTCTATAACTTCGGCGAAGGTTTTGAGTTAGCCGGAATCAACGAAGGTAAAGATCTGGAACCGACGGGCGGGCGGTTCCTCACTAACGCACCCATGCCCGAGCCGCTGTTCCGCAATACGTCGCGCCAGTACCCCGGATTCAACATGAATATCCCGGACCAGTATCGCGCTACGCAGTTGATCCGCGAACTGGACGAACGATATGTGAAGACCGGCGCCGAGCTGCCGCAGTTCCTCTTCATTCATCTGCCCAACGACCATATGGCCGGCGCGCGGCCGGACGATGGCTACCCTTATCAGGAATCCTTTGTGGTCGACAACGATTACGCGCTCGGGCGTATTCTCGAATACCTCTCGGGGACAAAATGGTGGAAGGAGATGGCGGTCTTCATCACGGAAGACGATCCGCAAGGCGGCGTAGATCACATCGATGCGCATCGTACCGTGCTGCTGGGCGCCGGTCCATGGTTCAAGCGAGGGTACGTTTCCCACACCAACGCGAGTTTTCCGGGACTGTTGAAGACCATCTTTCGCCTTCTCCAATTGCCACCGCTGAATCTGTTCGACGCGTCGGCGGCGGATCTGGCGGACGCCTTCACACCAGTGCCCGATTTCACTCCGTTTCACGTCAGGAATGTAGTTACGCAAGTGTTCGATCCGGCCACTGCGCGCCAGGCCCGCCAAGGCACTCCTTCGCTGCGGATGGACGATGCCAAACATATTCCAGGTTTGCCGCGCGGCGCGAACCCCCCAAGGTAATAAGTCCGTACAGGTTAGTAGTATCTTGACTTACACGGCTCACTACCCACAGTGTTGACCGCTGACTTACTCAGGGTTACACTGAAGTTCCTTCCCCTGCGGCTGCGGTGGAAGCTTGGCAGAGCGTGCTTCACTCCACTACGCTCTGCACATGGCGGGCGGCCTCGAAACGGACGCCCGCCGTCTTCTAGTCCCGCGACTGGTTCCTTCTGCCCGAATTCTCTATCCAGTCCCGGAACATCGTAGTGAAGCCACGGGCTTCCGCGTCCGTGCTCAATTGCTCCACGGTAAACCGCATTTTCCGGCCCCAGTTTGGATACTGCCACGTCGTGCTCGGCAGATTTTGCTGGAAGCGCTCCTTGGTAAGGTCTTCCTGGTTGATGGTGAGCAGTTGCGAAGGTGTGATCGCCAGAAAACCGACCACCGCATTGTGCAACTCACCGGTCAACTCCGGATACGCAGCCGCCGATCGGGGAAGGTGCGGCGCCAGCAGGTGCTGCCCGAACAGTAGATCGAGCATCTTCTGCTTCTCTGCCTGGCGCTCCTTATATTGCGCTTCAAAGGCCGGTCGATCGATCACATCGGCCGCCAGGCGCGCGTCCAGGTCGGCGCCTGCCCAGAAGCCCGCCAGCGTCGGAAGGTCGTGGGTGGTGGACGACACGAGGGCGTGCTGCGGATACTCCTCATGGCGGCGGAATCCGCCCTCCTGATTCTTCTCGAAGTAGAAGAGGCGGTAACTCAGGATGCCGAACCGCGCCAGCGTTTCCCGGATCTCCGGCTCCACCGTTCCCAAGTCTTCCCCCACCACGATCACCCGGTTGCGCACGCTTTCGAGGGCCAGCACGCGCACCAGATCGTCCGATCGCTCCTGCACGTACGCGCCTTGTGTGGCATCGCACCCATCGGGGATCCAGTACAGACGGAAGAGCCGCATCACGTGGTCGATGCGCAGCGCGCCGCCATGACGGCAATTCTTGCGGATGGTCTCGGCGAACAGCCGGTACCCGTCCTCCCGATGCCGCTCCGCGTTGGGCGGCGGGAAAGCCCAATCCTGGCCGCCCGGCGAGAAATCATCCGGTGGAGATCCCACGCGGCAGCCGCCCACGAAGAAGGGGCGGTGCGCCCATAGGTCGGAGCCGGAGCGATCGGTGGCGAGCGCGAGGTCGTGGTAGAGCCCGATCGAGAGATGCCGGTCGCGCGCGTGCTGCTGCGCCTGTTCAAGCTGCAGATCGATCTGCCATTGCAGGTACTGGTAGAACATCACCGCGCGCCAGCGCCGCTTCCGAAACTGCGCGGTCGCCTCGGAATCGGGGTCCTGATAGGGCATGGGCCATTGCGGCCAGACCCACCACTCCGCATTGGTCCGGTGCAGGTGCTCGTCGAGCGCGCAGTAAGTGGCGAAGCGCTCCAGCAGATCGCCTTCGCGCTGCCGAAACGCGTCGAACTCGCGCGCCCGCGCCGACCCCTTGCGCCATTCCCGCAGAAACTGCACAAATAGCAGCTTCAGAAACCGCAGCTTAAGCGCGCTGACACGCTCGTATTCCACAAAAGGCGCGCGACGTAGTTCGTAGATTTCCGCTTCCACGGCAGGGGAATGCCGCAGCCCCAGCGCGTGGAGGCAGCCAGCGAAATCCTCCATGCCCTCGACGTCCAGGTAGAGAAAATTCTGGTAGTAGACGCAATTGGGCAGGTAGGGACTGGTGTTGAAGGGCCGGCGATTGTGGATGGCATGCAGCGGGTTCAGCCCCACGAAGCTGACGCCGAGGTCCCGCGCGGCCCAGTCGATGATCTCCAACAGGTCGCGAAAATCGCCGCAACCCCAGTTGCGCTTCGACCGGACGCCGTACAGGCTGATCGCAATTCCGGCGGCGCGGCCACCCCGGCCGAGGTGCGGATCGGTCCAGGCGCGGTCCGGCGTCACGATGTATCGCGCGGTCGCCCTGTGCGCGCCCAGCCTCGCCGTGATGTCGTGATAGCCGAGCGGCAGTTGGATCGGAATGCGCACCAGCTTGCGCACCCACGTGCGCCCCTCCATCTCGATGGAGCCGGTCTGCGGCAGGTGCCAGAGGTCCAGTTCGAACTCGCAGGTGGCGCCGTCCTCCTGCCGCACCTGCACGTGCGCCCGCTCCCCCAGCGACTCGGCGGGGATGTGGAGCGGCAGTTCCACCGCGCCTTCCCGCGCTACCACGCAAGGCGGAACCAGCCTTCCCCATTCGCGCCGCGTCACCTCTCCCAGCGAGCGCTCCAGTTGCTCGGCGGAGTCCGCGGGAACGCCTATGGCGCGCAGGATGGCGCGTTTCTGCTCCGGCGTCGTGGTGTGATAGCGGCCGAAGATATCCCAGAAGCCGGGACCGATGCCGTAGACTCGGGCGGCGCGATCGAGTTGCTGCTCGAAGGTCTCGGCTGGCATGAAGGAGCGGTCTCTTCGATTCTACAGGACCGCTGCCGGCATGCGAAAATAGGGACATGGAAAAGCCCTTGGCCAGCGGTCCCGCGGAGTTGTTCGCGCGCATTGACGATTACTCGGTCGCGAACGCCGCCGCCGCCGCGTCCGAAGGCATCGTGCTCACCTCGCTCGATCGGGCGGTGAACTGGGCGCGCAAGAATTCCATCTGGCCCATGAGCTTCGGCCTGGCCTGCTGCGCCATCGAGATGATGTCGATGAGCGCTTCGCGCTTCGATATCGCGCGTTTCGGCGCCGAAGTATTTCGCGGGTCGCCGCGCCAGGCGGACCTCATGATCATCGCCGGCCGGGTGTCGAATAAGATGGCGCCCGTGATCCGCCACCTGTACCAGCAGATGCCCGAGCCGAAGTGGGCGATTTCGATGGGAGCCTGCGCCACCTCGACCGGCGTGTTCAATAATTATGCGTTGATCCCCGTCAACCAGGTGATCCCGATCGACGTCTTCGTGCCCGGCTGCCCGCCGCGTCCCGAGCAGCTCATCTACGCATTGATGATGCTGCAGGAGAAGATCCAGAACCAGAGCGGCACCATCAAGCAGGTTCTGAATCTGGCGTAGGCATCAGAGCCGGTGCGGGCCCGTGTGCCCCATTCGCGGATTCCAACCACTTCTTCACTAGCGGGACAGCCGACAGTGCCGCCGCCTCGCCCGACTTCAGTAATGCGGGCCCGCACCCAAAGGCGTCCCAATCGATGCCGCGTACATCCGGCGTAATCACCAGGTCGCTCTGCGATCGCCAGCCTTGTTCGTTTTGGGTTTGCAGCACCTGGAAGCACCGGTTGACCACCTGGAACAGGTTGCTCGGGGGCACTTCGGGCGTCGGCACGGGCAGGTGGACCGAAATGACGTGAGTGGCGCCGAGCTGCCGCGCCAGCAGCGCCGGGATCTCCATGCTCATGGCGCCATCCACCAGCAGCCGCCCGTCCGAGCGCACCGGTTGAAACAGCCCCGGATAGGAGCAACTGGCGCGCACCGGCAGAAACACGTCGCCCGAATCGCGAAAGGGCACAGACTCGCCGGTGCACAGATCGGTCGCCAGCACTCCGAGTGGAATCCGCATCTCTTCGAAGCGATAGCGTTTCAGCAGGCGCTCGAGGAACCACTTCATGCGCTCGCTGGCAACGAAGCCCATGCGGCACAGGCTCCAGCGCCCTACGTCGCCGAATCGCATGGCACAGCCGGCGCGGGCGATCTCGGCCGGTGTCGTACCGCTGGCATACGCGGCGGCGACAATCGATCCGGCGCTCACCCCGGCGACGCAATGAATGGGAATGCCGCTGCTTTCGAGTACCTGAAGTACCGCGGCGTGGGCGATGCCGCGCGCGAACCCACCGCCGAGGGCGAGGCCGATCCGGGGGGCCACCAACGTCCCCGCCGGGCGCAACGCCCCTCTCTTGAGGCGCGAAATGCGGCGCAGAGCCGATAAAAAGCTGCCTACGTGGCGCGCAGCCCCCATGACCCCTCCTAGCGCCATTCCCGCCGGGCTCCCCATTCTCAGGTGGAATCCCGTCGTAGAATGGACTATCTGATGACTTCGATGAGCAAGTCCCTTGCCAGGTTTCTTCTGTTTGCCCTGATACTGGCAGCATTAGTACCAGCGAAAGCGCAGCGGCCCTTCTCGGGAGCGGTGGAAATCGAGCAATCGCTCCACAAGTTGAACGAGTTGGGCACGGTGCTCATGATCGCCGCCCATCCCGACGACGAGCGCACCGCCGTTCTCGCCTACTTCGCGCGCGGCCGCTACATGCGGACGGCCTATCTTTCTGTGACGCGTGGCGAGGGCGGCCAGAACCTGATCGGCTCCGAGCAGGGAGCGCAAATGGGCATCATTCGCACCCAGGAATTACTGGCCGCGCGCCGCATCGACGGGGCGGAGCAGTTCTTCACGCGCGCCATCGACTTCGGCTTCACCAAGACGGCCGCCGAGACGCTGGACAAGTGGGGACACGACCGCATCCTCTCCGACGTGGTCTGGATCATACGGAGGTACCGCCCCGATGTCATCGTCCTGGTATTCTCCGGTACCCCCCGCGACGGCCACGGGCAGCATCAGGTCTCAGCCATTCTGGGAAAGGAGGCGTTCACCGCTGCCGCCGACCCGAAGCAGTTTCCCGAGCAGTTGAAATATGTACAGCCCTGGAAAGTACGGCGCATCGTGCAGGCCGGCGGCTTTGGTGGATTCGGCGGACGCGGCGGTCCGGGCGGCCCGAGTGGTCCCGGACAGGGGCAACCCCCGGGAGGACGCGGCGGGCGCGGCCAACAGCAGACGGCGCAACAGCAACTACCGCCCGCGCCGGTCCTGCCGCCTTCGGGCGAAGCCGACACAGGCGCTTTCAATCCGATCCTGGGCTACTCGTACGACGAAATCGCGGTTCTCAGCCGCAGCATGCATCACAGCCAGGGCACCGGCGCCATGCGCAGGCCGGGGAACGCGGCGCGGACGCCCTTTGTCCTGTTGGGTGGCGATGCCGCTTCGAAAGATCTGTTTGACGGCATCGACACCACGTGGAACCGCCTGCCCGGCGGCGCCGCCATCGGCCCCATCATAGAAGATGCCATTCGCAGCTTCGATCCGGCGCACCCCGAGAAGGCAATTCCTTATCTGCTAAAGGCCCGGCCATTGATCGCCGCCATCAACGATCCGCTGGGGCAGGTCAAGCTGACCCAACTGGACAACGCCATCGCGGCGTGCGCCGGTCTCTGGATCGATGCGCAGCCTCGCGTGCACGACGTGACGCCCGGCGCGCAGCTCACCATTAATACCACCGTGATGAACCGTTCCCCGATGACGATCTCGTTCGATGGCGCTGCCGTCGAGGGTATGTGGAACGAGCCGCTGCCGGTGAAGCCGGCGAAGCTCGGCTACAACCAGAGCGCCAACGTCGAGTTCACTCATGCGGTACCTGCCGCGCAGCCTTTCTCCCAGCCGTTCTGGCTGGTGAAGCCTCCCACCCGCGATGTGTACACGGTCGACGATCAACATCTCATCGGCCTGGCCGACACGCCACCGGTGTTACGAGTGCGCGCGAAGTTTTCCATCGACGGCACGCCCTTCGAAGTCGTGCGTCCCGTCGAGTACCGCTATGCCGAACAGTCCGAAGGCGAGCGTGTGAGGCCGCTGGTCGTGGTCCCCGCGGTGGCGGTGGACCTGCCCGAACCGGTCGCCGTTTTCCCGAAGGCCGAGCCGCGCAGGGTGCATGTGGCGGTGAAGGCGAACGTGGCCAACGCCGCCGGCGAACTGAAACTCACGCTGCCCGCGGGATGGAAGGCGGAGCCGCAATCGCAACCTTTCAAGGTGGCGGTGGCGGGCGAGCAGCAGGAGCTCACATTCGAAGTGACGCCGCCGGCCGGCGAAAGTGCGGCCTCCGTACGCGCCGTGGCGTCGGTGGGAGGGCGCGAGATTGCATCCGGCATGCAGGTGATCTCGTATTCGCACTTCCCCGCGCAGACGCTGTTTCCGCCGTCCGACATCAAGGCGGTGCGCTCGAATATCAGCGTCAGCGCGAAGAAAGTCGCCTACATCATGGGCGCGGGCGACGAAATGCCGGAAGCGCTCCGCCAGCTCGGCCTCGACGTCACGCTCCTCAGCAAGACGGATCTCGACCAGGGCGACCTGTCGCGCTTCGATGCCATCGTGGCCGGCGTGCGCGCCTACAATGTGCGCGCCGACCTGCGCGCCAACCAGCAGCGCCTGCTCGACTACGTCAAGAACGGCGGCACCTATGTGGTGCAATACAACACCGGCGACAACGCGCTCAACATGGGGCCGTATCCGTTCACCGTTCCGCCCGGCACGCGTTTTCGCGTCACGGTGGAGGAGGCGCCCGTCGCCTTCCCGCATGTGGACAGCCCGCTGCTGCAGTATCCGAATCACATCACGCCCAAGGATTTTGAGGGCTGGATTCAAGAGCGCGGCCTCTACTTCGCCACGCAATGGGACCCGCGCTACCAGACCGTGCTGTCCGCGCATGACCCCGGCGAAGATCCGATGGAAGGCGGCGAGCTGTGGACCCGCTACGGCAAAGGTGTATACATCTTTACGTCGTGGGCGTGGTTCCGGCAATTGCCCTCTGGCGTGCCCGGAGCATACCGTTTGTTCGCCAACATGCTCAGCGCCAAGTAGTCGGGCCACCGATGCACACAGACGGACACGAATAAGAAGAAAAGAGAAGTTCTTATCAGCGTGAATCCGTGTTCATCTGCGGCCTGAATTTCTTGGCCCTCTGCTATCCTCTTAGCAGCACGCCTCCGTTTGGCCCATGAAAAAACTTCTTGCACTCAACCGAAGCGAAATTGCTATTCGCATTCTGCGCGCGGCCAATGAACTCGGGCTGCGCACGGTGGCCGTTTATTCGCAGGAAGACCGGCTCGGACTGCACCGGTTCAAGGCCGATGAAGCTTACCTGATCGGACAGGGCAAGGGACCCGTCGAGGCGTACCTCGATTTCGAAGGCATCGTCGCCCTGGCGAAGGAAAAAGGGGTCGACGCCATCCACCCCGGGTACGGATTCCTTTCCGAGAATCCGGGGCTGCCGCGGGCTTGCGAGCGCGCCGGCATCACCTTCATCGGGCCCGGCGCGGAGTTGCTGGAACTGCTGGGCGACAAGACGGCGGCGCGGCGATTGGCCGAGAAGGCGGGCATCCCGGTGGTGCCGGGGACTGCGCAGGCCATCTCGAATCCGAAGCAGGCGGAGAAAGTCGCGGGTGAGATCGGATTCCCCCTGATCGTCAAGGCGGCGTTCGGAGGCGGTGGGCGCGGCATGCGCGTAGTCGAGAAGGCGGCCGATTTCGCAGGGCGGCTGGAGGAGGCGCGCCGCGAAGCGTTGGCGTCGTTCGGCAACGACGCGGTCTTCATCGAGCGCTTTGTGCGCCGCGCGCGGCACATCGAAGTGCAGATCCTGGGCGACCGCCACGGCAATATTCTGCATCTCTACGAACGCGATTGCTCGGTGCAGCGGCGGCATCAGAAAGTCGTGGAGGTAGCGCCGGCGGTGTCGCTCGATCCCTCGATTCGCACGGCGCTGGCGGACGCGGCAGTCAAACTGGCGCGTGCCGCGGGTTACTACAACGCCGGCACGGTCGAGTTTCTGGTGGATGCCGATACCGGCGCGTGGTACTTCATCGAGGTCAATCCGCGCATTCAGGTGGAGCACACCGTCACCGAAATGGTGACCGGCATCGACCTGGTGCGCTGCCAGATCCAGGTGGCGCAGGGGCTTGACCTGCATGGCCCGGAGATGAACCTGCCGAGCCAGGAAAATGTGCCGCTCTACGGGTACGCGCTGCAGTGCCGCATCACTACCGAAGACCCGGCCAACAATTTCGTACCCGATTACGGCAAGCTTTCGACGTACCGGTCGCCGGCGGGTTTTGGGATCCGCCTCGATGGCGGCTCGGCGTACAGCGGCGCCGTGATCACGCCCTACTATGATTCGCTGCTGGTGAAGACCACGGCCTGGGGTCGCGAGTTCCGCCACGCCTGCCAGCGCATGGACCGCGCGCTGCGCGAGTTCCGCGTGCGCGGCGTCAAGACCAACATTCCGTTTCTGGAAAACGTGGTCAACCACCCTGACTTCCAGGATGGCCGCGTCACCACGCGATGGCTCGAGGAAACGCCCGCGCTCTTCCGCTTCGTGCCGCGCCGCGACCGCGCCACCAGGCTGCTGGCGTTCCTTGCGGATACGATCGTCAACGGCAATCCGACGGTGGCCGGGAAGCCGGTTCCCTTGCGTCTGCGCACGCCGCCGGTGCCGCTCTACGATCCGGCGCCGCCGCCCGACGGCACGCGCCAGCTTCTGCAGCGGATGGGACCGGAGGGCTTCGCGCAATGGATGCTGCGGCAGCGGCGGCTGCTTCTGACCGACACCACGTTCCGCGACGCGCACCAATCGCTGCTGGCGACGCGCGTCCGCACCTACGACGCGATGGCCATCGCCAACTTCGTGGCGCATCGCCTGCACGACCTCTTCAGCCTGGAAATGTGGGGCGGCGCCACCTTCGACGTCACCATGCGTTTCCTGCACGAGGACCCGTTCGTGCGCCTGCGGCGGCTGCGCCATGCCATCCCCAACATCTGTTTCCAGATGCTGCTGCGCGCCTCGAACGCGGTGGGCTACACGGCGTACCCGGACAACGTCGTGGCCGAATTTATCTATGAAGCGGCGGCGCAGGGCATCGATATTTTCCGCATTTTCGACTCGCTCAACTGGCTGCCCAACATGAAGGCGTCGATGGCAGCGGTGCGCCGGACGAAGTCCGTGTGCGAGGCGGCCATCTGCTACACAGGCAATATTCTCGATCCCAAGCGCGACAAGTACTCGCTCGAATACTACGTCCGGATGGCGAAGGAGCTGGAGCGCATGGGTGCGCACGTTCTGGCCATCAAGGACATGGCGGGGCTCTGCCGGCCGTTCGCCGCCGAGAAACTGGTGAAGGCGCTGCGGCAGGAAGTCGGGATCCCGATCCACTTCCACACGCACGATACCAGCGGCATCAACGCGGCCTCGGTGCTGAAGGCGGCGGAGGCGGGAGTCCACGCAGCGGACGGCGCGATCGCTTCCATGAGCGGCGGCACCAGCCAGCCGAATCTCAATTCCATAGTGGCCGCGCTCGACCACACGCGGCGTGCGACCGGCGTCGACCTGGACGCGTTGAACCAGTGCGCCGATTACTGGGAAGTAGTGCGCGAGTTCTACGCGCCGTTCGACAGCGGCCCGAAGTCCGGCACCGCCGAAGTCTACATCCACGAGATGCCGGGCGGGCAGTACACCAACCTGAAAGAGCAGGCGGAATCCATGGGACTGGGCGACCGCTGGCACGAGATTGCGCGCACCTACGCCGATGTCAACCTGGCGTTCGGCGACATCGTGAAGGTGACGCCCTCGAGCAAGGTGGTGGGCGACATGGCCATCTTCCTGGTCAACAACAACATGACCATGGAGCAGTTCGCGAACCTCACGCCCGATCACAACCTGACCTTGCCCACGGGCGTGATCGACATGTTCATGGGGTCGTTGGGCGAGCCTGATGGCGGGTGGCCCAAGCCGCTACAGAAGATTATTCTGCGCGGCGCGAAACCGGAGCGGGGACGCCCGGGCGCGAAGCTTCCCAAGGTGGATCTGGCGGAGACCGCGGCGGCCGTGGAGAAGAAAATCGGCCGCAAGCCGGCGCACGACGAAGTGCTCAGCTACCTGATGTATCCCGACGTCTTCCTCAAGTACGCGCGCTCCCACCAGATGTACGGCGACGTGGACGTGATTCCCACGCCGCAGTTTTTCTACGGGATGGAGCGCGGCACGGACGTCGCGGTGGAACTCGAGGCCGGCAAGTCGCTGGTGATCAAGTTCCAGACCGTGAGCGAGCCGCACCCCGACGGTACGCGTACGGTGTTCTATGAGCTGAACGGGCAGCCGCGCGAGGTTACGGTGCGCGACCGCAGCCTGGAGGTGCGGGAGGAAGCCAAGCCCAAGGCCGATCCGAACCAGCCGGGCCAGATCGGCGCGCCGATTCCGGGCGTGGTGTCGACCGTCGGCGTGCAGCTCGGGCAGCAGTTGAAGAAGGGCGACCGCCTGCTGGTGATGGAAGCCATGAAGATGCAGAGCACGGTGTACGCGCCTGTGGCCGGCACGGTGAAGCAGTTGCTGGTGCAGCCGGGACAACACGTGGACGCCAAGGACCTGCTGCTGTCGATCGAATAGCCGCGACAACCCGCGGCTACAATCGAAATATGTTCAAACCAGCGGTCCTCTTTCTGGCCGTAAGCGGTCTGCTCCGCGCCGAAGTTCGTCCTATGACTTTGCGCCAAGCCGTCGAGACGGCGCTGAAGCAGAATCCAGATCTGGCGTTGTCCCGCCTGGATGAAGAGAAGGCGCGGCAGTCCATTCGCGTGGCCAAGGACCCGTTCTTCCCGCGCGTCGTGGTGGGCAGCGGCCTCGCTTACACCAACGGTTTTCCGATGAGCATCGACGGCTCGGCGCCGAGCATCGTGCAGGCGCACGCCGCGCAATACCTGTTCAACCAGCCGCAGCGCTTCCAGATCGCGCAGGCCAGGGAAGACGCGCGCGGGGCCGCCTTGGCCACCACCAGTAAGCGGGAGGAAGTGGCCTACCGCGCGGCTTCGGTGTACCTGGATGCCGCGCGGGCGGCGCGGGTGGGCGCCCTGGCGCGGAAGGACGCGGAGAGTCTCCAGAAGGTGCTCGAGACCGTGCAGGCTCAGGTGGCGGAGGGACGCGCACTTCCGTTGGCGCAGAAGCAGGCGGAGCTCAACATCGCTCGCGCGCGCCAGTTCGCCGAAAGCCTGGATGCTGACCAGGCGGGCTTCGAGACCATGCTAGCGGTGGCGCTCGGATTCCCGCCTGACGATCGTGTGCGGCCCGTCGATGAGGAGCGCCGCGCGCCGGTGCTGCCCCCATCCGAAGAGGCGGCTATCCGCTCCGCACTCGAGTCCAACAAGGACCTGCGGCGCCTCGAATCGCAGATCGTTTCGAAGAACCTCGAGATGCGCGGCCAGAAAGCTGCCCGGCTGCCCCGTGTGGACCTGGTGGCGCAGTACGGGCTCTTCGCCAAGTACAACAATTACGATCGGTACTTCCGCACGTTCCAGCGCAACAACGGTGAAATCGGCATTTCCTTTCAGTTGCCCCTGTTGGCCGGACCCGGTGTGAACGCGCAGATGGCGCAGACACAGACCGACATCACGCGGCTTCGTCTGGAGATCGCGAATACGCGCAGCCGCATCTCGACCGACCTGCAGCAATCCTTCCGCGACGCGAAGAAGGCGGAGACTGCCGCCGAAGTGGCGCGGCTCGATCTCGAGGTCGCTCGCGAGCAGTTGAGCGTCAATCTGGCGCAGATGCAGGAAGGCCGCCTCACGCTTTCGCAAGTGGCGCCGGCCCGCGTCGCCGAGAACGAAAAGTGGATTGCCTTTTACGACGCGCAGTATGCCGTCGAGAAGGCGCGGTGGAACGTGCTGCGGTTGACGGGAGCATTGCTGGCGGCGCTGCAGGCGGACTAAACACAGCGACTTAAGTAATTGCGCATAATCGGCGTAGTGTTTCATTGCGACCGGCCCATTGGTCGAACTCGGCTTCTACTGCGGCGATCACTTCATCCAGGCGCGGAAAGTATCGATTGTGCAAGCAACGGCG
>JBGPHT010000142.1:0-19531 GCA_041484525.1 Bryobacteraceae bacterium | reverse complement strand
GTCTGAACAACAAAGCCAAAGTCACTATGAGAAGATCCTATGGGTTCCGAACCTTCCGAGTCACCGAACTGGCACTCTATCATTCACTTGGCAAACTGCCCGAGCCAGAACTCACCCACAGATTTTTCTGACGAATCGAATATCCAGGAACCCGGCTGTCGGAAGCACTGGTCCGCCAGTACGTTGATACAAATTGTGCTGCCGCAGTCTCGTTTGTCGATTGGTTTCAGCGCTGGCTGGAAACCTAGAGACAAACCTTCACAACAGCAACCGTCAGCATAGGTCTCGCCTAACGCTCTAGGTTTGCCGATGCCGATCCATGTAGCTGGTTTGTCGTCTCGCAGAAATGCCGCCGACCGAAAACACCCGAGACGCACGCACAGACCCCGCGGCCACCCCGCAATTTGGAAAGACGAAGAGATATTGCCCTACCAGCCCGTCCCGCTCGGCTTATTGACCAGCGACAGAAATTCGTCGCGCGTCTCCTTACGCGACCGGAACGCCCCCAGCATGGCGCTCGTCATCGCCCCCGAGTGCTGCTTCTCGACCCCCCGCATCATCATGCAGAAGTGGCGCGCCTCGCAAATCACGCCGACGCCCACCGGGTCGATGATCTCCTGAATCGTTTGCGCCACCTGCTGCGTCAGCCGTTCCTGGATCTGCAGGCGCCGCGCAAACGCGTCCACAATTCGCGGAATCTTGCTCAACCCCACCACCCGGTTCTTCGGCAAATACGCCACATGGATCTTGCCGTAGAACGGCAGCATGTGGTGCTCGCACATGCTGAAGAACTCGATGTCCTTCACCACCACCATCTCGTCGTACTTCACTTCGTACAACGCGCCGTTGACGATCTTGCGGATGTCCGCCTTGTATCCGCTGGTCAGAAACCGCAGCGCCTGGCCCACGCGCGCCGGCGTCCGCGCCAGCCCTTCGCGGTCCGGATCCTCTCCCAACTGCACCAGCATCTCCTTCACCAGGGGCGCCAGCGGCTCCTCGCCTTTCGGCGGCATGACTTTCACGACTGCCTTATTCGATTTCATCGGCTCTGATCTCAAAGATGTTCCGCGCGGTCTCCGCGATGCGGACCTTTTCCAGTTTCGGCCACTCGCCCGGGAAAGTTTCTCCCCAATTCCGTTTCAGCCTCCGGCAGATTTCCACTCCCAGATTTTCCGACGTGGGCACCACTCCCGCGAACGCTTCCGCATCCGCGTTCAGATTCCGATGCCCGAATGTCCCGAGCACCTGCCGCTCCACCAGTTCGTCCAGCCGCGCCGTGTCGATGGCGCGCCCCGTGGCCTCGTCCGCCGGCCCGCGCGCGCTCACCTCGACCACATAGTTGTGACCGTGGCCATACGGATTATTGCACTTGCCGTACAATCGCCGGTTCTCTTCCTCGCTCAATTGTCCCGAATGCAACCGGTGGGAAGCGGCAAACTCGTACCGCCGGGTTACGCGGAACACGGCTGCTCTCCGAAATAATCCACGTACAGGTCCGCCGTCTCGTAGACCCGCACGGCATGCAACCGGACCCCGCCATGCGTCAGGTGCGGCTCGATTCTTCGCCAGATATCGCGCGCGATATTCTCCGTCGTCGGCACCACCCGGTCGAAGGGCGGCACCTCGTAGTTGAGAAACCGGTGGTCGTACGGCTCCACCACTTCGCGATTCAAAATCTCCTTCAGCTCTTTCAGATCCAGCACCATCCCGGTCACCGGGTCGGGGTTGCCCTCCAGGCTCACTTCAAGGACATAATTGTGTCCATGCCCGTTGGGGTTAGCCGCCATCCCGTACACGTTCTGGTTTTCCTGGTCCGACCACGCCGGATTCCGGCAGACGTGCGACGCGGAAAATTCCACTTTGCGGGTGATGACCATGGGCTCTTTCTTCGATGCCGGGGCCGCGGCTGGGGATACACACCAATTATCGCATTCCGGCCGCGATAGAATAGAGTGTAGTTCCCTATGCAGAGCGCCAGAATTGACCGATACCTGCGAGTTGCCGTCGGGCTGCTCACGGTCGTCTTCGTCTATGCAATCTACGCCGCCATCCACCAGCGCATCGTGGTCGCCGGCGATACCGCGCCCGGGTTCACCATCACCGCCGATAACGGCCGCGCCGTGTCCATTCCCAATTTTGGCGGCAAGCTCCTGGTGCTGAATTTCTGGGCCAGTTGGTGCCCGCCGTGCGTCCAGGAAACGCCGTCGCTCAGCCAGTTCACGCAGCAGTACGCCAATAAGGGTGTGGTTGTCCTCGGCATCAGCGTCGACAAGGACGAGAAGGCCTACCGCGCCTTCCTGCAGCGCTTCCGGCCACCGTTTCTCACCGTGCGCGACTTCAAGATCCACGAGGACTACGGCACCTTCATGTACCCCGAAACCTACTTCATCGACGCCCAGGGCAAAGTGGTTCGCAAGATCGCCGAAGCCGCCGATTGGAACGATCCGCAACTTCTCCGGTTCGTCGATTCGCAGCTCTGAAGATGCTGCCTCTCGTCCTTTTCCTCGCCTCGCTGGTCAGCAACGTTCGCGCCCTGATCGCCCAGCACGATTTGACCACGGCTGAGAATCTCACGCGCGCCTACCAGTCGCAAGTCGGCGCCACGCCCGAGTACGCCGCGGCTGTCTCCTGGCTGGCGCGCGCCGAGTTCGACGCCAAACGTATCGACCATGCCGAAGCCCTGGTCGCGGAAACCCGGAGGGTCGCCCTTGCCTCGCTCGCCTCGCGACCCCTCGATTCCGATCCGTTCCTCCCCATCGCCCTCGGGGCCGCCATCGAAGTCCACGCCGGGGTCCTCAACTCCCGCGGCGAGCGCGCCGAAGCGCTGCTCTTCCTCCGCGATGAGATGAAGAGCTACGGCGCCACTTCGATCGGCGAGCGGATCCGCAAGAACATCAACCTGCTGTCGCTCGAAGGCAAGCCCGCCCCGGCCCTGGATCTCTCGCAATGGCTCGGCGCCAAGCCGGTGTCGATGGCGTCCATGCGCGGCCGGCCCATCCTCTTCTTTTTCTGGGCGCACTGGTGCAGCGATTGCAAAGCCGAATCGGCCATCATCGCCACGCTCAAGGCGAACCTTGGACCCTCCGGTCTCGTCGTGGTGGCTCCAACCAGGTTGTATGGGTATGTGGCGGGAGGGAAGGATGCCCCGCCGGAGGAAGAGAAGCAGTACATCGAGAGCATTCGGCGGCAATATTACCCGGCGCTTGCCGATGTCGCCGTGCCGCTAAGCTCGGCGAATTTCCTGACGTACGGCGCCAGTAGTACGCCGACCATCGTACTGGTCGATCGCGCCGGCATCGTGCGCCTCTATCACCCGGGTGCCATGCCGATGGCGGAATTATCCGCCCGAGTGAACGCTATCCTGGGGAAGTAACCCTGGCCTCAAGCCGTTTGCTGCTTGCGGTCATCCACGCGTTTAATCCGGTGCCGGTCGTATTCCACCAGCGACCGGATCAGCGTGTCGACCGCCGAGCGGCGCGCATACAGGTAGTCGAGCTCCTTCTGATAGCTGCGCATCGGGTTGAGGGTTATCGGGGGAGATTTCTTAGCGAACATAGTACATGTGTACCAGAACGTCTACGCTAATACAAGAGGAAATACAGGATAAACCCTATGCACAATTTCTGGGTGGAGTACTGCCCCAGTTTGCGGGTAACCGTACCCTAACCCTCTAATAACCTTGAGATTACCTCGGCATCATTAGACACGACTACCGGGGCATTACCAAAACTTGATTTAATTGGGGTACCATCTAAAGTCCGTAGCTCATTAGTATGATATCGGTAAACATAGTCCGGGTCCTTTAGGACATTTCCGGTAAGGATTGCCACCACGTCCGCGTCCCTTCGGATCACTCCCGCCGCTGTGAGTTTTCGTACACCCGCCAGTGTCGCCGCCGAGGCCGGCTCGCATCCGATGCCGCTTTTGCCGATCACGGCCTTGGCGTCCGCGATCTCCTGCTCCGTGACCCGCTCGACGACGCCGCCCGTGGCTGTCACCTCATATAGCGCCTTGGGCCACGAGACCGGGTCGCCGATCTTGATGGCCGTCGCCAGCGTATGCGGATCCTCGACCGCGCGCAGTCGCGACCGGTCGCTGGACTGCATCAGCTCGTAGAATGGCGCCGACCCTTCCGCCTGCACTACTGCCAGGCGCGGCAGCCGGTCGATCAAGCCCAGCGTACGCAACTCGCGCAGCCCTTTCCCGAATGCCGATGTGTTGCCGAGATTCCCGCCGGGTAGGACGATCCAGTCGGGTGCCCGCCAGTCGCGCTGGTCGCACAATTCGGCCATGATCGTCTTCTGCCCCTCGATCCGGAACGGGTTGATCGAATTGAGCAGGTAGATTCCCAACCGCTCCGCCAACTGCCGCACCAGCGCCAGAATCTGGTCGAAGTTGGCCTCCACCTGCAGGGTGCGCGCGCCGTACTCGAGCGCCTGCGCCAGCTTGCCGTAGGAGATGTTGCCGTGCGGAATGAAAATGATCGGATTGAGGCCGGCCGCGCTGGCATAGGCCGCCATCGACGCCGAGGTGTTCCCCGTCGAGACGCAGGCCACGCGCGTCATTCCCAACCGGATCGCCTGTGCCGCCCCGCACGTCATGCCGTTGTCTTTGAACGACCCGGTGGGATTGAAGCCCTGATGCTTGAACGTGAGCGCGTCGAGCCCTCCGTATTCGGCCGCGCGCCGCGACGAGAGCAGCGGCGTGTCGCCTTCCCGCAGCGTCACCACTGAGCCGTAGTCTTCGAGGAACGGAATGAACTCGCGATATCGCCACACGCCGCTTTGGTCGAGCGGTGCGTTCGACGTCCGCCGGTTGCGCCATAGAGCCTTCAACTCGGCCGCGGTCTGTGTAGGAGCCGGATACACCGCCTCCAGCAGCCCCCCGCACTTTGGACAGTTGTAAATGACTTCGGTGATGGGGAAGCGCGCGCGACAACGCTCCTCGAAACAGCTAAGCTCAGCCGGCATGGAGCCTTTATTATAAGGTGATGCTTGCGGTCCACCTGGAAAATGGCGCTGTCACCACGCGCGATGTCGCCGTGCCGGAGCGGCCTGCGGGCTTCGCGCTGCTGCGCCTGCTGGCGGGCGGCATTTGCAACACCGATCTCGAGCTGCAGCGCGGCTACTACGGATTCTCCGGCACGCCCGGCCACGAATTCGTCGCCGAAGTGGCGGAGGCCTCGACGCCCTCGCTGTGCGGACGGCGCGTGGTCGGCGAGATCAACCTCGGCTGCACGCATTGCGACTGGTGCCGCCAGGGCCTGGGCCGCCACTGCCCCAACCGCACAGTCCTCGGCATCGTCAAGCACCCCGGCGCTTTCCAGGAATTCTTCACGCTCCCCGAGCGCAACCTGCATGTGCTCCCCGACGCTCTCCTCACCCACCGCGCCGTCTTCGTCGAGCCCCTGGCTGCCGCCTGCGAAATCCTGGACCAAGTCGCGATTCCGTGCGGCGAAACCGTGGCCGTCCTGGGCGATGGCAAGCTCGGACTGCTGATCGCTCTCGTCCTCAACGCGCACGGCTACAAGGTCCATCAGTTCGGCCGCCACCCCGAGAAACTGCGCATCGCGGAAGCCGCCGGTGTGATCGCGAACCCGTCCAAGTCGCTCTACGGCTGGGTGATCGATGCCACCGGCAGCCCCGAGGGACTCCGCGCCGCCGTCGCCATGACGCGCCCGCGCGGCACGTTGATCCTCAAGAGCACGGTGCACGGCACGGTCGCCATCGACACGGCCCCCATCATCGTCAACGAGATCACGCTGGTCGGGTCCCGCTGCGGCCGCTTCGAAGCCGCGCTCCCGCTGCTCGATGTCATCGACGTCGACCCCCTGATCCACGCCCGCTATCCGCTGCATCAGGCGGCCATCGCTTTCGCGCACGCGGCGACGCGGGGTACTTTGAAAGTCTTGCTGGGTTGATCGACAGAGCATATTCACCGCCGAGACGCCGAGTTCGCCGAGACGGAATAAGACTGTAGAAGCTCATTTCGCTTTTCGTTTTCTCGGCGTTCTCTGCGTCTCGGCGGTGAATGAGCTTTCGCTGATACGAGATATTTACTGGTCGTTCATCCCAGTGCAACACCGGGGTTCTATCTTGCCCTCATGCGCTTCCTGTGTCTTCTCTTTGCTCTCACTCTCTGCGCCTTCGCGCAAACCAACGCCACCGACGCGGCCATCGATGGTTATGTGCAGGACGAACATGGCGGCAGCGTCGCCGGAGCTGCGGTCAACGTCCGCAGCGCACTCACCAATCAGCACTTCGAAACGCGCACCAACGCGGAAGGCTATTTCCGTTTTCCTCTGCTTCAGATCAGCGAGTACGAGCTGACCGTCGCCGCTCCCGGGTTCGCCGAGTACCGGCAGAGCGGACTGAATTTGCGGGTGGGCCAGCAGGCGCGCGTCAACGTGACGCTAAAGGTGGGCGGAACCGCCGAGAGCATCACGGTACAGGCCGACGTCGGCATGGTGGATGCGGGAGGGCCCACGGCGCAGGGCGAAGTGCTCAATGAGCTCGCGATGCGGAGCCTGCCCGTCACCTCGCGCAACGTTTACAACCTGCACCTGATCGGTCCCGGCGTGAAGGGAATTCCTTCCACCGGTTTCGGCACTACGCAATTCCTGTTCGGCGGCAACAACCGCAGCTCGTGGAGCGTCGATGGTATCGACAACACGCAGCGCAATGGCAGCCGGCAGATCCGGCTGGTGATCTCGACGCCGGAATCGGTGGAAGAGATGCAGGTCATGTCGGGCGCTTATTCGGCCGAGTTCGGGCGCGCCTCGGGCGGCATCATCAACATCATCTCGCGCTCCGGCACCAATGAATTCCACGGGTCGGGGATGTACGAGCGCCGGCCCATCGATCTCGCCGCGCGTCCGCCCCTCTCGGCCACCAAACCCGACCAGCCCTGGTGGATGGCGGCCGGCAATTTCGGCGGACCGGTGGTGCGCGACCGGGCGTGGTTCTTCATCAACTACGAAGACAATCCGTATAAGCTGCCGTCGCCCGTGACCATCGATCCCGCAGCCGCGAAGGCGCTGAACCTGCCGGCCAGCGATCTGGGCAATTCGCCGTTCGGCGAAACATTCCACACCCCTTCCGCCAAGCTGAATTTCCGATTGAACGACCGCAACACCGGCTTCATCCGCTACAGCCGCTTCACCAACTATCAACCGGGAGGAGGCGGCGGTCTGTCCACCATCAGCCGCAGCACCACGTTCGACGACCGCATGAATGGCGGCGCCGCGCAGCTCGCCACCACCATCTCACCCAAGCTGCTCAACGAATTGCGCTACGGTGTGAACCGCCGCAGCCAGATCCGCGAAACTTACGTGCCCGGCGATCCCAACGGTGCGCAGATCAACATCACGGGTGTCGCGAACTTCGGCGTGAATCCGCTGGCCGGCAGCGACGGCGTCGAGCTTTCGAACCAGGCGATCGACAACTTGAGCTGGACCAACGGCAAGCACACCGTGAAAACCGGCGTCGATTTTCAGATCACCGATCTCGAGACGCGCAGTGCCCTGACGCGCGCCTACACGTTTGGCGGCCTTTCCGCCGCAACCACCCGCGCCGCCGTGACCCCGCTCGATCAATATCTACGCACCGTCGCCGGCCAGATCGATACCGCCACCGGCCGTCCGTACACGTATACGCAGCTCAGCCAGCAACTCGGCCAGCGCGACGTGCCGCTGACGTTCAAATTCCTGAATACGTTTGTGCAGGACGAGTGGCGCGTGCGCCCCAATTTCACTCTCAACCTGGGGCTGCGCTACGAAGCCGTCTTCTACCCGACTCTCGATGACCAGGCGCCGTATCCGCTGTCGCGCAAGATCAACAACGACTACAACAATTTTGCGCCGCGCTTCGGATTCTCCTGGTCGCCGTTCAACGACACCCGCACCGTGGTCCGCGGCGGCTACGGAATGTATTTCGACTCGACCGCGCTCAGTCTGATGACCGCCGCCGCCCTGGTCAACGGCCGCCGAACGTTGAGCTACACTATTCCGGGGACCGACGCGAGCGCTCCGCCTTTCGGCCAGTTGCTGACCGCGAACAGCGCGAATTTCACCGCCACCGCCCCGGACATCAACGCCTTCCCGTCGGATTTCCAGGTGATGTACGGGCACAATGCCACTCTGCAGGTGGAGCGCGAAGTGGTGAAGGACGTTGCGGTGAACGTGCAATACAGTTTCTGGGGACACCGCTTCGCGCCTTACGGCCGCGACATCAACGTGGGCTCTCCCGTTCGGTTTCTTGCCGACGGACGTCCCGTCTATGGCGGCTCGGCCGGCCGGCCCGATCCGCGCTTCCGGCGCATTCTGCTCATCGAGACCGGCTCCAACTCCGACTACAACGCACTCGACGTGACAGTCCGCAAACGCTTCAGCCGCGGCCTGCAACTCTCCTCCACCTGGTCGTGGTCGCATGCCCTCAGCGACTCCGATCTGCAGGGCGGCGCCATCACCGACCCTTCCAACCGCCGCCTGGACTACGGCAATTCGAACGGCGACGTCCGCCACTCGCTCAATATCCAGGCGCTGTACGCGCCGCACTTCGCGACGCCGGCCCTGAAGTGGATCAACGGCTTCGAGCTGAGCACGATCACGTTTTACAACAGCGGATTCCCCGTGAATGCCGTTTCCGGAACCGATAACAACAACGATCTGGCGGTGAACGACCGCCTGCCGGGCACCTCGCGGAATTCTTACTTCGGCCCCGATTTCCTGCAGATCGACACCCGCCTGGAGCGCCGCATCAAGTTCCACGAGCGGTACAATCTGGAACTGATCGGAGAGGCGGAGAACCTGCTCAACCGATTGAACGCGAACTGCTCGATTGACGGCTGCACCGGCGCCGTGGTCAATCGCGAGGGCGCCGCGGACTTCCTGCGCATTACGTCCGCGCGCAACGGCCGGCAGATCCAGTTCGGAGTCCGATTCAGTTTTTGAGGAGACTTTATGCGAACGCTGCTTGGTACGCTGCTGGCTGTTTCGTGCGCCTTCGCGTGGGGCGTACGCGGACATCACGAGATGAATCGCGCCGTTGTGGAAGCTCTGGCGGACACCGAACTGCAGTTTCTGCTGGCGCAGAAAGACTGGATCGTTTACCTGGGTCCGATTCCCGACTCCTACCGGACCAATGCCGAACCCTTCCTCAAAATCTTTGAGGACCCGAATCACGGCTGGTTCCTCGAGCAGAGCCGCGACCTGATGTCGAAGCCGCCGCGATCGCGGTATGAGTTCGTCGTCGAGCTCCACGAGCAATACCAGCAGAGCAAAGATAAGTTGACCAATGTGCGCTGGACCGGCACTATGCCGTACGCCGCAATAGAGCACTACGAGCGCATCAAGGCTGCGTTCCGGCGCATCCGGCAGGCGCGCACCAGGAAGGAAGATACCCGGTTCGTCGAACAGGAGGCGGCGACTTACATCGGCCTGCTCGGTCACTACATGGCCGACGGCTCGCAACCTCTCCACATCACGATTCACCACGATGGCTGGCAGGGCGACAATCCCAACGGCTACGCCACGGATCGCATTCACGGCCGCATGGAAACGCAATTCGTCGATCTGATCGAGCTGAAGTCATCCGACCTGACGCCGCGGATCGGCAAGCCCGTGGTGTATGACGACCCGTTTCAGGAGATCGTGAATCATTATCTGAAGGCGGGAAGCCTGACCGAAACGGTGTACCGGATCGATAAGCAAGGCGGCTGGGCCGACAAGGAGAACAAGGAGGCTCGCGAGCTGGTGACGAAGCAACTGGCTGGAGGCGCTGAAGTCATGCGGAATCTGATCTACACGGCGTGGGTCAAGAGCGCCCCCGCCCCGGCCTCGGCCCCTGCCCCGGGGTCGGGTCAGCCGGCGGGTGCGAACGACGGACGCAATATGACAAATCCGATCAGTCCGGCGAATCCTTTGTATAATCCCAAGACCGGCTCGGCTCCCGCGGCCAAGTAATGCTGGCGGCAGGCGCGATATGAGAACGGTAATCGGCGCGGCTATGCGAGCGGCAATCGGCGCCGAATGTGAGTGGCACCGGTAGCCGCCGCGCGGCAGGCGAACGGTAACTGATGCAGCTATGCGAGCGGCGATCGGCGCCGAATGTGAGTGGCACCGGTAGCCGCCGCGCGGCAGGCGAACGGTAACTGATGCAGGTATGCGAGCGGCGATCGGCGCCGAATGTGAGTGGCACCGGTAGCCGCACCGCCGCGCGTTCGTACTATACTCCGCTCATGTACCGAGCGCTTGCCGTCTTCTTTGTTCCCGTTCTTGCCGCACTCGCGCAGGACCCCACTCCCGAACTCGGCTGGCAGCCCGCCTCCCGCATGGCAGCCGCCCGCTACGATCACTGCGCCGTTCCGCTGGCTGATGGGCGCGTGTTCGTCGCCGGCGGCATGGGAGCCGCAGGACCGCTGAACAGCGTCGAAATCTATGGTCCCCAGGATTCGTTTCA
The DNA here is from genome assembly GCA_041484525.1 of Bryobacteraceae bacterium. Classification (GTDB taxonomy): domain Bacteria; phylum Acidobacteriota; class Terriglobia; order Bryobacterales; family Bryobacteraceae; genus JBGPHT01. The sequence continues at coordinate 9,074 of JBGPHT010000142.1, read as the reverse complement.
GCCGGCTCCGCCCATGACGTTCGCGCGCGCCCAGCACTCCTGCACGCTGTTGGACGACGGCCGCGTGCTGGTTGCCGGAGGCGCGGGCGCGGCCAGTGCGGAGTTGTTCGACCCGGTGTCCGCCACCTGGTCTTCCGTCGGCGGGTTGATGGTCGCGCGCCGCGGGCAGACGGCGACGCCGATCTCGGGCGGCCGCGTGTTGCTGGCCGGCGGCTGGGTGGGCGACCGGGCAACCGGCGCGCTCGAGATCTACGACCCCGAAGCGGAACGGATTTCCGCCCTGCCGGCGGTTCTCGCGGTGCCTCGCGCCCGCCACTCCGCTGTCCTGTTGAGCGATGGCAGAGTGCTGTTCATCGGCGGCGCGGACAGCTCGAAGTGTCTGGCGTCAACGGAAGTTTTCGATCCCGTCGCTGCCACGGTGACCCTCGCTGCGCCCATGTCCCAGGTGCGCGCCGGACATGCCACCGTCACCCTGATGGACAGACGCATGCTCGTCGCCGGCGGAACCAGTTGCAGCGACGAGCTGGCCAGCGCCGAGGTTTACTCCGAATCTTCCGGGCTCTTCACCCGGCTGGACGCCTCGCTCACCATACCCAGGCAAAATGCTTTCGCTATTTTGATTCCCGGGAGCGGTCTGGTCCTGATCGGCGGCGGCGAGCGCGGCGGGCAGGCGCTGGCCGACACCGAACTTTTCGATCCCGGCAGCAACCAGTTTGTCGTCGCCGGCTCGCTCACAGCCGCGCGCACGCGCATCAACGGGGCGCCCCTGGCCGATGGCGTGATCCTCGCAACCGGCGGGATGAATGCGGACGGCCCGAGCAACGCTTGCGGTGTTCTTGCCGCGCCGCGCCTGACCTTCACCCTGCCGCAGTACAATAGCGGCGAAATCGCCGTCGTGAACGGCAGCGGCTTCACCGCCTTTTCCGGCAGGACCATTCCGCTCTCGCTCTCGAAATCGGCCAGCGACGGCTCGGTCCGAACACTGATCAGTAGCCGGCTGATGACTGCCAGCGTGGTCCCCGATTCGTCCGGCAAATTTCAGGCAAGTATTGTATTTCTGAACGCGAGCGATGCCGGCAACACGTTTTTCCTCGAAGCTATCCCGCCGGCGCCCACGAGCTTTTCCGACGGCACCTCGAATACGATCATAGTCAGCGAACACGCCTCGGCATCGTTCACGGTTCCCAACGTCGCTGACACGATCCTCACGTTCGATCCGATACCGGCTACCAGCGTGGCCGGTTCCACCATTCCGTTCGCTGTCACTTTGAATTCCTCGCAAAGCACTCCCTCGTTCAGCGGACTGGTGCATATTCGTGTCGGACCCACCGTCAAAGCCTTCACCGTGACCAACGTCGCTCCCGGCACGAAGACGAATTTCAGTTTCTGCTGCGTGAACACACCCGGCAGCCAGTTTGTCAATGTCAACTATGGGGTCGATCCGCTGCACCTCTCCGTCACAATGAATGGGCCGAACCACACGGTGGTCGCGCCCCAGGTTCAGATCACGGCCAGCACGACGCTCCCGCTGTTTCAGCGGAAGAACATTCCGGTGGTCATATCCGTTCCCGCGGCGATAGGTCCGGTTCCAACCGGCACCGTCACGCTGGCGCGCACGGGGACCGCATCGCAGACCGCAACGCTGCCCGCCGGCTCCTCCACGACCCTGTCGCGCTCGGTGGCGTTCCCGTTTAAGGCCACGTTCGCTGAGAAGCCCAGCGCATGTTTTACCGTGACGTATTCGGGCGACAGCATCTATCCGGCCGCGTCCGCCAATCCCTGCTTCGACACGGGGCCGGCAGTGGCCAGTCTCCAACTCCAGGGGTTGGACAATTACACCTACGGATCGCCGTCCCCGGTGCAAGTGAAGCTCACGTTCCCGGCCGAGCTCGGACTCATCAGCAGGACCGTCCATCTGGACCCCATCGGACGCGATCTCACGCTGGACGTGGGCGTCGGCAGCGCCACCGTCACTACTGCGCTCCTGTACTCGTTCGCTTTGAAAGGCATTACCGCGATCTATGCCGGCGGCGGCGATGTGAGCGCCGCCGGGGACAAGCTGGCGTTCAGCATGAATCCGGTCGTCACGCAGACGCGGATCGACGCGCTGCCCCCTACCGCCTCGAATCCGCTGACTCTGCGTGCCACGGTCACTCCCGTGGCGCCCGCCGGAGTCGCGGCGCCGCCAGCCCCCACCGGCGTGGTGCAGTTCTTCGATGGAACGCTGTTCCTCGGACAGGCATCGCTCGCCGCACAGACCGATGGCACGCTGAAAGCCGTTTTGAGCGGCGTCGCGCGGCCCGTGGGCGCCCGGCCGTTCAAAGCGGTCTACCTGGGCAGCTCGTTCTTCACGTCGAGCACCAGCCCCGTGGTGACGGTCACGATTCAGTAGCGTCGCTCTCCGGCTGCTGCTGCGTCATGCAGTGCAGAGCACCGAGCCCCCAGATCAACTCGGTGCAGTTGATGCCGACGACCTCGCGGTCGGGAAACACCCGCGCCAGTACGCCCAGCGCCACGCGGTCCGCTGGATCGTTGAAAGTGGGCACCAGCACCAGCCCATTGGCCACGTAGAAATTCGCGTACGACGCCGGCAGTCGCTGTCCCGCGAACACCAGCGGCCGCGGCATCGGCAGCTTCACCGCGCGTAATCCCGAGTGGCGCAGAATCGCCGCGTTCTCGCGCAGCGGCTCGTAGTTGGCGTCCGACCGGTCGTCCTCCGACGCCACCACCACCGTGTCCCGCGCTACGAACCGCGCCAGGTCGTCCACGTGCCCGTGGGTGTCATCGCCCGCGATCCCATTGCGCAGCCATACCACGCACGTCACACCCAGGTACTCGCGGAACTTCGCCTCCATCTCCGCCCGCGGCATCCCCGGATTGCGCGCCTGCACCGGGCTCAGCAGGCACTCCTCCGTGGTCAGCAGCGTGCCTGCGCCGTTCACGTCGATGCTGCCGCCTTCGAGCACCATGCCGGTTTCGTGCACCGGCAGATTGAGCCGCTTGGCCAGAAATGCGGGCACGCGCGCGTCGCGCTCGAAGTCGTCGTACTTGGCCCACGCGTTGAAGCGCGATGCCGTCAGGCTCACCTGCCCGCGCGCGTCCTTCACGAACAGCGGTCCGTAGTCGCGCGTCCAGACGCGGTTCGTCGGGCAGCGGAAAAATTCCACCGCCTCCATCTGCGCCCCGGCCTTGCGGAGCACGCGCCGCGCCTGCCGCTCGAGCGCCTCGCTGCCCACCAGGATGCGCACGCGCTCCACGCGGCTGAGCTTGCGCACGATTTCGGCATACACCCACGGAATGGGCGCGAACCGGCCCGGCCAGTCGTGACGATTGTGCGGCCACGCGATCCACGTGGCCTCGTGCGGCTCCCACTCGGCCGGCAACCGCAGCTTCGGCGTCAATCAATCACCCGGGAGCAGATTCCCGAATACGCGTCGATGCGCCGGTCGCGCAGGAACGGCCAGTTGCGCCGCACGTCTTCGATCCGCCGCGGGTCGCATTCCACGATCAACGTCTCTTCGCCCTCCGCCGCGGCTTCCGCCAACACTTTCCCAAACGGGTCGGACACAAACGAGCCGCCCCAAAACTCGATGGCTTCCTTGCCCTCGCCCTCGCGCCCCACGCGGTTCACCGCCGCCACATAGACGCCGTTGGCGATCGCGTGCGACCGCTGGATCGTGCGCCACGCATCGCGCTGCTCCGCCAGTAGCGGCTTGTCGGCTTCGAGCACCCCGATCGCGGTCGGATAGAAAATCACCTGCGCCCCGCCGAGTGCCGCGAGCCGCGCCGCCTCCGGATACCACTGGTCCCAGCAGACCAGCGGCGCCACGCGCGCGAAACGCGTATCGAAACAGCGGAATCCCAGGTCACCCGGCGTGAAGTAATACTTTTCGAAGTACAGCGGATCGTCGGGAATGTGCGTCTTCCGATAGCTCCCGAGCAGCGATCCATCGGCATCGATCACCACGGCCGTGTTGTGATAAACCCCGGCCATGCGCCGCTCGAACACCGACCCGACGATCGCCACTCCCAACTCCGCCGCCAGCCGCCCGAAGCTCTCGGTGGTCGGCCCCGGCACCGGCTCCGCCAGGTCGAACAGCTCCGCTTTCACCTCGCGGCAGAAGTATTGCGAGCGGAACAACTCCTGCACGCAGAGGATCTGAGCGCCCTTGCCCGCGGCCTCGCGGATGCGCCATTCGGCCTTGGCGAGATTCTCGCTGGGGTCCATCGAGCAGGCCATCTGAATCAGCCCGACGCGGAATTTGGCTTGATGCACAACACCATTCTACCGGCGTATCCTGGTCTTTGACGCACCGCGCCCTAGTCCTGTTCGATATCGACGGCACGCTCGTCCGCCGCGCCGGCCCGCATCACCGTGAAGCGCTGGTTTACGCTGTCCGCCGCGTCACCGGTCTTGAAACGACCACTGACGGCATCCCCGTGCAGGGCATGCTCGACCCCGATATTCTCAGCGTGATGATGCGGCGCGCCGGCGCCAAGTCCGCGCACATCCGCGCCACGCTGCCCGAGATCGCCGCCGCCGCCGAACGCCGCTATCTTCGGGTGTGTCCCGAGATCCGCGATAAGCACTGCCCCGGCGTCGAGCCGCTGCTGGCGCGCCTGGTGCGCCGCGACATCCTGCTCGGCCTGGTCACCGGCAATCTCACGCGCATCGGCTGGCGCAAACTGGAGCGCGCCGGCCTGCGCGATTATTTCCGCTTCGGCGCATTCAGCGAGATGGCCAAGACACGTACCGCTCTGGCGCGTCTCGCCATCCGCGAAGCCCGCTCGCGTGGATGGATCGCGCGCTCGACCCCCATCTCCCTGATCGGCGACGCCCCGCCCGACGTCCGCGCCGCCCGGCAGAATCGCATCCGCTCGATCGCTGTCTCGACGGGCCTCACGCCGCCCGAAGAACTTGCCGCCGAGCACCCCGACATCCTGCTCCCCGACCTTCGCTCCCTCCGCCTCCGCATGGTCGAGTAGCAATTTGGGCGATATGAGACTCGATGAGTTTCGAGGTTGTGTAGCCTGTCACCGAAACTCCACAGTGTTAGAACTAAGCCCAGCCCTGATTTGTGACACCATAGTGGCGATGTCCCGGGCCCTGGTATTCTTCCAGATCTTTCTCAGCACCGCTTTCGCGCAACCGTATGTCATCTCTACTATTGCGGGAGGCGTTCCGCCGGTCACGCCGGCTGCTGCTATCGAATCCTCCATCGGCGACCCGCCACGCGTCGCCGTGGATACTGCTGGAAACACCTACTTCGCCGGCCTCCATTGCGTTTTCAAGGTGGACCGCAGCGGTACCCTCTCGCGCATTGCCGGCAACGGCCGCACCGGGAATACCGGCGACGGCGGTTCCGCTCTCAATGCCCAGCTCTCCTATCCCGACGGCATCGCCATCGACGCCGCCGGGAATCTCTACGTCTCCGACATGGACGCCGGCGTGGTCCGCAAGATCACCGCTACCGGCCTCATCTCGACCGTTGCCACCCAGCTCAACCAACCCAGCGGCCTGGCGCTCGATCTTTCCGGCAACCTCTATATCGCAGATACCGGCAACCAGGTCGTCCGCCGCCTCTCCGCCACCGGCGCCGTCACCGTATTCGCGGGCACCGGCGACAAAGGCTACGGCGGCGATGGCGGCCTCGCCCTCAGCGCAACGTTCAACGGGCCCCAGGGCATCGCCGTCGATTCGTCCTTCGGCGTCTACATCGCCGATACTTTCAACAACCGCGTGCGCCGCGTCTCCTCCGACGGCACCATCACCACCGTCGCCGGCAACGGCCGTCCCGCGTTTGCGGGGGACGAAGGCCCTGCTCCCTCCAACGCCAGCCTCTTCTTCCCCACCGATGTCGCCCTGGATCGCAACGGCGCAATCTACATCGCCGATCTCGGAAACAGCCGCATTCGCGTCGTCCGCGACGGCATCGTCGCCACCATCGCGGGCTCGCAGACTGGCCGGTTCCTCTCTGACGGCTCGCACGCCACACAGGTGCGGCTCTCCGGACCAACCGGCGTCGCCGTGGATGCCGCCGGCACTGTCTACTTCGCCGAAGGCTCGGTCGGCTCCGGTTCCGGCCTGGATCGCGGCGACTACCGCGTCTGGAAAATCACGCCCGCCGGCATCATCAACGCGGTCGCCGGCAACGGCGTCGCCAGTTTCGCGGGCGATGGCGGCTCCGCCCGTACCGCCCAATTCAACATGCCTACGGGAATCGCGCTCGATCCCGACGGCAACCTATTCCTCTCCGACACGCTCAACCAGCGCGTTCGCCGCATCACCCCCGCCGGCCGCATCGGCACCCTGATCGGCAACGGCGTCGCTGGATGGGGCGGCGATTTCGATGCTGCCGTGAACGCCACAGTCAATCGCCCCGGGGGTCTCGGCGCCGACCTGGGGGGCAACATGTATCTCGCCGACACCGGCAATTCCCGCGTCCGCGGATTCCGTAATACCGGTAACATCGATCCCATCGCCGGCAACGGTAACTCGAGTTACTTCGGCGACGGCCTGCGCGCCCGGGCCGCCTCCATCAACCATCCCCAGGGTGTGGCCTCCGACTCGCGCGGCAGCGTCTACATCGCCGACACTTTGGATAACGCCGTCCGCAAGGTCACGCCCGATGGAATCATCCGCACCATCGCCGGCACTGGCACTCCAGGTTTCGCGGGCGACGGCCGTGCGGCTACTTCGGCACTTCTGAATGGTCCCAAGTCCGTCGTCCTGGACGCCGCGGGCAACCTGTACATCGCCGATAGCGGCAACAACGCGATTCGCAAAGTGGACACGTCCGGAATCATCACCACCATCGCCACCGGTCTGAGCGACCCGCGCGCCATTGCCGTGGACACCGCCGGCGCCATCTTCATCGCCGACACCGGCCACAACCAGATCGCCAAGATTGCGCCCGGCGGAACTCTCGCCACCATCGCCGGCGCCGGCACATGCTGCTACGCCGGCGACGACGGCCCTGCGGCGTCCGCGCTGTTGAATGCGCCCGCGGGGATTGCGGTCGATCCCTTCGGCAACGTCTACTTCACTGATTCCGGCAACAACGCCATCCGCGTGCTGCAACCCCTGGCATCGTCACCGGTTCTTGCTGCCATCACCAATGCCGGCAGCAATCTGATCGGCCCCATCGCACCCGGCGAGATGGTGGTGCTCTACGGCTCGGGTATCGGACCGCTGCCATTGGCATCCGGCGATGGCGGCGTTACGGTTCTCTTCAACGGCACGCCCGCAGCCGTTCTCTACGCGTCTGCCACTCAGGTCGCCGCTGTCGTGCCCGCGACCCTGCTGCCCGGCGCCAGCGCGGCTGTGGTCGTACAGTACCAAAACCGATCCAGTGCGCCGCTCTCAGTACCGGTGGTGGCGGCCGCCCCCGCTCTCTTCACGTTGGATTCGGTGGGCACAGGCCAGGCCGTCGCCGTGAACCAGGATGGTTCGCTCAACGGCTCCACCCACCCGGCTCGGCCCGGCGGCACCATCGTAATGACTGCGACCGGCATTCCCGGCGGCGCGGGCATCACGGCTAACATCGGCGGACAGACGGCGAACGTCGTGTTGAATCTCAATGCTCCCGCTCAACCCGGAGTGGTCCAGTTCGGTTTGCAGATTCCCCCTGGAGTTGCGGCGGGCGGCGCCGTGCCGGTCGTCGTGCGCGTGGGCAATGCCGCCACACAATCGGGAGTCACGATATCCGTAAGCGCGATCTAGCGTGGCGGCGTTATGGATCCAGAGGATCCATCGCGTCCCCCTGCAAACACTCGATGACCGGGAAGAACTCCAGGTCGAAGATCGAGAGCCGCGCGCCTAATCGATAAGGCTTGTAGCCCAATTCCCGCATACACCGATCCGCAAACGCCTGACTCTCGATCCCGCGGCTCTGGTCCGGATCTGTCACGATCAGCGCCGCTTTTCCGAAAGGCATGCCGTAGCGATAGATCTGCCGCCCGGCGTTGCGCACGTTGGTTGTTGTGTGGCGCGCGTGCGGGTCCACCAGGATCGCGTCCGCCGGTATGCCGAAATCCGCGATCAGCGATTTCTTCATTTCGACAGCCTCGGCGTACGGCGTCTGCGCCGGGTGCACGTATCCGCCGGACACCAGAATCAGCGGCGCCTTGCCTTCGCGGAACCGCCGGGCCGCGAGCGTCAGCCGTAGTTTGCCCATCGCGGAAAGCGCGGTCCCCGGCCGGTCCGCCCCAGACCCCGGCACCACGATCGCCGAATACGGAAACTTGCTCCACGCGATCGTGCGGACGCGACGTACGGCCGCCGCATTCTCACCCAACTCGAGCGGCTCGAGTCGCCCGGCCTCGTCGCGATGGCTGGCGTCGAGCAGGTGCATGGCGAATCGAAGAGAGGGCTGAAAGAACAGCGTCATGCTGTTCCGGTCCTCGTCGAGAACCGCCGCCAGCGTGCGCATCAGTTGCAGGAAGCCCGGCGATTTGACGTCGTAATAGATGGAGTCGATCTGCGGATACCGCGGCGCCGCGCCGGTACCGTAGACTGCGATCGTGTGATTCAATCCGCGGGCCGCATCCATCCAGGCCTGCGCCAGGAGTTCATCGCCACCACCGGCCTGATAGCGCACGAACATCCCGCTAAGCCGCAGCGGCCCGTCCACCAGTTTGCGAAGCGCGGCGTTCTTCCCGTACATTTCGCGCAGGGCATCTGCTGCCGCGCGCATGTCTTCGTCCTTCCACTCGACAGCGGCCGCGTAGCACGCCAGTTCGTTCCCGCAGGAGCTCGCGGCTTTGCTCAGCGCCGCACGCCGCTCGGACGCCCACTTCGCGAATCGCGCGTCACTCTTGAGTGCTGCAGCTACGTCGGTGGTGCGCTCGATCATCGACAACAGGTAGAAGTTTTTATCTTGAACCGCCGACCGGAGCGGCAGCGGCGTGTGTGCCGGTTCGGGACCAGCGCCTGCTAAACACAGCGACTTAAGTAATTGCGCATAATCGGCGTAGTGTTTCATTGCGACCGGCCCATTGGTCGAACTCGGCTTCTACTGCGGCGATCACTTCATCCAGGCGCGGAAAGTATCGATTGTGCAAGCAACGGCGCC
>JBGPHT010000141.1:0-19843 GCA_041484525.1 Bryobacteraceae bacterium | reverse complement strand
CCACGACCTCGCTGCTGACGACCCAGAGATCTTCCTGTCGCTCCCGTTTCTTGCGGGTTCCCATGGCCATGCAGTATAGACGCCCAGAACATTCGCTAGGTCACATGTTTTCGCGACTATTACCACAGGCTGCTAGCAGAGCTGCTTTTCTTGTGACGCCAGATTCTTCGCGCTGAGTTGCGTATACCGAGGTTTAGGTTCCCTGCTTCAGAAGGACATCGGTCGGCCGAAGTTTACACCGTATCTATTTTTGATCCAGAGCGGAAGGGTTGCGGCTTAAGCCGAATCAACCTCAACCTCGACCGTGCGAACCTTGGGGGGACGCGTGGCTTGCGGCGGCTCGAAGTGAACCTCCAGTGCTTCTTTCAGGTTGGCAAGCGCCTCTTCTTCGCTTTCACCTTGGCTCGCGACATCGACTTCGAGGCACTGAGAAACATACCAGTTCCCCTCGCGCCAGATGGTCGCAGCGAACGGTCGCTTCATTGCGACATTCTTTCACACGATGGCCGGTTTTCGCAGCAATGCGACTTAGACCAGCATCTTCGTCACCACGTTCCCCGCGACGTCGGTCAACCGGAAATCGCGGCCCATGTGGTGGTAAGTCAACCGCGTGTGCTCGAGTCCCAGGCAGTGCAGCAGCGTGGCCTGGAGATCGTGGACGTGCACCTTGTCCTCCACGACGCTCATGCACAACTCGTCTGTCTTCCCGATCGCCTGCCCGCCCTTGATGCCTCCACCGGCGAGGAATAGGCTATACGCCAGCGGGTGATGATCGCGGCCAGCGTTGTTGGCGTCGCGGGGGTCGCGGATCTCGACCATCGGGGTGCGTCCGAACTCACCAGCCCAAACCACCAGCGTGTTGTCGAGCATGCCGCGCTGCTTCAGGTCCTTGATCAGCGCCGCGGTGGGCTGGTCGGCGATGTCGCAGTTCTTTTTGAGCTTGCGGTTCAGGTCCGTGTGATCGTCCCAACTGGCATGCGTCAGCATGACGAAGCGCACACCGCGCTCCACCATGCGGCGCGCCAGCAGGCAGTTGGTGGCGAACTGGCGCGTCGGCTCCCGATTGACGCCGTACATCTCGAGCGTTTCGGGCGACTCCTTGGAGAAATCGAGCAGCTCGGGCCCGGCGGCCTGCATCCGGAACCCCAGCTCGTAAGACGCGATGCGCGATGCGATCTCGAGGTCGCCAGTCTGCGCGTAGTGCTCCTGGTTAAGATCTTTCAGAGCGTCGAGCCCGGCGCGCTGCATCTCCCTTGTGACCCCGGGCGGGTTTGAAAGATACAGCACCGGGTCGCCCGAACTGCGAAGCACGACGCCCTGGTAGGTCGAAGGCAGAAAGCCGCTCGCCCAGTTCGATGTCCCGCCACTGGTGCCGACGCCCGAGCCAAGCACGACGAAGCCCGGCAGGTTTTGCGACTCGTTGCCGAGGCCGTACAGAACCCACGCGCCCATCGTCGGACGGCCCACCTGAATGCTGCCGCCGAAAAGCAGCAACTGCCCGGGGTGGTGGTTGAACGCGTCGGTATACATCGAGCGCACCAGGCACAGATCGTCGGCGCAGGAGCCGATGTGCGGGATGTAATCTGAAAACTCGATACCGCTTTTCCCGTACGGTTGAAAAGTGCGCGGGCTCGCGAGTACAGCCGCGTTCGGCTTGGTGAAAGCGAGCCGCATGTCTTTGGTCATCGAGGGCGGCAGCGGTTTGCCGCTCCACTTCTGCAGCTCGGGCTTGGGATCGAACAGGTCCATCTGGCTCGGGCCGCCCTCCATGAACATGAAGATTACGTTCTTGGCCTTGGCGGGGAAGTGCGGCGGTTTGGGAGCGAGCGGGTTCGCGTCCGCCGCGGCGCCGCGGCCCTCCTGCTCCATGAGCTGTGCCAGCGCCATGACGCCGATGCCGCCCGCACACTGCTCAAAGAAGCTGCGGCGCGTCTGGATCTTGCGGAACTGTTCGGGACTCATGACTTATTCCCTCGTGATGAACTCGTCGAGATTCAGAAGCAGGCGGCTCAGCTCCACCCACGCGGCGGCCTCGATCTGCGGCACACCTTCGATGCGATTGGGGAACAGCGCGGCCACGGTCTGCGGGCGATCGTTGAGGTTCCTCAGCGTGTCGTCGAAATACTTGCCCAGGCGCTCCGCTTCGCGCGCCACGGGCGGCCGGCCGATGGTCACCTGGTACGCGTAATTCAGCCGGTCGCGGAAGGCGCCTGAGGATTCACGCATCAGCCGGAACGCCAAGCCCTGCGCGGCTTCGAAGAAGACCGGGTCGTTCATCAGGTTGAGCGCCTGCAGCGGCGTGTCGGTGCGCTCGCGCCGCGTGCAGGACAGATTCGAGTTGGGCGCGTCGAAATTCATGAGCTGCGGATACGGTACCGTCCGCTGGAACAGTATGTAGAGACCGCGGCGATAGCGGTCCGCGCCCGTGCTCTCCGGCCACTTCACCGAGCCGCCGTAGGAAAGCTCCGCCACTCCCTTCGGCTGCGGCGGCCGGACGCTGGGTCCGCCGATGCGCAAATCGAGCAGGCCGGCCGCGTAGAGCGTTTCATCGCGGATCAACTCCGCCCCCAGGCGCAAGCGAGATTGGCGCGCCAGCAGCGTGTTGTCAGGGTCGCGCGCGGTCAACTCCGGCCGCGCTGCCGAGGACTGCCGATAGGTTGCGGACGTCACCATCAGCCGCACCATCTGTTTCATGCTCCAGCCCCGCTGCATGAACTCGCTGGCGAGCCAATCCAGCAGCTCGGGATGAGTGGGACGGTCGCCCTGCGTGCCGAAATCGTCCGCGGTGCGCACGATGCCGCGGCCGAAAAGTTCCTGCCACAGCCGATTCACAGTTACACGGGCGGTGAGCGGGTTGTCCGGCGACACCAGCCAGCGCGCTAGCCTGAGGCGCGCGGGCGCACTGCCGGCGGGCAGCGGCGGCAGAAAGGCGAGCGTGCCCGGCTGAACTTCCAGCCCGTGCTCGCGCCAATCGCCCTTGACGTGGATGTACGTCTTCGGCGGCGTGTCGTTCTCCACCAGCACCGGTGCGTGACTCAGCACCGGTAGCTTGGCGCTCAGTTCATTCAGCTTCGTCCGCAGGTCCCCGAGCTTCAGATCCGCGCAGTATTGTTTGGGAAAGAGACTGCCGCAGGACGAAATGAAGTACTCGACCATCGCCGTCTGCTGCACTTCACTGCGCTTGGCGGGGTCCAGAAAAAGCACCTTCCGGGCGTTGTCCACGATATGCGTGCACTCTCCGTAGGCGAATGACCAATCGTCGTGTTCGCCCGGGTGCAGCGCGGCGTACCGCAGCTTGTCTTCCCAATCGGCTTCGACTTGCGGGATCTTGTATTCCTCAAGCACCGCCTGCCGCTTGCGATCGTAATCCGGCCGCGCGGCGAGGTACGGTCCGACCTCGCCCGCCAGGGGCGCGGGAATATTCGCCTCCTCCTGCGTGTTGAAAAACGCCGAGAGCTGGTAGAACTCCTTCTGCTGGATGGGATCGTACTTGTGATTGTGGCACTGCGCGCAACCCACGGTCAGGCCCAGCCAGACAGTGCCGAGCGTGGCGGCGCGATCCAGCACCTGCTCGTCGCGGAACTGTTCCGGGTCGGTACCACCCTCGCGATTCGTAAGCGTGTTGCGATTGAAGCCCGTCGCCACCAAGGTATCGATGGTGCGGTTGGGTAGCAGATCGCCCGCCAGTTGCTCGATGGTGAACTGGTCGAATGGCACGTCGCGGTTCATCGCGTCGATCGTCCAGTGGCGCCAACGCCATGCCCAGGGACGCGAGCGGTCTTTCTCGTATCCGTCGCTATCGGCGTAGCGGGCGAGATCGAGCCACCAACGCGCCCATTTTTCGCCGTAGTGCGGCGAATCGAGAAGGCGATCCACCGCGCGCTCATAAGCGTCGGGGCGGTCGTCGCTCAAAAATGCATCCACTTCCTGCGGCGTGGGAAGCAGGCCGGTGAGGTCGAGACTCACACGGCGGATCAGTGTGCGCTTCGACGCCTCAGGCGAAGGCGCGAGGCCTTCCGACTTGAGCCGCGCGAGGATGAAATCGTCGATTCCCTCGGCGTTGGGCCGCGCGATTTTGCGGAAGGCCCAATGCGGCTGCGACTGCGCCGGCCACGTCAGACCCTCGTCGATCCAAGCACGCAGCAGAGCGATTTCCGCCTCTGTCAGACGCTGGCCGGCGGGTGGCATCACCTTTTTGTCAACGCCGGAAACCAAGCGGATCAGACGGCTGCCGGCGTTGTTCCCGGGGACAACGTCCACGCCGGAGGTCCCGCCCTTGAGCGCTGCTTCGCGCGAATCCAGGCGCAGCCCGCTCATCTGCTGCTGCGATCCGTGGCACATCAGGCAGTGCTTCTGGAGCAGCGGCTGGATATCCCGTGCGTAATCGACGCCGGCCGCGTGGACCGAAAACGTACAGAAGAGCGTGAACCCCGCTCGCCACATGGATTCCATTATGACTAATTCGGTGACAGGCTACACAACCTCGAAACTAATTCCGAGGTTGTGTAGCCTGTCACCGAATTAGACCAGGGTGTTTACTGCTTCCACGATGCGCATTCTGCTTGCGCTCCTGCTGAGCGGGGCGCTCCACGCCGAGGTCCGCTTCAACCGCGACATCCGCCCCATCATGGCGGAGACTTGCTTCCGCTGCCATGGCCCGGACAAGAGTTCGCGCATGGCCGGCATGCGGCTTGACATCCGCGAGGAGGCGCTTAAACCGACCGCGAGCGGCGCTACCCCGGTCGTGCCCGGCGATCCCGAGAAGAGCGCCATCGTGCAGCGCGTGTTTGCCGCCGGGGCGCGCGTGATGCCGCCCGCGTTCGTCCACAAAGAGCTGACGGACGCGCAAAAGCAGACCATCAAGCAGTGGGTGGCCGAGGGCGCGAGGTACGAAGGCCACTGGGCCTACCAGCCGCTCGAACACTCCGCACTGCATTCCATCGACGAGTTCATTCGCGAACGGCCGGCCCGCGAAGGCCTGAAGCCCTTGCCCGAAGCCGACCGCCGTACGCTCATCCGCCGCGTGACGCTCGACCTCAACGGTCTGCCGCCGACGCCTGAAGAAATCGCAGCCTTTCTGAAAGACACTTCACCGAACGCTTACGACAAGGTGGTGGACCGCCTCTTGTCCTCGCCGCGTTACGCCGAGCAACAGACCATGCATTGGCTCGACGTGGTGCGCTACGCCGACACTTCCGGCTTCCATGGCGATAACGCGTTCCCCGCCTGGCCTTATCGCGACTACGTGCTGCGTGCTTTCCGCGACAACAAGCCGTTCGACCAATTCACGCGCGAGCAGCTTGCCGGCGACTTGATGCCGAACGCCACTCTCGATCGGCGCGTCGCCTCGGCATACAATCGCCTGAACCGCACTTCGGCCGAGGGCGGTCTGCAGCCGAAGGAGTATCTCGCGAAATACGCAGCCGACCGCGTGCGCACTACCGTGGCCGTCTGGATGGGCAGCACGCTCGGCTGCGCCGAGTGTCATGACCATAAGTTCGACCCGTTCACCTCGCGCGATTTCTATTCGATGAAAGCGTTCTTCGCCGATCTCAAAGAGACGGGCCTGGTGCCCGACCGCGGCAGGAACGCGTGGGGTTCGCAGCTCGGCCTGCCCACTCCCGAGCAGCAGAAGCAGCTCGATCAGATCCAGAGCCAACTGGCGCAGACCCGTGCGCCCGCTCCCGCCCCCGCGACTGGAAAGCGCCCCGACGTACGCGAGCTGGCGTGGAAAATGCAGCGGCCGATTTCGGCCAGGTCCTCCCACGGAGCCACGCTCAAAATCTATAACGATGAGCCGGTCGAGTACACCATCTATGACAGCGGCAACCTGACCGGCAACCGCGCTCCCGGGAACGGCTTGGTGGTCGCCGGCGGTCCCAACCCGGATAACGAAACCTACACTGTCACGCTGCAGCCTGGCCCTGGCACATGGACGGCGCTGGGCATTGAATTCGTGCAGGACGAGGGCTTGCCCGGCATCCGCCTGGCGCGCGGCGCGGACCGTGTGGTGCTGACGGAAATAGAAGCGGAGGCCGGCCAGCAGAAGCTGACGTTCTCGTCCGGTGCGTCCAACCTCAACCAGCCCGCCCCTGAGTATCCGCCGCTGGCCGCCTTCGATGGCAATCCCAAAACCGGTTGGGGCGTCGCCACTTACAACGAGACCTCAAAGATCTTTCTCGCGCTGCGATTCGCCCAGCCCGTCACAACGGCCGCGGACACTGTGATGACCGTCCGCTTGCATCACGATTCCGATTTCCGCCGCGCCGTCACCGGCCGCTTCCGCCTCGCGCTCACTTCTGCCGATTACCCGTGGCCCGATGCCGACGCCACCGAGCGCGCCCGCATTGAGATGGAGATCGCGCTCCTCCAACTCTCGATCCCGCACGTGATGGTTTCCGAAGCCGTCGCGCCCACCGAGACCCGGATTCTGGCGCGCGCCAACTGGATGGACGACTCCGGCGATATTGTCCAGCCCGCCATTCCGGCATTCCTCGGCAAGCTCGATACCGCCGGCCGCCGCGCCACGCGACTCGATCTAGCGAACTGGCTCGTTGCGCCCGAGAATCCGCTCACCGCGCGCGTTCAAGTGAACCGTCTTTGGCGCCAGTTCTTCGCAACGGGAATCTCGAAGGCGCTGGACGATTTCGGCTCGCAAGGTGAATGGCCCACTCACCCCGAGTTGCTCGATTGGCTCGCGTCCGAGTTCAAGCGCGACTGGGATGTGCGCCACATCATCCGGCTCATCGTCACCAGCCAGACTTACCGCCAGTCCTCACTTGCCAGTCCGCAGCTCGAGGAGCGCGATCCCGACAATCGCCTGCTGGCGCGGCAGAGCCGCTTCCGCGTGGACGCCGAGATGGTGCGCGACATTGCGCTCTCGGTCTCCGGTCTGCTCGTCGAGAAGTTCGGCGGTCCCAGTGCCAAGCCGTACCAGCCCGACGGCTACCTCGCCACCATGAACTTTCCCAAGCGCGAGTACTCGGCAAGCCACGGCGAAGATCTTTACCGGCGCGGCGTCTACACCTTCTGGCAGCGCTCTTTCCTGCACCCGAGCCTGGTCAATTTCGATGCGCCCACGCGCGAGGAATGCACCATCAACCGCTCCACGTCGAACACGCCGCTGCAGGCGCTCGACCTGTTGAACGACCCCATCTACGTGGAGGCCGCGCGCGTGTTCGCGGCGGCGATGCTGAAACGCGGCGTGGATTGGGGATTCGAGCGCGCTCTCGACCGCGCGCCCACGGTTGCTGAGCATCGCATCCTCAACGACCTTTACGCGAAAAGCCCGACTGAATTCCGCCGCGCGCCGGCCGGCGCTGAAGAGCTGATCCACACCGGCGAGGCGCCCGTGCCGCCGGACGTCAAACCCGTCGAACTCGCCGCCATGACCACGGTGGCGCGCGCCATTCTGAACCTGCATGAAACCATTACACGAAACTGATTGCGCTTGCGGCATTCACCGCCGCACATTTCTGGGCCGCGGCATCGCGGGCCTGGGACTGCTCGGGCTCAACCGGTTGCTCGCCGCCGACCGCGGCGTGATCAACCCGCTGCATCATCCCGCGAAGGTCAAGCGCATCATTTTCCTTTACCAGGCCGACGGCCCGTCGCACCTCGAAACCTTCGACTACAAGCCGAAGCTGGCCGCCATGCACGGCCAGCCGATGCCCGAGTCCTTCACCAAAGGACAGCAGATCGCGCAGCTCCAGAATCAGAAGCTCATCTGCTTCGGCCCGCAGCATGGCTTCCGGAAATTCGGCAAATCGAATCAGGAGATCTGCGAGCTCTTTCCGCACATCGGCAGCGTGGCGGACGACATCTGCATCGTCCGCTCCATGTGGACCGAGCAGATCAATCACGACCCGGCGCACACCGTGATGAACACCGGCTCCATCATTCCCGGACGCCCCAGCATGGGTTCGTGGGTGCTCTACGGATTGGGCTCCGAGACGGAAGACCTCCCCGGTTTGTGGTGCTGCTCTCGGCGGGACGCGGCGGCCAGATGCAGCCCATCGCTTCCCGGCAATGGTCGGCGGGCCTGCTCCCCAGCCGGTTCCAAGGCGTCAAGCTGAATTCCGCGGGCGACCCGGTGCTTTACATCCAGAACCCGCCGGGCGTGAGCAAAACGATGCAGCGCCAGTCGATCGATGCTATCAACGCGCTCAACCGCGTGGAGCACGCCGCGCTGCGCGACCCCGAAATTCTCACACGCATCGCGCAGTACGAGATGGCGTTTAAGATGCAGGCGAGCGTGCCCGGCCTGGTGGACATGAGCAGCGAGCCGAAGCAGGTACTCGAAATGTATGGCGCGCAGCCCGGCGATGGTTCGTTCGCATCCAACTGCCTGCTGGCGCGCCGTCTGGCCGAGCGCGGCGTGCGCTTCATCCAGCTTTACCATCGCGATTGGGACCACCACAGCAATGTCAAGCCGAATATCGCGCTCAAGGCCGAAGAGGTGGACCGCCCAACCGCGGCGCTCATCACCGACTTGAAGCAGCGCGGTATGCTCGACGACACGCTCGTAATTTGGGGCGGCGAGTTCGGCCGCACGCCGATGTCACAGAGCGGCGACGGCCGCGATCACCATATCAAGGGGTTCTCGTACCTGCTGGCCGGCGGCGGCATCAAGGGCGGGATCACGTACGGCACCACGGATGAACTCGGCTACGCGGCCGAGGAGAATCCCGTCAGCGTGCATGATTTCCACGCCACCATGCTGCACTTGCTGGGTGTCGATCACAAGCGGCTGGCGGTGAAGTTCCAGGGTCTCGACGTGCGGCTCACCGGCATTTCGGGCGACGTAGTGAAGGACATTCTGGTCTGACGCCCTGACCCCTCATCCCCAGATATCGCCCACCGTGAACCCGTTGGGAAACGGGTCGTCGGGATCGACCACGTATTGCGCGAAGCCCGTGATCCACGCCTGGCCGGACAGAGTCGGAACCACTGCTCGATACGGTCCGACGCGCGTCTCCTCGATCAGCCGGCCCGTAAACGTCGTCCCCAGAATCCCCTCGTGAACGAAATCCCGATTCAGTCCGAGCTGTCCCTTGGCGTGCAGGGCGGCCATCTTGGCGCACGTGCCCGTGCCGCAAGGGGAGCGGTCGAGCGCGCCGGTCCACGAGGACGGCCGCGACCAGTCGAGTGTGCCGGTCGAGACCACCACCGTGTTCTTGCGGTCCGCACCCGGGCTCGAGGGCGCGCCCGAAATCTGCGCGATCGTCACGCCCGCAATCCCCGGATTTTCTGGATGCACCACCGGCAATTGCTCCCGAGCGGCGGCCTTGATCATCTCGGCCGCACGCACGATATCACGAGCCTCGTCCGGTGCCAGGCGGAAGCCGAGCGGCGCGGCCTCCGCGATCACATAGAACATTCCACCGTACGCGACATCCACGGTGACCGTGCCAAGACCGCGCACCTCGACCTTGGCATCCAGGTGCGGGGCGAACGCGGGCACATTCCGGAAAGTCACCTTCTTGACCTTGCCGTCGCGGACTTCCGCTTCCACCGCGATCAGGCCCGCCGGCGTGTCGAGCTTCAAATGCGTCACCGGCTCCTCGGCCCGAACCATGCCGGTTTCGATCAGCACCGTGACCACGCAGATGGTATTGGTACCGGACATCGGCGGATACTCCACCTGCTCCATAATGACGAATCCGGCATCGGCTTCCGGGTGCGTAGGCGGCAGAATGAGATTGCAGTTGGCCGCGGGATAGCCGCGCGGCTCGCGCAGCATGCGCAGCCGGATGTGGTCGGCCTTGGTTTCGAGATACGTCTTTTTCTCAAACATGGTTTTGCCGGGCACATCCAGGACGCCGCCTGTGATGACGCGGCCGGGCTCTCCGCAGGCGTGCGCGTCCACTGCCGTGATCATGCTGGAAAAACGCAAATGGTCTCCTCTCGAAATCCGTCACGCCCGCGCGAGGATGGCGTCCACTTCGGCAAGCTCCGCGCCGGTTAGCTTCCACCCGGCGGCCGCCGCGTTCTGGCGAACCTGCTCGGGCGATGTCGCGCCCGCAATCACCGACGCTACCGCCGGCTGCGCCGCGAGCCATGAGACCGCCAACTCGAGCAGCGTGTGCCCCCGCGATTCGGCGAACTCCGCCAGCGCCTCCGCCAGCGCCAGGTTGCGATCCGTAAAAACTTTTGGCCCCCAGCCCGCCTCCGCACGGCTGCCCGCGGGATGCGGTTGCCCCCGCCGATACTTCCCCGTCAGTAAACCGTTGGCCAGCGGGTAGTACGGGATGAATGCGATTCCCTGCCGGACGCACTCGGGGATGACCTCCGCCTCGGCTTCCCGGTTCACGAGGCTGTAGTGATTCTGCACGCTGGCGAATCGCCCCCCGGCTTCGCGCAACTGCGCCGCCGAAAAGTTCGAGCATCCAATCTCGCGCACCTTTCCCGCGCGCACCAGATCCTCCATCGCTCGGAGCGTGTCCTCGATGGGTGTCTTGGGGTCCGGGAAATGAAGCTGGTAGAGATCGATCCTGTCGGTCCCGAGCCGCCGCAGGCTCCCCTCCAGGGAGCGGCGGACGTACTCCGGCTTGGCTCCCCCCTGCCGCTCCTCGTCCAGCTTGTAGCCGAACTTCGAGGCGATGATGACATTCTCACGCCGCCTCCCGAGCGCGCGGCCGAGAAATTCCTCGCTGCGTCCGGTATCGTAAAGATCGGCCGTGTCGAAGAAGTTCACTCCGGCGTCGAGGGCGGCGTCCACCACCGCCGCCGCAGCTTTCTCCTCGATGCGCCAACCGAAGTTGTTGCACCCCAGGCCGGCCACCGAAACATCGAGCGATCGAATCTTCCGCTTCTCCATCGGGTCCACTATACCGCCCGCAGCCGCTCCGCAGCCGCTTCCGGAGTGATATCGCGCTGCGGCGTCGCGAGCATCTCATACCCCACCATGAACTTGCGCACCTTCGCCGAGCGCAGCAGCGGCGGGCAGAAATGCAAGTGCAGGTGCCAGTCCTCGTTCGCTCCGCCATCGGTCGGTCGCTGGTGAATCCCCATCGTGTAGGGAAACGATACGTGGAACAGTCGGTCGTAGCGCGCTGTCGTGCGCTTCAGAATGTCCGCCAGTCCGCCGCGCTCCACATCCGTCAAGCCGTCGATCGCGGTCATATGGCGCTTCGAAACCACCATCGTCTCAAATGGCCAGATCGCCCAAAACGGAACTACCGTGAGGAAGGTCTCGTTCTCTTCCACCATGCGTTCGTGCGCGCCGTGCTCCAACCGAGCGTATTCACACAGCAGGCACGTACCGTGCTTCTGCCGCCACGCCGACTGCGCCGCCGACTCCTTCGCCACTTCGTTCGGAATCGAATGGCCCGCCCAAATCTGGCAATGCGGGTGCGCATTGCTGGCTCCCATCATGGCCCCGCGATTCTCGAAAATCTGCACATAGTTGATGAGCTCGTGTGCGCCCAAATCGCAATACTGGTCGACCCACGTGTCCACCACCAGTCGCAAGTCCGCCGGTTCCATGTTGGCAATGGTCAGGTGATGCCGTGGAGAAAAGCAGACCACGCGGCTGATCCCGGGCTCCGATTCCGCGACCAACAGGCCTTCTTGTTCGAAGCGATTCAGCTTCGTATCCGGTTTGAGTGTCGCGAAGTCATTGTCGAATACAAACGTCGAAGTGTAATTCGGATTATGCACGCCGCCGACGCGCACATTACCGGGGCATAGGTAGCACTTCGGATCGTATTCGGGCTGCACCGGCTCATCGGCGGTTTCCGTCTGCCCCTGCCAGGGCCGCTGCGTGCGGTGCGGGGATACCAACACCCACTCGCGCGTCAGCGGATTGAACCGCCGGTGAGGGTCCTGCTGCCAATCGAACATTCCTCTTCATAGTAGATCGCAAATTATTCACCGCCGAGACGCAGAGAGCGCCGAGAAGACAGAAATCATGAAAGGCTTTGTGTGTTCTCAGCGATCTCGGCGTCTCGGCGGTGAATAATCTGCTGAAGCCTATTCGATCTCGAACATCACCACCGCTCGCCCGAAGTGGATCTCGTCTCCGCCTTCCAGTTTCGTCCCGCGAGCGTTCCGGTGGACCTGCTGGCTCATGCCGTCGCGGACGATCCAGGTGCCGCAATCGCCCTCCGGGCCGCGCGGGTACCAGCGATCGTTGAACAGCCGGTACTCGCCGGCCGCCTTGTCGAACACGATGTGCGCGTGCTCGCGCGAGACGGACCGGTTGATCTCAGTGTCTTCGGCAAACGTGAGGTCGTTGCGCCGGTACATCCCCTCCGAGCGGTACACATCCACCACGCGCCCGATGTTGGTGCGAGCCTTTTCCAGGCGGATCTCCGGTGCGTGCGCCGCGCCCTCCACCACCACCAGGCGGGCCGGCCGTGTTCCCGCCGCGCGATCCTGCGAGCCGACTTCGACGACCAGCCACGGCTCGTTCGGTTGCGGCAGCCCGATGGCGGCGCGGACATCCACCCGCAGATTTTCCGGGAACCGGCAGCCCGCATCGCGCAGTGCGCCGTGAACTTCCTGCTCCAGGTATTTGCGGAAGAAGGCGCCAGCGAACACTTGGTGGCGGCTCTCTTCGACGCCGCGGAGTTCCACGCGAATCAGGTCGAACGGAAAGACCTTTTTGCCGCCCGAGCGATAGCTCTTCTCGCGCACGCGGTCGAGCGCCGCCAGCCGGATCTCCGCCAATTCGGGCGGTTCGGCGGCATTCGTCGCCAGCGGCGATTCGAACAGCGTCTTGCCCCATTTTTCCAAAAACTCGGTGATCGTCATAAGAGCCCCAATTGTCTGGCTGCCTCCACCACCTCACGTGCGACCGGCGCGGCCACACGCCCGCCGTAGCCGCCGTGTTCCACCAAAACCGAAAAAGCAATTCGCCGCGCCGGGTCGCCGTCGTACGGCGCGAACCCCGTGAACCAGGCGTGCGGCATGCCGGTGTCGAGCTGCGCCGTTCCGGTCTTGCCCGCGATTCCGATCTGCTCGCCGGCCATCACGTGGCGCGCCGTTCCGTCCGTCGCCACCGCGCGCATGGCGCGCGCCAGGAACACCGCCTGTGCCGCCGGCAGCAGGTCGAGCGGCGCGTCCGTGCGCACGTTGGCGTCGCCTTCGACCCAGCGTCCCTGCGGCATTCGTCCGCCGGCCGCGATGGCCGCTGCCACGCGCGCCATCTTGAACGGCGAGATCAGCACCGGTCCCTGTCCGTAGGCGGCGAACGGTAGCGCCTTCCTCAGTTCGACCGGGTCGCCCGTCGAAATTCCCAGCTTCTCCGCCGTCTCCGCCAGCGCCTTCGAGCCCACGTCGTGCACGCCCAGTTGCGCAAAGTAGGCGTTGCACGAAACGGTGATGGCCTTCAGCATGTCGACCGTGCCGTGCGCATGGTCGCCGATATCGTCCTTGATTGCGCGGTTCCAACCGGCGATGGTGTTGCCTGCGCGGCCATCCTCGAGCGGGCGGCACAGGTACATGCGGCGGACCAGATCCGGGTCGGCGCGCAACGCCGCGATGGCCGTGACCAGCTTGAACGTCGAGCCCGGCGGATACTGGCCGTAACGCGCGCGGTCGAGCAGTTCGTCGGCTCCCGGCGCGGCCGTGCGGACGCCCGGCGGATCGGGCGTGGGCACGCTCACCAGCGCCAGCACGCCGCCCGTATTCGAATCCATCACCACTACCGCGCCTTTCTGTTGACCCGCCGCGCGCAGATGCTTTTCCAGGATCTCCTGAGCCCGAAGCTGCAGGCGGATATCCAGCGTCAGGTGGATGTTGCGATCCCGCGCCAGCACACGTGCAATCGCCGGATTCCCGGGCTGATGCCGGTACCGGACCAGTGACGCCAGCTCCGCATACTCGTAGCCCTGCAGCTTCAGATTCGAATCGTGCTCCACCAGCGACGCGTTGCTGGCGTGAAAGTTTTCGCCCGTGCGCAGATCGCCTACCACGTGCGCCGCCGCGCCGCCGAACGGGTAGTGGCGGCCGTCGAAGTGCGATGCCGCGTGGTCCAGATCCACACCCAGCGCGGCGAATTCGGACCGGTGTGCCTCGAGCTCAGCCCAATTGCTGGTCGCGAGCGGGATTCCGTTGCGATCGTAAATGCCGCCCCTGGGTATTTCCCGGGCGATCGAATTCAGCCGCGGATTGTGCTGTGGACGCTTGACGCCGTCTTCTTCGAAACTGTGCGCGTCGCGCGCCAGGTACTGCTGATCCTGCACCACCTGGTAGCGCGCCGCCATCACGAGGAGCGCGGTCGCGGCGCATACCAGCACCACCTTGAGCGGAATCAGAGGACCGCGCAGCAGCTCGTGCGGTCCTTCCCCCCTTCGGTCCGCCGAGATGGAGACGAGCAGGGCGAACACCAGAAACTTGGCGATCATCGCGGTATTGCCGGAGCTGAGAAACGGCGACACAACACCGGAAAGCGGCAGTGCGCCCAGCACGCCCGCGCTGATCAGGAGCATTTCGAATGCAATCAGGCTCGCCAGTCCCAGGCCCAGGAAGAAGCCGAAGTGCGTCCCGGCGCGCACCGCCGCCCGCAGCGCGCGCACCACCAGGAACGCGAACAGCAGGAAGATCGAGGCCACCCCGACGAATCCCCATTCCTCGGCGATGGCCGGTAGCACCAGGTCCGTGTTACCTGCCGGAATCATCGCGGGGTCGCCCCAACCGGGTCCAGATCCCCAGGGCCCGCCCGTCGAAAATGCCCAGACGCCGTGTGCCAGTTGATCGCCGCCGTGGACGTCGTTATCCCAAGGCGCGAGCCACATGTCGATGCGATCCACCACGGTGTGCGGCTTGCCCATGTGGTAGCCGGCCGCCACCGAACCCACCAGCACCAACAAACCTACAGCCGCCAGTCCTGGACGGCCTCGTGCCACGCCGAACATCGCGAGGAAGACGAAGAACGTCACCAGCGCGGGCCCCAGATCTTTCAACACGAAGAAGAGCACCACTGCGGCCGCAACCGCGCACGCCACCGGCGCCATGTGCTCCAGGCGCGGCAGGCCCACGCGTCCGGAGAATCGCGGGAAGGCGCGCTTTTCACGCAGATCGCGCAGGCGCTCCCAGTGGCGCGTAAAATAGCCCGCCAGGAATAGCACCAACAGAATCTTGATCAGCTCGACGGGCTGGAACGGCCCGAGGTTCACCTTGATGTCGGTGCCGCCTGGCCCGCGCCCGAACCCGAGCAGCAGGCCGAAGAGCACGAGCGCCGCGAAGAGTGGCGTGTAGCACCAATCCGAGAGCCTGCGATAGTCGAATAGTTTCAAAGCTGGGAGCGCCAGGAGCAGGCATCCCAGAAATACGCCCAGCGAAAACTTGTGGAATTCGAGCGTGTCGCGCAGCGGATCGCGCATGCTCAACATCAGGGCCAGACCGATTCCTGTCAGCAGATGAAGCGCCGGCAGAAAGGCCCGATCGCCGGCAAATCGCGCCACGCCCCACACCAGTGCGACCAGGTAGAAGCCCGCGAAATACAACCCCAGCCACTGAATCGACTGGCGGTAGAATTCCCTCGGCGTTCGCACCACCATCAGCGGCTTCAGCCTCGACAGCGGCAGTAATTGCAAGCGCCGCACCGTTCCGCCCTGCGACTGAATTTCGCGCAGCCGCGTCCGCATGGCCGTCCATCGCATGTCGTTTTCGATTTCGTCGGCGGAAACGCGCAACTGCGAAAGGGCCCCCACGTTACGCAGCGGGCGCGCGCGCTCCAGGAACTCAAACGTCTTCTCCGCCACCAGCTCGCGTTCGGCGCGTTCGGGGAACGATTCGAGCAGCGGCAGCAACTGCTCGGGCGCGGTCACCGTGTTGAGGTTGACGAATTCGCCGCGATTCAGGCGCGCGATTTTGGCCGCGTAGACCATCGCCAGGCCGGCCCCGACCAGCAGCGACGCGCACACCAGCCACGCCAAGCCGCTCCTCGCGGCGGGCCGTTTTTCGAACCTCACCACCACCGGCCGCGCACCGGCCGCGGTCCAACTCCGGGTTACAGCCACCGGCGCGGCCTCCGCGTGTTCGCCTGTCTCACGATCGGCCGCCGCGGCGGCGCCTCAATCCGCGCCAGCTCTTTCAGATGCTGGCCCACTTTGTCGAACCCCGGAATGCGTTCGTACAACCGGCGCGATTTCGCCGCATCCACCAGCGCCTGCCGCGGGGCGGCCCCTGCCTCCTGCTGCGCGCGGATGCGGTAGGCGTCCGCCTGCTGCTCGATCTCGCGCCTCCCCATCGCGGCCCCCACCTGCTCCGCGGCGCCGAACTCCACCAGTGCCTTCTCCAGATTCGGCAGCGAGTAGACGTAGATTCGCGCCAGCGCCAGGTGTGGATCAGGGTCGTGCGGCAGCTTCTGTGCCGCCAGCGTGAACTGCTGGAACGCCGCCAGCCGCAGTGGACGGGCTGCGGCCTCCGAGTATTCGCCGCCGCTCAATCGCTCAAGAGTGGCGTAGCCCCGCGCCAATGCGAGCATGCCCACCGTTCGATTGTCGCCGCTGCCCAACTCGACCGCGCGATCGAGACAAACCTCCGCCTTGTGCCAATCGAAATCCTGCAGCACCGGATCGGTGCTGTTGCGATAAGCCGCCAGGATGCGCTCGCCAGCCGCGGTGTAGAGCGCGGGCAGATTGTCCTTGGGCATGGATACAGTCGCGGAGGGACGGATCTCGGCGGCCGTAACATTCTCCCGTGCCTGCGCCCACTGCCAGGCGAATGTCCCGCCAATCCACAGCACCATTCCCGCCGCGAACCAGAGCACCGCGCCCAGCCGTCGCAGAACGGGCCAGCGGTATGGCGCCTGTCCCAGCGTGCGCGTCGCTTTTCGCAGATACGCGCGCGCCGCTTCGAATGTCGCGCTGGCATTGGCCCCCCAAGGCCGCCGCTCCATTTCCGCCAGCGTGGGACGGCGTTCGAGGTACGCCTGCAAATCCTCCTGAAACTCGCGCGCTGTACGATAGCGCCGCGCCGAATCGGGCGACAGCGCCTTCATCACGATGCCGCGCAGCGCGCGCGGGCACCCCGGCGGCAGAGCGCGCGGCGGCCGCTTGGAGCGGATCAACCCTTCCAGCTTGCGCGTACTGTCCGCCTGATACGGCGGCACACCTGCCAGCATTTCGTACAGCGTGGCGCCCATGGCCCAGAGGTCCGACTGCTGGTCGACCTGCGAATGCGTGAGCCGCTCGGGCGAGCAGTAGCTCGGACTGCCGAAGTTGTGGTCGGTCGCATCGCCGTTCTCACGCAGCGTCTTGGCGATCCCGAAATCCAGCAGCCGCACCGTGCCATTGCGGCCGAGATGAATGTTCGACGGCTTGATGTCGCCGTGCACCACGGCCGATTGCCACGCGTGGAACTTCGCGAGCTGCTCGCAGATTTCGAGCGCGATGGTGGCCGCGCGCGCCGGATCGATGATCCGCTCCTGTTCCAGAATCTCGGCCAGATTGTGGCCTTCCACGTACTGCATGGCCACGAAGAAGTACCCGTCCGCGTCGCCGTAATCGTAGATCTCGACAATGCGCGGGTCGAGCGTCTGCAGCTCTTTTTGTATCGCGGCGCCGCGGCGCTCGGATTCGAGCACCAGTTGCGACACCGTGTCTCCGCCCGTCTTGATGAGTTTGAGCGCGGCCTGGCGGTTCTCCACTGTGTCGATCGCCAGATAGACATCGGTCATGCTCTTGCTGAGCCGCCGGACGATTTCGTAACGTCCGACGCGAAGCGGCGCGGTCATGTAACTGTCCCCTGTAGCTATCCTCTGGTCATTCGCAGAATCCCCCACAGCAGCATGCCGATCAGCACTCCGTAAACCAGGAACGCCATCCGGCCTGTCAAAAGGTGCGCCGGCGGGCGCAGCCTGGTAGTCGAAAAACGCGGCCGCGTGACGTCGGTGCGGCCGCGGAACTGCGGCCCTGCAACCAACAGCGCCGTGATGTTGTCCTTGCCGCCGGCGTCGTTGGCGGCTTCCACGAGGTCGCCCGCCACGCGCACGGCGTCGCCATCGTAGCTCTCCACAATTTCGCGGATCTCGGACGATGTCAGGTGGTCGGTGAGCCCGTCGCTGCACAGCAGGATGGCGGCGTCCGGCCGGAAGCGGCACTTGCGGATCTCGATGAACTCGTCGTCATCCGCCGCGCGCGGCCGCGATCCCACGTCGCGAAACACCTCGTGGCGGCGCGGGTGGAGCATGGCCTCCTCTTCGGTGAGCTCGCCCGCGTCCTCGCCTTCGCCCACCGGCGAGTGGTCGGACGTAAGCTTCCGTATGGCGCCGTTCCAGATCAGGTACAAGCGCGAATCGCCCACGTGCCCGATGGTGATCTGGCCGTCCTCCACTACCGCCAGCGTGAGGACGCAGCCCATGCCGCGGAATTCTTCGCCGAGCTCCGCCGTTTCGAAGATACGATTGTTGGCCAGCGTGATGGCCGCGCGGACGCGCTGCTCGGCCTCGCCCGCCGTCTCGCCGAGCGACTCGCGGATGGCTTCGACCGCCGTCTGCGCCGCCAGTTCTCCCGCCGCCTGCCCCCCGACCCCGTCCACCACCAGGAAGACGCCGCGCTCGGCATCCACCCAGTAGCGGTCTTCATTGCGTTCGCGCAGGAGGCCGGTGTCGCTGGCCGCGCCCGAGTTGAGGACGATCATTTGTCCCTCGCGTGGGCCAGTACGAACAGCGCCACGAACGCCAGGAACCCCAACACGAAGGGCGTATGGAACCGGTAGAGTTCGCCCATCACTTCCTCGCTTCGAACGAGAGCTTCACCACCTCTGCTATCCCGATCTCCGCGCGATCCGGCAGCTTTTCCTCCACCCCGTGAGCCAGGCGCCGGCCGTTCACCCACGTGCCGTTCCGGCTGTTATCGACGATCGCGAAAACGCCTGTATTCGGATCGCGGCGCAGGCGCAGATGCTCGCGCGAAATTTCGTCGGACGTATAGAGCGGCAAGTCCACCCACACATCGTCTCCTCCTCGGCCGACGCTAATCTCGTTTTGTGTCAGAAAGTACGTTTGCGGACCAGAGTCATCCTGGTAGCGGATCTCCGCGAAGACGCGCTCCGGCTTTTTCCGCGTGCTCTCGCGGTCCCGCTGCACGCGCGCCTGGGTCACGGAAGGCTCGCGATCGATGAGCGTAGTCTTGGTGCCGCGGTAGCCCGGCTGCGCGACTTCGTTCAACTCGGAGTGGATCTCGACGTCGCCCGGCGGCACCGCACCCTCGGCGTCGGCGAACAGCTCGATCCACCAGTCGCTCTGGGCGATACGGCAGGGCTTGCGAGCGCCGCCGCGCCGCAGCAACGAACTCTTCCCGTTCCACTCCGCCACGCGCGCGTTCAACGCCCGTTTGGCGTCCTCTTGGATGAGTTCCTCGACGCCCGCCAGGCGCGCATGATCGCCGGGATGAAGGTAGACGCTGAAGTTGCACGGCAGGAGAATGCTGTACGCCATCTCCAGCCGGCCGAGTTCCATGTTGCGGACCAGTTCGTTGACGATAGTTTGTCCGCTGATTCTGGTCTGCGATTGCTTAGCCCCGCTCTGTGCCATGCCGGTACCGCCCCCAGGCGAGCACAACTTCAGCATGCGCGACGGTCGCCCTCGCCACGGCGAGCCCGTCACACAGACGCGGACTCAATTTTAGACGAAGAACGGGGTGTTGGGTTTCAGTTCAGGAGGCCAATTGGACGCCGCCGCACATTAAAATAATTACGGGGACAGGCTACACAACCTCGAAATTTCGCCGCAGAGTCTTGAATGCGCGCAGGTGCCCTCTGGCGAATTTCGAGGTTGTGTAGCCTGTTTGAATGTATAAGGACTGAGATGGAAAAGGGTTCTCCTGAAGGCTACAATGCCGAGACCGGCTTAGAAGAGCCGGCTCAGAAACCTCAAACAGGAGAACCCCAT
>JBGPHT010000140.1:0-19901 GCA_041484525.1 Bryobacteraceae bacterium | reverse complement strand
CCCTAACCCCAACCGAAACCGGTGTTCTGAATCACCCTTCCGTCCCCTCGAACGCTCCCCCTCGAAAGTCGCCAGCCTGCGAAGTACCGATACGGTCTGAGGTAGCTCCTTTTTTGAATTTTAAGTGGGAAAGTAGCTAGCAACTGCGGATAGGAGCCGCACAGATTCCCAACGAAGCCGGAGGCTGCCCGGAACCGACCTACTACTAGCGTCATGCCAGTCCCGCCCCCTAGAACAGCGGCATCTGCTCGTCGAATTCCGCGATGCGGCGCTGATCCAGGCGGCGCGCTTCTTCATCGCGGCCCCAGCTTTCGAGAATCCACACCAGCTCGCGCGCCGATTCGTTGAGGACGGCGCGATCCTCCTGGTCCTCGGCCGCGAAGTGCCACTTCCACATCAGCTCGTATAGTTCGGCTATGCGGCCCGCGTCGCCGGTCAGGCGGCGGCCGATACGCGCCAGGCGGCAGAGTTCCGGCCAGTCGGCGGCCGGATTTACGAACGCCCGCTGGACCTGGCGAAGCTCGTCGCCGGGCGACGGAAAACCCTCGCGCGCGATCAGCGCGGAACAACGGCCGCTGAACAGCAGCTCCGCGGGAGGGTCGCCTTCAAACAGCAGCAGAAATCGGCGTGTGGAGCAGAAATTTGCCAGGCGCTCCAGGTTCGACGGGAGATCGCCTTCGAGGCGCAGGCCGAGTTGCGCGGCCAGATCGCCGGCGAGGGCGGTCACAGTCCGGCCGGAACACTCGAGGCGGAAGATGGCGTCGAAATCCTCGCGGAACTCGCGCACGAATTCGTAGGCCAGCGCGGCGCGATCCACGGTCTCGACTCCGGCGCGGTCGGCGATGGCGATTCCGAGGACTTCCAGATCCGGACCGGCGTCCGGATACCGTACACTCACGGGCGGCTCGAATTGAGCGGCATTTCCGCGCAGCCAGCGCTTCAATTCGCGGAGGCCGCGGGGCAAGTCGAATCGCGGCGCGAGGACACGCGGCGGAATGCAATCGTCCGCGCGCACGAACGCGATGCGCACGCCCTCGGCCGCCGGCTCCTCGTGCAGCGCGCCTTCCCACTCGGATCGCGGCCAGCGCGATGGCAGCGAGTGGCGCGAGAACAGGACGACCACGATGTCCGCCATCCGCGCCTCGCGCGCTTTGTCGGCCAGGTTCTCGCCGGGACGCATTTCGCCCTCTTCGAGAAACACGCGGACGTCGGCGCCGCGTTCCAGGAAAGAGGCGATGCCGGCTGCGATCTCACGGTCGGCGGCCGCGTAGCACGGGAAGACGGTTTGGGTCAGAGCTTGCACGCCAGTGTCAGCCCGTCGCCAATGGTTGCCATGCTCAGTGCGATGCGCTCGTCACCGTGCAGCTTGCGGTTGAACGCGCGGATGGCCTCGGTGTCGGCGTCGTGGACTTCGGGGTCGACCACGCGGCCGCCCCACAACACGTTGTCCGTCACGATCAGACCGCCCTTCCGCACCAGGACCAGCGCGCGCTCGTAGTAGTTCGAATAGTTCCCCTTGTCGGCATCGATGAGCGCCATGTCGAAGGTGCCCGCCTCGCCGGCGGCGATCAGGCCGTCGAGCGTGTCGAGCGCGGGGCCAAGGCGCAGGTCGATGCGATCTTCGACGCCGGCTTCGCGCCACACCTGCCGCGCGCGTGCCGTGTACTCCTCGCTGCGGTCGCATGCGATTATTTTTCCGCCGGGCGGCAGTGCCAGCGCCACCCAGGTGGAGCTGTAGCCCAGGAACACGCCGATCTCGAGCGTCTTCCGCGCGCCGGCCACGCGCGCCAGCATGTGCAGAAACTGGCCCTGCTCGGCGCCGAGCTGCATGGAGCCGTGCGGGTGGTTTTCCGCCTCCAGGCGCAGGCGTTCGAGCGGGGGCGGCTCGCGCAGCGTCACCTCGCGGACATACGCGGCGAGTTCATCATTGAGTGCTATGTAGTCTTTGGACATAGCGAAATCAGGCAATGAACATGGCCCCGGCGGCGGCTGTCATCACCGCGGCGGCGGTCCAGCCCAGCCAGCGCAGGGTGCGCGAATTGGTGCGCTCTCCCATCACGCGTTTGTCGTTGGTCAGCAGCACTAGCAGCACGATCAGGGGCGGCGCCAGAACGCCGTTCGCCACGGCTGACCAGAATAACATTTTAACGGCGTCGAGTCCGGCGAAGTTCAATCCCAATCCGAGCGCCACGGAAACCGCCAGCACGGTGTAGAACTTCTTCGCCAGGTGCGGGCGCAATTCGAGCGACCCGCGCCAGGCCATGGCTTCGGCGATGGCGTACGCGCTCGATCCGGCGAGCACCGGGACGCCCAGCATTCCGGTCCCGATCAACCCGATGGTGAACAGCCAGTATGCGCCCGGGCCTGCGAGAGGGCGCAGGGCTTCCGCTGCCTGGCGCGCCGTCGAGATGTGCGTGATGCCGTGCGCATGCAGCGTGGCCGCGGTGGTCAGGATGATGAAGTACATCACGAAGTTGGAAAAGAACATGCCGGAGAGGACGTCGTTGCGCGCCCCCCGTAACTCGTCGTTAGTGGCGCCGCGGCGTTGGGCCAACGTCGTCCGGCCTTCGGCGCGCTCCTCCTCCACCTCCTCGGCCGCCTGCCAGAAGAATAGATACGGCGAGATGCTGGTTCCGAGAATGCCGACCAGAACCAT
Source organism: Bryobacteraceae bacterium (assembly GCA_041484525.1). Lineage (GTDB taxonomy): Bacteria > Acidobacteriota > Terriglobia > Bryobacterales > Bryobacteraceae > JBGPHT01. The sequence continues at coordinate 17,245 of JBGPHT010000140.1, read as the reverse complement.
AAGGTAGTCGCGGGTGAAGCGGATGTCCGGCACAAAAGTCGCGCGCAGCACCTTGCCCCAATCGGGCTGGGCGATGAAGGCGGTCAGGACGTAAGCGAACAGCACTAGCGTGAGCCATTTGAACACGCGCGCGATGGTACGGTACGAGCTCTCGAACAGCAGCACCACGATGGTGCCGGCAAAAAAGAGCGTCCACCAGAATGAGCTGATGCCCGTGACCATGTGCATGGCATCGGCCATGCCGCCCAGGTCGGCGCCGATGTTGATCAGGTTGGCGACGGTCAACAGCAGGCACGCGCCCCACAGTACCCAGCGGGGATAGCGGTGGCGGACCACGGCCGCCAGACCGCGGCCAGTGACCATGCCCAGGCGCGCGCACATCAACTGCACGGCCGCCATCAGCGGGAAGCAAAAGAGCGCCGTCCACAAGGGCCCGTAGCCGAAGGCGGCGCCCGAGACGGAGTAAGTGGCGATGCCGGAGGGGTCGTCGTCGGCCGCGCCGGTGATGATACCGGGGCCGAACTGCGAGAAGAACCGGTGTACGGCGCCGGGCTCCGGTTGAGGCTTGGCGTGTGCGTTACGTTCCCGCGTCATCCGCAGGCTCCACCACCTCGGCGTCCAGCAGCACCACCAGCCCCTCCTTCACCATCGCGCGAATCTCGGGAAGCACCTTTCGAATTTTAACCTCATTATCCACGACCGAGATCACCACCGGCTTGTCGTCGGAGATGCCGAAGAGGCGCTTGCGGTGGACCTTCAAGTGAGTACCGAAACCCATGATGCCGGTGGTGACGGTGGCGCCGTTCACACCGAGCTGCCGAAGACGGCGGACGATGGTTTCATACAACGGCCCGGTCTCCGACAGATCGGTTTCAGCCACGTAAACGATCAGCATTTTCACCGGCGGTTTCATCGCTCTTTCCTCGCAGTGAGACAGTAGAGGCTGGGCAGCACCAGTAGCGTCAAAAGCAAAGTAGACAGCAATCCGCCCACCACAACTGTCGCCAGCGGCCGCTGAATATCGCTGCCGATTCCCGTGGCGCCCGCGGCCGGCACCATGCCGAGCATGGCCACCAGGATGAGCATCAGGCTGGGCCGCAACTGCGCCTTCGCCCCCTGGATGACCGCGTCTTCGAGCGTCGTCCCCGGTTCCGCCCGGCGGCGGTTGATTTCCGAAATATATAACACGCCGCTCATCACCGCCACACCGAATAGCGAGATGAATCCGACCGCCGCCGAGACGCTCAGGTTGATGCCGCGGAGATAGAGAAAGACTATCCCGCCCACCAGCGAGAACGGCACGTTGACCAGCACCAGGCCGGCATTCCCGGCGGACCCGAACGCGAAGAACAGCAGCGCGAAGATGATCCCGATGGTGACCGGCAGGATGAGGGTGAGGCGTTTGCGCGCCCGGTCCAGGTTTTCAAACTGGCCGCCCCAATCCACCGAGTAGCCGGGCGGCAGCTTGACGGCGCGCTCGAACTTGCGCTGCGCCTCCTCCACAAAGCTGCCCTGGTCGCGCCCGCGGATGTTGGTCCGCACGGAAATCTGCCGGATGTTTTCGCGGCGCGCGATAATGCTGGCGCCGTTCACCACTTCGATTTTCGCGAGTTGCTCGAGCGGGATGCGGCCGCCTTCGTGCGTCGGCACCAGAATGTTGCCGATCGCGCCCGCGTCGGCGCGCGCCTGCTGCTCGAACCGGACCGTCACGTCGAAGCGCCTTTCGCCTTCGAAGACCGTGCTGACAGGCTTGCCGCCGATGGCCATTTCGACTACCTCCTGCACGTCGCGGACGTTGATGCCGTAGCGGGCCACCGCCTGCCGGTCGATCAGGATGCGGAGTTGCGCCTGGTCGGATTCCTGCTCCAGAAAGGTGTCGGCCGCGCCCGGGATCTGGCGTAGAACGGCGAGCGTCTCATTGGCTAGCTCGCGCAGACGGCGCAGGTCGGGACCGCTGATGATGACGGCGAGATCGGCGGCCGAACCGGTCACAGCCTCGGTGACGTTGTCGATGATGGGCTGCGTCAGGCTGAAATTGGCGCCCGGAATCTCGGCGCGCAGCTTGGTAGAGATGCGGTCCACCAGGTCCGCCTTGCGCATGCCCTTGGGCCAGGTGTCGTACGGTTTGAGCGCCACGAAAAATTCGTTGCGGTTGGGACCGTACGGGTCCGTGCCCGAATCGTTGCGGCCGGATTGCGAACTGACCAGCGCCACTTCGGGGAATTGCTCGAGGATGTGGCGGATGCGCTTGGCTTCGTCCGCGGATTTCTCGAGCGAGATGCCCGCCGGGAAGTTGGCGCGCACCCAGAGCGTGCCCTCATCCAGTTGCGGAAGGAACTCGCTGCCGAGCGCGCCCGCCAGCGCGAACGCGCCCACCACGACCGCCGCGCCCGCTGCCACCGTGAGGCCCGCATGCCGCACCGTCACCTTCAACACAGCTTCGTAGCGGTTGTATAGCCACCGCAGCACCGGGTTGTCCCACACCTTGCAGCCGTTGCGGAACAGGTAGGTTGCCAGCACGGGAATCAGAGTGAGCGCCAGCAGCATCGAGCCGAGTAGCGCGAAGCAGACCGTGTAGGCCATGGGGGTGAAGAGGCGCCGCTCGACGCGCTCCAGCGTGAAGAGCGGGAGGTAGGCAGCGATGATGATCAGGAGCGAAAAGAAGATGGGCGACTCGACTTCGAGCGCGGCATTCAAGATGGTGTCGAAGATGCGCGGCGGGCGTTTCTGCTGGTCGCGCTCGTGCAGAAGGTGCACGATGTGCTCCACCATCACCAGCGTGCCATCCACGATGATGCCGAAATCGAGAGCACCCAGACTCAAGAGGTTCGCCGGTATGCCCATGAAGTACATGCAGACGAAGGCGAACAGCAGCGACAGCGGAATCGTGATGGCGGTGAGAAGCGCGGCGCGCACGCTGCCGAGAAACAGCAGCAGCATCGTCACCATGACGACGAGACCTTCGAGCAGCGTGCGCGACACCGTACGCATGGTGTTGGCCACCAGGTCGGTGCGGTCGTAGATGGCGCGGATGTGCACGCCCGGCGGCAGGCGGTTGGTGTTGATGTCCTCGACGGCTTCATGCACGCCCTGGAGAACCTCGGTGGGATTCTCGCCGCGGCGCATCAGTACGATGCCTTCCACGCCACCCTCGCTGCCGATGCCGAAGATTCCAGTTGGCGGCGCGGCCCCGATTTTGACCTTGCCGATGTCGCGCACGAACACCGGCACGCCCCGCGTCTCCGAGACCACGATGTTGCCGATATCGTCCGTCGTCCTCACCAGGCCCACGCCGCGGATCACCATCGACTGCTGGCCGTTGTCCAGCATGGCGCCGCCGGCGTTCTGATTATTGGCGCTGACGGCCTGCGCGATCTGGCCGATCGAGAGGCTGTACTTGTTCAGCGCCTTGGGATCGATCTCCACCTGGTACTGCTTCACCAGTCCGCCGAACGGCGTCACGTCGGCGATGCCCGATACCTGGCGGAATCGCGGCTCGATCACCCAATCTTCCAGTTCGCGCAGCTCGATATCGTTGTAGCCCTTGCCCTCGACCACGTAGCGGTACAACTCGCCGATGGGCGTGGCCAGCGGCCCCAGCGTGGGCGTGACGCCGTCCGGCAGATCGGCCTCGCGCAATTTCTCGAGCACCACCTGGCGTGCGAAGTAGTCGTTGGTTCCGTAGGCGAACGTCAGCTCCACCACCGAGAGTCCGAAGATGGTGCGGGAGCGCCGCGCGATTACTGCCGGCACGCCATTCAACGCGCGCTCGATCGGCACCGTCACCTGCTGCTCCACCTCTTCAGCGGCGCGTCCGGGATAGAGCGTGATCACCACCGCCTGGGTGTCCGAGATATCGGGGTAGGCTTCGACCTTCAACTGCCGGAACGACCACACGCCCAGCGCAATCAGCTCCAGCGAAAGCGCGATCATCACGAACCGCTGGCGCAGCGAGAAGCGCAGTAGTTTGGCGATCATGGATTTATTGCGCGCGCAGCAGCATGGCGCCGTCGATCACCACGCGATCTCCCGCGCGCAGCCCGTGGAGTATGGGGATGCGGTCATCCATGCGCTCCGCCGTCTTGACTTCGACCGGCTGGAATCGGCCCGGCGCGCGTTCCGCCCAGACCATCGTTCTTCCGCCGTCCTGCACCACCGCGCCCACCGCCACCACCGGCAGCGTGCGCACGGAATCGGTGAGACGGATAGTGCCGAACATCTCGGGGCGCAGGCGGCCGGGTGAATTGTCCATCTCGGCGCGGACCTTGATGGTTCGAGTCTGCGGATCGACGGTGTCGGCGATGCGCGTCACGCGCCCGTGGAAAGTCTCGCCGGGGAACGCCGCCAGCACCACGCCGATGCGCTCGCCGGTTGCGATGAAGCGGATCTGACTTTCGGGAACGTCCGATGAAACCCACACCGTACTCAAATCCGCGATGGTCATCACCGGCGTGTTGGTGTCGTTGTGATATTCGCCGGGCGCCACCGTCATTTCGAGCACCTTGCCCGAGACCGGCGCCCGCACCGTCACCTTCTGTCCGAACGTGCCCGGCTTGAGGCCGAGGAGTTGCATGCGCCGGCCGGTCTGATCCACCGCTGCCTGCGCCTGGTCGACCGCTGCCTTGGCCTGCACCAGCGCGTTTTCGGCCGTCAGCACGTCCTTCTTCGCGACCGCGTTGTGGTCGAACAGGTCGGCGGCGCGGTCGTAGTCGGCCTGCGCCTTGTTGAGGTTCGCCTTGGCTTGCGTGAGCGCGGCCTGCGACTGCCGGTACGTGGATTCGGCAGCGTCGGCATCCGGACTCTCGAGCGTCAACACGGCCTGGTCGCGCTCCACCGCATCCCCGATCTTCGTCAGGACGCTCGCCACTTTTCCCGCCACCGGCAGCGTTACGCGCGAAACCAGATTCGGATTGGCCTCGATCTTGCCCGGCGAGATCACTTCGTCGCAGGGCACTTCCGCCGACTCGACGGCGCCCACGTGGATCTCGCGCAACTTGGGCGAGTCCGTGGGAATCACCACCGTGCCGTCCGCCAGCCGCTGCTCGCCGCTCGTACGGGACGCCGTCTCCGCCACCTGCATGTGCCCGCCGCACGCCGCCAACAGCCCCAGAGCCGCGACCGTCAGGGAGCGCTTGTCGATCTTGTACGGAGTCCTCATTTCGTGCCCCTTCCCGAAATCGAATCGATCGTATACAGGCTCCGCGCATAGTCCGCGCGCGCCTCGTTGTAGCTCTGCCGAGCATCGTTGAACGCCCGCTGCGCGTCCAGAAACTCCACCAGCGAGGCCTCCCCGCGCCGGTACGAGTACTCCATGGTGTCCCTCACATCCTTTGCCTGATCGAGCAGCCCGTGCTCGATGCTCTCCAGCAGATCGCGCGACGTGCTGTACTGTACCCACGCGTTTCGCACTTCGGTCTGCAAGCCGGTCTCGAGCGCCTTGATGCGCGCTTCGATCTGGCGGCTCTCCTGGCGGGCGCGCTCGATCTCGCCCTGGTTCCTGTTGAATACCGGCAATGGCGCCTGGAAGAAGAAGCCCAGCGAGTTGCTGTGGCCGTTGTAGAACTGGCGGTGATACTCGGCCCCGATGGTGTAGTCGACCTTCCCCTGCGCGATCTGGACCCGCAGATCCGACTGCGAGCGCGCCTGGTCGCGGCGCAACGCCAGCAGGTCGGGCCGCATCTGGAGCGCGTCGGTCTCTACCGTCGCCAATACCACCGGTGTGGTATCGCGGCGCAACGAGCCCACGATGTCGAATGTGGGAGACGGCGCCGTCCGCCCCATCAGCGTCTGTAGCTTGTTCGCCGCCACCTGTAGCTTCGATTCCGTCTGTCGCACCGCGCTTTGAAACTGCAATGCCGCCACCTGCGTCCGCACCAGTTCCACCTTGGCCAGATCGCCGGCCCGTACCCGGGTCTCATTGACGGTCACGATGCCTTGAAAGGCCTGCAGGTTCTCGCGCGCCAGTTGCAGGTTGTCCTTGGCCTGCAGTACTTCGACGAATGCGTTCTCGACGTCCAGCACCAGCGTCCGCGTGGTGTTGAGAAGCTGCAGCTTGGCGACTTCGCGCGCGTCCTGCGCCAGTTCGATACGCCGCTCGCGCTTGCCGCCGCGCTCCAGCAGAAAGTCCGTACGGAGGTTGTATTCGGACGGGCCGGCGGCGTTGTAGGTGTTGAAGCCGGTGCCGAGGATATCCAGGTAATCCACGCCCGCGCTGAACACCGGATTCGGCCGCAGCTTCGCAGTGATGATGCGCGCCTCGGCGATGCTGAGGTTGTAGCGCTCCGCCAGGAGGCTCAGGTTGCGATCCACGGCCTTCTGAACCGCCTGCCCGATCGTCACTTTGTCGGGTAAAGTCTGGGCCCCGGACAAACCTGCCGCCAACAAGAGTTTAATTACAGTTCTCACTCACAGCCTCCAAATAAGAGCACACCCTGGGTTTTCCCAGGGTTCCCCTACGACGTCGTGGATATCGGGATCAGGCGGCCGGAGGAGCGCGACCGGAGCGGCAACGGATAGTCCGCGTCAGATATTCAGGATGGAAAGAAGTGAGGATCGAGATGCAAAATAGTGCGAGTGCGAACGTGTAGATGCGTCCGATCGGATAGTGACCGAGCGTTTCGAGCAGGCTCGCCAGTTGCAGCGAAGCTTTTTCCTTGGAGTCTTCGAGCGGGGAATTGCTGGTCCCGCCGAGGGGCGAGTGAAGCAGCGAAAAAGTGAAAAGATCGTCGCTATCCGAGACGCTGGGAAATAGTGCCAGGGCGAACAGCGCGACGGCTGCGACCCTCCGCAGGCGAGCCCGCCCCGTGCTGACGCGGAAGCGTTTGACTTCCCGGCGTCCCGCCCAGATGAGCGCTGACACACAGATACTGGCCCAGAGCAGGTTCAGCAGAGTGTCGAGCGCTAAGTGGGACACGAGGCTACTTCTCAATATACACGATGAGACGAAGCGCGCTCACCGCGGCTCTGTCACGCGATTATCTTGTTGCCCGGTTATTTTGCGCTCGCCCGAATCATCACCACGCCGTGGGGCGGCACCGATGCATTGAAGCGGTCGGCTTCGGCTGTCACCGGCGCGTGTTTCCAGAGGTCGCGCAGTTTCGGCTTCTTCGCCTTCACTCCCAGGCTCGCCCACGTCACGCTGATATCGGCCGGCTTGTCATCGCGGTTGAAGAGGCCCACCGCAATCGACTTGTCCTTTAGCGGACGTATCACCACTTCACTCGTGCCCCGCGGCGGCAGCCGCTTCGCCGGCAGCCCCGCCGGATCCTGATTCACCGCAATCGCCTCGGCGTTCATCAGGATGTCCTTGGTTTCCTGGGTCATGATGCTCACGTCGTTGCCCGCCAGTAACGGCGAGGCCAACAGGCACCACAGGCTGAAATGCGTCTTGTACTCATCGTTCGTCATGTGGCCGTTGCCGACCTCAAGCATGTCGGGATCGTTGAAGCGGCCGGGCTTGGTGAAATCCGCCACCGAGATCGAAGCCTGATCGCGAGGCATCCCCGTCAACGGCGCGATATCGAACTGTCCGAACCCGATCCTGTCCATCGACTGCCACTGGTCCCGGATGTCGCCCGTCGTGCGCCAGCTATTGGCGCCCACTTTCGGTCCCCACTCCCAGACCTTGCTGCGCCCGTACTGGCAGAGGCTGTAAACGATCGGCCGTCCCGCCTTCACCAGCGCGTCGCCCATCTTCTGGTAGACGGCCTGCATGTCTTCGTCCTTGTAGATCCGGGAAGCGCTGCACCAGTCGTATTTCAGATAGTCGATGCCCCACGCGGCCCACGTCTTTGCGTCCTGTTCCTCGTGGCCGTAGCTGCCTTCGTACCCGGCGCACGTCTTCGGCCCCGGCGATGAATAGATCCCGATCTTCAGCCCCTTCGAGTGCACGTAGTCCGCCAGCGCCTTCATGTCGGGAAATTTCGTGTTGGTGGTGATGTTGCCGTTGGCGTCGCGCGGCCCTTCCCAGGTGTCGTCGATATTGACGTAGACGTAGCCCGCTTTCTTCATGCCGCTCGACACCATGGCGTCGGCGGTGGCCCGCACCGTCTTGTCATCCACGCGCCCTGCGAACAGGTTCCAACTGTTCCAACCCATGGCGGGCGGGCGCGCCAGGCCGTTATCCTTCACGTCGTGCAATTCGGGCGGCGGAATGCGCGCCGGCGGTAGTGCGGCTTCAGGACGGCTCGGCTCGAGCATGCCGGATTGGTTGCCGCGGCCGCCCGTGACCGTCATGGCAAACTTGCCGGCCTGCCACATGCCGTCGTAGGTCTGCCCTCCGCGGCCGCCCGGCCCGCCCGGTCCCTTCTGGTTCGGATTCGGCGGCGGTGGCACGAGAATGAAGTGGAGCTTGCCGTCTTTGAACGTGCCGTCGATGGTAATTCCACCCCGCCCGCCCACCATGTTGCCGGTCACCGCCTCGCCGTTCTGCTTCAGGTCGAAGAACGTTTCGCGGAAATTGCCGTCGCCGGTCGGGATCTTCAGAACCCAAAATCCGGTGACGCTCTGACCAAAGAGCAGGGCCGCTGCCAGCAATATGAATAAGACGATTCGCTTCATTTCCGATCCTCCACGTTAAACGCTTACAGAGTAGCAGAACGCTCGCCTTTCGTTCAGCTATTCGTAGCGCAGAGCATTCATCGGATCCACGCGCGTGGCGCGGAACGCTGGGATGTAGCTAGCCACCAGCGCCGCCGCGATCAGCACCAGCGCCGTGACGGCAAACGTTAGCGGATCGAACGCACTCACCTCGAAGAGCTGGCTCCGCAGCAGCCGGCTGAAAATGAGCGCCGCCACCAGACCGCACGCCGCCCCCAAACCCGCCAGCCGCATGCCTTGTCCGATCACCAGGCCCAGGATCTCGGAGCGCTGCGCGCCCAGCGCCAGCCGGATCCCCAGTTCCTGCGTCCGCTGCGTCACCGAATAGCTGATTACGCCGTAGAGTCCCAGCACCGCCATCAACAGCGCCAGCCCGGCGAATACGCCCAGCAGCACCACCACGAACCGGCGCGGCGCGAGCGAAGCCGAAACCATGTCGGACATCGTCTTGATATTCGAAACCGGCAGCGCGCCATCCACCGCCTGCACCGCTTGCCGGATGCCGGCCGCGAGGCTGCCCGGGTCGCTCTGTGTGGTGCGCACCAGGAAAGTGGTGAATGGAATCGGCACCTGGGGCAGGGCGAAATAGTAGCGCCCTTTTTCCGTGTCGCCCGCCAGGTCGGAGTGCTTCACGTGGCCCACCACGCCCACGATAGTCGACCACGGCGCCCTCGATCCGCGGCGCACATGCTTGCCGATGGGATCTTCATTCGGCCAGTACTGCTTCGCCAGCGTCTCGTCGATCACCATCACCGGGTCGGTTGTGGCCTGGTCCGTATCCGCGAAAACGCGGCCGCGGCGGATGGGAATCTTCAGGGCCGCGAAGTAGGACGCGGTGACGTAACCGATATCGCCGTGCGGTCCCGGATCGCCGGGGGGCGAGGGGCGTCCCTCGATATTGAACGACGCCGATCCGCCGTTTCCGCTGAAGGGCGCCGGCATCCCAGCCGCTACTGTGGCCGCGCCCGGCAGACCCATCAGGCGGTCGAGCACCGCGCGATAGAACGCCGTCCGCTTGGCCGGCTCGCTATAGCGTGCGTTGGGCAGCGACACCGTCGCCGTCACCACACCGCCCGGCTGGAATCCCGGGCTCACCTGCTCGAGCGTCGCCAGGCTGCGGAGGAACAACCCCGCGCCGACCAGCAGCACCAGCGCCAGCGCCACCTCGGCCATGACCAGAGCGGCCCGCAGCTTCTGCCGCCGCATCCCGGCCGAGCCCGAACGTCCACCCTCCTTCAACGTTTCGAAGCGGTCGAGCCGCGAGATTTGCCACGCCGGCGCGATGCCGAACAGGATGCCGGCCAGAATCGCCGCCACCGCAGTGAATGCCAGCACCGTGCCGTCGATGCGCACGTCCAGGGGCACGGGAATATCGGCTGGCGCCAAGGCGAGCAGTCCGCGCACGCCGGCGAATCCCAGGGCGAGTCCCAATGCCGCGCCGCCCACCGACAGCACCAGGCTTTCCGCCATGGTTTGCCGGATCAGGTCCCACCGGCCCGCGCCCAGCGCCGCGCGCACCGCAATCTCGCGCGACCGCCCCGATGCGCGCGCCAGCATCAGCCCCGCGATGTTGGAGCACGCGATCAGCAGCACGAACCCGACGGCGCACATCAGCACCAGCATCGGAGTCTTGGTGTCGCCCGAGATGAAATCCGTGAACGGCACCAGAAACATGCCCCACGCGGAACTCTTGGCGTAGGCGCCGGCCTGCGTGCCATCGTTGCGCACGCGGTCGCTTAGCACCTGCAGAAAAGCGTTGGCCCGCGCGAAGGTGACGCCCGGTTGCAGCTGCACGGCAGCCGTGTAGCTCTCATTGAAACGGTTCTGCGGATTGTAAGCGGCCGGCGCCAGACCGAGCGGCACCCAAAGGTCGGCGTTGGCCGGCCAGCGAAACTCCGGCCCCATAACCCCGACAATCCGGTACGGCTGCTGGTTCAGTTCGATGGTGCGGCCAATGACTCCTGCGTCCTGTCCGAACAAACGCTTCCATGCGGCGTACGCCAGAACCACTACCTGGCTGCCTGCGGGCGTGTCCTCCGCCGCCTGGAATACGCGCCCCAGCCGCGGAGCGGCGCCGAAGACTTCGAACCATGAGAGCGAGACGGTGGCGCCTTGCAGCCGCTCCGGCACGCCGGATGCGGTATAGGCGAAATCGCCCTGGCCGAGCAGCGCCGCCGCCCGGAACAGGTCGGTGCTTTTCTGAACGTCCGCGAAGTCCGGAACCGAGACCGAAATGCTGCGCAACGCCAGCTTGTCGTATTTCACGCGCTCGACGACAATCTGTTCGGGGTGCGCCACGCCCGCCGGATTCAGCAGAAACTGGTTCACCACGCTGAAAATCGCCGTGTTGGCGCCGATCCCCAGCGCCAGCGTCGCCAGCGCGACAACCGTGAACGCAGGAGTTTTGAGCAGAGTGCGTATCGCCAGGCGCAGATCTTTCAACAGAGGATCCATATCAGTCCAATACTGCCAGGAGTGTCGAAAGGTTGCAGAAGATTTGTGAACGCTGCGCCTAGTCGATCAACGTTGCCTGGTTGCAGAGAACGACGCCTTGTGTCTGTGTACCGGCGCCGCTCAGGGACACCGCAAAACCGGCATGGCGGGCGAAATTCCCGCCCTGCGTAATCGGGCAGACCAGCGGAGTCCCGAGGTCGTTGAAGGTTTTTGGGGACACGATCGGGACGTAGCGGGCGCCCGCCTGCTCGCTGCCTTGGGTGGGACTCAAATCGACGTGGTAAACGTCGCCGCGCTCCACCTTTATAGAGCCTCGCGGCCCACGGCCGGAGCGTCCAGCCAGGCGCGGTCTTCGGCGGAGAGAGGGGCGTTCGGATCGCATTGCGCCATCAGCTCGGCCAAGCTGTAGCGGCCCTTGCGCGAGCGGGACTGGGCGACCGGGGTATCCGTTGCGGCCAGCTTCTCCAGCCAGTCTTCGAGCGTGAGTCCCTGCGCCGCCGCTTTGGCCTTCAGCGCCGCCGCCTGTTCGTCGGGAAGTTGAATCATCGTCATGGCCTGACTCCTAGCCCTCTTTTATCAGGGTAAAGGATCTAGCGCTGGCTGTCACGGTTTTCACGCAGCCTCCACGGCAGCCATCTTCGTGTTTTCTTCCCCGCGCCTGGCGATCGCGCAACCTGATACCATAGTTTTTAAGTCGATGCTGAAGCGGTTTATCCTCTGGGACTTCGCGCGCGCGAGCTGGCAGTATGACGTGATGGTCGGTATCATCCTCGCATTCATTTTCCTGACCCCTCGCGACCTATTCCGCGACCAGCCGCGAATCCCCAGCGCCAGCAGCATCGTGATGCTCCCCACGGAAAATGGAAGCCAGCCCTTCTTCGTGGAACCGGTGGTCCTGGCCGGAGTCGCCGACAACCAACGCGTCGACAAGCTCACCGAGGAATTGCGGAAGCGCACGAGCAATCGCCGCCTGGTGGTCACGCGGGTGGAGCCGATCCTTAACTCGGAGGGCGAACTGCAAGGCTACATGGCGTTCGCCCGGCCCTGATTCCCCCTGGCGTACCCGATGGACCGGATGATTGCGTCTTGCTGTAAAGGAGTGGTTTGGATGCGGCCGTTGGTGCTGATACTCACGCTGTTCACTGCGCTGGCGCCGGGCGCGGACAACTCCCTGCAGGCTGCACTGGCCAAGATCGATCAGGCTTCCGCGGGATTTAAGGGCATGACGGCGGACGTCACGAAGGTCTCGCACATAACCGTAATCGACGAGAATACGATCGACAAAGGCACCTTCAAAGTGAAGAAGATGAAGCCGCATGATATTCGCATCCTCTTCGATATTCGCGAGCCGGATCCTAAGCAGTGGTCCCTGTCGGGCAACAAAGCGGAAGTCTATTACCCGAAGCGGAACGAGGTCGAAGAATACGATATCAGCGCGCAGTACCGCTCCTTCGCGAATCAATTGATGATCGTCGGATTCGGTAACGCAGCCGATCTCACGAGCGCCTATTCCGTTCAGTACGGCGGCAGCGAAACCGTTGCCGGGCAGAAGGCGGTGCGCCTGGACTTGACGCCGAAATCCAAGGACCTGCTGCAGCACTTTCCGAAGGTTGTGCTCTGGATCTCCGACGATTCCGGCCTGCCCGTGCAGCAGAAGCTCATTCAGCCGAGCGGCGACTACAGTATGGCGACCTACACCAACATCAAGCTGGCGCCCAACCTCTCCGAGGCCGAAGTCAAGATCAATCTCCCCAAAAACGCCAAGCGTCTCCACCCCCAGTAATAGCTGCATGAATACCAGGATCAGCATCAACCGGCTGCAGTATCTCGATTGGCTCCGCGGGCTCGGCGCCATCGTCATGCTCCAAGGCCACGTATTCCATTCGTTTCTGAAGAACGACCTGCGCGAGGGCGGCGCCTACATGACGTCGCAGTTTGTCGGCGGCATGCCCCCGGCGATTTTCCTCTTCCTCACCGGCGTCACACTGGCGTTCCTGATGGATACCAGCGAGCGCAAAGGCCTGACCCCGCGGCAGCGCGTCTGGGCGGCCTTCCGGCGCTCCGGGTATCTGTTCGGGCTGGCGTTCGCATTCCGCATTCAGCTCTTCATTTTCGGTTTTCCGGCGGACTGGAAGGACATCTTCCGTGTGGACGTCCTGAACTGCATGGGCTTCTCGATCGCGGTGCTTTCGGTGATGGCGCTCTTCCGCACCGTCGAGCGCGTCCGCCTCTGCGCGACCCTGGGCCTCGCCATCGCCATGGTCTCGCCGGTGGTTTCGCAGATGAACTGGTCGGGTGTGCCGTGGCTGATCCGCAACTATCTGGTTCCTGACTACAACTACTTCGGCTTCTTCCCCTGGGGCGCCTATCTGGCCTTCGGGATCGCGGCGGGCAGCGCCATCCGCGCCATTCCACACGAGAGCATCGATCGCGCCATGCAGTGGGCGGCGCTTCTGGGCGGCGGCATGATTTTCGCCAGCCAGTACGCCGCTAGCATCGGCTACTCGATCTACTCGAAGTCGGAGTTCTGGCTGAACAGTCCCGCGCAGGTGCTGACGAAACAGGGCGTCACGCTGCTCCTTCTCGCGTGCGCCTTCGTCTGGACGCGCTACGCCGCCAAAGACGGCTGGAGCTGGGTTTGCCAGTTCGGAACCACGTCGCTGCTGGTCTACTGGGTGCACATCGAGTTAGTCTACGGCAAGTGGCTGTGGTTCCTGAAGACGAATCTGACAGTGGCACAGACCGTCGTCGCGGCGGTGTTCATGATCCTTCTGATGCTTACCATCTCGCTGATCCGGACCAATTGGGACCGCGTGTCGCTGAGTCTGGCCGAGATGGGTTGGACCTGGTTCGGCCCCAAGCCCGACCGCGTGCCGGGGGACTAAGAGCGGCGCCATCAGCCTGCCGCGCTTTCCAATGCGGCGTTCGGGCGAGCGGATCGCATCGTGTGTGCGAGATGCGCGAGAACGTCCATCACTTCGACGTTGTCGGCTAGCCAGTACTGGGCAATGGTGCGATCCGTTTGGCCGACGCGAATGTTGAGGCCGGCATTGACGGCGAACATCGATTCGTCGGTACGGTCATCCCCTATGCAGATGCATGGGCAATCCTGCAAATCGAGCCGCTGACGAATCCACGATAGCGCAGCGCCCTTGTTCCAGCCGCACCGCGGGTAGACCTCGATCGCCTTCTTTCCCGCTCCCATGCTGAAAGTAGCTCCGAATTGGCCGATGCACTTTCGGACGGCCAAGACCACCGCGGCCTGGCTCGAGGCGGTCACGCCACGGTAGTGAATCGTCGCAGTCAGTCCCTTATCCTCGACCCATGCACCCGGTATGTGTGCAATGGCATGCCGGATCTGCTGTTGCGCTGTCGCGAGTTGCGGTCTGAGACGCCTGGCTTCTGGGTGTTCGAATTCCAGGCCAGGGGCGCGAATTTCGAATCCATGGTTACCCGCCAGAATCACGGGAAGGGGAATGCGTGCCGCCAGGTCGGTCAGGGCACGGCCGCTGACGACGGCAAGTTTTACGCGATCGGATTGGACGAGTTGGTTCAAAATTTCCATCATGGCCATCCGAACGACGACCGATGATGGCGAATCCGCCAGCGGACAAAGTGTGCCATCAAAGTCAGTTGCAACAAGGAGGCGCTCGGAATCCGCTGTGTATTCATTCAGAGCCGCCAGGCATCGGATCGCGTGACGCATTATGCTACCCCGCATTGTTCATGCAATCCGGGGTCCTCTCCGCGCGCGGTGAACCAGTCTTACGCCTTCAATACCAGCACCGCATTCAACCCGCCAAACGCGAACGAATTCGACAGGGCGTACTCCACGCGGGCTTCGCGCGCCTGGTTGGGGATCACGTCGAGGTCGCATTCCGGATCACGCTCGTTGTAGTTCGCCGTCGGCGGCAGCACGCCGTCGCGCAGGGCGATCGCCGCGGCCACGCATTCGAGCGCAGCCGCGGCGCCCAGCGTGTGTCCGTGCATCGATTTCGTGGAGCTTACCGCCAGCCGGTCCGCATGGCCGCCGAAAATGCTGCGGATGGCGGCCGTCTCCGCTGGATCATTGGCGGGCGTCGCGGTGCCGTGGGCATTGATGTAGCCAACCTGCTCGGGGACGATCCGCGCATCGCGCAGCGCCGCCCGCATGGCTCGCGCGCCGCCCTCGGCCGAAGGCTGCGTGATGTGGCAGGC
Organism: Bryobacteraceae bacterium; assembly: GCA_041484525.1. Classification (GTDB taxonomy): domain Bacteria; phylum Acidobacteriota; class Terriglobia; order Bryobacterales; family Bryobacteraceae; genus JBGPHT01. The sequence continues at coordinate 1,996 of JBGPHT010000140.1, read as the reverse complement.
GTCCGACGACATGCCGAACCCGACGATCTCCGCGTGAATGCGCGCGCCCCGCGCCTGGGCAGCTTCGAGCGGTTCGAGCACCAGCATCGCGCCGCCCTCCCCCAGGATCATCCCACGGCGGTCCTTCGAAAACGGACGGCAGGTATCGGGCGACACCACACGCATCGCTTCCCACGCCTTGAGAAGGCCGTAGCTGAAAGGCGCCTCACTGCCGCCGGTAATCGCTAGATCGGTCGCGCCCGAACGAATCATCCAAAACGCCTGGCCGATCGCATGCCCGGACGACGAGCACGCCGTCGAGATCGTGAAACTCGGGCCTGTGATGCCGAATTCCATCGAGATGTGGCTGGCGCCCGCATTCGCCATCGTCTTGGGTATAGTCAGCGGGTGGACGCGGTTGCGCGCCAGTTGATACAACTCGATGAAGCCGAGGTCCTCCGTGCATTGCCCGCCCACACAAGAGCCCGTGACGATGGCGGCCGTCTCGCGCAATTCAGGCGTCCACTCGATACCCGCGCATTCCACGGCTTCGCGCGCGGCAATCACCGCGAACTGCGCGAACCGGTCCATGAAATCGGCGCGGCGGTCGTCGAAATACGGCTGGTGCGTGTAGCCGTGCACTTCGGCGCCGTTTTGGAAACGCAAATTGGAACGGTCGGTGGATTCGATGGGCGAGATTCCGGAGCGCCCCCGCCGGAGCGCTTCGGCAAATTCCGCGGTATTGCAGCCCAGGGCGCTGATCGTGCCCATGCCCGTGATCGCCACGCGCCGCATGTTTTACTGGTTGGCCGTGGCGTTGGCGGATTTCGCGGCCACTAGCTTATCCACGCCCTCACACATCTGGCGCACGTTGCGCACGCTGCGCACGTCCTCGTCGGGGATAGCGATATCGAACTCGTTCTCCAGGGCGAAGAGAATCTCCACTGCGTCCATCGAATCGATTCCCAACTGCTGGAAGTCGCTATCGATGGCGATCGTCTCGAGCGGAATCCGTTTGGAAGCGGCGATCGCCTTCAGGACCCGTTGAATCAAGTCGTCGGACATAATAGTCGGCTTACCGTTTCGAATTTGTACCCCCGGTCCAGCAGCATCGGAACCAGGCGCCGGACGGATTCCACGGTCACGCCGATATCCGGCTTGGCGCGCAGCTCGCGTCCGTCGTGAAGGCACAGGATGGCGCCGTTAGAGATCCGCCGGGACATGTGGTCCACCACCGCGTCCGCCTTCAGCTTCCAATCATAGCCGATTACGGTCCACATCACGCCCACCAGGCGGAGCCGGTGCTGTACGTCCCCGAGCCCGAACCAGCGTACGCCGAAAGGCGCACGGAACCACAGGGGGCGAACTCCGGTGCGCTCTTCGATGCTCTCCTGTGCCAGCCGTAGCTCGGTTTCGATATAAAGCCGCGAGCGGAAACAGAGCATGGAATGCGCGTAAGTGTGGTTGCCGATAGTGTGGCCGGCGTCGCGCACCGCGCGCGCGATCTCCGGCAGACGCGCCACGTTGGCGCCGCACTGGAAGAACGTGGCCGGGATGTTGTAGCGCGCCAGGATGTCGAGGATCTGCGGCGTGCTCTCGCTCGGCCCATCGTCGAACGTCAGGGCAACAGCCGGCTGGCTGCGATCTCCGCGCCAGACGGTGGTGCCGAAGACACCCGCGGAACGCGCGCGAACCGCCCACGCGAGAAATCCCGCCCCCGCCGCCGCGCCCAAGGCAATCCCGCCCTTCTGCCCGCTGGTCATGAAGATCTTATTGTAATGGGTGGCGCAGACACTCTCCACAGGCCAGCCATCTTAACTTCGCATTTCTGCCATCTCGCCGTCCAGGATGTCGCGGCCCTCCAAGGGGCTGCCGGTCGGCTCACCGGTGAGGTGATCCGCGATCGCTTGGACTACTGGACGCTGCTGCTGGGGCCGAAGTTCTCTAAGCGGGAGCGAGGCGCTATGAATCTGCGCCGCTTCTACGCCGTCAACCAGATCGAGTATTGCCGCAATTT
>JBGPHT010000139.1:0-19907 GCA_041484525.1 Bryobacteraceae bacterium | reverse complement strand
TTTCCGCAGCGGCGAGTGACCGCACAGATAGAGCCCGTGCGTAGATCGCCGAGCGTGCTGAACTGACGAAGAATCTTGGACCGTTCGGCTTCCAACTCCGGCAGGGAATCGGGCATAGGGGTTGCCTCCTATACTGAGTGTTTTACAACACTCAGATTTGGCGGGGCAACAAAAGAAATCCAGCGCTCCGCAACTTCAGTGTCGCACGCCCCTAAGATGGGGCGCACGCGCTTTTCGAAAAACTCGCTGGCGTTATCCTGAGCGCACGCGGCCGCAACGAGCCATGGAAATAATGCGACGACCTGTGCGCGCGCCATGCAACGACTCTCCGGGCCGACACCCTCCCCTGATGCGGCAATTGTATATCACGCAATGGACGGTTCACAACGATGCGCTATTCAATGACTGGCACGAGCTTGGATTGGATGATGCGTTGGTCCGAGGTCACCAGGCGCAATCGGTGCACGCGCGCGGTGGCGACGATCGCGCGATCGGCGGGATCTCGCAAGCTGTTGCCCAGCGCAGCAACTTCCGCGGCGATTTCGCATGTCAGGGGAAGGATACGGAACGCGCCGGTCTGAAACGCCTCGAAGAAGTCGATTAAGTGAGCCGTCAGTCGAAGCCTTTCTTCGCCCACGAGTATGGCGATTTCGAGCAGGCTTATACCGCTCAAGGCGACTGGCTCAGCGCGTTTGACCGCGCCTTCGAGCACCCGTAATTGTTCGCGGGAGAGCCGTTTAGCCTCGATCAGCCATCGAACGGCCACATGGGTGTCCAACAGGAAGCGAGGCAGCAATCAGAAGTTCCTATTCCGGACGAGCGACTTCCCACAAGCCGGACGTGTCCGCATTCACGATGTCACCCTCGATATGGGCTTTTCCGGCCCAACTGTTTTTAGGTGACTTCCAGGCGCTCCGCTTAGCCGGGCCGAGAACTGCGACGGGGATGCCCCGTCTGGTGATCGTGACGGGACCGCCGTGCTGCTCGATCTCGTCAAGGACGGCGAGGCACTTGGCTTTGAATTCGGTGGCGTTCACGATTAGGGTCTTCATAAATCTGTTTTCAGGATAGCATAGATATGGTCATCTGACCAGATCAGTGGCGGGACAGCATCTCACGTGCCGTCGCCAGGTTTCGTTTGGCGTTCTCGTCGCCGGGGTCGAGCTCTACGGCGCGTTCGAAGTGCGGGACGGCCTCGGCGATCCGGCCCTGGCTCGCCAGCGTGGTGCCCAGGCTGTTGTGAGCGGCCGCGTAATTGGGGTCGATCTCCAAGGCGAGTTGGTACTTCGCGATGGCATCCTGCGGGCGGCCGGATTGCGCCAGCGCCACGCCCCATCCGACCAGGGCCTGCACGTTCTTTGGCTGCGATGCCAGAACCTGTTCGTATTGCTCCATCGCCTGGCCGGGACGGTTAAGCGTGAGAAGCCCTTTCCCCAGAGCTAACCGCGTATCGGCATCATCGGTCCGGATGCCCAGCGCGGCGGCATACTCCGCGACGGCCGCCTCCGCATGGCCCGTCGCGGCCAGCGCCAGTCCGAGATTACTGCGCGCCTCCGCATAGTCCGGCCATATTGCAAGCGCGGATCGATAGTGTGGAATCGCCTCCTCCGGCCGGCCTGCTCGCGCCAGCAGCGTGCCCAGGCCGAACTGTGCGGCGGGAAACTGTGGATCGGTGTCCAACGCGCGCTGATAGAATTCCCTGGCGTCTTCGGTCCGCGCCGGATCTTTCGAGAGCGCGGCGGCAATGTCGAAGTAATTGGTGGCGCGGGCGGCCTTCGGATTGTCGAGCGGTAGTTGCGCTACCGCGATAGCCGCCAGCCCCGCCGCGGCCGCCATCACCAGTGGCCGCATCCGGCGCAAACGCACGCCGTCCACTGCCTGTAGAATGCCCCCGGTGCCAAGCAGCATCAGAATCGGGACGATCGGGAACCGATACCGCGCAAACACGTAGAAGAGCGCCACGCTGAGCGCATACGTCATCGCCAGCGCGTATAGGAACCACAATCGCCGCCACGAAGCAGCAGTCGCGACGGTGCCGAACACCGCCATCCCGAAGAGCAATCCAAAATCAAATGGGCCGAGAATTCGCATCAGCCATGACCGCTCCGCGTAAATACTCTGGCTCTCCGTGTCCGCAATCTCCGCGGCGTTGAAGGTGAGCGCCAACTTCCGGGCCGTCAGTTTCAGCCACGCCAGCGGCTGCGAGCGGATGTAGTCCAGAGCCTGCGAGGTCCAGTAACCCGATACCTCGCCCGGGCTCAGCTTTCGGCCCGCCGCCTGCTCCGCCAGACGGGTCGCGTCTTCCCGCTCGTCCGCCGCACTTCCGTGGCCCACCACCAGGGCCTGGTATGTCCCGTCAGCGCCCGCATGATTGCCGATGTAGAAGTTGGGACCGAACTGCGACGTGGTGAGATGGAACTCGCCGCCTGCCGCCTGATTGCGGAGCGCGACCGGGAGCAGTACCAGCGCGCAGCCCGCTACGAACACGAGCGCCGTCCTCAGCCGCAACCGCGCTACGTCGAACGGACCGAGGCCGATCCACAGCAATACCGGCAATGCCAATACCAGCGCGTTCTCGCGCGTCAGAGCCAGCAGTCCCAGGATCACGCCGGCCGCGAGCGAACGGCGCCAGCTCATCCGTGCGGCCGCCAACACCGCCAGCAGCGCCGCGATCAGAAACGTGACAAGCGACGACTTCTCCACCAACCCGTCCAGAAAAATTGCCGACGGATAGATTGCGAGCAGAACACCGGCGATAGCTCCCCGGCGCCCGAAGAGCGACACGCCGGCAGCCGCGAGCAGCGCGCACGAAACGCCACCCAGCAGCGCTTGCACCACTCGCACCGTTCCGATGCCGTCGCCCAGCAACCGGTAGATCACGGCCAGCAGGTAGGGATAAAGCGGTGCCTGGTAGAAGACGCCATGACCCAGCCAATCGCCATCCGCGATACGACGGGCCCACAGATGGTAAGATTGCGCGTCGCCGATCCGCAGGTCGAAGAGAACAGCGTCATGGATCTGCCACAGGTAGAGGCACCGGATCGCGACGGCTGCCGCCCAAACGCCCAGCAGTACGGGCCAGAGCCGTCCTGGCCTCTCTCTCACTCCTTGGCTTCCGCACTCAGGATGGCGCTGATGTCCTGTGCGGTCTCACACACGTCACGGGCGGCTGATGGATAACGATCGCGTGGGAACCGGTTCAGAGGCGCGGAAATACCGATCGCCGCGATCACCATGCCGTCCTTATCGCGGACCGGAGCCGCCATGCAGCGAACCCCTTCCACGTATTCCTGGTCGTCGACGACGTACCCATCGGCCCTGATTTTGGCGCAGATTCTGGCTAGTTGCGCGATCGAGCCAACCGTGCGGGGCGTGTAAGCCTCGAACGGTGTGGAGCCGAAGATTGCCTTCAACTCGGGAACGCCGCAATCGGCCAGCAGGGCCTTGCCATGCGCCGTGGAATACAGCGGCACGAATTCGCCCGTCTGGCCGGACACCAGAATGATCTGGTTGGTCGACGCGCAATGATCCAGGAAAAACGCCTGCTTCCCTTCCCGCACCGCCAGGTGACTGGTTTCACCGGTCTTGTTCGCCAGTTTCTTAAGATGTTCATGACCGAACGTGATCAACATATTGCTCCAGTCGTGATTTCGCGAAAGGCGCCAGATCGACGGCCCGAGAATGTAATCTTTGCGGCCGCTGGCGTTGGCAAGAAATCCGCGGCGCTTCAGCGTGTTGGCCAGCCGGAAGACACTGCTGCGGTCGATGCCCAGGAGATCCGTCAACTGTCCCAGCGGGACTGGGTCGGCGGACTTGGCGACGGCCTCGAGAATAAACAAGCCTCGATCGAGACTCTGAATCGACGGTGTTTGTAGGGTCGCCTTTTTCATGGGCCGGGCCGGGATGTTAAGCGCTGGTCCTCCCATAAGAGAATATCCAAATTTCAAGACGTTGTCTGACTCGCTCCTCTAATTCAGCTCACCCAGATAAAGAAGGCTCCGCAAGCATACGCCTGCGGAGCCACATAGCTCACGAAAGCACTAACCGGGACTCTCAGAATTGAAACTTCAACGAGAACATCATCTTTCGTCCGTCCTTGGCCGAGGTCACCTGACCGAATGTGGTGTTGGTCTGCTGGCCGGCCGGGTTGAACGACGCCGTGGTGCCCACAGCGTTGAACTGCGTGTGGTTGAGCGCGTTGAACGTCTCCCATCGGAACTGCAACGTGCGTCTCTCACCCTTCAACGGGAAAGTCTTGAAGAGCGACAGATCGTGGTTGTTGAAGCCCGGCAGGATGAACTTTGCGTTATTGCAATTGTTGCCGACGTCGCCGCGCCCCGTGGGCCGCGTGAACACGGAAGTGTTGAACCACTGGGCAACCGTTCTCTGGTCGCGCGCCAAAACGGCATTGCCAGTCTGATCGTAGGTGCCGCAGCTTTCGCCGCCGCCCGTGAAGTCGAACCCGTCCGTCGTCCCGCCGGTGACGTTCGACACCAGGCCGGTGGCGAATACAGAGACACCCTGGAATTGCCAGCCATCCAGCGCCTGCCTGGCCACGGCCCCATGGATGAGCTTGCTGCCCTTGGGGAGGTCGTACGTATACGTGAAGACCAACGCTTCTTTCTGCACCAGGGTATTGCGTTGGCGAGCCGCGATCGAAGGCAGCGGGTTGTTTTGGTACCAGCCATTGGAGGTTCCACCGGCCCAGGTATAGGCTGCTGAGAACTGAAGCCCGTTGGCGAACCGGCGGTTGGCCGACACCTGCAGCGAGTCATACCGGGAGGTCGTGCCCGGCCCGGTGATGCTGATGCTACCGTAGCCAGCGATGGGCCGGAGGAAATTGTCCGGCAGCGCGGGAGTCGGATTCGCGGTCGTCGCAGCGGTGGTCAGATCGCGGCTGGACGCCAGGAATCGGACTCCGGCCGGAAGCTGATTGAAGTCCCAGCTCTGCGTGTTGTGATGCGTGTTGCTGCCGACATAAGCCACATCGAACACGGTGTGGAAGCCGATATCCTTCTGGATGCCGATATTGTAGTTGTACGTCACCGGCCGATTCTGCCCGTTCAGCCAGAAACCGCTGACGTTAGCCACACTGGTGGGACCGACCCCGAGGAAGTACGAATTCATGTCGGTGTAGCGGATGACCTGCGTGAAGTTGAATGCCGGACCGCCGCCCTGGACGTTGCTGCCACCCTCGCCGTCATGGAATGCGCCGAATCCCAGGCGGACCGCCATCTTGCCGTTGCTGAACGGATCCCATGCCAGACCGAAGCGCGGATCGTATTGCAGCGGGAGCTGGTTGTTGAAGCCGTGTCCGATATCCGTGTAGGTCGGGTCCTCTTGATTCACGATACCGTTGATCGCGCACGGGGTCTTCGGCGTGATCGGGCCGCAGCTATAGCCGGTCCCGGGCACCATCAGTCCGATAAAGGAAGACGGCAGAACCTCGCCCGTGACTGGATTGAGCGCCTTGCGCGCCGTGCCCGTGCAGGGATTCCCACCCGGGCAAGCCGGTTGATACAGCACCGGAGGCTTGCCTCCCCACTTGGGATCGAAACGGGAGAAAGTGAATGCCGAAGCTTCTCCGCCGCCTTGCAGTGCGGGGGCCCACTTGTACATGCGTAGTCCGATGTCTACCGTCAAATTGCGGCGAAGTTTCCAGGTGTCCTGCACGAACCAGGACCATGTGTACTGCCGGCGGTTGTCGCCCACGCGGCCCATCGACTCGGTGTAGCTGGTGACGTGGCCGGTGAACATGTTGGCAAACGCGAAGCCGGCGCCCGAAGGGTCGGCCGCGTCGTTCGAGAAATCGAAGAGGCCCCCAAAGGTGCTCGAGCGGGCTTGGCCGAAACGCTCGTAGACGCGCGAGACGCCGGCCTTGAAGATGTGTGCGCCGTGCGTATAAGTGACGTTATCGCTGATCGGAAACGAGCTGTCGGCGCCGTCAATCGGCCAGCGGCCGTCGTAGCTCATATCCGGAACCGCCTGGCTATTGTTTTGCAGCGTGCCCAGAGTCACTTTCGGGATGAGGCCCAGCGGGTTGTTTCCGGGAGCGATCTGTTTCAGACCGGCGAGAACCCCGCCCGGTTTCAGGGAGCCGCTTGCCGGGCAGGACTTGGGGGGCGCGCAGTCGCCCAGCGCGGCATTCCGGTCATACGCTTTCTGGATGCTCGCCAATGCCAGAGGATCCTCGGGCGGTCCGACCTCGGTGCTGTAAAAGATGCCGATCGAAGCTTCGTCGATCAGGTGCGGCGTGATGATTCTGGTCCAATCCAGCTTGCCCTGATCGGCGGTGAAATCATACCGCTGGCGCACCAGGCCCCAAGGCGAGGAACGGCCCGCCACTTCCCAACCCGCGCTCTTGGTAAACCAGTTCTGGTACTTGATGCTGATCGTGTCCTTGTCGGTGGGCCGCAGATCGAAACGCATTAACTGTGCCCGCCGCGGATGGTCGATGCTCGGCTCCTGGCTTACGAAGTTGTAGCCCGACGCCGACACGTTCGGCAGCGGGAAGATGTTCATCAGGGCCACACTGAGCGGGTTCGCCCGGTTAGCGGGGATGATGTTGTCCGGGAACGCGACGCCGGTCAGCGGATCCTTCACGACGACCAATGCCCCTGTCGCCGTCCCGCCGGTTCGCGTCTGGGAGAAATTCCCAGCCCGTTCGAGCGCCGTGGGCATGGTGTATTGGCGGAGGATGTTGACATCCTTCAGCCGCATGTCTTCCACCGAGTAGAAGAAGTTGAAGCTCTTCTTGTCCTTGTTGAGAATCGGGATTCTTACCGGCACCGGTCCGCCGATGGTGGCGGCAATGTCCGAATACCGGTAGCGGGGTTTCGGAGTTGCGGCTCCGTTTACCAGCGTCTTGTTGTTGAAGAAATTCTGCGCGTTGAATTCCTCATGGCGCTTGTAATACGCCGCGGTGCCATGAAAGTCCTGGCCGCCGTGCTTGGTGACCATGTTGACCTGCGCGCCGCCTTTGAAGCCATACTCGGCCGTGTAGGAATTCGCCTGAACGTTGACTTCGGCGATGGCGTCGATGCTGGTGATGCCGCTGAAATTACCGCCGCCGCCGCCGTCACCGCCGTTCACCCCATCGGTATAAACCGTGTTGCCGCCGCGGCCCTGGAAAGTCGGGACCGTCGACTGAAAACTGCCGCCCCACGTATCCTGATCGGCCAGGATCTGAACGCCGGGCAGCGTCTTGAACACGGACATCGGATCGCGGCCCTTGACCGCAATCAGGTCCATCTGTTTGCTGTCGATCGTTGCCGCTTGTGCCGATGTCGTGGTCGCCACCGCCGCGCCTTGCGACGTGACGAGAACCGACTCCGTCACACTCCCGACTTCGAGTTGCAGTTTGCCCAAAGCCAGACGGGTGGCAGCCGCGAGTACGTTGCCTTTCTGCTCGAGCGGCCGGAATCCCGCTGCATCAACGCGGACTGTATAGACTCCGGGCGTCAGCGCCCCGAAGAAGAAGTCGCCCGATTCGTTTGTGACCTCCGAGCGCTCTTCCCCATTGAGTTCGAATCGCAGCTTGACCTTCGCGCCAGGAATAGATTGGCCGCTCGGATCGGACACAGTACCGGCGATGGTACCTGTGGAACCTTGCTGCGCGGACACGACCGCGGCCAGCAGTACCACAAGCACAAGAAAAACCAATACCTTCTTCATGGTGGTCTCCTCTAAATAATCCCCTTACTCACTCACTCCCCACTCCCACGAGCAAACATGGGTATTGCGTATGGCGCAATACGGCCTGCGTGACTGCGAACGGCATATTATCAGGCGATTCGTGCGAAGTCAAGAAAATTCTGTAACGCTAACGTGTGAACTCGTTATCGGCACATTCACGCCGCGTAGAACGTGAGAAAACCAGGCAGGCCGCCCGCCGCTTGACTTTCCCTTCAACTGCTTGATAGCATTCCGTTCGCGCGCATGCAGGCCGCATTGCGCCATACGCAACGGTATTGCGCCGCGCGTTGGCGCCGGGCAAGGACCAGTTAGACTGGAATTTCGCGGATACGAAAAGCCACCGGCTCCTGCACTATACTGAGGACACGATCGTGAGCCAAACCTACCTCAACTGGGTCATCGAAAACACGCCCACCAAATGGTGGCATGACTCCGCCGAAGCCGCCGAGCTGGACCTCGGACTGGAACGCGGCGCCGTGGGCGTCACTACTAATCCTTTCCTCTCGATCGCGGCCCTGAAGACCGGCCGCACGCTGTGGGCCCCGGATATCGACGACGTGCTCGCGCGCAATCTGCCGCCCGAGCAAAAAGCCGAAGCCCTGATGCACATTCCCGTGACGCATGCGGCCCGGAAACTGCTGCCCCAATTCGAGGCCGCCGGGGGACGCTCGGGCTTTGTCTGCTCCCAGGTCAACCCGGTGCGCGCCGGCGATCGCGACTGCATGTACCCGATGGCGAAACGCTTCCACGCGTGGGCGCCCAACATCGCCGTCAAGCTGCCCGCGACCGCCGCCGGCCTCGACGTGCTCGAGGACTGTGTCGCCGAGGGCATCACGGTCACGGCCACCGTCAGCTTCACAGTGCCGCAGGTGGTTGCGATCGCGGAGCGGCACCGCGCCGGAATCCGCCGTGCGCGCGAAAAGGGGGTCGAGCCCGGGAAGTGCTTCGCCGTGATCATGATCGGCCGCCTGGACGATTACCTCCGCGAAGTCGAGCACGACAATCAGGCCGGCGTCGACGAGTCCGATATCCGCCAAGCCGGCTTGGCCGTTACCAAGCGCGCCTACGCGATCTACAAGGACCGTGGCTATGACGCGGTCCTACTGGTCGCAGCCCTGCGTGGCTACTACCATCTCACCGAACTGGCCGGCGCCGACCTCGTGATGTCGATTCATCCGGCGTGGCAGGGTCCCTTTGTCTCGCAGGACTATCCGCACGAAGAGCGCATCCAGAATCCGGTGGCCGCCGATGTGCTCGACCGCCTTCGCCGGATGCCCGAGTTCGTGCGCGCTTACGAGCCGGACGGCATGGCCCCGAGCGAATTCGTCGGCTTCGGCCCTACCCAGCGAACGCTCAGCCAGTTCTGCGAAGTGGGGTGGAAGTTGATGGAGAGCTTCCGTTAGATGGCCACTCCGGTCGAGGTTCCGAAACTCGGCAACACGGTAGAAGAATGCCTGATCAGCCGGTGGGTAAAGCACAAGGGCGATGCCGTCACCGCCGGCGACCTGGTTGCCGAGATCGAGACCGACAAAGCCACCTTCGAACTCACCGCCCCTGTTGACGGAACCTTGCTCGAGACCTACTTCGACGAAGGCGCGCTGGTCCCCGTCTTCACTACTCTCTTCGTAGTCGGCGCCCCCGGCGAAACCGTGAACCGCATTTCGGGGACAGGCTCCGAAACTTCCGCGCCGCCTTCGCGCGGAATTTCGTTGCCTGTCCCCGAAATGCCCCCCGCCGAAAAGCCCCGTCCCGCGACCACGAACCTTTCCCCCCGAGCGCGGCGCTTTGCCGCGGAGCACAACTTGGACGCCCGCGCCGTCACCGGCTCCGGCCCCAACGGCCGCGTCCTCGAATCCGACCTCCGCCGACTCCACACCGCCGCCCCGCCGAAGCCCGCCCGCGCCTCCAACATCCGCGACCGCATCGCCCGGCGCATGCGCGAGTCGTTGTCCTCCACTGCGCAGTACACGCTTCACACCTCGGCGGACGCCACCGGCCTCCTCGCGCTGCGCGCACGCATCAAGACCACGCCCAGCCTGACCGCCATCAACATCAACGATCTGGTCACCTATTGCGCCATCGACGCGCTGCTCGACGTCCCGTCCCTCAACGCCGTATACATCGACGGCCAGATCCACGAGCATTCGGACGTCCACATGGGGTTCGCCTGCGACACGCCCCGCGGCCTGCTGGTTCCCGTCATCCGCAACGCCCATCTGCTGGCCATCGACGAGCTCGCCCTGCGCGCGAAGGAACTCGCTGCCCAGGCTGTCGCGGGGAACATATCCCCCGATGACCTGACCGGCGCCACCTTCACCATCAGCAACCTGGGCAACCTCGGTATCGAGTCTTTCACGCCGCTTCTGAACCCGCCGCAGGTCGCGATTCTCGGGGTCGGCGCCATCCAACTGAAGCCGGTGCGCCGCCACGGTCAAGTCGCCTTCGTCGATGCCATCGGACTCTCGCTCACCTGCGACCACCAGGCGATCGACGGCGCGCCCGGCGCCCGCTTCCTGCAAGTCCTCCGAGACAGAATCGAAACCGTGGAATCGCTATGCCCGCTCTGATGCGCACCCACTAGGAGCCACCCGGAATGCCCAAATCCATTCTCATCGAACCCGAAAAGGTCTTTGCCAGCGAGACCATCGACTTCTCCAGCATTCCCGTGAATGCCTATCGCAAGTCCATCCAGGAGGAGCTCGCCGCCTACTCCCCCGATGACTTCCTGAGTATCTGGCAGGACATGTGCGCGATCCGCGAGTTCGAAACGGTTCTCAACGAGATCAAGACAAAAGGGTCCTATAAGGGAGTGGCGTACAATCACGCCGGCCCGGCGCACCTCTCCATCGGGCAGGAAGCCGCCGCCGTCGGCATGGCATTCTCGCTCGCGCCCGAAGACCACATCTTCGGTTCGCATCGCAGCCACGGGGAAATTCTGGCCAAGGGATTTTCCGCCATCCGGCAAATGAGCGACGCGCAACTCACCGGCATCATGCAGTCCTACCGCGACGGTGCGCTTCTCCGCCCCGTGGAAAAGGGCTACCAGGGGAACGTGAAGGGACTGGCGCTGCGCTTCTTCATCTACGGCGCCTACAGCGAAATCTTCGCGCGCGAAACCGGATTCAACCGCGGCCTGGGCGGCTCCATGCACGCGTTCTTCGCGCCTTTCGGCATCTATCCAAACAACGCGATCGTGGGCGGTTCCGGATCCGTCGCCCCCGGAGCCGCTCTATTCAAGCGCGTCAATCGCAAGCCCGGAATCGTGGTCGCCAACATCGGCGATGCCTCTTTCGGCTGCGGTCCCGTGTGGGAAGGCATCACGTTTTCCGCCATGGACCAGTACCGCAAACTCTGGGACGAGTCGCTGGGCGGCGGCCTGCCTATCATTTTCAACTGCATGAATAATTTTTACGGCATGGGTGGGCAGCCCATCGGCGAGACCATGGGCGTCGGGCACATCGCGCGCGTGGGAGCCGGCGTCAATCCCGACCAGATGCATGCCGAGCGCGTGAACGGATACGACCCTTTGCCCGTCATCGACGCCTTCCGCCGCAAGAAGCAAGTGCTCGCCGAAGGCCGCGGGCCAGTGCTGCTCGACACCGTCACGTACCGCATCAGCGGCCATTCGCCCTCCGATGCCTCGAGCTACCGTTCGAAGGAAGAGATCGAGCGCTGGCAGCAAGCCGATTCCATTCGCGCCTTCCGGCACAAACTCATCGAGAGCAAAGTGGTGACGGAAGACGCCCTCGATGCCGCCAGGGCAAGCGTCGAAGCCGCCATCTTCGACATGTTCCAGTTGGCTGTCGACCTCGACGCCAGCCCGCGCGTGCCCGTTGACTCGGAGCTGGTCGGCTCCGTCATGTTCAGCAATCAACGAGTCGAAAAGTTCGACGACCGCGCGCCCGAGTTCCTCCACGACCTCGCCGAAAATCCTCGTGTGCAGCAGATCCGCGGCAAGATCCGCACGCCCACGCACGAAGGCAAACCGGTGCCGAAGATGAAGGCGTACAACGTCCGCGACGCCATCTTCGAGGCCATGCTCCACCGCTTCTCCATCGATCCCACGATGATCGCATTCGGCGAAGAGAATCGCGACTGGGGCGGCGCCTTCGCTGTCTATCGCGGCCTCACGGAGGCACTCCCGTACCACCGCCTGTTCAACTCTTCTATTTCCGAAGCCGCCATCGTCGGCGCCGCCGTGGGCTACGCGCTCGAGGGTGGCCGCGTGGTAGCCGAGTTGATGTACGCGGATTTCATGGGCCGGGCGGGCGACGAGATTTTCAACCAGCTTTCCAAATGGCAAGCCATGTCGGCTGGCCAGCTCACTATGCCCGTCGTCCTCCGCATCTCGGTCGGCGCCAAGTACGGGGCGCAGCATTCTCAGGATTGGACGGCGCTGGTGCACCACGTCCCCGGGCTGAAGATCGTCTATCCGGTCACCCCGTTCGATGCCAAGGGAATGATGAACGCGGCCCTCGCCGGCACCGATCCCGTCATCTTTTTCGAAAGCCAGAAGGTCTACGACTACGGTGAGATGTTCGTCGAGGACGGCGTACCCGAGGGCTACTACGAGATCGATTTGGGCGAGCCCTCTGTCAAACGAAGCGGCAGCGACGTGACCATCGTGACACTCGGACCGGCGCTCTATACCGCCATCGCCGCCGCCGATGAGTTGCAATCGCGCTTCGGGCTCTCGGCGGAGGTGGTCGACCTACGCTCCGCCGTGCCGCTCAACTACGCGCCGCTGGTGGCATCTGTCCGCAAAACCGGCAAGGTGTTGCTGGCGACGGACGCGGTCGAGCGCGGCTCCATCATGCACACTGTGGCAGCGAACCTCACGCAACTTTGCTTCGACGATCTGGACGGCCCGCCCGTGGTCATCGGCTCTCGCAACTGGATCACCCCGGCGGCGGAGTTGGAAGCGCTCTTCTTCCCGCAACCGGCCTGGCTGCTGGACGCCATTCATGAGCGGATACTGCCGCTGAAAGATTATCAGCCGCGTACGAACCAGACACTGGACGAGTTGGCGCGCCGTGCGCGACTGGGGATTTAGGCCTGTGCGGATGAGACCCGGTCGGCGCGGTGTGGCTGAATAATCAGCCACATCACCGACGCCATCAGATAAAAGCCCGACAGAATGTGCAGCGGCAAACTCCAATTGCCATACCGGTCCACCACGTAAGCCAGCACGATCGGGCTGAGGATTCCGCCTATCTGACCGACTGTGTTCATGGTGGCGCACATCACCCCGGCACGTTGCCCGCCGAGATCGATCGCTGTGGCCCAGCTCGGCGCCAGCGTGAACATCGACAACGCACCGGCTACCGCGATGAGCGTTCCGCCCAGCCTGGGATCCGCGCACAAAGTCCCCGCCAGCATCATCGCCGCCGCCAACAGATAGGCGGCCGCCCCCTGGGCGCAGCGGCCGATGCGCACGCCAAAACGTCGCGAGAGCGCATCCGTAGTCATGCCTCCGGTAATATCGCCCACCACGCTGAGCAGCAGCGGCAGCCCCGAAAAGATCGCCAGTTCCGCCGTCTGCATGCCGCGCGCTTTCGATAAATAGCTCGGCAGCCACGTAATGAAAAAATAGAAGCCGTACGTGTTGGCCATGTACTGCAGGCACAGCGGCGTCAGGCTGCGTGTTCCGAAAACCTCGCGCCACCCGCCATGGCCGTGCGCCGCCGGCAGGCCCCGCTCCTTTTCGATGAGCTCGACCTCTGCGGGCGTAACCGAGCTGTGCTCGCGCGGCTCATCGCGAAACCACCGGTACCACGACGCTGCCCACGCCAGCCCCACAAACCCCAAAGAGAAGAAGACCATTCTCCAGGGAAGGAAGGTGGCAAGCCACGCCACCACTCCCGGCGTGAGCCCGCCCGCCAGATGTGCGCCGGCGAAGAAGATTCCCTGGACGCGCCCGCGCTCGCGCGCCGGAATCCAACGCGAAAACACGCGCGCTGCGTTCGGCCACGCACCCGCCTCGCCCACGCCGAAGAGGAAACGCACGGCCAGCAGCGCCGGATAGCTGAAGGCGGCGCCCGTCAGCATCGTGAAGCCGGACCACCACACCACGATCCGCGTCAGTACGCGCCGGCTGCCGATGCGGTCGGCCCACCACGCCGTCGGGATTTCGAAGAGCGCATACGCGAACGTGAACGAGCTGAAGACGTATCCCATCTGGATGCGCGACAGCCCCAGATCCCGCATGATGGAAGGCGCCAGCACCGAAATGCAGACGCGGTCCAGGTAGGTTACGCCGGCCAAGGCCACCGCGAATGCCACTACCAGATATCGAACGCGCCCCGAACTCATCCCCACGAGTGTCCCATGCTTTCGTCGCCGGATTCGTGCCGCCAACGCCGCGGGCATCTTTCGGATTTCGGGTAGTGTTTACTACGAGTCTTGGGAAAGGATACGCGCCGAGCCTGCCACCGCATGGCACGTCTCGATCCCGTCCGCAGTCTGCTCGCTCGTCGCGGTTTGCAAAACTTCGGTCACGGCAGCGATCAGGGTTGCGGGCAGAAAAGGCTTACAGAGAAAGCGCCAACCGTAGGCGAGAGTGAGGAGGTCTTCATCGGCGTAACCCGACATCAGTATTACGCGCAGTTCCGGCCGCGTCTCCTTGAACCTGTTGGCGAGGTCCGGGCCCGTCGTGCCCGGAATATCCACATCCGCCAGGAACAGATGGATTGTCCCTCGATAGTCGCGGACGAAGCCGGCGGCCTCGGCCTCACTGCGCGCCGCCAAAACCGTAAAACCCGCACGCTTCAGCATCACGCTGACGACTTTCAAAACGTCGCGATCGTCTTCAGCGACGAGGATGGTCGTCTGGGGTCCCGCGAGCGATAGCGACATTTGAGAGCTCACCTTGCGCAGGAAAAACTCGTAGGCTCGGACTCAGAGGGGGTTGCCGCCAGAATTGAAAGGCAACGCTCTTCGTGGTTACAAATTTTAGATGTGGACTTAAGAATAGCAGAAAGCCCGTCGAACGGTTCGCTCTCCGGGATTATGAGGCGCGGCGGCTTCGGTACTTCAATTCGCCGTCGAGAAGCGCCGCCGGTACGCGGTCGGCTTAGTTCCCGTCTCCTGCCGGAGACGCCGGGCGAACGTGCGTGGGGACATCGCAGCCTTTCGCGCCAGACAGTCCACCGGCAGCGCGCGGTGCAGCCGCGACTGCGCCCACTCGAGAATGGGGGAAAGCCCCCGGTCGTATCGGTGTCGGGGGAATCATCCTTTTTCAACCGCCCGAGCGCCGGAAAGTTTTAGCATGGAGGGATGCCCCGTTACGCGGCCATCGATATCGGCAGCAATTCGATTCGCATGGAAGCCGCCGAAGTCTCGTCCGGCCAGCCCACCCGCATCCTGGCGTCCGATCGCGAGGTGACGCGCCTGGGAGAAAGCGTTTTCGGCAACGGCGTCGTCAGCGAAGACGCCATGAAGGCCACTTGCGTTGTGCTGGCGCGCATGGCGGCGCTGTATCGAAAACTGGAAGTGGTGGGGGTGCGGGCCGTCGCCACCAGCGCCATCCGCGACAGCAGCAACCAGCAGGAGTTTCTGAAACGCGCTTCGGACGCCGTGGGGGCGCCCGTCGAAATCATCTCCGGCCGCGAAGAAGCGCGCTTGATTCACCTGGGTGTGGAGAGCGTTTGGCCGCAGGC
Organism: Bryobacteraceae bacterium; assembly: GCA_041484525.1. GTDB lineage: Bacteria > Acidobacteriota > Terriglobia > Bryobacterales > Bryobacteraceae > JBGPHT01. The sequence goes on along the minus strand of JBGPHT010000139.1, from coordinate 4,554 downwards.
CGGCAAGCGCGTTCTGATCATCGATATCGGCGGCGGCAGCGCAGAAATCATCGCCGGGGAAGGCGGCCGGCTGCGCGAGGCATTTTCGAAACCGCTGGGAGCCGTGCGCCTGCGCGAAATGTTTCTCAAGCGCGACCCGCCCTCCACGCTGCAACTTCACCAGATGCATGAGTACATCCAGGCGAAGCTGGAAGGCGCCATCGAGCGGCTGGGAAACTCGAAGTGGGAGCGCGTGATCGCCACCTCGGCCACGGCCGCGGCGGTGGCGAGCGCCGTGGCCCGCGTGCCTCGCACCAAGCGGGACGGAATCGACCGCCTCCGCATCTCCACCGCCCAGGTACGGAAACTTTACGGCAAGATGGCTCCGCTGGATGTTGCGGGACGCCGCAAAGTGACCGGCATCGGGCCGCGGCGCGCGGAGATTATCGTGCCGGGAGTCGCGGTGCTGCTGCGGTTCCTGATCGAGTTCCGCCTTCCCGCCGTGTACTACTCGCGGGCCGGCGTGCGCGACGGCATCATCGCCGATCTGGCGGCGCGCAACGTAGGCGCCGAGCTTTCCCGGCTGAGCCGCGATCAGCGTCGCGAAGTGGAAGGGATGGGGCGCCGCTACGGCGTGGCAGTGGAGCACGCGCGCAAGGTCGCCAACATTTCCGGCCTGCTGTTCACAGCGCTACAGCCGGTGCACGCACTTCCACCCGCCTGCGGCAAACTGCTCGAAGCCGCAGCATATTTGCACGACGTCGGCCACTTCGTCAGCGACGCCAGCCACCACAAGCATTCGTATTATGTAGTGAGCAATTCGGACCTAGCCGGCTTCACCGACCGCGAGCGCCTCATGATCGCCACCCTTTGCCGATATCACCGCAAGGCGTTGCCCCGGACCGAACACAGCGCGTATCAAACGCTCACCGCCGAGGAAAAGCGTACTCTAATGATGATGATTCCCATCCTGCGGCTGGCGGATAACCTGGACCGCAGCCGCGGCCAGCGTATCGCCAGCGTAGAGTGCCGGGTGCGTGACGGGGAAGTGGTGCTCCAAATCCAGTCGAACGGCGACGTCGATCTGGAACAGTGGGGCGCGGAGCGGGCGGGTGAGGCGTTCCACCAGATCTACAACCGGCCGCTGGCGGTGGTGAAGGCGAAGGGGTGACATGCTGGACTATGCTCGGCTGCATACCGCGATTCTGCTGCGCCGCCTGGCATTCCAGGTGACCCGCGCAGCCAGATCGAGCGACCCGGATTCGATCCACGATCTGCGCGTGGCCATTCGCCGGCTCAGCCGCTGCCTGCGCGTCTTCTCTCAGTGCTACCCCGGCGATTCCTGGAAGCAATGCCGGCGCCAACTGGCCGGCCTGCTGCGCGCCGCCGGGAGGGTTCGCGATCGCGACATCGCGATCGAGATGCTGGAAAAGGCCGGCATCCCGGGTCGCGCGGCAATTGTTGCGCGGCTGAAAGCGGAACGCCAAAAAAACGGCCGTGGGCTGCTGGGGGAGATCCGGCGTTGGAACAAGCGCGGCTTCTCGCGGAAGTGGCGCGCCGCCCTGGAGCTGTGAATCATGAAGCATGCGCAACATATCCAATGGGACGACCGGGCGGGCGCGGCCGTCAACGCAAAACGTAAACTGCCGCCGCTGGTTTCCGATTATTTCACGCGCGCCCGCGACCTGCTGGCCGCCGATCGGTCACCCGCGAAACTGCATCGTCTCCGGCTCGCCACCAAGCGCCTGCGCTACACGCTTGAGCTGTTCCGCAGTTGTTACGGCCCTGGACTCGATTCACGCCTGGCCGTGCTGCGGAAAGTGCAGCAGATACTCGGCGAGGTGAACGACAGCGTGACAGCCGGCGAGCGCCTGTCCAAAATGATGAAGCATTCACCGCAGCGCACGCGCGTCAAGAATCACCTCGAGGGACGCGCCACTGGCCTGGCAGCCGAGTTCCGCAAGCTGTGGAAGGAGGAGTTCGACGCTCCCGGCCAGGAGATCTGGTGGACTACCTACCTGGCCCGCAATGCCCGCGCGGCCGGCAAGCGGTCAGCGTAAACGCCGCGCCACATCCTGCCGAAATCGATCCACAAAACCGACCACGTAATCCGCAATCGATAGTCCCGGATCCTCAACTAGCGGCGTCAGGTCCATCGCAAACGAGAGCGCGCTCTCCTGGTCCGTGCCGTGCGAAGCGAAGTAGGTCGCGTGCGCCAGGCGGCGCCCCGCGGTCGCCAGGTCGTACCGCTTGCCGCCGGTCACCTGGGAATCGAAGACGCCCACCAAGGCCGCCGCGATATTCGAGCGCGCCGACACCGGCAGCACCTGCTTGTCGTCATCCAGCATCCAGTCCAGATCGCGCCACACCTCGCAGCCGTAAACCTTCTTCGGCTTCGTCTCCACCGCACGCAGCGCGGCCATCGCGCGCAGGCTCACCCCGATATGGGTGTCGTGCTTGTCCGCCAGATTGTGCAGGTAGACGATTTCCGGCTGGGTCGCCCTCAGGATCCGCTGCAGGTCGTCCACCACGGCCGTCTCATTCGGATTCTTCACTTGCGCGCTCGAGAATCCGAGCTGGATCTGGCACGAGTATTCGCCTACGTAAGCAGCCTTGCGCTGCTCGATCAGACGCACGCGCTGCATCTGCTCGTCGTTGTAATCGCCATAGATGCCGGAGCGCGGACTGCCCGCGCCGTTGGTCACGACCACGCCGGTGAACCACTTGTCCTTCGCCCCGAAACACTCGGCGATGCCGTGGTAAGCCATGATTTCGATATCGTCCTGATGCGCCGCGAGGCATAGGTGAGTGGTGCGTGCGAGTGCCGCCTCGGGCGCCGTGCCATCGGGAACAAACAAGTCTGCGTTGGAATTATGAAACCGCATGAACTCTCTCCTGGACCTCGATCGCCGGCAGGCTGGCGGCCGCGATGGCTTGCCCGTGCCGTTTCTCCTTCTCGTCGGGAATATGAAAACGGATGCGCGGGGCGAGTTCGGGAAACTCCTGCTTCAGCACCTCGGCCGCCCCTTGAAGAATGCGGTCGCCACCCTCGCCCGTGAGCACGCGGCCCAGCACCAGAAGGTTGCGGAAGTCGTAGAAATCCGCGTAGGTCGCGATCGTATAGCCGAAGTAGACGCCGATCGTATCGTAGATCCGGAGCGCCCGCTCGTCGCCCGCAGCCGCCAGCTTTTGCACCTGCTCCAGCTTGACGGGAAGCGGCATTTCCGCCGGCAGTTCGATTCCCGCCGGCGCCAGCAGCCGTCCCACCGCCTGCTGCGAGAAATACTGCACGCCTACGCCGCGGTCGCCCGACCATTCGTCGGCAGGCGCATCCTCGCGGTAATCCACGGGCACGAAGGCCAGCTCGTTGAGCCAGGTGGTGATGGTTCCTTGCGGCGTCACAAATCCCGCCGCCAGGCTGCTCCCCATCGCCACACCGAGCACCGCGTTGTCGTGCAACGCCATCGACCCCGCAAGCGCCGTCACTTCACCATCGTTCACGACTTCGAACGGCACCCCGCCCCAGACCGCCTGCAGTTCGAAGAACAGCCGCCGCACGCGGCTATCGAACAGGTGCTGCGGCACACCCCGGTAGAGCGACCCCACCCGCACTTCGTTGTTGACGTACACACCCGCGGCACTGCCGCCGATAGCGTCCACGCGCGGCAGTTTCGCAGCGGCGCGTTTCAGCGAATCGTGGATGCCGTCGAAGTGGTACTGCGGATCGGCCTGCGCGCTCGGATTCCACGCCACTTCGTCGCTGAATATCACGCGCCCGTCCACCACGGCGGCGCATTTGCGATCGCTCGCGCCCAGGTCGAAACCGATGCGGAAGCCGTTCAGGTGGCGACCCAGCGGCGCCGCGGTCTCCTTCTCGTCCGGGACCGAATCGAACGCGGTGCTCACGATCTCCATCGGCCGCCCGTAAACGCGGTCCCCCATGAACTGGAAGTCGAATGTGCGCGCCCCGGTGGGCGCATAGACGGCGCGCAGGTGATCGGCAATCTCCGAATCGCCAGCGACTGTAACACGGTGGCCGCCCTTTTGCCACAGCAGAAACTTCAGCAGCCGCTCCGCGTAGCGGTTGTTGAGTTCCGCCGCTCCAGCTAGAACCGTCGTGCGAAACACGGAGACGGAACCGTCGCTGCGTTCGAGCGCGATCGCCAGCGGCCTGCCATTCGGACCCACAGCCGCGCGGTAGGCCCGATTCCACAGGGACGCGGGAACAAATCCGGGGTCGAGGACAGGCCGGAACTTCGGCGAGACGGACAGGAGCACGGTCATACTTTTCTCATGGGAGGCCGGTTATCGACCCGTTCCCTACTGTATCGAACCGGAAAGAATCCGCGGGTGCTCCGGGAAAGAATCCGCGATGCACCGGAAAGAATCCGGGGATGCTCCGGGCGACCTACGCGAAACCCGCAACCGTCGCGACACTAGCAGCCTGTGGTAAAGGTGGGTTTTTCTGAGCGAAGACCTTCGAAAAACGCGCACGAGGGGAGATGACTAAGTAACGTCACCACTCGTCAAAAGGTTACCGCTCGCTGCCGTCGTGCGATGTTAATTCCGAGGCCG
>JBGPHT010000138.1:0-20182 GCA_041484525.1 Bryobacteraceae bacterium | reverse complement strand
GGCCTCGGAATTAACATCGCACGACGGCAGCGAGCGGTAACCTTTTGACGAGTGGTGACGTTACTTAGTCATCTCCCCTCGTGCGCGTTTTTCGAAGGTCTTCGCTCAGAAAAACCCACCTTTACCACAGGCTGCTAGAGGTCCTCTCGTCCATCGGATTACTCACCGCTGAATTCGGGTCATTGGCCGAGCTGCCCCCACAACGTATGCAGTGCCGTGGACTGCTCAGATGGAATCTCTCGCGCGGAGTCGACGCTGAACCTGCCCCGCACCCCTGCCTTCTTCGCGAGGACCAAGAATCGACTCCAGCTAAGACGCGTTTTCTCCGCATCTGATCGCGAGGCGATGTGGTACGTTGTCGCCGAGCAGCCGCGCTCACGGAAAATACGTTTGATCACGCAGTGGCGATATACTCTCACAGTGCGGGTCGATTTGTCAGATTGTCGAGGCCGATACAGTGAAATGATTCGGTCGCCGACCTTGGCCAGATGGAGAAACCGTGATCTCTTACCGGACCACCAGAACCAATCCACTTCCTCTCCCCTCTCAGCTTCGCTAGTGACGGACTCGTTGATGCGCTCAACCTCCTCTTGCTTGCCGGGGTACACAGGATCCTCGGAGAGTCCGAGGATCCAGGTCCTACCGCCACGGACGTGAACCCGCTTTTGGCGACCCTTCGTACCCACGTGACGGCGTCGGACCACTGGGATTGCCCGGATCCGCTCTATGAACGACGCGTCCATTCTGATGGACTCCTGCGCCAACTGCTCGACAAACTGAGTTGCGCCGCCTACGATTTCCGGATCATCCGTAACAATTCCGATTTCGTGTAGCACCTCTCGTGAAGATTGCGACAGATTTGCTGAACTGACCACGGCAACTCCGCCTACAACGAGAACCTTTGCATGGAGATTCGGATTGCTGAAGAGCGCTGCGCCTTGAGAGAAAGCGGCACTCAATACCGCTGCACTGGTCTGTCCAGCTCGAATTGCATCGTCTGACGCATTGACAATTAATTTGTCACCAACCCGGAAAGCAACTGGGACGTCGGTCGAGACGTAAGCGACAGCCGCGCGTCGTACGCCGCGGCGTTTTGTTAGGCGGCCAATCTCTGACCACAGATCTGAGCTGAGTATGCGAAGCATCTAGAAAGTCGGTCGCCGCGTCAGACGGTCAGTAGCTCGTGGCGTGCTCTTCGCTCACCGCTCCTGCTAGGCCACTTCACACCTTCTGCAACTTGGTGACGCGCCCCACTTCCACCCACTCCACCACGAAGATATTACCCTCACGATCGAAACACGCGCCGTGCGGGGCCACGAATTTGCCTGGCGTGAAATGATCGCGCGTCATGGTTCGCGTCGAGCGCCACTTGGTCTCCGAATCGTCGCCCAGGTGCTCGATCACCTTGTTATTCCGATCCATCAACGTCACGCGCGCGCCCAGGTCGGGAATCACCACGTCGCCGTTCTTGAAGAAGTTGAAGTGGCACGGCAGATTGGTGCCGGAGACGAATTCGATATGCTTGCCATCGAGCGTGAACCGCTGGATCCGGTTGTTAGTACGATCCGCCACCGTCAGCACCGGCTCCGCGCCGCGCGTATCAATGATGATTCCGTGCGGGCAATCCAGTTGTCCGGGCTCCTTGCCCTTGCCGCCGAAAGTGCGGATGTACTCGCCTTTGGAGCTGTACTGGTTGATGAAGCTTGACCCGTAGCCGTCGCCGACGTAGAGATCGCCGTTCGGCGCGACCGCCAGGTTGGTGGGGCTATACTTCAGTTTCTTGCCGTCCGGCCCGGGTTTATACGCGTCCGAGTGGTCCGGATAGCCAAAACTGAAAACTTCTTCGCCATCCAGCGTCACCTTCACGACAAGTCCGCGCCTTGTGTCGCACAGGTAGAGGAATTCGGTGCTCCCCTCTTTCCGGATGTGCAGCCCGTGCGCGCCCCCCTTGAACACTGCGCCCCACGACTTGATGAACTTTCCCTTGGCATCGAACACCACCATGGAATCGAAGCTCTCGCTGGCCGCGTTCACCGTGTGGTGGACGTAGATGCGCCCTTGCGAATCCTCCACCACGCCGTGCGTGTTGCCGTATTGGATGTTGGCCGGCAGTTCGCCCCAGTCGTGAAAGACCTCGTAGGTGTGATCGCCGGAGCCCACGACCGGCCGCTTGGCGCCGGCCTTGTCGTCGGCCCGCAGGATGGCCGGAGCGATCGCCGCGGCTTGAAGGAATCTGCGTCGCGTTGAATTATTCATCGGAGTGCCTTGTCAGGAAGTATACTGCACACCGCGTCCCGCCCGCGGTTCAAGTAGCGTCTGGCCAGCCATTCGGCATAAGCTGATATCGTACGCTCATGTGGACGCGCCGCATATTCCCCGTGCTCCTGGCGGCCGTAGTGGCGCTGCCGCTCCTCGGCCAGGACACGTTTCCAAACGTGCCGCGCATTGTCGCCGTCGGCGATGTCCACGGCGATTACGAGCAGTTCGTCAGCATCCTGCGCGCGGCCGAGACGATCGATCAGTCGATGCACTGGTCCGGCGGCAAGACGCACCTGGTGCAGGTCGGCGACATCCCCGACCGCGGTCCCGATTCCCGCAAGGTGATGGACCTGCTTATGGAGCTCGAGCCTCAGGCGAAGAAGGCCGGCGGCCGCATCCACGCGCTCCTCGGCAATCACGAGACGATGAACATGTACGGGGATCTGCGCTACGCCTCGGACGCGGAGTTTGCTTCCTACCGCAAGCCGAATTCGAAAGATATGCCAGGCCACCCGGTGGGCTGGCGCGACCAGCGGCAGGCGTTCGAACCCGAGGGCAGGTACGGCAAATGGCTGCGGCAGCACAACGCGATCGTCCGCATCAACGACCTGATCTTCCTGCATGGCGGCATCAGCCCCAAGTACGCGCAGAGTTCGCTGAAAGACATCAACAACGAAATACGCGACGAGCTGCTGGACTTCAGCAAGCTCGACAATGGGATGATCGTGGACCCCGACGGCCCGCTTTGGTACCGCGGCCTGGCCGATCTGCCGGAGTCTCCGGCGCTCGAGGAACAGGTGAACCAGGTGTTGAAATCCTTCGGCGTCCGCCATATTGTGATTGGCCACACCATCCAGCCCGCGGTGATTCCGCGGCTCGGCGGCAAGGTGATCGCGATCGACGTCGGTATGTCGAAGGCGATCGGCGGACCGGCCGCCGCCCTGATCGTCGAAGGCACGAAATATTACGCCATCCACCGCGGCAAGCGGCTGGAACTTCCCATGGATGGCGGCGATGTCGTTGCGTACTTGAAAGCCTGCGCCGCACTCGATCCGCAACCCTCGCCGATCGACCGGTTGATCCAAACCCAGGCTTCGCAGGCTGGCGGGAAGCAATAGGATCAGCGCCCGATCACCTTCCCAACGGCAGATCCAGCACCGGATTCTTCGCGAAGAATCCCCACGGCACCAGTTTGAATCCGGCGGAGTGCACCGGCATCACCGGCCAGTCTTCCGGGCGCGGATTGTGCGTGATCCCCATCGTGTACCACAGCACCACGTCCTGGTTATCGATCGGCCGGTTCTCCGAAGCCCACTTCGAAAGGCCGTCGCTGCCCGTGCTCTGGTTCGGATAATCGCCGCCTGCATACCTCTCGGACGCGCGGTAGGGCGTCACCCAAACGTGCGCGCTCAGGAAGCCCGCGCGCTTCCGCACCCACGAATCGGGCAGCGCGAACGGCACCGCATTCTCCCCCGGCAGCAGTGCGTACCCCGTGGGGTGTCCCAGCGCGTTCTTCGCCGACGTGCTCTCCACAATCCACCGCCGGCCCGTCTCCAGATTCATCTTGCGCTGCGCCTCGCGCTCCGTGCGCAGCGGCGTCTCCTCCATCACGAATGCGCCGCCATACGGGTTTCGCGGACCCGCCGGAGCCGCCGCGCTGTTCATCTCTACTACGCGGTTTCCGGGCGCGCCGTCCACGTCCATGTCCAAGCGGAATGTGAAGAAGTGCTGATGATGCGGCGCCACGATATTCTTCGCCACCATGTGGCCGTACGGGTCGTGCGCACCGCCGGCCGTGCCCTTCACCGCCATGATGCCGGTGAGCGCCACGTGCATTTCGAGCACGCCATCCTGGTGAAAAATCCAGTCGAACCCGTACTCATAATTGCCCGCCTCGCTGAAGTACGAGAGCACCAACTCGCGCGCGCGCCGCGTGTTGTCGCCGTGCTTCCACGCCACGCCCGCATCGCGTTCGTAGAGCGCGATCGCGCGCGGGATGGTGCGCGGCTCGCCCGTGCTCTCGGCTACCACGGCGTCGTACAGCGAGCAGTTGGCCGGGCAATCCGCGCCCGCCCGCAGCGAGCTCGCCAGCACGCCCAGCCCCAGTTCCCCCGCGTCGAAGCTATTGCGGAAGAACCATGCCTCGCCCGGATCGCCGTAAGGCACCACCATTTCCGAAAGCGACCCGCGATAGAGAATCGGCCGCACGCGCCCGCCGTCTTCATACCCCGCCGTATAGAGCACCACGCCCTCGCGCGGATGCAGCGCGTAGCGGAAGCGCCACTTCTGCCAGCGGACCTCGCCGGCGTCGATCTGGAACCCGGGGCCATTCGGCTGTACGATCGTGAGCGCCGCCGGAGCCGCCCGCTGGGGCGCCGTCGAGCGCGCGTCGAGATCGAAATTCTCGCGCGACACGGGCGCGTCGCGGTCCGTATCCAGGAAGTCGATCACCTGCCGGGTGGTCAGGTTGACATGCGCCGCCAGCCCTTCGACCGGATGCGCAAAGTAGTTTTCGCCCGCCGACCCGTCGAACGCCAGTACCCGCACGATGCGCGCGCGCTCGGTTCCCGGGAGTCCGAAATTCCCGGCGGTCCAGGCTATGGTGAGCACGCGGTTCGGATTCCGCACGCCCCGCGCGCGCAACGCCCGCTGCCAGCGCGGGTCCGAGCGCACGACGTTGTCCGCCAGCGCCGAGTCCTCCTGGTCCACTTGCGGTTGCGCGTTCGGCACTTCCTTCCAGCTATCGATGCGGCGGCTCGATAGGTTTGCCACCGCCTCGATGGTGCGGTTCGACCGCCCGTCATAAATCACCGCGAAGGCGCGCCGCGGCGTTTCGAGGCCGCGCAGCACCAATTCCTTCGCCGGCTCGTCCAGCGTCAGAATGCTGAACCGCGCGCCGGCTGGAAAGCGGCCGGAGCTCTTGAAAAGACGCGCTGCCTCGCGGATCTCGTCCGCCGTCAAGGGCGCCAGCGGGTGCGGCGCGCCCGCCATCAGCCCGCAGGCCATCACCACTACTGCGGCGAGATGGAAAGGGGTCCGTCGCATCTCACGCGCCGGCGATCTTCAACGCGATCGCGTGCTCGCACGGCTTTTCCGGCGGCAACTGCACCCGCAGCGATTGCTCGTCCTGTGTGAATTTCAGCTTGCCGCGATGGCCCAGCAGCTCCACGCTCTGGATCTTCCCCACATCGTTCTTGCCGCCGAGCCCCAGCATCGGGATCGCCGCCTCGGTCTCCGGCCAGCCCATAACGAACGCGTACAGCGCGCCGCCCTTCGTGGTGAAGCGAACGTCGCTGGGCGTGAGATCCTTACGGTTGCGCTCGTTGAATTTCTGGTCCGCCGATTTCGCCGCGCCATTGCCCGAGACCTTCCACGGACGGGTGCCGTAGATCCCGTCGCTGTTCACCGTCATCCACTTCGCGATCCCCTCCACCACTGCCAGTTCCTCGGCATCGGGCGCGCCGCTGTTGGGCAGCGGGATGTTGAGCATCAGATTTCCGTTCCGGCTGACGATGTCGCACAGCATGTCGACCACGGTCTTTGGCGTCTTGTATTTGATGTCGCGCTTGTAGTGCCAATTGCCGATACAGGTATCCGTCTGCCACGGATTGGGCATGATGTCGTCCGCCACCCCGCGCTCGATATCGAGCGCGCACGTCCCCGTCTCGCAATCCTTCGGCGTCTTGCTGGTGAAGATCCCTTCCACCGCGCCGCGATGCGCCTTCGCGATCGTGTTGTAGTAGTGGGAGACCAGCTTGTAGCCGATCTCCTGGAACGGAATGCCTCCGTCGGTGTAAAGCAGGTCGGGCTGATAGTTGTCGATCACGTCTTTGATGCGGAGGAACCACTGCCGCTTCCACGCCGGCGGCACGTCCCGGCTCATGGCCTGCGCGGGAATCGGCTGCCCCTTCGGAAACGGATGATAGAGTTCCGCATAAGCCGGATCGTTGCCGTCGTAGGGCACGCCCGCCATCGGCCCGCTCTTGTCGGCACCGTGTGAAACCGCCAGCCAGTTGTAGCTGTTCGACAGATGCTCGCTGACAGCGAACTTCAGCCCGTGCTTCTGCGCCGCCTTCCGCCACAGCCCCACGACGTCCTTCTTTGGCCCCATGGCCACCGCGTTCCAGTGCGGCTGGTGTTTGGAATTCCACAAGTCGAAATTGTCGTGGTGCACCCCCATGGTCATGAAGTATTTCGCGCCGGCTTTCTTGTAGAGCTGCATCAGGTGGTCGGGATCGAACTGATCGCCCTTCCACTGCGGACACAAGTCCTTGTATCCGACTTTCGACGGATGCCCGTAGTGCTCCACGTGATACTTGTACTGCGCCTGCGTTTCGATGTACATGTTGCGCGCGTACCAGTCGCCAGCCTCCACACCCGATTGCGGCCCCCAATGAGCCCACATGCCGAATTTCGCATCGCGGAACCATTCGGGAATCGCGTAATGTTCGAGCGATTCTTTGGTCCCGGTGAACGGCCCTTTTTCGATCTCCGGCAAATCGTCCTGCGCCGCCGATTTGCGCGGGAGCAAAAGAGCAGGCGCTCCCGCCAGCGCGCCTAGGGCGGTGCGTCGCGTCATTCGCATAGCAGCCTCCAGCCGCTTCTCAGTGTAAATAATCCGGAGATACTCGGGGCGGCCGCTTTCACCCGTATCCTGGACGCCCCCTGCTGGCAATATGAAGTGGGACATGACGGAGCAGGATTTCCGGCAGGCGTTCGCGGACCACAAGGACTCCGTCTACGGTTTTGCACTGCGGATGACGGGCTCCCCCTCGGCTGCTGAAGATCTGGCGCAGGCGTGTTTCCTCGAGCTGCTGCGCCACGCCGGCCGCTTCGATTCGACGCGGGGTCCGCTCCGCGCATGGCTGCTCGGGGTGACGCGAAACCTGGCACTCCGCCACTTGCGCGTCGAGCAGCCCAGCGCCGGCAGGAGATCGGCACCCGCATCGCGCTCGGCGCCGGCCGCTGGGATATCTTGAAACTGGTCCTGCGCGAAGGCCTCGCGCTCACCGCCATCGGCCTCGTGCTGGGAATCGGCGGCGCGCTGTTCGTGACTCGATTTCTCTCTACTCTGCTCTTCGGCGTGCGGCCGAACGATCCGGTCAGTTTTGTCGCCGTCGGGGTTTTGTTGTTGGCCGTGGGTGCAATCGCGAGTTATGTGCCGGCGCGCCGCGCCACGCGAATCGATCCCATGACGGCGCTGCGATACGACTAGCTGTGCGCTATAGCACTTCCTCCGACCACCCCTCGAGGACCTGTTTCACCTTCGTCATGAACTGGTCGGCCAGCGCGCCGTCGATCAGCCGATGATCGAAGCTCAGCGAAAGATGGCAGATGGAGCGGATGGCAATCGCATCGTCGATCACCACCGGCGTCTTGTCCACTGTCCCAACTCCTAGAATCGCGACCTGCGGCTGGTTGATGACCGGCGTCCCTATCAGGCTCCCGAAGCTCCCGAAATTCGTGATCGAAAATGTCCCGCCCGCCACTTCTTCCGGCTTGAGCTGCCGCGACCGCGCACGTGTGGCCAGATCCACGATCGAGCGCTGCAGACCGAGGACGTTCTTCTCGTCCGCCGCCCGGATCACCGGCACGATCAGCCCGTTATCCAAGGCCACCGCGATCCCGATATGGATCTCGTTGTGGTAAATGATATTGTTCCCGTCGAGCGACGCGTTCAGCAGCGGAAACTGCCGCAGCGCCGCCACCGTCGCGCGCGTGATAAACGGCAGGTACGTCAGCGAGAACCCGTACTGCGCCTGGAACGCCGGCTTGTTGCGCTCGCGCGTTTTCGCCACCGCCGTCATGTCCACACGATGAACCGTGGTCACGTGCGCCGAAGTACGTTTCGACATCACCATGTGCTCGGCGATCCGCTGGCGCATGGTGCTAAGCGGCTCGATGCGCGTCTTGGCCGGTCCGGCCGCTGCCGGCGTCGCGGCGGGTGGAGGCGCGGGCGCTGCAACCGCCGGGCGCGCAGCCACCGGGGCCGGAGGCGCGGCGACAGGCTGCCCGGCCGCGGTCTGCGCCATGTACGATTCCACGTCCTGTTTGGTGATCCTTCCGCCGGCGCCCGTTCCCTTGACGCGGCTGAGATCGAGGTTGTTGTCCCGCGCCATCTTCCGCACCAGCGGCGAAAGCGGGCCGGCGGACTGCTCGGGAACGGCCTCAGCGGCGGGCGCCGCGTCCTCTACAGGCGGTGCCTGGACAGTCTCCTGAGCCGGCGGCTCAGGCTTCGGAGCTGCCTTGGGCGGAGCAACCGGCGCAGCCGCAGCAGCCGGTTTCGCCGCCGCGGCGCCGCCTTCATCAATCCGTGCCACCACGGTGTTGATCCCTACCGTCGCGCCCTCCTGCACCAGAAGTTCGCCCAGCGTCCCTGCGGCCGGCGACGGAATCTCCGTGTCCACTTTGTCGGTCGAGATCTCGAATAGCGGCTCGTCGCGCTCCACCCGATCGCCCGGCTTCTTCAGCCACTTCGTCAGCGTTCCTTCCACAATGCTTTCGCCCATCTGGGGCATCACGACGTCGGTCATCTTCAGCTCTCTCTTTCGTGGGCTGCGAGAGCCGGGCTCTCGAGCAGCATCTCGCAATCAAATATGCGGCCGAAATGTCCGGCCAGCGTTTTCGAAACCTCTCCCAGCGTTGCCCGCACCCCCAGCGCGTCCATCGACGTCACCGGCTTCTGCAAGCCGCACGGAACAATGTACTGGAAGTAACTCAAATCCGTGGACACGTTTAGCGCGAAACCATGCGAAGTCACCCATCGGCTGATGTGCACTCCGATGGCCGCGATCTTCCGCTCTCCCACCCACACCCCTGTGAGCTTGGGAATGCGTCCAGCCTCGATCCCGTAATCCGCCAGCGTATCGATAATGGTTTGCTCCACGGCGCGCACGTACGCGCCCACGTCGCGCTTCCATTCCCGCAGGTCGAGAATCGGATAGCCCACCAGTTGGCCCGGCCCATGATACGTCACGTCGCCACCGCGGTCCGACGGGTAAAAAGAAATCCCGGCGCGATCCAGGATTTCCTCGCTCGCCAGCAGATTCTCGCGGTGCCCGTTGCGCCCCAGCGTGATCACGTGCGAGTGCTCCAGCAGCAGAAGCCGATCGTCGATAAGCCCCTGCTGGCGCTCCGCCACCAGCCGCCGCTGCAGCTCCAGAGCCTCACCGTAATGGATGCGCCCCAATTCGCGCAGGCAGCATTTACGCATTGATCGACAGGCCGTACACGGCGTTGAAGGCCTCGCCCATGGCTTCGTAGAGCGTGGGATGCGCGTGGATCGTCTGCATCATCACGTCCACCGTGGCCTCGGCCTCCATGGCGGCCACCGCCTCACCGATCAGCTCGAACGCCTCCGGTCCGATGATGTGCACGCCCAGAATCTCGCCGTGTTTCTCGTCCGCCACCACCTTGACGAAGCCCTCGTGCTTTCCCAGAATCGTGGCGCGGCTGTCGCCCGCGAACGGGAACCGGCCCACCTTCACCTGGTATCCCTGCGCCCGCGCCTGCGCCTCCGTAAGCCCCACGCTCCCGATCCCCGGCTCCGTGTACGTGCAGCCGGGAATGCGGTTCTTGTTGATCGGCGTCGCCGGTTTCCCCGCCATGTGGGCCACTGCAATCATCCCCTCGCGGGTCGCCACGTGCGCCAGTTGCGGGGTGCCCGCCACTACGTCGCCGATAGCATACACGCCCGGCTCGGCCGTCTGCTGGAACTGGTCCACCTTGATAAATCCGCGGTCGAGCTCGACTTTCGTGTTCTCGAGGCCGATATTCTCCGTGTTCGGTTTCCGCCCCACCGCCACCAGCAGTTTCTCCGTTTCGAGTTGCTCCTGCTTGCCGTCTCTCGTGGTCAGCGTCAGCGTCACGCCCTTGCCTGTCTTCTGGATATTCTCCGCGCGCGCCCCCGTCTCGACGCGAATCTTCTGCTTGCGAAATACGCGCTCCAACTCCTTCGAAATATCCTCGTCCTCGACAGGCACCGCGCGCGGCAGCATCTCGATCACCGTCACATCGGTGCCGAATCGCTTGAAGATGGACGCGAACTCGACGCCCACCGCGCCCGCGCCGATGATCGCCAGGCTCTTAGGCACCGCCGCCAGATTGAGGATCTCGATGTTCGTGAGGATGAATTCCGGATCGGCCTGGAGCCCCGGAAGCATGCGCGCCTCGGAGCCGGTCGCGATGATGATGTTCTTCGCCTCCAGCGTCTGGACGCCCGCATCCGACTTCACCTCGACCTTGCCATTGCCCTTGAGCGTGGCGTAGCCCGCGATGCGTTCCACCTTGGCGCGCTTCAGCAGCATGGCGACGCCGTTCGAGTGCTTGTTGACGATATCGTCCTTGCGCCCCTTCACCTTCGGGTAATCGAGCCGCGGATTGTCGACCAGGATGCCTTCCTTATCCGCGTGGACAAACCGCTCCCACACATCGGCCGTATGCAGCAAGGCCTTGGTGGGAATGCATCCGACCAGCAGGCAGGTGCCGCCGAGCTTGGCCTGCTTTTCCACGAGAGCTGTCTTCAATCCGTACTGGCCGGCGCGAATGGCTGCGGAGTAGCCGCCGGGACCACTTCCAATCACAATGAGATCGTAGGGCACTTTTTTCATTTTAGCCGCAGAGCGTGGGGAAATGCGGCGGAAGTACGGGCGTGGGCTGTGAGGCTATCACCGTGGAGCGATCGGTAGCCGTCGCACACGGTAGCCGTCATCCTCAACGATGACGATGGCCCCGGCCTCCAGTGCATCTCTGCATGACTGCAGCACTCGAAAGAGCCTGGGCGTAACTGCTGCTGGGGTCTCGTTACGCATACGAAACAGAATCACGCTCGGAACCGTCTCGCCGGCCGCGGCCAGGAGTTCGCCGAAATCGAGGTCGAACGTCAAGATCACTCGTACTTCGCGCTTCGCCTTCTCAATGATCCTATCGTCCGGCAAGGTGTGGAGACCCTCTTCGCGAAGATGGACAACTTGCTCGCCCACCTCCCGCAAAGCAAGCACGGTCGTCATCGACACACCATGTCCGCCAGGAACTTCACGCAGCGGGGCTCGAGAATCGATGGAGTTCTTCGTTTGCTAGAGCTGAGGCGTACGACAACGCCTGACGGACCTCTTCAGGCTCAAGATCCGAGTACTCTCGTACGATGTCGGCGGCCGACATCCCGTTCGCCACCAGGTTGACGACAAGCGAAACAGTGATCCGCATTCCGCGAATGCAGGCGCGGCCGCCCATCAGGTTGGGGTTGAATGTGATTCTATCGAACATGGTTAAGGCCGACCTATCGCTTACGAGTTTAGCAAGACCAGTGCACCATGATCGGCATACCGCGTTCGTGGACTTCACTCCGGCCCGACGCGTCGAACTGCCCTTCCCGGATTTGTTAATCTACGCTTCTTGGTTGAAATGCAGGACGACCGCAAAACCAGCCTCAACCTGCCGAAGGAGTGTGACTATATCGTCTCCAAAGCATTGGCAGGCGAGAACACGATTGTCATGATGGGCTGCCTGATGTTTCTCGCGTATGCAGGCGGCGACGCCTTCGTGCTGGACCTTGACGACAAGTACGCTTGCCCCTTGTGTCTCGATGGGCAGAAGCAGCCGTATCGCTTGCTCGATACCGGAACCACATGGGCCTTCGAATGGCCGTGGAGCTATGATCTGGCGAAGGGCAGCGTCTACTTCAAGAGGACCGACGGCGAGGACTCGAGTGGGTTGCCCTCGATGATAGCCGGTGCGCTCGACCGGGAAGTGAAGAGATACAACCGCAAAGCCGGGACGAATTTCCACCTTTGATCGATGCTCTCTCCGATCTGCTAACCTACGGGTTCTGAGAGGATCCCCTATGCCGGCAAAAGCAGCGAAAGCACCCGTGCGCGCGAGGCGCAGCAGGGTGGAAGTACAGCAGGAATTCGAGGACATCCGGGAGCAGGCGGAGGCCGCGCGTGAGACCGCGGACCCCAAGGCCGATGAAGCCGCGCGGACGCGCGAGACCGAGGTGCGGCAGCTTGTCGAAGGAGTTTCCGTCGAAACCGTTGTGCAGCGCGTTTCGGGCCTGGGGCTCGAGGTTTCCAAGGCACTGGCGGATGTCTCCGGGAAGTTGACACAGGAAGTACAGCTCCTGGCGTCCGTGCGGGATGCGGTGACGCTCGAGCGTAAGGAACTGGAGCGGCTGCATAAAATCGACGTGGCCGCCACGGCGCTCGATCAGATGGTTCAGGATTACGCGCGCGAGAAGCAGCAGCTCGAAACCGAGATCGCCAGCCGGCGCGCAGCCTGGGAGGACGAGGTCGTGCGTGTGGAGCGCGAGCGCAAGGAGCAGGAGGATGCCCTCAAGAAGCAGCGCCAGCGCGAGATCGAAGACTTCGAATACAAGAAGACGCAAGAGCGCAAAAAAGCGCAGGACAAGTACGACGAAGATCTACGCCTGCTGGAAAAGAAGAACCAGGAAAAGCAGGAGGCTCTCGAAAAAGGCTGGCAGCAGCGGGAGTCCGTCCTGAAAGAGCGCGAGGAAGAACTGGCGCGCCTGCGGCAGGAGTCTCAGTCCTTCGCCGGCCGCCTGGAGAAGGAATCGCAGGCCGCGGCCGACCGGTCCCGTCGCGAGACCGAAGCTGCACTCCAGCAGCAGCTCGTCCTCCTTAATAAGGACGCGGAAACCGAGAAGCGCCTGGCGCAACTGCAAGTCAAGACGCTCGAGGAAACCCTGGTGCGCCAGACGGCACAGATTTCCGCGCTCGAAAAGCAATTAGCCGATGCCAAACAGCAGGTGCAGGATATCGCGATGAAGGCGATCGAAGGCGCCTCGGGAGCCAAGACGCTGGCGCATGTCAATCAGATCGCGATGGAGCAGGCGAAAAACCGGACCCAGGGGTAAACGGCGGCGCCGGTAATCCGACAGCCCCGCCGCGCGTCTACCATAAGGATAGGTATGCGCTACCTCTGTCTACTGGTGTTGCTGGCGCCGTCGCTCTTGGCGGCCCAGACCCGTCCGGCGCGGCCCGCGCCCAAGAAAGCTGCGCCCGCTGCCGCGCCTGCGGCGCCCGCCAACCGGTGGCCCATCGAAACTCTCGCCGTCGAAGGCAACCGCTTCTATACGCGCGATCAGGTGGTTGCCGTCGCCGGCCTCAAGATCGGCCAGATGGCGGGCAAGCCGGAATTTGAAGCCGCGCGCGACCGCCTGGTGGCGAGCGGCGCCTTCGAAACGGTCGGGTACCGGTTCCAGCCGGGCGCCAATGGCGGCTACAACGCCGCCTTTCAGGTCACCGAAGTCGAAACGGCCTACCCCGTGAAGTTCGAAGAGTTGGGCGTCCCCGACGCCGACCTCGAAGGTATGCTCCACGCACGCGATCCGCTCTTCTCGATCGTTCGCGTTCCTGCCACTCAGGCCGTCATGGAACGCTATACGCGCTGGGTTCAGGAATACTTGGATTCCAAGGGCCTCAAGGAGAAGATCGCGGGACGCGTCACTCCGCTCGCGCCCGAGCAATTTGCGTTTGTCTTCCGCCCGGCGCGCAATCTGCCGGCCGTCGCCCAAGTCACTTTCGAGGGCAACCAGGTTGTGCCCCAGAGCCTCCTGCGCGAGGCCGTACACGGCACCGCCATCGGTTTCCCGTACACAGAGCCGCACTTCCGTGAGTTGCTGAACTCCTCCGTCCGGCCCATCTATGAGGCGCGCGGACGCGTGGGCGTGGCCTTCACCAAGATCCGAACCGAGCCCACGAAGGACGTCGAGGGACTGCACGTGTTTGTCGGCATCGACGAAGGCCCCAGCTTCGAACTCGGGAACGTCACCATCGGCGGCGAGACTCCGGTGGCGCCCGAAGCGCTCCTCAAAGCGGGCGATTTCAAGAAGGGCGACGTGGCCAATTTCGACCGCGTGAATGAAGGCCTCGAGCGTATCCGCAAAGCCGTGCGGCACGCCGGCTATCTCGACGTCAAAGTCACGACCGATCGCAAGATCGACGACGCGGCGAAAAAGGTGGATGTCATCGTCCTTGTGAGTCCCGGCCCGCAGTTCACAATGGGCAAGGTAGTGTTCGTCGGCCTCGACCTGGATGGCGAGGCCGAAATGAACCGCATCTGGACTCTCAAAGAAGGTAAGGCTTTCAATCCGGATTACCCGGATTTCTTCCTGAATCGCATCCGCGAACAGGGCCTGTTCGACAATCTGGCGCAGACCAAGGCGGAGATTCAGATCAATCAGAAGGAGCACACCGCCGATGTCACGCTACGCTTTGCCGGCGCCGACGATGCCACGCGGGGTCCCCGCAAGCGCGGCTGAGGCTACGATTACCTGAGCGAAATGCCCGGGTCGATGCGTGACGTTGCGAGATTTCTCGCGGCCATTGACCTTTTGACACTGATACAATCCGTTCCATGTTGAGATCCCTCTTCATTCTGGCGATGGCCGGCGCCGCGACTCTGTCCGGCGCGGCCTTGGATCGCAAAGACGTCGAATACGCGCGGCCTGGCGGGAATGCGGTGCTGCTTGACCTTCACGTGCCCGACGGACCGGGTCCGTTTCCCGCCGCCATTCTGGTTCACGGCGGGGGATTCGACGAGGGTAGCAAAAGCACCAACGTCCGGCCGTTGTTCGACGTGCTCGGCAACAGCGGATTCGCGTGGTTCAGCATCGACTACCGGCTCGCGCCCGAGTTCCGTTTTCCGCAGGCGAGCGAGGATCTCAACAGCGCCATCCGATGGGTGAAGGCCAACGCCGCGGAGTATCACGTGGATATTTCGAAGATCGCCATTATCGGCGAATCGGCCGGCGGGCTTCTCGTCAACTACGCCGGAACGCATGAGACGCCGGAGACGAGAGTCGCGGCCGTGGTGGATTTTTATGGGCCGGTCGACTACGGAAAGCTGGCCGAGGCGCGGCGCGACCATCCGGAGCTCTTCAACATGACGAGTATCAACCGGCACGCAGCGAACGGGGGCGGTATTCATTTCTTCGGCGTGGAGAAGCTCGACGAGGCAGGTCTTGCCAAACTGCGCGCGCTCGCCCCCATTACCGGGGTCCACAAGGGAATGGCGCCGTTCCTGTGCATCCACGGGACGAAGGACGATCAGGTAGCGTATGACCAGTCGCCTGCCATGTGCGACGCGATGCACAAGGTGGGAGCGAGCTGCGAGCTGATCCCGATCGAGGGCGGCGGACACGGGATGGGCGGCTGGCGCGCTCCCGAGATGCAGCACTGGAAAGCAGAGATGGTCGCCTGGCTGCAGAAGACGCTGCACGTGAAGTAGTGACGGCGCGGCGCATCATTATTGTGGTCGCGGTGCTCGGCGTGGTTCACAACCTAGCCCGGTTGACGGCGGCCGCCTTCGGAGCCAATGGGACCATCGGCAACATCTTCAACTATCTGGGGCCGTACCGCCCGCAGCCGCACGTCGTTGCCGGCGATCTGGCCGCGGCCGCCATCATCCTGCTCGGCACCGCCTGGTTGGCGCGGTTCGCCTGGCGCATGCCGGTGGAAGAGCGGTCGAATTCCTTCTGGAGAAGCGCTCTCTTATCGGCCGTGCTCGCGGCCGTCGTGGCGCTGGTTGCAGTCCTGATCGGCACCCAGGTGGAGCGTCTGTACGGTTGGGTCCTGTTCGTGTTCGTGCCCATAGCAGCGGGGTTCGGGGCCACGCTCCTGCTGGCGCAATCGCAACCTATTCGTGGCCGCGACGTCATCATGGTTTCGGGTGTCTCGGTCCTGCTGCTCGGTGTGGGCCTGATGGCGTTCGCGATTGAAGGCGCCATCTGCCTCCTGATGTCGCTCCCCCTCGCGCTGCCCTTGGCGTGGCTCGGCGGTTACGCCGGATACGGCCTGGCGCCGCGATTCGCCGCGCGTGGTTCCACGACGCTCCTCGTCATCGCCGGCCTGCTGCCCTTCGGCGCCACCGTCGAGCGCGCGCTCGATCTTCGCCCCGGCGTGTTCGCCGTCAGCACGTCCATCGACCTGCGCCAATCGCCCGAGCGCGTCTGGCAGACCATCCTCGAGCCCGCGAAACTCGCCGCCCCCACGCATGCCGTGTTTCGCGCCGGCATCGCCTATCCGCTGGCGTCGCACATCGAAGGCGCCGGACTCACCGCCACGCGCTATTGCGATTTCTCGACTGGAAAACTGGTGGAGCCGGTGCTGGTCTGGGACAATCTGCGCCGGCTTCGCTTCACCGTAGTCTCGAACCCGCTGCCGATGCAGGAGTGGACGCCCTACGCGCGCATCCATCCACCGCACCTCGACGGCTTCCTGGTCTCGCGCCAGGGCGAGTTCGCCTTGATGCCGCTACCCGATGGCGGCACGCGCCTGATCGCGACCACCTGGTATCAGCACCATCTCTGGCCCGCCCACTACTGGCGCTGGTGGTCCGGCTACATCATCCACCGCGTCCACGAAATGGTACTCGAGAACGTTCGGCAGCGCGCCCAGCCGGTCACGATTGCCCCAGCTTCCACAGCATCTGCCGCAGCATCCCCAGCAGCACCGGCGCGTCCCGCCCCCTGATTTCGAGCCGCCGCACCAGCCGCCGCACCTTCTCTTCGGTGGAGTCCGCCGTCGTCGGATTCACATACCCGCTCTGCTGCAGCGCGTCCAGCAGCAGCGCGGTGATCTGCTCCACTTCGCCCGCCGTCGCCGCCTTTATCTTTCCTGGACGCGCAGCCGCAGCCTTCGGATCGCGCGCCAGTTCGTACAGGCACAGCGCCACGGCCTGCCCGAGATTCATCGAGAGCCCCGGATGCACCGTGGGAACGTGCATCAGCCAGTGGCAATGGCTGAGGTCTTCGTTGGAC
The DNA here is from genome assembly GCA_041484525.1 of Bryobacteraceae bacterium. Classification (GTDB taxonomy): domain Bacteria; phylum Acidobacteriota; class Terriglobia; order Bryobacterales; family Bryobacteraceae; genus JBGPHT01. The sequence continues at coordinate 3,147 of JBGPHT010000138.1, read as the reverse complement.
AATCCGAATTTTTCCGAGCCGAAGAGCAGCGCCACCGGAGATTCCGCGAGGCGCCGCCGAATGAGCCGCGCTCCGTACTCGAGGCGGCGGACCGGGTGCTGCAACTCGCGATGCCCCACCGTTGTCGTGCCGACCACCAGGCGGCATTCGGCCACCGCGTCGCCGACGCTCGAAAAATCTTCCGCCGCCTGTAGCAGCGGGGCCGCCCCCACCGCCGACCGCGCTTCCCGGAACGCGACATCGTATGCATTTACCACCGCCAGGCGGGAGAACCCGAAGTTCGCCAGGGCGCGCGCGGCGGCCCCGATATTCAGCGGATTGCGCGTCGCCACCATCACTACCCGGAGGTTCCTTTTCCAGTCGGCGATGGCTCGGCTCATAAGCAGAACGGCCGCGGACTCCGTGAGGAACCGCGGCCGCATTTTCATTTTCGGGCTGCTACTTGATTTCCAGAATCTCCTTCTCTTTCACCTTGGAGGACTGGTCGATCCGCTGCATGTAGCCGTCGGTCACCTTCTGGATTTCGTCGTGCGCCCGCTTGTCCTCGTCCTCGGTGATCTTCTTGTCCTTGAGCAGCTTCTTCACCGACTCGTTGCCGTCGCGCCGGATGTTGCGCACCGAAACGCGATGGTGCTCGGCCACGCCGTGCAGCTTCTTGACGAGTTCCTTGCGGCGCTCTTCCGTCAAGGGTGGAATCGGGAGCCGGATGATCTTGCCGTCATTGGCGGGGTTGAGCCCCAGGTCGGAACCGCGGATCGCCTTTTCGATGGGACCGATCTGCGAGACATCCCACGGCTGGATGGTGATCAGGGAGGGCTCGGGAACGTGCAGGTTGGCGACCTGGTTTAACGGGGTTGGCGTCCCGTAATAGTCCACCCGGATGTGATCCAGGATTCCCAAAGTGGCGCGCCCCGTACGAATGTGAGCCATTTCGTGCTGCAGGTCGCCGAGCGCCTTTTCCATGCGTTGTCGCAGATTCGCTTCCACGTCTTTAGCGGAGTTGAATGATGGGCCGGTAGGTGCAACTGGCTGTTCAGTTTTCATAGGGCAATATCTCCGTAACGCGAATGCCTCTTCAGTGAACCGACACCTAAATTATAACCGGCAGGGCGCTATCTGCTGGCGAGGGCCGGTCTCGACAGCCCGGAACCGTGCGGCGGAAGCCGGTTTACAAGTTTCTGTCCTCTTTTATGAACCTTTTATTCCCGCCCTTGCGCGTATTCCAGTAACGCACTCTCCTTGCGGCCGGCATCCGAAGCCCGGTGAGTGGGGTCGAGTTTACATTTGTGGAGGGCATCATGTTTATCGTTCATACGCTGATGGCTATCGTCCTACTCTCCTTCCTGGTGTCGATTCTGCCGTCTCCTCCCGGGTCGCGCCGGTAAGGGATCGAAAGGCTTAATTATGAGAATCCAGGGGATATCGTCTGACGCATTCGAGAGCCCGAGTCCGATCTCGGCCAAGCTGCCGCCGCAGATCGTGGATCGTGCCGCGGCGGGGCTCTGCTGGATCAGTCTCTTCACCGCTATCACGTCGGTCCTCCTCACCGTCGTCGAGGAAACCCTGCAACCGGAATTTGCCGCGACGTGGAAGCACCCCATGCTGCGCGTCGCCTCGGTGATCATGTTTATCGTCCCCGTGACGTTCATGGTGGTGCAGCGCCGGGGATGGCTGCGCAAGGAGCGGCTCCTCGACCTCGGCATCGTGTTCCAGGTGGCGATCGCGTTCGGCTGCGGCCTGTTCGAAGGCTCCGCATACAAAGACCCCAACATGGTCGTGCTAGGCCATTCCGGGATCGCCGTGTGGATGATGTTGTGCGGACTGCTGCTGCCGAAAGCTCCGCTGCGCGCGGCCCTGAGCAACATCCTGTGCGTGCTGATGTGGCCCCTGGCCTACTGGGTGGATCTGCAGGTTTTCGGATTCCAGCCGATGCCGCTTTCGCGCCTGATGGTTTGGGTGCTGCCGCTCGCGATCGTGGCGGTCTGGACGTGCATTTTGAACAACCGCGTAATCTCTCTCTATGTGAAGGAGCAGCGGGCGGAGGACGTCGGCAGTTACACGCTGGATTCCCGGCTGGGCGGCGGCGGAATGGGCGAGGTCTGGCGGGCGAAGCATAAGACCCTGGCGCGCGCTGCAGCCATCAAGCTGATACGTCCGGAATTGCTCCACGCCAGCACGGATCGCCAGGCGATGCTCCTGCGCAAGCGCTTCGAGCGTGAAGCGCAGGTGACCGCCCAACTGCGCTCTCCGCACACCGTCGCGCTGTATGACTTCGGCGAGTCGAAGGACGGCGCGTTCTACTACGTAATGGAACTGCTCGAAGGCATCGACCTGCAGACGCTGGTGGATCGCTTCGGGCCGATGGACCCGGGCCGCGTGGTTCACGTACTCTACCAGGCGTGCCAGTCCCTCGAGGAGGCGCACCGTGCGGGCCTGGTGCACCGCGACATCAAGCCGCGCAACATTCTGCTGTGCAAGCTGGGACTGGAGCACGATTTCACCAAGGTTCTGGATTTCGGACTGGTGAAGACCCTGCATCCGGAAGATCCGGACCGCACCTGGACGACCATGGATGGCGCCACCACCGGCACCCCCGCTTACATCGCGCCCGAAGTGGCATTGGGCAAGCGCGCGATCGATGGAAGGGCGGACCTTTATAGCCTGGGATGCGCCGCCTATTTTCTGCTGACCGGCCGCCTGGTGTTCGAAGAAGCCACCGCCACGGCATTGGCAATCGCCCACGTGCAGAACCGTCCGCAGTTTCTACGCGAGCGGTCGGAGCTACCCATACCGGCGGGGCTCGAAGCCATCGTCATGCAGTTGCTCGAAAAGAAACCGGAAAATCGCATCTCGAGCGCGCAAGAGCTGGCGCGGCGCTTGCGGACTTTGCGGGATGTGCCGGAATGGGGTCCGGAGCAGTCCGCCCGATGGTGGGAAACCAATCTCCCCGAGCTGCCGGTGAGGGAGCCGGCGCCCACCGAGAGGGAAGTAGTCATGACTGCCTAATACTACAGTGTTACAAAATTGCGAAACCCCATACCGGCGCTGCTTTCACCGCATCCGTGTGGCGGCAGACTTCGCTTCCCGTCGAGCCCGAGCCTACCGCCACGAAACCCGATACTGGCGGGGCTTCGGAGTATACCGGCG
>JBGPHT010000137.1:0-20536 GCA_041484525.1 Bryobacteraceae bacterium | reverse complement strand
TAGCGGGATTCTTCCGACCGGCGAATCTCATCCTGCAATCCGAGGATGATCGTAGCCGAGTCTGCAATGGTGAGAGGTCTCATGTTTCGATGAGAACACATCGCCACAACATGCGCAATTACTTATGTCGCAGTGTTTAGCGGCCAACGTGCTCACCGTGGAGGAGGCCTACGCCGCCATCAACTACGACACCATCATGTTGTTGTTCGGCATGATGATCGTGGTCGCCAACCTGCGGCTCTCGGGCTTTTTCACCGTGGTCAGCGCCTGGGTGGTCGAGCATGCGCATCGCCCGCTGGTGCTGCTGGCCGGCATCGTTCTGGTGGCGGGCGTCTTCTCCGCCTTCTTCGTCAACGACACCATGTGCCTCGTGCTCACACCCCTGGTGATCGATATCACGGAGCGCTTGCGGCGTAATCCCGTGCCGTACCTCCTCGCCGTCGCGATGGCCTCCAACATCGGCAGCGCGGCCACCATCACAGGCAATCCGCAGAATATGATGATCGGGAGCTTCTCCCACATCCCCTACGCCGCGTTTGCCGGAGCGCTCGCGCCCATCGCCGCCATCGGCCTGGTGCTGACGGTCGCCGTACTGGCAGTGGTCTATCGCAGCGAATTCCGCGGGGCGCCCTTACTCGCCGTCGAGCACCGCCCCTTCCGCATCAACCGGCTGCTGATGGCGAAATCGCTCATCGCCTCGGCCGGCATGATCGTCCTGTTTTTCGCCGGGCTGCCGGTTCCGAAAGTGGCGGTCGTGGTCGGCTCGCTCCTGCTGATCACTCGCCGGGTGAAGCCCGAAAGGGTTTATCGCGAGATCGATTGGAGCCTGCTCGTGCTCTTCATCGGCCTGTTCATCGTGATCGCCGGGATCGAGAAAACGTCGCTACCGGCCGATCTGTTCGCCTTCGCCAACCGGTATCATCTCGAGCGTATCGGGCCCATGAGCATCTTCGCCGCGCTGCTGGCGAACCTGGTGAGCAACGTGCCCGCCGTCCTGGTGTTCAAGAGTTTCGTGCCGCACCTTACGGACGCCATGCGTGCCTGGCTGACCCTCGCGATGTCCTCCACCCTGGCCGGCAATCTGACGGTGCTCGGCTCGGTGGCCAACCTGATCGTCATCCAGCGCGCCCGGCAGAAGGTGGAAATCGGCTTCTGGGAGTACGCCAAGGCCGGCGTGCCCCTCACCATCCTCACGATTGCGGTTGGCGTGCTGATGTTAAACTAGCGTTTTGTTTCCACACATCTCGCGCGCCGGAGCGTGGTTTCTGCACTCCGGCATCCAGCAATCCGAAGGCGGCGTGGCCCGATATTATCGCGCCGATCTGACGCGGAATAATCCGGTGTCCACCGAAATCACCGGCTACACCGCAAGCGCCTTCGTGTTTCTGCACACGCTCACACAAGACGCACGCTATCTCGATCGCGCCACCGTCGCGGCGCGCTTCCTGGTCCGCACCTGGGACCCGGCCTCCCGCACCCTGCCGTTTGAAGCGGACCCGCCGGCCTTCACCTATTTCTTCGATTGCGGCATCATCATCCGCGGCCTGCTCGCGGTGTGGCGCGCGACTGGCGAGCAGCCCTTCCTCGACGTGGCCGCCGAACTGGGCCGCTCCCTGGCTGCGGACTTCGCTTCGCCCTCGGGCGACTTCCACCCCATTCTTTCGCTTCCGGACAAACGGCCCACGGCCCGCGATCCGCTCCGCTGGTCGCAATCCGCCGGCTGCTACCAGTTGAAGGCGGCGCTCGCCTGGTGGGATCTCTCCGAAGCCACCGGCGACGAGCGGTTCCGCGAGCCGTACCTCCGTGTGCTCGAATACTCGCTTCACAATTACGCCGCGTTCCTGCCCGGCCACCCCGAGCGCGACAAAGTGATGGACCGCCTGCACGCCTTCCTCTACTTTCTGGAAGGCCTGCTGCCGCGCGTCGACGACCGGCGCTGCGCCGCCGCACTGTGCGACGGCATCCGCCGCACCGCCGGATACGTCCGCGACATCGCGCCCGAATTCGCGCGCTCCGACGTTTACGCGCAGCTCCTGCGCATTCGCCACTTCGCCGGCCAGGCCGGCGTAGCGCCGTTCGACCGCGAGGCGGCTAGCTTCGAAGCCGCGCGTCTGAGCGAGTTCCAGGCCGCCGACGACGACCCGCGCATCGACGGAGGCTACTGGTTCGGCCGCCGCGGCCAGACCTGGCTTCCCTACGTCAACCCGGTTTCCACCGCCTTCTCCATGCAGGCCCTGGCGATGTGGGAAGGCGACGCGCCCCCCGACCGGCACCTGCTCATCTGACTTTGCAGCCGAAGATCAAGGTCGCGTTCGCCTCCGGCACCGACGAGCTGAATCGGCGTCTGGTGGAGCGCATGCACGAGCTCTTCCCCGAGCTGCCGCTCTTCGTGGTATCCGACTTTCCACCGGATGACGCAGAGTTGAAGTGGGTGCCGTACCATGTCAACCGCACCTTCACGGAGAATCTGGCTCGCTGCCGCGCCGAGTTTCACGGCAAGTCAATTCGCTTGGCCGGCGTCATGCTGGTGCCCAACGTCCCGTTCCGGCGGATGCGGCTGATGGCGCTGGCGCTGGCGCCGTTGGCATTTCTCGGCTTCAACGAGAATCTCAACAACTTCATGTTCCGCCCGCGGTCGGTGCCCTCGGTCCTCAGGCACATAGTGTGGCGCGTAAAGAATCTGCTGCGCTGGGCATGGCGCGGAGCCCGCCGCGCTGACTGGCCGCTGCTGCGCTCGTACATGCTGGCGCGTCTCGCCGGTTGGATACGGCCACGCCGGCGCGCCACCGAGCGTGGCCCAGCGCCGTCGCGTGAGCATGGGATCTCGATCGTGATCCCGAGCCGCAACGGCAAGGAGTTGCTCTCCGCACAGCTTCCGGACATCATCGCCGATCTACCGCCATTCACCGAGATCATTGTCGTGGATAACGGATCGGACGATCTCACAGCCGGCTACCTGCGTTCCACGTACCCCGAAATCCAGATCGAGATCTCCCCTGCCCCGCTCTCCTTCGCGCATGCCGTGAACCGCGGCATCGCTCGTGCCCGATACTCCCGCGTCTGCCTGCTGAACAACGACATGCTGGTCTCCCCCGGCTTCTTTGCCGCGCTCGCCGATGCCTTCGACCGCGTCCCCAATCTCTTTTGCGCCACCGCCCAGATCCGGTTCCCCGAAGGCCAGCGCCGCGAAGAGACCGGCAAAACCGTCTTCGCCCAGACCGCCCCGGACGACTTTCCCGTCCGCTGCGACGTGCCTCTACCCGGCGAGAATTTCAGCTACGTCCTTTACGGCAGCGGCGGCTGCTCTCTCTACGACGCCGCCAAACTCCACGCCCTCGGCAATGTGGACGAGGCCTATGAGCCCGCCTATGTCGAGGACCTCGACCTCGGCTATCGCGCGTGGCAGCGCGGCTGGCCCAGCGTCTACGTCGCCGGCGCCGTCGTCGAACACCGCCACCGCACCACCACCGCGCGCTACTACACCCGGGAGCAGCTCGATCGCATTCTCGAAGTCAACTATCTGAGGTTCGTGGCGCGCGCCGTTGCCGATGCCCGTCTGTTCCGCCGGCTATGGAAGCTGGCCGCGCGGCGCCTGCTGCTTCTTGCCGCGCGCGCTCCACTACGCGAGGCGCCTGCCATCGCGGTGGCGGGCGGCGCGGTCGCTGCCATCGAAATCCCGGAAGAGGAATTCCTCGCGCTGAACGATGGCTCGGTATCCGTCTTCCCCGGCCGCGCCGCCTCGGGCAGACCGCGCGTGCTCGTCGCCAGCCCGTATGTGCCGTTCCCGCTTTCCCACGGCGGAGCCGTCCGCATCTACAACCTGATGCGGCGCGCCGCGGTGGAGTTCGACCAGGTGCTGGTGGCATTCACCGAGAAGCCGGCAACGCCTCCGCCCGAGCTGCTCGATATCTGCGCCGAGATTGTCCTGGTGCATCGAGCCGGCTCTCATTCCCTGCCCTCCCAGGGTCGTCCCGACGTGGTGGAAGAGTTCGCCTCCGCCTCGTTCCGCGCCGCCCTCCACCAGACCGTCCGCAAGTGGCGCCCCGCCGTGGCACAACTCGAATTCACGCAGATGGCGCAGTACGCCGCCGATTGCGCGCCCGCCCGCACCATTCTGGTGGAGCACGACGTCACCTTCGACCTCTACGAGCAACTGCTCCGCATCGAGGACAATTGGGAACTTCGCCGCCAGCTAGCGCTTTGGCGGGCCTTCGAAACCGGCGCGTGGGAAGCCGTGGACCGCGTCGTACTCATGTCGAAGAAAGACTACGCGCTGGTGCCGCCCACGCGCGCCGCGCTGGTTCCCAACGGCGTGGACCTCGAGCGTTTCCGTCCTTCGACCGCCGTCCCCGATCCGCGCCGCCTCCTTTTCATCGGCAGCTTCGCCCACCGCCCCAACGTGATGGCAGTGGAGTTTTTCGTGAACGCTGTCTGGCCCCGGCTACACGAGATCACGCTCCACATCATTGCCGGCGCGCGGTGTGAACAGTTCCGCGTCGCGGCGAATCTGGCGCAGCCCGCCATCGAACTGGAAGGCTTCGTCGCGGATGTCCGTCCCGCCTATGCGCGCGCCACACTCGTCGTCGCGCCGCTGGTGGCGTCCGCCGGAACCAACATCAAGATCCTGGAAGCGATGGCGATGGGCAAGACCGTGATCAGCACGCCCGCCGGAGTCAACGGCCTCGACTTGGCCGCAGGCGAGGACTACGTCCTGGCAAACACCGCCGAAGAAATGGCCGCAGCCATCGAGCGGCTGATCGAGGATCCCGACGCCCTCCACCGCATCGAACTTGCTGCCCGCCAGCGCGTCGAGCGCGACTACGGCTGGGACACGATCGCCCGCCTCCAGTCGCACCTATTTCGGGGACAGGCTACACAACCTCGAAATTAATTTCGAGGTTGTGTAGCCCGTCCCCGAAATAGCGCCGGCGCGTGCAGACCCAGTTTTTTCAGGAGTTCCGCGGCTTGCGCCCGTTCCGCCGCCGTCAGACCGGACGTCGCCCGCTCCATCGCCGCCTCATGGTCCGTAAAGGCGCACGAAATCAGCTTCCGGCCCGCAGCCGTCAGGTGCACCACGCGCGCCCGCCGGTCGTCCGGATCGTTATGCCGCTCCACCAGGCCCTTGGATTCCAGCCGGTCCACCGCCGTCGTGATCGACCCGCTCGTCAGCCGCACGATCGACCCGATGGCGTTCACCGGCGACGGACCTTTATGTAGGAGCGTTTCCAGCACCGCGAAGTCCGAGAGCCCCAGCCCCAGCGAGGCAATGTGCCGCTCCGCATGCTCGCGCAGCGTGTCGTATGCCTTCCACAGCACCAGCCACAGGTGAACTCCGCTGTTCTTCATTGGCTCTGAATCCTTTCCTTTATGGTAGCATCTATTATCTTGAAGTCAAGATATATGCCTACCCGAAATGCAACCCGAGTTTTCACCGCCGCGCGCTCCAGCGATGGCGACGGCGTCGAACTGCGCCGCGCCTTCCCCGGCCCCGCGCTCAACGAAATCGACCCTTTCCTGCTCCTCGACCAGATGGGCCCGACCACGTTCGCGCCCAACGAGGCCCGCGGTTTCCCGCCTCACCCCCATCGCGGCTTTGAAACCGTGACGTACCTGCTCAGCGGCGAGATGCAGCACCGCGATTCCTGGGGCAACCACGGCCTGCTCCGCCCCGGCGACGTGCAGTGGATGACGGCCGGCTCCGGTCTGGTCCACTCCGAAATGCCCGGCGAATCCTTCACCCGCGATGGCGGCCGCCTACACGGCTTCCAGCTTTGGGTGAACCTGCCGCGCAAGGACAAGCTGACCGCGCCGCGCTACCAGGACACCGCCGCCGAGCGCATCCCCGTGGCGCGCAACCCGGAGGGCACCGTGACCGTCCGGGTGATCGCCGGCGAAGCCCTCGGCGTCAAGGGCACGATCGAGACCCGCATCCCGATCCTCTATCTCCACGCCACGCTCGCGCCCGGCGCCGAATTCACGCAGGCTGTCCCGCAGTCGGAAAACGCGTTGGCGTTCGTGATCGAAGGCGAAGGCCGCTTCGCCGAATCGAGTGCCTCCACCAACCAGGTGGTCCTCTTCGACCGCGCGGGCGATTCCGTCCGCATCGCCAATACGGGCGCACGGCCGCTCAGTTTCCTGTTGATCGCGGGCGAACCTCTAGGCGAACCCGTCGCGCGCTACGGCCCGTTCGTCATGAACAGTAAAGACGAGCTGCAGCAGGCCGTCGAAGACTTCCGCCAAGGCCGGATGGGCGTCTTGGAGTAAACTATTCTTAATGCCTGCCTGGCGCCACGCTGTCCTGGGATTCGCTGTCCTCGCCGCCGCGGTAGCCGCGCAGGCGCAACCGACCTATTCGCGGGAGGTCTCGCGCATCATCCAGCAGAAGTGCCAGATGTGCCACCGCGCGAACGACATCGCGCCCTTCCCGCTCATGACCTATGAAGACGCGCGCTCGCAGGCGCGGGCCATTCGCGGGGCCGTGGACAACCGGTCCATGCCGCCCTGGAAGCCCGTGCCAGGCCATGGCAGTTTCAAGTACGACCGCAGTCTTACCGGCGAGCAGCGGCAGACGATCGTCGATTGGGTGGACGCGGGCGCGCCCGAGGGCGACACGAACGATCTGCCGCAGCCCGTCGTGTATGCCTCCGAGTGGCGCCTGGGCCAGCCGGACCAGATCGTCGACATGCCCTTTTCCTACACGCCGGTGGCGCGCGCAGACCACCCCGACCGCTATCGCTGCTTCCTGCTGCCGAGCAACGTCGAGCAGGACCGCTACGTCCGCGCCGTGGATGTGGTGCCCGGCATCCGGCAGATGGTCCACCACGTACTTCTCTATCTGACCGATGACCCCGAGCAGATCCGCCTCGCGCAGCAGTTCGAAGCCGAAGACGCCGAGCCGGGTTACGATTGCTGGGGCGGTCCGCGCATCAACCCGGGCGCCGGTCCCGGGATTATCAAACTTGCCGGCAGTCTGCTCGGCGGTTGGGTTCCCGGCGCCAGTGTAGCCGAGCTTCCGGAAGACATCGGCATCCTCGTGCCCAAGGGCTCCTACATCGTCATGCAGGTGCATTACAACCTGGAGGGTGTAGCCTCGCCGCCCCCCGACATGACGCGGATCGGCCTCTACTTCCATCAGAAGACGCCCAAGAACCGGCTGCTCACGCTGCCGCTGGTGAACGATACATTCGTGCTCCAACCCGGCGCTGAGGGCCAAGAGGCGAAAGCATCCTTCAAGGTCGATCTGGGGGCGTTCGGATTGCCGCTGCTGCCGGAATCCTGGATCCCGAAATTCTCGGCCGTGCGCATCGGCCCGCACATGCATCAACTCGGCCGCCAGATTCGTGCCGACCTGGCGCCGGCGGAGGGCGACGAGGTCCCGCTGGTGCAGATCGACAAGTGGGACTTCCACTGGCAGGGCTTGTACGACTACTCCGCGCCGGTTCCGCTTCCCTACAAGTCCACGATCAAGGCCGCGTGCGTGTGGGACAACCCGACCGACCACGTCGTCCGCTGGGGCGAGAGCACGGAAGACGAAATGTGCCTGGTCTACCTGGGCTTCATCGCCGAGGGCGGTCTCTCGTGGCTGCTGTTCGGAAACCCGTCGTAAGCCGCGTGCCTAATTCTGGCGCATCCAATCATTCAGAATCGCGGTCTGCAATTCCGTTGGACTCGCCACCGGTGCGATCTTGAAGGTCTGTTTCGTGTTCTTCCCCAACACCACCTCGACCTCGCGCTGGGCGTCGCGCCCCAGCTTCAGCTTGAGCGTGTCCCCGGGCTTCTTCGCGGTCAGTGCGTCGTTGAGGGATTTCGGTGTGGCCTTCGCGCCTTCCACTTCCGCGATGCGCTCCAGCGGACGCAGATCGACACTCCCGCTCACTTCGACGATCTCGAGACCGCCCTCCACAGTCCGCGTGTTGACGCCCAGATACGCGCCGGGCGCGTCCTGCGATTCGGACTGGACGGTGAGGCCGGCATACGCGAAGTACTTGGCGTAGTCCATTTCCTTGCTCGTCGAAGCGTAGCCGAAGACTTCATCCAGGCGCGCCCCGGCCGCGTCCTCGCACGCCGCACGAAACTCCGCGTCAGTGAACCCGCGCTTCTTTTCGAGGTAATACTTGCGATAGAGAGCCCGCATCGCATCGTCGAGCGACCGCCGGTTGCCGCTCTCGTTGCGGATCTTCAGATCCAGCAGCGCGCCCAGCATGGCGCCGTTGTCGTAATAGGAAATGGTCGTGTTGCGGTCGTTGCCGACGCCCGAGGTGCCCCACGTGTTCCAGCTCGATTCCGCCGCCGACTGGTAGCGGTGCCCCGGCGCCGTCTCGAACCGGCCCATGCTGTTCGCCATCTTGTCGAGATACTGCTCGCGCCCGATCAGGCCGGCGCGCACCAGCACCAGGTCCTGGTAATAGACCGACAGGCCCTCGGAGACCCACAGCATGTTGGTGAGGTTCTCCTGGTCATAGTCGAACGGCCCCAGCGCAATCGGCCGGATGCGCTTCACGTTGAAATTGTGGAAGTACTCGTGCGCCACGTAGCTCAGCCACCCGCGATATCCGTTCTCGGTAGTCAGGCTTTTACCGTTGAACGCGATGGCGGCGGAGTTGAGATGCTCGATGCCGCCGTTGCCGCTGCCCATCATCAGGAACGTATAGTGCCGGTACGGCACATCGCCGATCAGCTTCGTCGACGCCTCCACCATCCGTTTCAGATCCACCGCCATCTTCTGGCGGTCGACCTCCGGCGGCACGTTCTCGAGCGCGGCGCGATGCGGACGGCCCGCGGCCTCGAACTCGATCGTCTCCTGCGTGCCCATCAGCGTCGGGCAGTCGTAGAGCACGTCGAAATCGGGCGCGGAGAATGTGTTCGGCTTGCCCTCTACCGGATCGAGCCCGGTCGCGATTCGCGTCCATCCCGCCGGCAACTGGAATGCGACCGTCACCGGCTGTTGCTGGACGCGCCCGGTCACGTGCAGGTAGAGCCCCGGCGCCGAAATGAAGGCGCGGTTCTCGCCCAAGTAGCTCTGCGCCACGAACGACACGGAAGCCAGGACATCATAGTTCAGTACGATGCCCGTCGCGTTCGACGCCGCTACGCGCCACGTATTCTTCGCCGTCCTCTCCCACGGCAGCGCATGGCCGGCGCCGTCTTCGGCACGGAAGTTGGAAACGTTCTTTGAAAAATCGATGACCCGATAGTATCCCGGCGCCCACACCGGCATTTTGAAATCCTGGAACTCGCCCTTGAGTCCATCGCAGCGGAAACTGACGTGGAAAGTGTGACTGGCGGGCTGGGGCATCGAGACGGAAAACGCCATGGTCTGCCCGAAAGCGGACCATGGCGCAAGAACTGCTGCAACCCAGATAAGAAGGGTTCGGCGTTGCATGTTGGGTGGCGCGGGCGATCGTTTGAACCGCCCGCGCCACATTACTCTACCACTCGACGCTGCCGCGCAAGAGCACGGTCCGGTTGCCGGTGGCGGTGGTGATCTGCCCGAACGACGTCGAGGTCGGGCTGTTCGTGCCCAGCGGGAAGAACGGATGGTTCAGGAAATTCAGCGCCTCCGCCTTCAGGCTCATCTTCCACCGTTCGTGGATCCGAATGTCCTTGTTGAGGCTCATGTCGAACTGGAACTGCGTATTGTTGCGCAGGTAGACGAACTGCCCGAACTGCCCTGGCGTGGATGCCGGTCCATATATGGCCTGGTTGGCGGAACTGGCAGCGGCCGTCACGGTCGCGATCGAGGAAATGTCGGTGATGAGGGACTTGGCTCCTGCAAAGTATCCGGTTACGGTGCTCAGAGCGTGCTGCAACTGATCGCTGGTCACGCCGTTCAGCACTACGCCCGGCTGCGTGAAGTTGTTGAACGTGCCGCGCCCGCCGCTCAGCAATGACGGATTCCCGGTGGCGATGGTCTCGCGCCCGGCAATGGTCCATCCGCCCACCACGCGGTCCAGCACCGGGTTCGTCACGCTGAACTTCTTGCCCCTGCCGAACGGCAGATCGTAGGTCCAGTACGCGTTGAATACCTGGCGGCGGTCGAACGGCGTCGGCCCGTAGTTCAGGCGGGCGTTGCGCGTCGTGTACCACTGGTAGCCGGCCGTCTGGTCGCTGGTATTCGCGAAGTCGCCCAGGGTATGGGCCCAGGTGTAGTTCGCCTGCAGGGTCAGGCCGTTCGAATAGTTGTGCTGCAAGACCAGTTGCAGCGCGTTGTAGTTAGTGTCGCCGTTGTCCGTCTGATAGTTCATCGCATTCAGGAACGGATTCATGCGGAAGAAATTCAGCGGGTACTTGCCGGGCGCGGTGTAGCCGATGGCGGCGCACGGCGCGAAATTGCTTCCCACCATCCGGCAGTAATACGTGGTGTTCGTGGCGAGCGTATCGGCGAAGCTTCCCGCCACACCCTGGTTCAGGTTGGTGACGAACGCTGTGGAGCCGAAACCCTGCCCGGCGGCCAGCGCGGCGTTGGAGGCGTTGGCGCCGAACGCGGCATCGAAAATCGGCAGCGCTGCCTGGCCGGCGAACCCGTTGTTCGCGAACGTATTGGTCCTTCCATTCGCCGTGTTGATATCCAGATTCTTCTTCGCCTGGACGAACTCGTTCAGGAAGCCGTTTTCAAAGATGTTGGTCTCCTGAATGTTCTGGTAGTGCCACAGGTGCGTGGACTTGTTGCCGACGTAACGCACTTCGAAAACCGTGTCTTTCGAAAGCTGCCGCTGGATACCGAGCGTCCAGTTTGAAACGTAGGGCGACTTCAGACCCGGATCGACCAGGTTGCCGTTGTACCCTCCGTTAAACGTGTAGGCCGATTCCGCGATCGGGAAGGCAAACGACTGCGGTGAAACCGAGAACGCCGGCAGCGCCGAGCTGAGGTTTAGAGAACCCGGTGCGAACTGCACGCCGTTATTCGACGAAACCGATTGCGTGGTGCCCTTCCCGCCTGAAAGCACGTTTGAGATCGCGTTCATGCCCTCGTTGAAATACGTCATGGCGAAAGATCCGCGGATGACGGTCTTGCGGTTGCCGAGCAGCTTGCCCAGCAGCCCGCTACCGGCGTCGGGATTCCAGGCGAAGCCGACGTTCGGTGCGAAATTCTTGAAGTCGCGGCCGTACGCGTTCGACACCTGCGTGTAAACCGGGTTCAGATTCCCGTTGAGCGTGCCAGGCTGGAAAGGCCCGTTCGACGGCCCGATAAAGTTGGCGCCCGTCGGCTCCGAATCGATGCCGTTGGTGCTGTGGATGGAACCGTCAAGCTGCCAGCGCAGGCCGAAATTCACCGTCAGACTCGGCTTCACGCGGAAACTGTCCTGCGCGTAAAAACCGGCGGTCGAGAACGCGAACCGCTGCGTGACGGGGGCGAACTGCGCGTATTGATGCGATTTCTCGTCCACGTTCACCGTGGTTGTGATGCTGGTGAGGCGGCCGGTGAGCAGGGCGTAGAGATTTTGCGCGTTGCCCAGGTCGCCGTTGCTGGTGTTGATGGCGGGCAGCGCGTTCTGCAGCGTGGTGGCGATCGGATCGCTGGTGGCGATGCCAAAGTTATACCCCGGGATGCCCGCGCTGCCGAAAGAGGTCTCCCAGAAAGTAGTGCGCAGCGCCGTTCCGCCTAGCGTAATCGTGTGCTTGCCGCGAACCCAGCTCACGTTGTCGGTCCACTGGAAGACCGGGTTGTTGCGAATAAAGGGCTGCCACGCGGTGCTCGGCACGTAGGGGTTGATAGTCGCGCCGGCAGCCGTGAACGGTATATTGATGATGCGATTCCCGTACACGGAATACTGGTGCGGATCGGCGCCCTGATAGAAGTATTCGCCGTTGCTCTGCACGCCGAACGTAAAGTTGTTCAGCAGGTTCGGCTTGATGGTCCAGTCCACCGAGTTCGTCGCCACGTAGGTCGTGATCTTGTAAGCGCTCACGAAATCATACGGGTCCCCCGGATACTGCGGCGTGCCGGCGATGTTGTTGTAGCGCAGGTTCCAGGTGCCGTGCCAGGCCACCTTCGAGCTGATGTTGTAGTCGACGCGCGCGGTGGGATAGAGCGTAGTCGAATTCGTGGGCTGCGTCCACTGCATGTTCGTCCAGTACGGCTGCCCCGAAATCGGCACGAAGGTAGCGGCCTTGGACTGCGTGGCGGCGATGTTGTCGAGGATGCCCTTGACGGTCGGATCGAGGGTGCCGCCCACCGCCTGCAGCATGTTGACGGTGCGCTGTACGCCATCGGTTCCAATGTAGGTGAAATTGCCCGCCTGCGAGGCCGCCGTGAGCACGTTGCCGTTCGACGTGGTGTTACCCGGTTGCGGGATGGCTTCGAAATACGCGAAGAAGAACAGCCGGTTCTTCATATACGGAATGAACGGCAGCAGCGGGCCGCCGATAGCGCCCACCGCATCGTTCTCGCGCACCTTGTTGCGCGGCAGGCCGCGCAGGTTATTGAAGTACGCATTCGCGTTCAAGTCCTCGTTGCGGAATTGCTCGAGCACTTTGCCGTGGTAGTGATCGGTGCCGCGCTTGGTTGTGAGCCGGATATTCATGGCGCCTTCGCCGCCCGCATCGGCGCCCAATCCCGCGGTCGAAACCGTGAGCTGCTCGATCGCATCCAGCCGGCTGGGAGCGAATTGGAAGAAGCTGGTGCCGCCGCTCTTGAACCGCTGGGAGTTGTTGTTCATGCCGTCCAGCGAAATATTCATGGAGGCATTCGGCAGGCCGTCGAAGGTGCTGTTGCGGCCCGACGGATCGTTGGCCGACGCGTTCCCCGGCATCAGCAGCGCAAACGCCAGCGTGTCGCGGCCGCTGTACGGCAGGTTCTGGATCAGGTTGTTGTTGATCGTGGTGCCGATTTCGTTGGACGTCACATCGAGCTGCGTGGCGGTGGCGGAGACATCGATCGTCTCCGTGGAAGTGCCGACTTTCATATCCACGTTAACGTCCGTCGTGCGGCCCGAGTCCACCGTCAGGGCGTTGACCGCCGCCGTCTGAAATCCGGGAGCGGTCGCCGTCAGCTTGTAGGTTCCCGCCTGGAGATTGGCGAACGCGAAGACGCCGTCGTTCGACGACGCGGTTGCTTTTTCAATTCCCGTGGACGTGTCCTGCAATTTTATGGTCGCGCCGGGCACGATGGCTCCCGACGGGTCGCGCACCAGGCCGTGAATTCCGGTGGAGGTGATCTGAGCCAATGCCGGGATCGCCAAACCAACGATCGCAACGGCGGAAAACAACATGCGAGAAAACTTCGATAGACCCACTGGAAGCATCTTCTTCCTCCCTGTTCAGTGCAGTGGAAATGCCCCAACCCGGGGGCGCTTAACAGATGGTTAATTTAGACGGAGTATAGGGCGTGAATGTAAGCGATGTCAAGTGAACTTTTCCAGCGGCTAAGGTAAATCGGCTGAAGTCGTTTAAACGATTAAGCAGACTCTTGACAGGGCACCGGTCTTCTGGCACGCTAACGGCAGCGTTTGCGCGATGGCGACAATCAAAGAGGTGGCGGAAAAAGCGGGGGTCTCCGTGGCAACCGTCTCCTACGTGCTGAACGACGCCCACAAGGTCCGCCCCGAGACCGAGCAGCGTGTTCGCCGTGCCGCCCAGGATTTGGGCTACCTGCGCAACACCGCCGCGCGCAGCCTGGCGCTCGGCCGCAGCACCATGGTTGGGCTGATCATTCCCGATATCGGCAATCCGTTCTTTCCCGAAATCACCAAGGCGTTTCAGGAAGCGGCTAACGCCTGCGGGATGGAAGCTATTGTGATGAACACGAACTCCGATGCGCAGCGTATCCGCGGCTTGGTCGAGCGGCTGCTGGGCCTGCAGGTGCCGGGCGCTGCGTTCCTGACTTCGCAGGTCGATCCGGCCATCAAGGAGATGCTCGCCGGGAAGGGCGTGGCCGCCGCATATCTCGATCACGCGGGTGCCGGCGCGCGCTGCAGCAACATCGCCATCGATTACCGGAAGGGCATCTTCGAAGCGGTGGATCATCTCCGCCAGTTGGGACATGTCAAGGTCGGATTCATCGGCGGCCCCGCGGATGGCGCCGCGGCGCGACTCAGAAAGGATGCGTTCCTCGACGCCGCGCGCCAGGCCGGCATGGAGGCCGGCACCCTCGATAGCGATTTCACCGTCCAGGGCGGCTACTTCAGTTGCGGCAAGCTGCTGGACGCGCGCGATCCCACCGCCGTCATCGCCGCCAACGACCTGATGGCGATCGGCGCCATGCACTGCGCCTACGACCGGCAGGTGCCCGTGCCCGCGGCGCTCTCCATCATCGGGTTCGACGACATCACCTTCGCCCAATTCACGCAGCCGGCGCTGACCACCGTCGCCGTCCCCCGCGCCAGCATTGGAAATCTCGCGTTCGAATCGCTCTGGACGTTGATTCATGACCCCGGCCTGCCCGGCAGAGAATATCCGATCGTCCCGAGCCTGGTAGTGCGCCAGACCACTGCTCCGCCGCGCTAGGATTGCTGTGCAGTGAGGGGGCCAGCCAACCGAAAGATTGACCGCCTTTCTAACCCGGTCGTCCGGTTGCAATAGCATGCGCCACCTCTTGTATGCCTGCCTGCTCGCTGCCGCCCTTGGCGCCCAGCCGAAGATCGGTCCCGACGAACTTCGCATCGCCTACGCGCCCTACTATCCGCGCCAGGCCGAAACCTTCCGGACCGAAGCCCAACTGGTGGACGTGACCGTCGTGGTTCGCGATATCCACGGCCGGACCGTCAACAGCCTGACACGGGAAGATTTCGAGCTTTACGACCGCGGCCGAAAACGCGAGATCACGGCATTCTCTGTGCGCACCGCCGCACCCGCCGGCGCGCCCCAGAATGCGGCTCCCACTCGATCCATCGCGCTGCTGTTCGACGACATCTTCCTGGACCTCTCGTGCTATGGCGGCGTGCTGCGGCCCCGGCCTCCCGCACCCGCCATCGGCGCGCTGCTCCGCATGAAGGCTGCCGCCGTCAAGTTCCTGCGCGATAACCTGCGCCCGGGCGACCGGGTTTCCCTGTTCGGCATCTGGAGCGGCCAGGTGTTTCCGCTCTCCGCCGACATTCCGAAGTTGGTTGCGGCACTTGAGTGGCTCACCGCACACGAAGTCTGTCCGGGCCAGTTCAACAAGCTGAACGCGATCGAAGACGTTGTCGACTATCTGGGGACTCTGCCCGGCAGACGCAGCCTTGTCTTCACCTCGCTCGGGCTGGGCCGCAACCGCATCCAGCAGGACGAGATTGTGGCGCACGCGCTCAAGGCCGGCGTCGTGATCCACACTTTGAACGCGGCCGGAGTGGGTTCGCTGGCGTACACTCCACTGGGCGATCTGGCGGAGAGCACCGGCGGGCAGTACTTCCACAACAACAACGATTTCGACCGCGGCTTTCGAGAACTGGGGATGGCGCCCGAGACCGAGTATGCCCTGGGCTTCGTGCCGGAGGCAGTTCCCGACGGCGGCTATCACAAACTGGCGGTGCGCGTGACCGCCGCCGGCCGTAACGCCGTCGTGTATCGGCCCGGCTATTACGCGCCGTCGAAGCAGGAGGAGGCGCATCTTCGCGAGCGCCC
The DNA here is from genome assembly GCA_041484525.1 of Bryobacteraceae bacterium. GTDB lineage: Bacteria > Acidobacteriota > Terriglobia > Bryobacterales > Bryobacteraceae > JBGPHT01. Next base: position 4,996 of record JBGPHT010000137.1, on the reverse strand, counting down.
GATCGACCGCATCGTGATGTCCGCGGAAGCAGGCAGCGCATTGCCCTTCAGCATCACGGCCCTCGGCGACCAGATTGGCGATGCCGTACCGGCGGTGTCGGTGGTCGCCCACATCGACGTTAAGGCGCTCGAGTTCCGCCACCGTGCCGGGCGCAGCGAGCAACGGCTGATCTTCGTCGCCGCGCTTCTGGACCCACAGCGCAACGTCGTCATCGGCAAGCAGGGCGTGCTCGAATTCAACCTGAAGGACAACAGTCTCGCCGCGCTTGCGAACGGCATCAACGCTACCCTGACGCTGCCGGCGCCGCCCGGTTCCTACGCGCTCCGCACCGTCGTCCAGCAAAGCGACGGCCGGTTCACCGCGTCCACCAAGCCAGTCGAGTTACGCTAAGATGGCAACAGCCCGCTCAAGGAGAACATTAATGAAACTGTCGAAGACTGTGTCCGCCCTCTTGCCGGCGACGCTAGTGGCCGCGGCCCTGGCGTTGGTGCCGGCGACTCCGGCGCGCGCCGATGATATGCCGGCCGTGGGAGCCCCCGCGCCCGAATTCGAGCTCAGCTCGCAGGAAGGCAAGACGGTCAACCTGCGCGACCTGCGCGGCAAATGGGTCGTGCTCTATTTCTACCCGAAGGACATGACGCAGGGCTGCACCATCGAAGCCCACAACTTCCAGCGCGACCTGGCGAAGTATGACGAGAAGAAGGCCGTCGTCCTGGGCGTCAGCGTCGATTCCGTGGATTCGCACCAGCAGTTCTGCACTAAGGAAAGCCTGACGTTCAAGCTGCTCGCGGATACCAGCAAGACTGTCACCGGTAAGTACGGCTCCTTGATGCAAATGGGCACTAACGCCGTCGCCGCCCGGAACACCTTCTTGATCGACCCCCAAGGTGTCGTCCGCAAGGTCTACACCAAGGTGAGTCCGAACCCGCACAGCGAAGAAGTCCTGGCCGCTCTGGCCGACTTGCAGAAGTAGACGCGTGGAGAAGGCACTCGTGCGTAGAGTCCGCCACGACCTGACGCACGAGTGCCACTTGCGTCAACAAATCTTTGCCCCCTGAATCTTCTGAGGATCTATGCGTCGAATCGTTGTTACCTGCTCGCTCCTGACTCTTCTTTCGCTGACTGTGTTTCTCACTGTGCGATCGGCGAACTCCGCACCGCAATCCAAGTCCAAAGCGGCCAAGGCTGAACCCGCCGCCCCAAGCTATGGCAACTCCGACTCGATCACACAAGAGGAAATGAGGATCTTCCTCTACTTCCTCGCCTCCGATCAGCTCGAGGGCCGGAACCTACCCTCGCGCGGCTTCGATACCGCGGCTCTATACGTCGCGAGCCATCTGGCGGAATGGAGTCTCAAGCCGGGAGGGAGCGCGACTAACACCAATGGTCCGCTGCAACCCTACCTGATGCCAATGGAACTGGTCAGCAGGCAGGTCGTACCCGAAGAGAGCAAGGCGTCGATCGTTGCACCTGCACCCGGCGGGCGTGGCGGACGCGGTGGTGGCGGAGCGCGCGGCGGAGCGAATGCCTCCGGTCAGCCGCGAGCGACGGATTTCGAGTACACGAAGGATTGGACGGCGAACGGCGGCGGACGCGGCGCGCCTCCGCTGGTCCCGCTCGACGTCACCGGAAATCTGGTGTTTGCCGGAAACGGTTACGTCATCAACAAGGGCAACATCAACCCCTATGAAGGTCTGGATGTGCACGGCAAAATCATCGTCGTCGCCGGGTTGCCGGCCGAGCTTGCCGCTCAACAAGCCGCGGCCGCTGCGGGCCGGGGCGGACGCGGTGGCGCAGGTGGAGGAGGCGGACGCGGCGCGGCGACCAATCCCCTCGGCCAGAGTTGCACCGACTTTCTGAGGCCGGAAGAATATGCCGCTAAGAACGGCGCCCTGGCGGTAGTGACCATCGCGAATTTTCAGCAGCTCTCGACCATGGCAAATCCCAACGCCGCAGGTGCCTTCGGTGGCTTCGGTGGCGGTGGCGGACGCGGCCCGGCGCTCAATGGTCCCGCCTACCAGGTGCCTAAATTACAACAGCCGCCGGCGTGCGCCAGCGTGCCCTCGATCACGGTGGGGTTATCGATGGCCAACGCCATTTTCCAGGGAGAGAAAACCAACGCATCGCAGGTCTTCTATGCGGCCGGCGCCAATACGAAGCAGGATTCCTTCGAGCTGACGGCGGCGAAGAAACTCAGCGTGCATGTCGCGGTCCGCAGCGAACAGGGGCACGGCGAAAATGTCGTCGGCATCCTCGAGGGCGGCGATCCCGTATTGAAGAACGAGTACGTGGTGCTCAGCGCGCACCTGGATCACATCGGATTGGCCGCGCCGCTCCCCGATGGTCACAACGTCAACAACGGCGCCGACGATGACGGCTCCGGTTCGGCCGGCATGCTGGCCATCGCCCGGGCTTACGCGGAAGGCGCTGCTAAGGGCGTGCGTCCCAAGCGCAGCATCATTTTCCTGTGGAATGCCGGCGAAGAAAAGGGGCTCTGGGGCTCGCAATACTTTAACCAATTCCCTCCCGTCGATCTCACCAAGGTGGTGGCGAACCTGAACATGGACATGATCGGGCGCACCAAGGGGCCAGGCTTCACCGATTCCGACGCCACTCATGTCTTGGTGAATCCGGGCGAGGTTCTGGTTGTTGGTCCCAGCATCAGCAGTGACGATATGGAGAAGACCATTGAGACCGTGAACGGCGCCTATCAGAAGCTGACGCTGAACCATTTCTACGACACCACCAAGCCCGACGATACGCACGACAATCTGGGACCGCAACCGAATGGCCAGCGCGTCTTCTATCGCAGCGATCATTACAACTTCGCCAAGATGGGAATCCCGATCGCCTTTTTTACTACTGGCCTGCACCCGGACTATCACCGTGCTACCGACACACCTGACAAGATCGACTACAAGGAAATGCAAGTAGTGTCGAAGACAGTTGCCGCGGTAGCTTGGGTGCTTGGGACGCAGACGGGCCGTCCTCAGTTGAAGGCCACGCTACCGGATCAGTTAGTCAAAGACATGAAGACGGCGAAGGATCAAGGCTGGGGTAAGATTACTCCCGTCCTGTCTCCGCTGCCGGGCGAGCCTTACTAACGTACGTACAAGCACTTGTATTCGCCAGGCTCCGAGTCTATACTTCGTGAAACATGCCAGACGAAGCTCGATCCCTAGCGAACCAGGCTGATAGCCTGTACTTACGTGCTATTGAGTTACACCAGGAGGACTCCAACGCCCGCGCCCTCCACTACCTTCTCCTGCGCCTCACTGTCGGCGGACTCAAACGGGAAGAAGTCCCAACGCTTAAAGAGCTGGCGAGATTGGCGTTCCTCGAAGCAGACATCAGTAAACAAGCCGATCAGATCAAGCAACAAGCCACGTCGAGCCCGTTGGCAATCGCTATTGCCAGTGTGGTCGCACAAGCCAGGGGATCGAAGCGCACCGCGATGCTGGGAGCAGTTCTCGGCGCTCACGCGGCACTCGCTACACGCGGGTCGGTGACCAATGGCGTCGCGGAAATCAATGGCGCAATCCTGGGGGCAGCGGTGCTGCAGGCGCGCGACCTCACGGTGCAATTCCTCGAACAGCCCATGTGGTCGGATTTCGTGAGTCGAGATTGACATCTGACTTACTCCGCCGGCACCTTCTCTTCGGTTCCGATCATCACCGCCGCGCTTAACGAACTCGCCAGTGCCAGCGCGGCCGCAATCCACGTGACTGCGCGATAGCCGGCGACGAAGGATTCGTTGACGGCCTGGCGTTCGCGGCCGTCCAGTTTCAGGGCCGCGGCGTGCCGCGCGGCGGGCGGCAGACCGAGACTCTTCCAGCGTTGCTCCAACGCCCGATTGAAAACGCTGCTCAGGACGAGGCCGAATACCGCTACCGCCAACAAACCCGCGATGCGTGAAACTGCGTTGTTGACACCCGAGGCGGCGCCCGCGCGGCCGGGCGCGACGGCGCTCATCACCGTCGTCGTAAGCGGCGCGACGCCGATCGCCATGCCCAGGCCAAGTGTCACCACCGCCGGGAAGAACGTCGTCCAGTAGGAGCCGCCGACACCCGGTCTGGCAAATAGCGCGAAACCGGCCGCCGCGATCAGCGGTCCGGCGATCAGCGGCCGCCTGGCGCCGTAGCGCCCGATGAGCCCGCCCGACCAGCGCGACAGCAGGAAAACCAGCATGATGAGCGGCAGCAGCGCGGCCCCGGCTTCTGTCGCGGAGTAGCCCTGCACTTGTATCAGGTTGAGCGGGAAGAAAAACAGCACGCCGCTCAAGGCTGCGTAGAGAAAGAGCGTGAGCAGATTGGCGCCGCTGAAGTTCCTCGATCGAAACAGATCGAGCGGCAGCATCGGTGCGCGCGAGCGCGACTCGACATACAGAAATGCCATCAGCGCAACGCCGCCGATCGCACCGGCGATCGGGACCCTCTCGATGAGCCCGAACACGATGCCGCCCAACGCAACCGTGGCCAGCATCGTGCCGGGCCAATCGAGCCTCTGCCCTGCGCGGACAGCCCCACTCTCGGGAACACAAAACCACGTCAGCCACAGCACGATCAGCCCCAGCGGCAAATTGATGAAGAACACCCACCGCCAGGACAAATGCTGCACCAGCCATCCGCCCATCACGGGACCGAATGCCATAGTGAGTGCAGTGAAGCCGGACCAGGTGCCGATGGCGCGGCCTCGCTCTTCGGGAGGAAATGAGACGCTGATCAGAGCCAGGCTGTTGGGTACGAGCAGCGCTCCGCCGACGCCTTGCAGTCCGCGAGCGGCGATGAGTTGCCCGGCGCTCGGAGCCAACCCGCACCAGGCCGAGGCGGCGGAGAAGAGAACCACGCCGACGGCGAAGATCCGGCGGTGTCCGTAGAGGTCGCCCAAAGATCCGCCGGTGAGGGGCAGCGCGGCAAGGAAGAGCGCGTAGGATTCGACCACCCATTGCATGCCGGCCAGGGTCGTATGCAGGGAAGCCTGCACCGCCGGCAGCGC
>JBGPHT010000136.1:0-21020 GCA_041484525.1 Bryobacteraceae bacterium | reverse complement strand
TCAAGAGGGTAGGTCTACACTACATCGCCGTTTTCGGAGACGCCGCTTGAGGCGACAGGACTTGCCTCTGCAGGACGGTCAAAAAAGCCTGAAACTTCCGCTGTCGTGACGAACTTGGGCTAGAGATGCCAACTCTTCCGTACTTCCGGCCACTACACAGGAACTCGGAGGAGAAGCGCCGGAACCCGGAACGTGGGGACTCCTCGCAGCCGGCTTCAGTGGATTGATGTGGTTCCGCCGGCGTAAGCAGTAACTGCTTCTGAGATAGGCGCCGCGTCCGCTACCGCGCGGACGGGCGTTCGGCGGCGCGGGAACGCTTTTGGGTGTACATGTCGCGGTCGGCTTCATCCAGGGCGTCTCGCAGCACGCGGTCGTGGGCATCCGCGGTTCCCCAACTGAAGCGGATCGGCAGCACGCCGAATCCGCGCACACGAAACTCCTTCAGCCTTACCTCGATCTCCGCCATGCGCTTCTGTGCCACATCGGCACGCTGGCCGTGGAAGAGGATCACGAATTCATCACCGCCCCAGCGGAAAGCTTCGTCCTCGTGGCGGATCGAGGCCTGCAGCAGGTTGCCGATGTTGCGCAGAATCTCGTCGCCCACCAGGTGGCCGTAGCGGTCGTTGATGTCCTTGAAATTGTCCATGTCGCAGACCGCCACCATGCCGGCGAATGGCGCCGGATCTTCCACGCGCCGCGACAGGGCGGCCTGGTTCAACAGGCCGGTGAGGCGGTCCAGGTCCATTTCCTGCTTGGTCACGCGCCGCAAGTGATCGAGTTCGGTCCCCAGATCGCGGATGCGGTCGATCTGACTTTCACTCCACATTGCCATGGCGGCGAACGCCATCACGCAGTGCAGCGCGAAATCGTAATAGGTCTCGTGGTGGAGATACTTGGCCCAGGCCGGCGCCGCCCCCGAATTAAAGAGATAGAGGAAGATGCCGGCGTGCTCGAGGAAGGCCAGCGCCAGCACCAGCAGCGAGAAGCGGAAGATCCGGCCGCCCACTCCCACGTGCCGCTTGAGCACGATGAAGTTGTAGAAATAGACGAACCCCAGGGCGAGCGCGTGCGAGGTGTGATACGCCTCCAGGCGCGAGTACCTGCCTAACGCGTACACCAGCGCCACGAAGATCGGCAGGATCGCGATCAGGCGCAGCACCTCCTGCCAGTCGCGCACGTCCGACGCAAAGCCCGCGCGCGCGGCTGCGATCAGTACGATGACGAAAGCGAACTCGAAGATCGCGTAGGGCGCGAGCCACCCCGAGTGCTGCGTGCTGAGCAGCATGTACCCGAAGATCGCCGCCAGGAAACGCAGCACCCAGGCGCCGCCCCACAACCCGAAATAGATCACGCGCGACTGCCGGTACAGGAACAGAAATACCATGCAGAACAGCAGCGCGCCTATCTCCTGAATGAAGAAGGCCGTGATATCGGGAATCGGGCTGGAGGGATCCATCCTCTAATCTCCGTTGATGGCATGGCGGCGCACGGCGCGCGCCTTGCCGGTGGACTCATCCACGTCCACAATCACCGCGTGCAACTCGGGCAGCTCGCGGGCGGCCTCCATGCGCACCGGCAGGCCCGTCAGAAAGCGCTCGAGGATGATCTCCTTCTGAACGCCGATCACCGAATGGTAAGGTCCGGTCATGCCGCAATCCGTCTGGTAGGCGGTGCCGCCCGGCAGAATTCGGGTGTCAGCCGTGGGCACATGCGTATGCGTGCCAACGACGGCAGAGACGCGGCCGTCGAGGTACCAGCCCATGGCGATCTTCTCGCTGGTCACCTCCGCATGAAAATCCACGAATTTCACTTTAACCGAAGGAGAGAGGTCCTGCAGCATCTGATCCGCCTTGCGGAACGGGCAGTCGATGTTGGGCATGTAGGTGCGCCCTTGCAGGTTCATCACGGCGCACTCGACGCCGTTGCGCGCGCGCAGGCTGATGACACCCTGGCCCGGCCCCTGGGGATAATTGGCCGGCCGCAGCAGCTTCGGCTGCCGCCCGAGGTAGTCGTACACCTCGCGTTTATCCCAGACGTGGTTGCCCGAAGTCAGCACATCCAGTCCCAGTTCGAAGAGCTCCTCGGCGATGGCGGGCGTGATGCCGAATCCGCCGGCGGCGTTCTCCGCATTGGCGATGGCGAGGTCGATTTTGTTGGTCTGAACGATATCCCGCAGGTGATCGGCTACGATGCGGCGGCCGGGGGAAGCGAAGATGTCGCCGATAAACAAAATGTTCATTCCCAGAGAATCAAGTTAGCACGTGCGGGCGGAGACTGTGGATATACGAAAGAGACTATTCACCGCCGAGACGCCGAGATCGCTGAGAAGAATGGAAAGTCGGAAGCGATGCAGACACTCGCACGAATCATTTTCGATGCTTCTCGGCGTCTCGGCGGTGAGCAAGCAGCCGCACTTCTTTTTGCTATGTTCAAATTGATGCCTCACGATCCCGAGCACCGCCGCTATGTTCGCGTCCGGCGCGTCGACGAATGCGATACCATCGGCGAGCTACTCGAGCATTGCCTGCCGGCGTTCGGCGGCGCCTACCTGCGGCGCATTTACCGGATCCTCGACCGCGCCATCGGGATGGGCTGCCCGCTGACGCTCGCCATCTCCGGACCCATTACCGTGTCCGGACAGCACCAGACGTGGCTTCTGCCGCTGCTCGAAACCGGATGGGTCGCCTACCTCAGCACCACCGACGCCGTCTGCTACCACGACGGCCATCGCAGCCTCGACGCCTACCGCTCCGGCCCCATCCACGAGGTTCCGATCGCGAGCGACGATGCCGCGCTGCGCGAAGAGGGCACCATCCGCGTCACCGACATGGCCTTCGATGAAGGCGTGCTGCTCGACCAGGATCGCTTCCTGAGCGCCGTACTGGCGCGCCCCGAGTTCCAGCATAAGATGACCGGCACCGAGCTCCGCTACCTGCTCGGCGAATACTACGATGCCCAGGAACGGCAGAACGGCGTCGCGCCGGGACTGCTTTCCACCTGCCGGCGGCTGGCCATCCCGGTGTTCGTCGGCGCGCCCGCGGATGGCAGCGTGTTTCTGAATTCGATGAAGCTGTGGGCCATGCGCGAGGCCGGCCTGATCCCGGCGTACGGCTTCGATCTCGACCTTCACGCCGAGGTCTTCGAAGCCTGCGCGTACCATCGGTGGGGCCTGTTCGAGCATCCGGTGCACGCACTCGCCACCGTGATCCTGGGCGGCGGCGTGCCGAAGAATTACAACCTGCAGCCGGAGCCCGCGCTCGGTCAGGTGCTGGGGCTGCCGAACGTGCGCGGGTATCACTTCGACGTGCAGATCGTGACCGCGCCCGTCACCGACGGGTCGCTCTCGTCGTGCCCACCATCTGAAGCCGTCACCTGGGGCAAGGTCGACAAGGACACCTACCTGCAGACGACGGAGAGTATGCAGTCGGACTACTCGATCGTGATGCCATTCCTGGTGAAGGCGCTATTGGACAATCGGCGCCGCTATGAAGGGATGGTGGCGGAAGAAGGCGAGGCAGCGGTCTTCACCCGCGAACCGCACGCCCGCGGATATCTGCGGCCGCGCGAGGGGTACCGTCTGTACGAACAGCGCGGCGAACTCACGCGCCGCCTGACCGGGGATGTTCGGGAAAACCGGCAGTGGCTTTTGGACAGTGTGGCGTATCCGCTTTCGCTGGCGGGCGCGGTTAAACCTTAATCACCTTGGCTGGCATAGGACTTAACGGTGACTTGCTTCTTCGAGCGATACACGAGTTCCTTGACCTTCAGGACCACACGCCGGATGTAGAAGAGCGATCCGACTGCCAAACCCGCGGCAACCTGCCAGATCATGGCGCCGCTGCCCGGGTCCACGTAGGCGAACGCCATGTGAGGCGTGGCCAGAAGCAGCAGAAGTGCGGTTATCCACAATGCCTGACGGGTATTTGTATCTGATTTCACTAAATGGCCTCCGAAAACGTAATGTTAGCACAACCCAGCCGGTCGTAACAGTACCGGACAGTCTGTAAGTAGGTATTAGTATTGGGCTAATACTCTAGGCTACTGAAGGATAGTTCCACTGGTACTAAGGCCTCGCTAGGGCGCTGTGTTTGCGTCCGAACGGGAAGTAGATCGCGAACCCGATCAGCAGCCAAACGAAGAAACAGCGGAAGCCAGGGGCGACCCGGGCATTCGGAAGCCGCGGGCGGTCGAGTTGGGGCGGCGCGGGACGACGATCACACCCACTCAGTTGAAACAACGAAAGCGAACAGCGTACCGATGTCGGCGAGGGTGCCAATGTCGAACTGACGTGGAATCAGAAGCGACGGGATCAAGCGGCGGGCTGCTGTTTGGGAGCTATCGCGTGACCGTTCTCATCCAGTTCGATCACGTCCCCGGCTGTGAGGCCATGACGCAGAGCTACGATGAAGCGCGCGCGATAAATATCGATCTCCTGCGCGGTCATTACTGCCTGGACTTCCGCTTCAAGATCCTTTGGGAGAGTCATTTCTTCCATCCAAGTCCCAGTATAGCGCTATCAAGAACTTCCAGGATCGTCTCGAATTCGCGATCATCCCACTGTTCCGGATAATAGATGCCCCGTTGTGGGCGGCGCCTGATGCGATTCACTTCTTCGATCATCCGAGGATCGCCAGACTTCGCAGTGATGTACTGGGCATACGCTCGAGCCAATAGTTCGCGTGGACGAAGCAGGTAATCCACATAGGAGCGGTCAATTTCCTCATATCCTTGCGATCCGTCTGGGAACTCAACCAGCCACCGCCTCCGGTGTTGGAGTTCCTTCAAGTATTGTGCGGTCTTGGAACGCATAATCGCAGCCACCACGGGCCTGAGATGCGGATCGACGTCCGTCGTGTAGTCTCCAGCCTGGCCGATGCCCTGATGCTCCATAAAATGCCAAACCTCGTGTGCAAACGTGAGGCGTGGCGTCAATGAGTCGGGCCGCACGGCGATCCTCACCGGCCGGCCGGAGCCCCTGGCATATTCATATGCGCCAGGCTTCAATCTGGAACCTTCAAGAACGACCGGAATAGGAGTCAGCGCCGGAACTCCATGGATCTCATCGATGTGTCGAATCACGGGATCTACGATCTCCGCCAACACCTGACTCTCTACTGTTATTGCCTCGGAGATTCGGGAATTCGCACGGCTCATCGTCGCCACCCGTCCTCTGTCCCAGCAAGCCGAGCATTAAGACGGCTCGCGCGGCAATTCCAAGAATGCGTCAGGAAGGTTCTACACGAACGGCAAGGCCGCTTCGTAGGAAGCAAGCGCCAAAGCATCTGCAACCAGCGCACCCCCCGAGGTATGCCCGATTATGACGAGGGTGAAGGTTGCCACCAGAGCGACGAGGCGCATCAGCCTACGAAGGAGGGGAGCCCTTCGGAGGAACCCCAGTGCAGCGGCTCCGCCCGCGAAAGCGAGGATCAATAGATGCAGGTCCAAACCATGAAGTGAGGTGGAGAACATCCGCAGCTCAACGGCGGCGCCGCTCGAGAACAGATCACCGCCGGCAAAGACGGAGAAGACGCAAGCCACGATGAGGGCGCATCCGGCTATTCGCGTGTCGGTCATCAACCGCCCAGTAGCCAACGCGCTGTGAACTCGTCCATACGGGAAAAAGACTTCGAACCCGATCAGCAGCCAAACGAAGAAACGAACCCAAGTTTCGAGCGGTAGCGAGGCCATCAAAACCAAACAAAATGCAATAGATATCAGCGGCATCCAGGGCGACCCGGGTACCCGGAAGCCGCGCGGGCGGTCGGGTTGAGTGCGGCGCAGGACGATCACCCCTATCGAAACAATGATGAAGGCGAACAGCGTTCCGATGTTGGCGAGGTCGGCCAGGGTGCCAATGTCGAGTAGTCCGGCTGGTATCCCTACGAAGAACCCCGCGATCCAGGTGCTGACGTGCGGCGTGTTATGGATCGGGTGAACCCTGGAGAACAATTTGGGAAGCAGCCCGTCGCGGGACATGGCGAACCAGATCCGCGCCTGCCCGTATTGGAAGACGAGCAGCGAGGAAATCATGCCCATCAGCGCGCCCACGTCCACCGCCTGGCGCACGTTGTTGAACCCCAGTGCCTTCAGGGCATTCGCCACCGGCGCGGCGTTGTTGAGCGACGGCCACGGGGCGATCCCGGTGAGGACCAGCGAAACCGCGATGTAGAGCACGGCGCAGAGCACCAGTGTCATGATGATGCCGAACGGCAGGTCGCGCTGCGGCCGCTTGCACTCTTCGGCCGCTGTCGAGACGGAATCGAAACCGATGTAGGTGAAGAACACGATGGCCGCGCCCGTCATCACACCGGAGAATCCGTTAGGCAGGAACGGGTGCCAGTTGGCGGTGTTCACGGCGCGCGCCGCGCCGAAGACGAACACCAGAATGGCGGCGATCTTGATCACGACCATGACGTTGTTGGCGCGCGCGCTCTCCCTGACTCCCTTCACCAGGATGAAGCTGAGCACGATGAGAATCACCAGCGCCGAGACGTTGAACCACGCGCCGGTGAACTGCCCGCCGACAATCGGCGGGTTGGCGAACTTCGCCGGTATATGAATCCCGAAAGTGTTCTCGAGGATGTCGTTGAGGTACGCCGAGAATCCCACCGCCACCGCCATGTTGGAGACGGCATACTCGAGGATCAGGTCCCAGCCGATGATCCAGGCGACCAGCTCGCCCAGCGTCGCGTAGGCATACGTGTACGCGCTGCCGGCGATCGGGATCATGGATGCCAGCTCGGCATAGCACAGCGCCGCAAAGCTGCACGCGAGCGCGGTGAGCAGGAACGAGAGCGAGATACCCGGCCCGGCTCCCGGCCGTCCGGCAGTGGAGAGCGCGCTGGTGCCGTGGCGAATCAGATCGAGCACCGGCGCATTGAAGATGGACGTGTAGCCGCGCGTCTCGCCCGCCGCCGCCGTACCCGTGAGGATGAAAATCCCGGAGCCGATGACCGCGCCGATGCCGAAAGCCGTCAGGCTCCACGGTCCCAGGGTACGCCGCAGCTTCTTGGCCGGATCTTCGGAAGCGGCGATCAGAGCGTCGATACTCTTGGTCCGGAAGATGCTCAAACGGTTGCTGCTCCCCCTATGAGGCGGCCAAGCGGTTTTTCCGTCCTACCGTTTCCGCTGGCCTTGTGCCTGGTGACGGATCTTCTTCTTCATCGAGCCGCGGGCCACACCGGCGGCGCGCTTGGCTTTCGGCGCAGCCTTCTTGCGCACCGCCCGCTTCGCCTTCTTCCGTTCCGTTTTGTCCGTGAGTTTCTTGGTATTCATCAGTTTCGCTTGAGTCCTGCGTATTTTTCGACCAGCTTTTTCAAGCCGTATCGGGGAAAGTTCACCGTGATCTTAGCATCTTCGCCATCGCCTTCGCGGCGCACCACGGTGCCGGTGCCGTACTTCGGATGTTCCACCGTCATGCCGGTACGCGCTCCTTTGCGCGCCACCGGAGCCGTGGGCTTGACGGGCGGCGCCGGCCGCATCAGTGTCGATGGCAGCACCGGCGGCGTTCGCTGCTGGGCGCTGGATCGATTGAAGGGCATCCCGCGCTCGCTGAAGAACTGCGAGATGTTGTCCACCGAGTTGTAGGTTTTCCCGGTGAAGGTATTACGCCGCGCCGCCATCCGCACGTCATGCCGATCGCCGTATAGATCGATTTCGCCCGGCTCTTCCTTCGGCCCCAGATTCACAATCAGGTTCTCGGGAATCTCCTTCAGGAAAAAAGAAGGCGTGGATTTCTCCTGCTCGCCGCCGCCGTACCGGCGCCGGTACCGGGCCCAGGTCACAATCAGCCGCTTGCGCGCGCGCGTCATGCCCACATAACAGAGCCGCCGCTCCTCTTCCAGCATCTCCTCGGAATTCATGGAGCGGCTGTGCGGGAACAGGCCCAGCTCGAGGCCGGTGAGAAACACGAGCGGGAACTCGAGGCCCTTGGCGTTGTGCAGCGTCATCAGGGTGACGGGCGCGGCTTCGTCGAATGAATCCGCCTCGGCCACCAGCGCCGCGTGATCCAGGAAATCTCCCAGGGTCTCGCCGCGCTCGGCCGCTTCGACGGCGGCGTTGATCAACTCGTTCAGGTTCTCGAGGCGCGTTTCGGACTCGGGCGTCTTTTCCTGCTCGAGCATTTTCCGGTAGCCGGTGCGGTCGAGAATAAAGCGGATCAGGTCAGGCAGCGGAGAAGAGCTCGCCACCAGCGACAGCTCCTGAATCAGGTTGCGGAACAGCACCAGCGAGGATTGCGAGCGCGTGGAAAGGTGCTGGTCGTCGATGACGCGCTCGATGGCATCCCACAGGTTCAGCCCGTGCTCGCGCGCGTAGCGTTCGATCTGCTCGACGGTAGTGCGTCCGATGCCGCGCGCCGGCGTATTGACGATGCGCTGCAAGCTTACGGAGTCGGTTTGCGAAGACGCCAGCTTGAGGTACGCGACCGTGTCCTTTACTTCCGCCCGCTGGTAGAAGCTGAAGCCGCCGACGACATTGTATTTGCGCCCGTAGCGCCGCAGCGCCTCTTCGATCTGGCGCGACTGGGCGTTGGTCCGGTAGAGCACCGCCGCATGATCGCCGGGATTCGCCACCAGGTGTTTCTCAATGGCGTCGGCCACGAACAGCGCTTCGTTCTCGCTGTCGTAGGCGGTGTACATGCCTATCAGATCGCCGGCCGCCGACTCCGTCCACAATTTCTTTCCCTTGCGCGCCTTGTTGTTCTCGACCACGGCACCGGCCGCCGCCAGGATGTTTTTTGTGGAACGGTAATTCTGCTCGAGCCGGATGGTGCGCGCCTTGGGGAAATCGCGCTCGAAATCGAGGATGTTGCGGATGTCGGCGCCGCGCCAGCTATAGATCGACTGGTCCTCGTCGCCCACCACGCAGACGTTGCCGCTCAACTCGGTGAGCAGCCGCATCAGCTCGTACTGGCTGCGGTTCGTGTCCTGATACTCGTCGATCATCACGTAAGCGAGCCGGCGGTTCCAAGCTTCGCGGGTGGCGTCGTCGATGCGCAGCAGGCGTACGGCTTCAAGCAGCAGGTCGTCGAAATCGAGCGCGTTGGCGGCACGCAGGGACTTCTCGTACTCCTCGAAGACGGCGGCCAGGGCTTCGGTTTCCTTGTTGACGGCCACCTTGTAGATGTCGGCCGGCACCTGCCCCACGTTCTTCGCGTGGCTGATGCGCGAGAGCGCGGCGCGGTGCGGCATGAACTCTTTGTCGTCGAGACCGAGGTTGCGGTAGGCGCTCTTGAGGATGCTGATCTGGTCCTCGTCGTCATAGATGCTGAAGCGGCGCGTGAAGCCCGGGCGCGCTTTCGACAGCGGATCGCCATCGCGCCGCAGCATGCGCACGCAGAAGGAGTGGAAGGTGCAGACGTTGGGCTCGGAATCGAGGCGCGTGTCCTTGAGCAGCGCCGTGACGCGCTCCTTCATCTCACGCGACGCTTTGTTGGTGAAGGTGACGGCCAAAATCGACGAGGGTGGCACGCGGCGCGTAGAGATGATGTGCGCGATCCGATGCGTAATCACCCTGGTTTTGCCACTGCCTGCGCCCGCCAGAATCAGCAGCGGCCCATCTGTGTGGCTGACCGCTTCCCGCTGCTGCGCATTGAGCCCTTTGAGGAAATCCATGGTATGGGAAACTATTCGAGTTTAACCTAAATCCCTGCCGGTTTTCGCCAAACCGCGCGGAATAACGCGCGTCTGGCAGCTTGGACGGATTGCACGTTGCCTGAAGATATTACCGGGTTGTTACCGGTTCGGCACCGGAGACCGCAGCGGCGTGCCGGGTCCCGGCGGCGTCAGAATCACGGCGATCGCCAGCACTAGCAGAATCGCGAGAATCATCAGGTCCGGATCGATCATGGGTATGTTCCTTCGGCCTACACTTCTGACGCTACCCGTGAGCGATCGTCGTGAACGAGGGAGCTGGATTGTCCGCCGTGGGAGCTTACGTTTCCTGTAGGATCCCGGCCAGTGTACCACGGCGGCTGGCACGGATTCACTTCGCGGCCGCGTTCAACAGGCCGCGCACGCGCAGCCAGTCCGCAAGACGCGCGGGCCAGGTGGAGAGCGTCGCATCCGTGGTCGCGAGGCCGACGCCGTGCGGGCCCTGCTCGTAGATGTGCATCTCGGCCGGCACCCCAGCTTTGCGCAGGGCCAGGTAGAACAGCGCGCTGTTCTCCGCAGGCACGCCGGTATCGGTGGTCGTGTGGAACAGAAACGTGGGCGGCGTTTGCGGCGTGACCTGCAATTCGCTCGAGAGCAGCTCGACGAGTTTCGGATCTGGATTCTCGCCGAGCAGCGCCCGCAAGGAGCCGCGGTGCACGTAAGGCGTGGTAAACGAAATCACGGGATAGACGAGCACCAGAAAATCGGGACGGCTGCCGACCTTGTCGATGGGGTCGGATGCGCTGGCGTTGACCGGCTCGAAGTGCGTGCCGGCCGAAGACGCGAGATGGCCTCCAGCGGAGAATCCCATGATGCCGATGCGGTCCGGCATGACGTGGTACTCGGCCGCCTTGGCGCGCACCGTGCGGATGGCGCGCTGCGCGTCACCGAGCTCGATCGGGTGATGATACTTCGGCCCCAGCCGGTATTTCAAAACGAACGACGAGACGCCGATGGAATTCAGCCAGCGCGCCACCTGGTCACCCTCTTTATCCATGGAGAGGTTGACGTAGCCGCCGCCCGGACACACGATCACGGCGGCGCCGGTGGCTTTGGCTGCGGGCACCAGATAGGCAGCGAGCGTCGGCTTGTCTTTATCGTCGGCGCCTTGCGCGCCGGGTGCGCCGTCCGCCCATAAGAATTCGGGCTTGGGTGGATTCGGTCCTTGCGCGAGCGCCGCGGCGGCGGCCAGGAGCAGGCAGATTGGGAGGCGGTTCATGGCTAATACGATACAAGGGTTGCGTGCAGGGATGGCAGCCGACGGACATCAACCGGATGTGGATTCAAGATCGAGGGCGAATGCCAGGGCACTCTTCAACTTCGCCATTACTTCGTTTGAGAGTCTGCCGAGCTTGCGTTCGAGCCGTACAGTGGGTATCGAGCCCAGTCCTTGAACGTTGGCGACTGAGTCCCTGTCGAGGAACGGAAATCGCGGCAGCGGCACCTCGTAGGGGCTGAGCCTGTGCTGCGTAGTGAGGGGCACGTACAACACAAGAGCTCGGGGCGGGTTCGGATCTTGTCGGGAAACAATTACGACAGGCCGCGTCTTTGCAGCCAGCCCCAAATCTGCCAACCACACCTCACCTGGTTGTGGGTTCATCGAGCAGATCCAGAACCTCTTGTTCGGCTGCGCGGGAACGCGCGAGATCGAGAACGTCGCAGTCGGCGAGATCGATGACTTCCGCGACGCGCTCTCGCACCTGGGCAGCCGTCTCCGGCTTCCATTCGCGCAATCGAGCGTCCAATTTTTCTACCAAGGCGTCCACGATGGGCTCCTGTTCTAGTGTAGCGCTACGGGTGCTTCCGCTTTGCCTCCGATTACGGCAACGCGATAGATCGGAGGTGCGAGGTAAGCGCGCCAAGAGCGAGCCCGGGGACCTTGTTGAAGTCATACCGACGGTACGACCATGTGGTCCCGTCCGCAGGGCCGGCCGTTCATCCCGAATTACGCTTGAGGGGAATCAAATGTCGCTCTCCTCAGCTTCTCGACCGTCGATCAGGTGCCATCGGTCCAGGACCAGTTGCCGTGTCTCTGCATTGATTGGTCCGACGCTATTGATCGCGGCGGCTCCTTCATGTAGGAGCAATTTCTGAGCGTCTTCCGGCAAGACAAGAAGAACCGCAGCATTCATCGCGGTCGTTCCCACGAGGAACGCCAATTCGTTCGCACATACTACCGTCCCAAGAATCTGTGCATGTCCCCCAAGCACGGCGAGTTTCGCGGGATTATGCATGCCGGGCTTCGTCACAGGACTCGGATGCGCTGAAAGCTCACACAGCTTCCGATAGCGCGTTTCCGTCATTGCCAAAGGGGCCTTACGCTTTTCAAGGGCTAATCGGACCTTGACGGGGCTGAATGTATCGCGTCGTTTGGCCTCCCCGACAGTTTTCCATTCCGCCAGCAACGAGCGGTCGATCGAAAACAGGGTTAGGAGGTTTGCAATCTCGCCTACACCTCGAATGAGCAGCAATGCCTCATCATAGCGACCGTTACGAAATAACCGATACGCGCCACACGAGAGCCCGAAGGCTCGCCCAACGAGTGATTCAATAATGTGGTCACCGCCCGCACAGCCCCACCAACAAACTGCGCCACGCTCGATTAAGGAGAGTACGTTGCCGAGCCGATTGATCGTGGCAGGAAGATCCCGGCCGTATTCGGCGATCATACCGTCGGTTTTGACTGCACACTTGTCTTCCTGTTCCTCGATTAGCCGAAGGTATTCCGCGCCTCTCGGCCACAACTGTGTCGCGCTGTTGTTGGAAGCCATGCTGAGATTGGCGGCAAAGCCGTGGCCGAGCGCCGCCTGCCGCTTACTCCACTATCATCTACTCGACATGCACGTCAGGACTAGTGTCCCACAGCATTCGAAAGCTCGTTCCTCCCGAATCACGGCGCCCGGCTTGGAAGCAATCCATTTGCCATAAAACGCCCGGCTTGGCAAGGTGCCGCGCTGCGAGTCTCAGTCCAAAGCGCTGCTGCGTGTCAGCTATGCTGCTTCGCGATCGGCTCACGAACCTTGAACACCAGATTGTGAGGCACATTCATGACGGTCTCGGAAGGCTGAATGCCCGCTTCGTCCTCCGCCAATGCCTCGTCTTCGGTCTGTTCTCCGTAGTGGGCGAGGACCCGCTGTACTCTGCCCTCATCCCATCCGTCTGGAAACTTGGTCTGGCTCATTGACGTTTCTTCTTTCTACGCCTGCGATACGCCGCAAGAGGCTTCCCGACAAGCTCGTAAGAGGTAATTGCGAAAACGGCTGTCCGGCTCGGGGTCTGGTACATAGATGACGCAGGTATCTACCAGACGCTGTCTGGCCCAAAGCAATCCTGGAGCCCTCGCGGCCCGCCCGATCCTCACCGGGTTTCTCCAGGATATCAATGACCTCCTCCTCGGCCACCTCGTGGTTATGAAATGTGGGCGCGCCGGTAGCAGGATCCATGGAGAGGTTGACGTAGCTGCCGCCCGGACACACGATGACTGCGGCGCCCGTTGCCTTGGCCGCGGGCACCAGGTAAGGCGTGAGCGCCGGCTTGTCTTTGTCGTCGGTGCCCTGCGCGCCAGGTGCGCCGTCGGGCATAAGAGTTCGGGCTTGGGTGGAGTCTGCGCGAGGGCGGCCGAGCCAGGAGGAGGCAGCCAGGAGGCGTTTCATGGCTAATACGGTACAACAGGGTTGCGTGCGGGAATGGGCCGAAGAACATCAACCGGATGTGGATTCAAGATCCAGGGCGAATGCCAGCGAAGTATCACCGGTCATTCGGTTGGTCCAGCGCTCACGTCCTCAAAACCAGCCGCTATCAAGTCCGGCTGGCTAAAGACCATTCGCGTGAATCTGCCTCCAATCTCAGTCAAAGAGCCCTCTTCCAGGCTCTTCCGGACGGCAGAGATCTGAGAGTCAGGAACATGGAGAGCTTTGAGGGTTTTCGCGAACGCATGGACCTTGAGAGCTTTAGTGGAAAGCGGAACTCCCTGGTCCAG
The DNA here is from genome assembly GCA_041484525.1 of Bryobacteraceae bacterium. Taxonomy (GTDB): domain Bacteria; phylum Acidobacteriota; class Terriglobia; order Bryobacterales; family Bryobacteraceae; genus JBGPHT01. The sequence goes on along the minus strand of JBGPHT010000136.1, from coordinate 7,388 downwards.
TGGTTGCGCATCCAATCTGTATGTGCCGTTGCACTCCGCCCGGGCCCGCACCACATAGGATCGGTCTTCGTACTCGCCGAAGCGGCTGATGGCCACCGTGCCTCCATCGGGAAATACGGCCCGAATCTGAAGGACACCCCCCATCGCGTGAACGTAGTTCCTTAGCGTGCTGAGGTACATGTCCGCGCGCCGCTCAATGCGAGAGATCGAACTCTGCGGAACGTCCAGCATCTCAGCCATATCCGCTTGGGTGAGTCGCTTTGCACTCCGGAGTTCATCAAAAGCCAGCCGCTGTAACTCCTCGCGCACACGGCCTGCATTGTCGGCGCGATTCGCGGGATCCATCTTCTCTTGAAGTTCCTTGTAGTTCCGTGCCACAGGTCATTCTCCTTTCTTCAACTCGAACAAATGGCGGTCGTAAATTGCATCCGCAAGAGGTACATATTCTTCATACCAGCGATCTTTGCCCGTCTTGGCTCCACCAATCAGCAAAATTGCGGCTCGCCGCGGATCGAATGCGTAGAGGACACGGTACGGCCGTCCTTCGTGCTGAACACGTAACTCACGCATGTGCGCGTGCCGCGAAATCTCTACGCCGGAAGAATGAGGCATCCTTAGCGTTGGACCCAGTTCCTGCAACAGGCTGACCGTGAAATCAACGCTCTTTTGTTCAGCAGCACTGAGTCCGTCCCACCACTCGCCGAACTCATCGGAGAACTCGACATCCCAGGCCACACATTTGATTATGTCATGGACGACATTATGTCGTCAACGCTATATTTCGGCGCGTCAAATGGGCGAGAATCGCCACTTTGCGGACAGGTTGCTGCATTCGCGTAGGTCGCCCGGAGCATCCCCGGATTCTTCACTCACATTCGCCGCTTCAGCAGCCGCTCGGTGTGAGACTCGTGGCCGGGCGTGAACTGCTCGGCGGCGCCTCGCAGATAGGGGCGGAACTCCCGCACCCAGTAATCGATGAATCCCGTGCGGGAGATTTCGGAGAGGGCCTCAGCGTAGTGATCGAGAATCGCCTCGCCCAGCACTTTGCCCGTCCGGCGCGCGGCGGAACGGGCGGCGCGCGACAACCACACCATATTCGCGGGGACATGCCCCACCGTCGAGATCGCGAGCAGCGATGCCACCGTGAACACCGGCCGGCCCTGCTCCCTGGCGGACGCCTGGATGCCCTCCCAGATTCCCTCCACGCGTTCGAGTGGCGGCACATTCTTCGGCGGAATCCTCTGCAACTCCTCTTTCAACTGGCTCCACTCGCGGCGTAGGCTTTTGATGTCCACCGGCGGCAGATTGAGCGTCTCCGCCAGATGGCCGCTGGTCTTTTCGAGACCGTCCAGGATCTGCTCCATGGATTCGAAGCGCATGTCGGGGTTGAGTAGTCCTTCTTCCTTGAGCGCCTGTGAAATCTCCTGGATCATTTTGCGGCCGCCGCCCGACACGTCGGCAAGCGCCGCCAATACCCAGACGGGGGAGGCATGGAACAACAGGATACCCAGCAGTTCGACCCCGTGACTCGCGGTCCGCTTCAACAGAAAGTTGCCGGCGAGCTGCCCTTCCGGCGGATAGACGCCTTCCACCTGTCCGAGGTCCTCGATCAGGAAACGCAGCGCCACATCCACCATCGTGCGATACAAAGTGGTGCGCCGGACACTCGCCGGCAGCGCCACGTTACCGATCTCGCGCAGCAGTCCGCCCGACAGCGCACCCAGCGAACGGATGGTCCGCTCGGGTAGCGAAAGCAGGTATCGATAGGAAGCTGCGGACCCCACATTCAGTAGTATACGAGCGCGGTTGCGGCCCTGCCCCGGGAGCTCCGGAGGGGCTGTTCCGGAGGCCGAAACGCTGCGATCTCCTGGTGTATAATGGAGGCGCATTTGGCTCTTGTTTTCCGCTTCGCAATCAAAAAGGGGTGCGTGAGTCCAGCCGCACCCCTTTTGCCTATGGGGACGGCACGCGAGCCGATGCCGGCAGTCAGCTTCAAGTTGAGAAGAAGGAATAAAGGCAGATGAAAGAAAAAGGTACAGTGAAGTGGTTCAACGCAGCCAAGGGCTACGGCTTCATCCAGCGGGAGAACGGAGAGGATGTCTTTGTGCACTTCTCGGCTATCCAAACCGAGGGATACCGGACGCTCGATGAAGGCGCCAGCGTGGAGTTCGAGGTTACCAAGGGCCCCAAGGGTCTGCAAGCAACCAACGTCACGGCCGCCTGATTGTATTAAAGCGGACCGGCCGCGATCCGGCTGGTCCGCCATCCTAAGTTTTGGAGGTTTATGAGCAAAGAGGACAGCATAGAAGTAACCGGAACGGTTCTTGAGAAGTTTCCCAGCGGACTGTTCAGCGTGCAACTCGAACACGACCGCAAAGTCCTGGCCCACCTCGCGGGCAGGTTACGCCGCAATCGCATCCGGGTGCTGGCGGGCGACAAGGTGACCCTGGAGTTGTCTCCATACGATTTGACGAAGGGCCGCATCACCTTCCGGCACCGTTAACCTGCGTCCTATCTCTGCCATAACCTGATGGACTGCTGGTACGAAAACCCTGACGTACCGTTAGTGCGAAACTTAACACACAAGCCCCATGCGCCCGTGCTAAAAGAGCAGGTGGGGAGGGGTCGTCACCGCACTTGCGGAGTTTTTTTGAGGTGTAGGGATGTTACTGCCAAGTCATTGTAGGCAATTCCATAAAGGCACCGTATGAAAGAGCCGAACCGTCCCGAGGTGAGACGCCGCAACCGGGTGCGCACCATTCCGGCCGCTATAATCAAATCGGAGGGCGGGGTGGAAAAGCCAAAGAATACCCAAGGGCGGTCGAGAAAGCCGGCCGCTGACTCCATGGAAGACCTCACGACAGTCTTGTCGCAGAAGGTCGTGGGCCAGCCGACGGCGACCCGGGTGATCGTTCCCTACATCCAGATGTTCCAGGCGGGGTTGGCGCCAGAAGGCCGCCCGGTGGGCGTGTTCCTGCTATTGGGACCGACCGGTACTGGTAAGACTAAGACCGTGGAGGCGCTCGCCGAAGTGCTCCACGGCAGCGAGAAAAACGTTCTCAAGGTGGACTGCGGCGAGTTCCAGATGGAGCACGAGGTGGCGAAGCTCATCGGCGCGCCTCCGGGCTACCTGGGACACCGCGAAACCCAGCCGATGCTGACGCAGCAGAAGCTGAACGCGGTGACCAGTGAAAAATCATCCATTTCGCTGGTGCTCTTCGACGAGATCGAAAAGGCCGCGCCTTCGATGACGCGGCTGTTGCTGGGCGTGCTCGATAAAGGCATTCTGCGGCTGGGCGACAACTCGATCGTCAACTTCGAAAAGAGCCTGGTGTTCCTCACGAGCAACCTGGGCGCGCGCGAGATGATGCGCGAGATCAACCCGGATTTCGGCTTCCAGTCCGTCAAGACCGCCGAGCGCGCCGACCTTACCAGCAAGCTCCAGAACATCGCGCTGGTGTCGGTTCGAAAACGGTTCTCGCCGGAGTTCGTCAATCGTATCGACTGCATCATTACGTACCAGCCGCTGACGCCGGAAGCGCTCTCGGCCATCCTCGATCACCAGATCACGGATCTGCAGAATCACGTCAACACGCGCCTCGGCAACCGCTCCTTCACACTCGAAGTGCCGTTTGAAGCGCGCCGCTTTCTGCTCGAGAAGGGCACCAGCGCCGAGTATGGCGCACGCGAGTTGAACCGCACCATTCACCGCTATCTGACGCAGCCGCTGGCCACGCTGGTCGCCACCAACCAGGTGAACCCGGGCGCGGGTGTGCGGGTGGAAGTGGCGGAGGGCGAAGACAAGCTGAACATCCAGTCGTCGAATGCGGTCGGAGGCACGCCGCCCGTCAACCCGACGGTTCTGCTGGTGGACGACAACCGCGACCTGCTGCACTTCCTCGAGCGCCTCATGGCCGACGCCGGCTGGACGCTGCTGACCGCCGAATCCGCCACCGAAGCCAAGCGGCTGGTGCAGACCAACAAGCCCAACGCGGCGCTGCTGGATTACATGCTGCCGGACGGCAATGGCGTCGAGCTGGGAGTCGAGTTCCTGCAGGCGGTGCCGCAGATGCTGGTGATCGTGATGACCGGCACCATTCTTCCGCCGGAAGAGGAAGCGCTCTGCGAGGAGCACAACTTCCCCGTATTGCGGAAGCCGTTCCTGGCTTCCGACGTCATGAACCAGATTCGCACGCGGCTCACCCCGGTGACCGGCGTCGTCCGCGGCGCGTAATTGCTGCGCGTCGCGCTCTTCCAGTGGGATGGCCGGGAAGCGGCGGAACGCATGGTGCGGCTGGCGGCCGAAGGCATTGAGGCCACGTATCGGCAGCGCACGCGCATTCGATTCGGTGAGGTTCGCGCCAGCGGACCGGACGCCGCCGTCATCGACCTGACGCGCATGCCCTCGTGGGGCCGCGCCATCGGCGCCATGTTCCGCGAGCAGAAGTCGCTCCGCTCGATTCCGCTGGTGTTCATCGAAGGCGACCCGGAGAAGACCGGCCTGGTGCGACAGATGCTGCCGGACGCGGTCTTCACCACTTGGCCGCGCATCGCCGCCGCCGTTCGACGCGCCATGCGGCAGGCGCGCCCGGAGCCGCAGTTCCGCAAGCCGCCCGGCAAGTCCGTGGCCGGGAAACTTCGCATCCGTGAGGGCGCGGTGGTGGCGGTGCTGCATGCCCCGCCCGGCGTCGAGCGGATCCTCGGCCCGCTTCCCGAAGGCGCGCGGCTGCAAAAACGAACGGACGGCGCGCAGGTGATTCTGCTGTTCGTGAAGACCATGGCGTCGCTCGGCGCGCAGCTTGGGCGGCTGGCCGGTGCGATGGGAACAGGCCGCACTTGCTGGGTAATCTGGCCGAAGAAGAAATCGGGCGCGGATTCCGGATTGTCCATGCCAGCGATTCGCCAGGCGGCGTTTTCGATGGGACTGGTCGACCACAAGGTCTGCTCGCTCGACGAAACGTGGTCGGGGATGGCGATGGCGCGCCGCCGCGGCCAACCGGCAGAAGCGATGCAATAGGCTCCGACGGCCGCCGCCGGTTGCCGCACGCGGATGCCTCGGGGCAGAATGGGAGGAACCGGGAGGCGCCGCACATGCTGCTGGCCGAATACCTCAAAGAGCATCCGGTCCTGCCGCCCGATGACGTGCGCGGTCTCGTCATGGGAATCGGTGCGCATTGCGGGCGCGCCATCAGGGGGCATCTGCCCTTACCGCCGCACATCACTCCGGACGTCGTGATTGTCGATCGCCGCGATTTGGGCGGACGCATCGGCGTCGGTTGGATCGTCGAGGGCCTGGTGGAGGAAGCCAAGCGCGCCGGTCCGCCCGATCCCTTGCTCCTGCACTCTCTCGTCGACTTGATCCTCCTGATGTTGACCGGTTCGACGGCCCCGCCGCAGGAGAGGGAATTGGCGGCGTTGCGACAGGCCGGGCTGTCCGACGCGAACCTCGCCATGTGGCTCACGGCGATTGCGAAACTTCGCAATGGCGACTTGTCCGGCGCCGAAATGGTCCTGATGGAAGGGCCGGAGAGCCCCTTTGTCGAGTACTGGCGGATCGACGACGACCGCGGAACCATGGCGTCCCTCAACTTCGAGGTGGATCTGGAGGACGAAACTCTCGACCCCGAAGCCGATCCATCCGAACCCAAGCCGGCCCTGCTGGATGGGCCGCGCGAATTCACCCGCCTGTACAAGCCTGGGGAATTCACAAGGTCTTTCGAGGCGGCCCCGGCGGAGCGCGAGGTCGCCGATATCCGGCTGCCTGCATCTCCGGCGCTCGATCAGGCGGCGGAGCAAACGCAGTCCGCAGTTGTCGATCGCACGCTCGATCTCGCCCTGGCCGCCACGGCGCCGGTGCTGAAGCCGCTCGAGCTGATCGCGCTTCTGCGCCTCCCCAATTCCGTCTCACTGGGCGAGCTGTTAAATGCCGACCGCGATTCGGACCTCCGCAGCGACTCCGTCCGCAGCCGCAACTTCGGCCTCGAATTCCTGCGCGATGCAAGCGGCGCTCTCCGGCCGGTCGATGTCACCATGCAGGTGCGGGCGCCGGATTTCGATCCGCCGATAATCCAAAAGACGGTTCGCGTGCGCCCGGATCGCGACGCCGAGCGGCAGGTGTTCCTCCTCACTCCGCAGAAGACGGGCCCGCTGCTGGTGCAGTTCGACGTGTTGATGGGTGATGTCACCGTCGCCAGCCGCAGTCTGAAAACTCTGGCCGAGCCGAGCGATCGCATGCCCACGCCGCAGGTAGTGGTGTCGGTTCCTCTCGAGCTCCGGGTAACGCCCCGCAAGCGCTGGCTCCTGCCGGCCATCGCGGCGGCCGTGTTGCTGGCCGGCGCCGCCACCTGGATACTGACGCACCCCGCGGGCCGCGCCACGGAGGAGTGGGCCAGCGCACGGTCCGCCGTCTCCATCGCGCAGGCCCATAGCTTCGATACCGAACCGCGCCTGGCAGTGATCGCCGGCATCCGGAACTACGGGGACGAGTCCGGCTTGAATGCGCTGCGCTACTCCGATGCCGATGCCTCGGCCATCGCCGGCGCGCTCGGGAAGCACGGCTACACGACGCAGACGTTCCTGAACAGCGACGCCCGCGCCGATCGAATCCGCCATGCTCTCGAAGAGGACCGGCTCCACCTCGGGCCCGGCAGCGGCACGATCCTCTTCTACTTCTCGGGCCACGGACTGCAGTCGGATGATGACCAATACCTGATGACCGCCGGCGCTTCCGTGGACAATCTGCAACTGGCGCTTCCGATTCGCGAGGTGCGGGCGCTGCTCGAGGCCACCAACGCGCGGCAGAAAGTCGTGCTCATCGATGCGTGCCGCAACAATCCGACGCGGCTCGCGAGCAAGGACGTTACCAGCACCGGTCCTGCGGGACTGGACCGGCTGCGCTCGCTCGAATCCGCCAACGGGCTGTTCGTTCTCAACTCGACCGCGCCCGGCCAGCGCAGTTGGGAGTACGACGATCTCAAGCACGGCCTCTTCACGGCGGTGTTGCTCGAGGCGGTGAACGGCGACGTGAAGAGCAAGGACGATTACCTGTCGTTCATGGACCTGGCGCTGTACACGTTCTACCGCATGAATACGGAAACGCTCGCCAAGCAGGCAGGCGGTCCGCATCGGCAAGCGCAGAACTCGTGGCACAGCGGAGAAGGCTCGGGAGATTTTCTGCTGGTGAAGCTGAAGTGACTCGGCTGTTGTTATCTGTGTTCATCTGCGTCCATCTGCGGCCGAAAGAAATTTTGGCTCGTCCGGGGAATCTGTGGGTAACTGGCGGGTTTCAGAGCTGGGATTGAGTGAGGAAACGGTGAAACTTGCGGCAGGTGGAGTCGAACGAGCGCTGCTCGTCTTCCCAGCCGTTGTGGATCAGCGGACCGCCGTCC
>JBGPHT010000135.1:0-21242 GCA_041484525.1 Bryobacteraceae bacterium | reverse complement strand
GCCCACGACCTCGCTGCTGACGACCCAGAGATCTTCCTGTCGCTCCCGTTTCTTGCGGGTTCCCATGGCCATGCAGTATAGACGCCCAGAACATTCGCTAGGTCACATGTTTTCGCGACTATTACCACAGGCTGCTAGCCGCGCCTGCAGGTTTTCATAGAAGCGCACCAGCCCGTCATCCTTATAATCCGCCTGCCTCGCATTCACGCTGAACAGGAGCACACGTTCGCTATTGAATCCGAGCGCGATCGAGTTGAGGTTGGTGAGCGTGCGGACGAACAGGCCGGCGGCCACCAGAAGCAGCAGTGAGATCGCGATCTGGGAGACCACCAGCACCTGGCTGGGGCTGACGTGAAGCCATGCGCCTAAACGCAGCCGATGTTCGCCGGCGCGCGTCTGCCTGAGCGCGCCGTTGAGGTCGACGCGCATCGACTGGATGGCGGGAGCCAGGCCGAACAGAATCCCGGCGCCGAGCGATAGCGCGATGGTGATGGCCAGCACGCGCCAGTTCAGGTTGGCATGGAGGGTGAAGTTCTCGCGTCCGTTCCCAATCAAGAGCGTGAGTGCGCGAATTCCCCAACTCGCAAACGCCAGTCCCAGCAGGCCGCCCAGACTGGCCAGCAGCACGGATTCGGTGAGGAGTTGCCGGACCACGCGCAGGCGGCCCGCGCCCAGGCTGAGACGAAGCGCCATTTCGTGGCGCCGCGCCGTGGCACGCGCCAGCAGCAGGTTGGCAATATTGGCGCAGGCGATCGCCAGGATCAGGGCGACCATCGTCATCAGCACATAGAGCGGCTTGGAATACTGGCGGCGCAGGAAGTCGAGACCGCCGCCGCCTTCCTGCAGGTAGAGCGCGGGCAGATTCTCCCGTTCCTTATCGGTGACGGCGGTGGCCTCCACAAAATTCCGGAAGACAGGAGCAATCGCGGTCTGAGCTTGACTCAAGGTGATGCCGGGCCGCAGACGGCCCATCATGTCGACCCAGTAATAGGTGCTCTCGACATACTTGCGGTTGGGATTTTCCGGGGAAGCTGCGTCGAGCAACAGGCTGGCGTGCATGGGAAGGTAGAGGTCCTGCGGCCCGCTGGGATCGACGCCGAAGAACTCGGGCGCGGCCACGCCCGCAACGGCGAAGGGCGTGTTATCGATCGGAATCGACTGGCCCAGGGCGGCCGTGATTTCACCGAAGCGGCGCTGCGCATATCGGAAGCCGAGGACGACTACCGGCGGTGCACCGGCGCGGTCGTCGGAGCTATCGATCAGGCGGCCGGCAGCGGGAGGAACGCCGAGGCCGCTAAAATAATTGCCCGACACATATTGGCTGTTGGCGAGATCGGCTTGCCCGCGAATGAGCAAATTGAGGCGGCCGGCTCCTTTGAAGGCGAAGAGCGAGGAGAAGACCGGGCTATCGGCGCGGAGCAGTTCGTAGGCAGGGAACGGGAAATTGCCGCTGGAGTAGCCTGTTTTCGGGTCCCTGAAGTTGCTGCCGTTGAGGCTGTGGACGACGGCCGGGTGGTCCTTACTGCGCCAGTGGAGCACCACTAGCGATTCGGGCTGCCGGACAGGTAGGGCGCGCAGCAGAATCGCGTCCATGAAACTGTAAATCGCGGTGTTGGCTCCGATCCCCAATGCCAGCGAGAGCGCGGCCATAGCCGTGAACAGCGGTTGTGCGGCCATCATCCGCACGGCGTATCGAAGGTCCTGGAGTAATTGCTCCCAGAACGCGAACAGTCTCATGGTGCGATCGTCCCCCGTCACTTAGACTGAGAAGCTCGCCGCCGGTTAGGATGGCCAACATTACCCTTTACAAGTATACTTGCCTATACTATACTCTAACTCGATATAGAGTGAGAATGAACGATTCCAAGCCAGACTCGCTGCTGCCGTTGCCGACGGCCGTCTTCCATATCCTGATCGCGCTCGCCGATCGCGACCGTCACGGCTACTCCATCATGCAGGATGTCGCAGCCCGGACCGGAGGCAAGGTGCAACTGAGCGCCGGGACGCTCTACAGTTCCATCCGCCGCATGCTCGATCAAGGCTTGATTGAAGAACTAGCGGAAAGTCCGGACCCGTCGAGCACTGACGAGCGGAGGCGCTACTACCGGCTCACGCGTTTCGGAAAGCGCGTGGCGGCGGCCGAGGTGGAACGGCTGAACACCCTGGTGCAACAGGCTCGGGCTACAGGGCTGGTGCCGGGTGCATGATGCGCGCCGAAGCGGTTTACAAAGCTCTGCTCCACTGTTATCCGGCGCCTTTTCGGCATGAGTACGGCAATCAGATGCTGCTTGTGTTCGCCGAGCAACTGGGCGAAGCCCGGCGAACGGGAGGCCGGCTCGAACAAGCCGCATTGTGGGTATATGCCGCATTGGACACATTGACCATCGCCCCCAAGGAGCATTGGCACGTGATTCTTCAAGACGTACGCTACGCCCTGCGCACCATGAAGGCGAGCCCCAGCTTCACCGCCGTCGCGATCCTGTCGTTGGCCCTCGGTATCGGAGCCAATACCGCGATCTTCAGCCTGTGGAACGGTGTGCTGCACTCCTCGCTGCCTGCGGTGCACAAACCCGAGCAACTGATGATGCTCTCCAATCCCGACGACACGGGGATGTGGACCGGCCGGTGGGACGGCCGCACCGACGGCCCCCGGTCCTGGCTCACCTACGGCGAATTCGAACAATTGCGGGACCATGCCGGGGGTTTCTCGGCGTTGATGGCATCGCAGAGCAGCCTCATTACCTGGCAGGTCCGCTTCGAGGGCGGCGCCTGGGAAGAAGCCCGCGGACGTCTGGTATCGGGTGAGTACTTTCAGGTTCTGGGCGTTAGCCCCGCGATCGGACGGACATTCACGACCGCCGACGACCGCGCCGATGCTCCCTATGCCGTCATTAGTTATGACTACTGGCAGCGACGCTTCGGCGGCAGTTCCGAGGTGCTAGGCAAAACCGTCACCATACGCGCAGCGGCGTTGACCGTCATCGGCGTCGGGCCGTCAGGTTTCATCGGCGAAACCAGCGGCCAGCAGCCGGACCTCTGGCTCCCGCTGCGAACGCAGCCGGGCGTGCTGCCCGGCAAGGATTGGCTGCATGATACGCCTCCCGAAAAGGTGATGTGGCTCCATGTGTTCGGAAGGCTGAAACCGGAAGTGACGCCGGCTCAGGCGGAAGCCCAGGCCAATGCCATCTTTCATGCGGGGTTGGAATCGTTCTATGGCGCCACCGCGTCAGGGGAACGCCGGCGCGAGTTTCTGGATCAGCGTCTCCGAATCCTGCCGGGCGGCCGTGGAGCGTCGCCGGTGCGCAATCAATTCGCCCACACGCTCACCGCGTTGCTAGCGGCGGTCGGCGTGCTGCTACTGATCGCGTGCGCGAATCTGGCGAACCTTCTCCTCGCGCGAGGCGCTGCGCGCAAACCGGAAATCGCCTTGCGCTTGTCGCTGGGCGCAAGCCGCGGACGCCTCATCCGCCAACTCGTCACGGAAAGTCTGGCGCTGGCCGCGATGGGAGGCATGGCCGCCATCGCTGTAGCTTACTTTCTGCACGGCGGACTGGTGCGGATGATAGCGGAATCCGACCCGCGTTTCCGTATGAGTTTCGCTCCGGACCCCCTGGTGATGGCGTTCACCTTGGCCGCGACGCTCGCAGCCGCCCTGTTGTTCGGCGTATTTCCGGCCTGGCAAGCCACCAAGACCGGCGCCGGAGCAAGTCTCAAGGAACAGAGTCGCGGCGCCATCGGCTCGTTTCGGCAGATGCGTACCGGCCGATTTCTAGTGAGCCTGCAATTGGCACTTTCCTTACCCTTGCTGGTTGGCGCCGGTCTGCTGGCGCGGACAGTCTACAACCTGCAACGCGCCGACCTCGGTTTTCCTGCTGAACGTCTGCTGCTCGTGCGGGTCGATTTGCGCGAGGCGCTCCAGGACGCTACCCGCACCGACAGCTTGCTTCGTGAGTTGCTCGGACAGCTCCAGCGGATCCCCGGCGTGCGTGCCGCGAGCCTCTCCCAACTGGGTGTGTTCAGCGGAGGGGAGTCCTCGTCATCCATCGAGGTGGAAGGTTACGCGCCGAAAGGAGACCATGACCGCGGATCTGCAGTGGATGTGGTGGGCCCCGGCTATTTCTCGACGTTGGGCGTCCCCATCCGCTTGGGACGCGAAATCCTGGAGAGCGATCGCCGCGAAGCCCCCAAGGTCTGCGTGATCAATGAGGCCTTCGCCAAACGATTCTTCGACCGGCGCAACCCCATCGGAATGCGCGTTGCATCGGTCGATAACGATAAGCGGACGGCATATCAGGTGGTGGGTGTTGCCAAAAACGCGCGCGCCCAGAACCTGCGGGGTGACGTCGAGCCGCGCTTCTTCGTTGCCGCACAGCAAGCCCCTGCGTCCGCGAAGAGCCCGACTCTCCTGATTCGCACGGCCTCGGAAAGTGCGCCCGTGCTGGCGGCTGTGCGGAAGACAATCCAGCGCGTGGACGCCGCCCTGCCGATCCTGTCCGCCAAGTCGATTGAAGCGCAGATGGCCCCATTGACGGCGCAGGATCGGACTACCGCGCAACTCGCCGTAGTGTTTGGGTGCGTCGCGCTAACGCTCGCCGCCATCGGCTTATACGGCGTGCTCGCATACGGCATCGCACGCCGCAGAGGCGAAATCGCGGTCCGCATCGCCCTGGGAGCCCGACCTGGCCGCGTCGTCTCGATGATCCTCGGCGAGACTATCGGACTGGTCGGCGCCGGGCTGGCACTGGGCGGGGGCCTGGCGTACGCCGCTTCGCACTTGATCGACAGCCTGCTCTTCGGCGTCGCTCCGCAGGATCCGCTCACGCTTGTGTTGGCGACCGGGCTGCTGCTGCTGGTGGCACTCAGCGCGGCGTACTTGCCGGCGCGGCGGGCGTCGAAACTCGATCCGATGGTGGCTCTCCGTCAAGAGTGAAACGGTAGTCCCATTCATGCGGTACAATGAGGGCTACTGGAAGTTTGTCCGCAACCCCTCTTCCCCGCCGTTAGCCGGCGACCGGTAGTCGGCTCGTTGATTCTCCTCCTCAAAAACTGAATGAACACTTTCTCTGAAATCTCGCTCTCCGCTCCCCTCAGGAGCAACCTTCTCAAGCACGGATATTCCGTGCCAACCGCCATCCAGGCCCTTGCCATCGAACCAGTGCTGGCAGGAAAGGACGTGGTCGCGACGGCGCAAACAGGCACCGGCAAAACGCTCGCGTTCGTCCTCCCCGTCATCCAAACGATCGGGTCCCTGATCGGCAAACAACCGTCTTCCGGCATTCGCGCCGTCATCCTCAGTCCTACGCGCGAGCTCGCCCTCCAAACCCAGGAGACGTTCGCCAAAATGGCGATGGGCACGGGCGTTCGCTCGGCTGTCGCAATCGGCGGGCTCAACGAGCGGTCGCAATTGACTGCCATTCGGAAGGGCGCGCAGGTGCTGATTGCCACTCCGGGCCGGCTGTGCGATTTCCTTGGCCGGCAACTCGTGAATCTCGGCAGCGTCCGCATGCTGGTTCTGGATGAGGCGGACCGGATGCTCGATATGGGTTTCCTGCCCGCCATCAAGAGGCTGTTGGCGGCCATGCCCTCCGATCGTCAGACGCTGTTCTTCTCCGCGACCATCGAGAGTTCGGTCAAACACCTGGTAGAGGCACACGTTCCGAACGCGGTACGCATTGCGGCCGGTTCCACCAGCCAGCCGATCGCGGAGGTGGAACTCCATCTTTACGAAGTCGAGCAGGATCGAAAGCTGGGGCTCCTCGCAAGGATGCTACGCGAGGAGGAAGGCTCCTTCCTGGTCTTCGCACGCACGAAACGCGGCACCGACAAGCTATCGAAGAAGCTCTCGCACGAGGGTATAAAAACCGCGGTGATCCATGGCGATCGCAGTCAGAACCAGCGTAACCAGGCGTTGAGCGGGTTCCAGAAGGGCGATTATCGGGTCCTGGTGGCAACCGACGTCGCGGCTCGCGGGATTCACGTGGAAGGAATTTCGCACGTGGTCAATTATGATCTTCCGCAAGTCCCGGAGGATTTCGTTCACCGGGTTGGCCGCACGGGGCGGGCTGGGGCGCGCGGAAAAGCGTCGACCTTTGCCACACGTTCCGAGCGCGCGGACATTGCGAGGATCGAGCGCACAGTGGATACCCGGCTGCAACGGCGCCAGGTGCCATCCGATATTCCCTGCGAGCAGAAAACGACGCCAGTCATCGTCATTCCCAGCGCCCGGCCTCGACCGGCGCATGTGAGGTCATTTGGCCCCAGAGGCAAAGCGGGCAGGCGTCCGACGCGGCGCGCTGTATAAGGAAGGCTCGCCCTAGATTCCCGCGAACGGGCGGATGATTCCGAGCGACACGCCCGTCATCAGCACTCCTAAACACGTGACCGTGCGCGAACGGGCCGTGCTGATGATGATGCGCGTGTCCCCGCGCCGCGCGAATTCGCTTGAAAAGCAGCGTGGTCCCGATCCACACGATGGAGATCCCCGAGATCGCACCCAACACCGGATAAATCTTTTCCGGCAGCACGTACTTGGATAGGAACAAGGTCGTCAGCCCCAGCGCGAACACGCTGATGGTGTGGGTAAACGTCACCATCGCACCCAGGAACGCCGCGTGCTTCGGCGTGCCGTGGCTGCCCACCAGGTACGCCGCCACGATGGTCTTCCCATGTCCTGGCGACAGCGCGTGCACCGAGCCCAAGCCGAACGCCACCACCATGCCCAACAGCATCGCGCCCCAGCCGATCTCGCCCTGGTGCAGCAGGCGCGAGAGAAAATCGCCCTTCACCACCATCCCGGGCGCGCTCTGTCCCGGCTGCTCTGCGATTGGGCCGGACGGCGCAGCGGGCGACACCGGCGCGGCGGACGACCCCGGCGCAGCGGGAGACCCCGGCGCAGCGGACGACCCCGGCGCGGCGGGCGCAGACTCGCTCACCACCACCGGCGCAGTAGTCGCGTGCCACTCGGCTGAGGCCTGCAAATCCTGCGGCGGCGCCACCAGCGGGTCCTGCGGATAGGCCGTCAATTCCTGGCTGCGGCCGGCACCCTCGGGGGAGGCTTTGTCCAACGCCGCATCCGCGCCCGCTGTCACCACGATCTCTTTCCATCCGGTGCGGTCGGGATAGTTGCGGTCTTCGTACCGCAGCGTGCCCGGTGCGGCATCCACCAACAGGTCCATCGACACGCGCAGGACCGGCATTCCTCCCGCGCCCTTGTCCTCGACCGCGGTGGCGCGCACGAACTGCGGCGTCACCGCGCGCCCGCCGATCTCGATCTTCAGCCCCTTTGCCCATTCGCGCGCCTGGGCGGTGGCGTCGAAGTTCTTCTTCTGCTGCAGCTCAAACGTCGGGATCTCGGCCAGATCCAGCACGTACCGGATGGCGGCGCCGCGCGCAGTCACCTGGATGCGGCTGTAGTGGCTCACGCTGAAATTCCCCATCGGGTGTGCCCACAGCGCACCCCATGCCAGAAAGACAGACAGCCCCAGGCGATGTTTCATTACAATGGTCCTTACGAATTGTACAGCGGCCTTGGATGCGCCTGGGGCTTCTTTCCTCTATGAAACGGGTAATTACCGCACAAGATGTGCCTGCCTCGGGCGAGTTCAGGGTAGCGATCGGTTCGATCGTGACGGCGTCGGCGCGCGAGGTGGCGGCGGATCGCGGTGTCGCCATCGTCGAACTGCCGGAAGACGAAGTGAGCGCGCTGGCGCCTCCCGAAAAAACTATCGCGATCGGCGCCGACCACGGCGGCTACCGTCTGAAGGAAGCGCTCAAGCCGCTGATCGAGTCCCTCGGCCTCCAGGTCCGCGACGTCGGTGTTCAAGAGGAGAAGCCGGCCGACTATCCCGACATCGCCCTCCTCGTGGCGGAGTTGGTGACTTCGGGCGCGGCCGCGCGCGGCGTCATCATCGATGGTGCGGGCATCGGTTCGTCCATCGCCGCCAACAAGGTGCCGGGCATTCGCGCGGCCCTGTGCTATGATAAAGCTTCAGCCCGTAATAGCCGCGAACATAATGATTCTAATATAGTTACGCTTGGTGCTCGGCTCTTGACGGAGACCCAGGCGGAAGACGTCCTGCGGACCTGGCTGGCGACGGCGTTCGCCGGCGGGCGGCACCAGGCGCGAGTGCAGAAGATCATCGATATCGAGCAGCGGTACCTTCGGAAAGTCTGACGTGAACCAAGCGGAACTCGACCAGTTGGTCGCACAAATCGGCGAAGAAATCCTGGCGCGGATGGGTCGCGGACCGGTTGCGGTCGCGTCCGGGAAGGGCGAAGGCCTGAACCTGCCGGACCAGGTTTGCCCCGGCTGCACCCAGCGATGTCCGCAGACGTGCGCGCGCAATACGAAGGAGATTATCGCGGCGGGCGCCGATCGCATTTCGGCCAGCGAGCGTCTGACGAAGATCGATCCGTCGATCGCGGCGCTCATCGACCACACCATCCTGAAGCCCGAAGCCACGCGCGCCGACGTCACTAAAATCTGCCGGGAAGCGCGGCAATACAAATTCGCCAGCGTCTGTGTGAACCCCTATTGGGTGCCGCTGGTGAAGGCGGAACTCAGCGGCTCGCCGGTGAAGGTGTGCACCGTGATCGGGTTCCCGCTGGGCGCTACCACCACGGAAGCCAAGGTCGCGGAGACGGCGGCGGCGCTGCGCGCGGGAGCGCAGGAAATCGACATGGTGATCAACGTGGGCGCGCTCCGGTCGGGAGATCACGAAGCGGTGAAGGTGGATATCCATGCGGTGGTGATGGCGTCGCACGAGGCGGGAGCAATTGTGAAAGTGATTCTCGAGACGGCGCTGCTGGATGACAAGCAGAAAGCCGTGGCGTGCGCGCTTTCCAAATTGGCGGGCGCGGATTTCGTGAAGACCTCGACGGGCTTCGGTCCCGCGGGGGCCACGGCGCACGATGTGGCCCTGATGCGGCAGGTGGTTGGGCCGGAGATGGGCGTGAAGGCGTCGGGCGGCATCCGCACGCTTTCGGACGTCCAGGCCATGACCGCGGCCGGCGCCACGCGCATCGGCGCTTCGGCCAGCGTGAAGATCGTCGAGGCCACTGCTGCCTGAGTCGCGACATTCCGGAACGATAGGGAAGGCCATGCAAGCCGCAAGAAAAGCCCCGGTCCGATTCCGCGAGCGCAGCGAGCTGCTCGATTTCCTGCTGGAAGTGTCGGGCGTCACCGCCGCCACGCTCGACCTGGACCAGATCCTTGCCAACGTGGCCGAGATCATGCAGCGCGTGCTGCCGTACGACCTGTTTGCCATCCTGCTCTTCAGCGAGCGGCGCCAGGACCTGCGCATCCGCTACGCCGTGGGCCATCGTGACGAAGTGGTGCGCAATCTTTCGATCGCGCTCGGGGAAGGCGTCACCGGCGCCGCCGCCGTGCGCCGCGAACCGCTGCTGGTGGGGGACGTGCGCAACGACCCGCGGTACCTCAACACTATGGACGCGGTGCGTACGGAACTGGCCGTCCCCATGACCGCGCGGGGCAAGCTGGTGGGCGTGATCGACCTGCAATCGACGCGCGTCAACGCCTATTCGGAATACGACCGCGCGCTGGCCCGCTTGATCGGTGCGCGTGTTTCGATCGCCATCGACAACGCGCGGCTCTACCGCCGGGTGGAGCGGCAGAACCGGACGCTCAAGACGCTGGCCAACATCTCGCGCGAGTTTTCGTCGCTCCTCGACCTCAACCAACTGCTCGGCAAAATCGCCAGCACCATGCGGGAGATCATCAACTACGACGCCTTCAGCATCCTGCTGGTGGATCATGACGCCAAGGCGCTGCGCCACCTCTTCAGCATCCGCTACGATCGGCGCGTCAACATCGACAACATCCCGCTGGGCAAGGGCATCACCGGCGCCGTCGCCGAATCGCGCGAGCCCATCCGCGTGCACGACACGGCCAAGGACCCGCGCTACATCGCATCGCACGCCGATATCCGCTCCGAAGTCGCCGTGCCACTGGTGGTGCAGGACCGGCTGGTGGGCGTAATGGATCTGGAGAGCGACCGCATCGGCTACTTCACCTACGACCACGTGCGTACGCTCGCCCTGCTGGCCCCGCAAGTGGCGAGCAGCGTCGAGAACGCGCGCCTGTATCAGGAGCTGGCCCAGCGCGAGCGTCGCATGGACGAAGACCTGCAAGCCGCGCGCGAACTGCAGCGCGTGCTGCTGCCCGATGCCGAGCCGGAGATTGCGGGCCTCGAAGCCGTGGTGCGGCTGCGTCCGGCGCGCGAGATCTCGGGCGACATCTACGACGTCTTCGAGCAGAAGGACCGCCGCACCCTGATCGCGTTCGGCGACGTTAGCGGCAAAGGCGCTGCCGCGGCACTTTACGGCGGCCTGATGAGCGGCTTGCTGCGTACTCTGGCGCCGCGCCGGCGGAACCCCGCCGAGCTGATGAAGGCGCTCAACGAGGCGTTGATCGAGCGCAAAGTCGAAGCCCGTTACGTCACGCTCTGCGTGCTGCTGTGGGATCCCGCGGCGCGCCACATCGTGATGGCGAACGCCGGCGCGCTTCCACCGATGATCTGCCGCGGCAGCGAAATCCTCAAGATCCGCGTAGAGGGCGTGCCCATCGGACTATTGGAATCGCGCGAATACGAAGAGGTCTCGTTCCAGGCCGAGCCGGGCGACACCATCGTCCTCTACTCGGACGGCATTACCGACCACATGAGTCCCACCGGCACCGAGTACGGCCGCGGCCGCCTGGCCCATCTGGTGCGCGCGCAGTGCCACCGGGGCGCTGGCGAAATCATCACGGCCATATTTGAGGAGCTGGACAAATGGTCCACTACCGCGTTCGACGATCAGACGCTGTTCGTAATGAAGGTGAAGTAGCACACATGGGGCGCGGCCATTCCAAACCGATCTGCCCGGCCAGTCTCGATCGCGAACTCCGTGGGGACAATCTGCTGGGACCTCGAATCGCGCGGCGCAGAGGGCTGCAACGGCCCCGCGGGGATCGCCGCCGGATCCGCCGGCCTACTCGACCCCGCCCGAAAAGCCGGAGCCCTCATCACCAGGACCGAGTCCGGCCGCACCTTTTTCTCCGTCAACGACCGCCCCGGAGATTTCCGCGACAACGAGGGCTACTTCGAATTCGATGTCGAGATCCGGCAGCCCTGACCTGATCGCCCGCCAATTGCCTTATAATCAATCGAGTCACCGAGGGGGATAAAGTGCGTTCCGTATCGCCTTGTGTTGCGATTGCTGGGGCACTAGGATGCCTCGCCCTCAGTGTTTCGGCCGCCGAACCCAGTTACTTCCGCGAGGTCCGGCCGATCCTGCAGCGTCAATGCCAGGGCTGCCATCAGCCGAATCTGAAGTCATCCGATCTCGATCTGACCACCTTTGAAGGTCTGGTGGCAGGAGGCAAACACGGCCCGGGATTGAAGGTGATCGTAGGGTATCTGGCGGGTGAAACGAAACCGCAGATGCCGCTGGGACAGCCGCCGCTGCCGCCTGAGCAGATCGACTTGGTGCGCAACTGGATCGCTGCCGGTGGCAAGGACGACACGCCGCCTGAAGCTCGCGAAACGGTTTCACTCGACAAGCCGATTCTCTACACACAACCTCCCGTGGTGACCGCGCTGGCGTTTTCGCCCGACGGAAAGACACTCGCGGTATCGGGCAATCGCGAAGTACTCATACATGCGATCGACGATAGTGCGCCGCCGAAGCGATTGTCCGGCTTGTCGGAACGTATTCTCTCACTTGCGTTTTCGCGAGACGGAGCGCTGCTGATGGCCGGCGGCGGCACACCGGCGCGATTCGGCGAGATCCAATTGTGGGACGCGGCAGCCGGCAAACTGCGGCGCTCCGTGTCGCTGACAGGCGATACGGTCTTCGGGGCGTCGCTATCGCCGGATGGGACGCGGGTGGCCGCGGGGTGCACGGACAACACGGTGCGCATCCTCGACGCGGCGAGCGGCAAGGAACTCAACAAAATGGGCGCGCACGAGAACTGGGTGTTGGGTACCGTGTTCGGCGGGGACAGCAAGCGCGTGGTTTCGGTGGGGCGGGACCGCGCGGCCAAACTTACCGACGCTGGATCGGGCGCATTTCTGGAGAACGTAAACCTGCTGCGTGGCGAACTGGCGGCCATCGCGCGGCATCCTTCGAAGGAGGTCGTCGTCATTGGAGGCGACGACCGCGTTCCCTACATATACATGATGGACCGTCCGAAGAACATGAAGATCGCGGATGATACGACCCTGATCCGCAAGCTGGCGCGGCAGAACGGCGCCATCACCGCGCTGGCATGGTCGCCGGACGGACGGTGGATCGCAGTCGCAGGCGCGGCTCCGGAGGTCAACGTGTACGACGCGGAGACCGGCACCCTCGTGGCTGCGTGCAAAGGCCACACGGCAGGTATTTACACAGTGGCGTTCAGCCCGGACAGCACGGTCGTGGCGACGGGCGGGTTCGACGGAAGCGTCCGGCTGTATCATGCCGCGACGGGAGAATTGAAGCGGGCGTTCATCCCTGTCCCGATCGAGAAGGGTTCCAGCGAAACGAGGAGTGCGCGGTGATGCAAAGTCCATGGATGTTAGTTTTCGCGGCGCAGGCCGCACTGGCAGCGACGCCGGTACTCACGGAGTTGAACCCGCGCGGCGCCGAGATCGGGCGTCCGTTCACGCTGACCGTGGTGGGGCGGAGTATCGGAGACGCGGCGCGCGTCATTTCGACGCTGCCGGTTTCTTTCACTCAGGTGGTCCCGACCGAGAAGCCGGGCGCGATGATGACGCCGGGGCGTTCGGCAACATTCCTGGTGGAGCCCAAAGCCGATGCGGCGCCGGGCGTTTATCCCGTTCGAATCGAGACCCCCACGGGAATTTCGAACATCCTGCTATTCACGCTGGGAACGTTTCCTGAAGTGACGGAAGAAGAATCGCAGCCGTATTCGCCTCCCAATCGCAACGATTCAATCGAGACGGCGGAGCCGGTCAGGTCGACGCCGGTGGTCGTGAACGGAACCTTGCGCGGCGCCGAACGCGATGTTTTCCGCGTCTACGGCAAAGGGGGAGAACGGCGCGTGTTCGAGGTGGAGGCGCGGCGATGTGGCTCCGCCATCGACCCCGTGCTGCGAATTCTCGACGGCGCAGGCCGGCAACTGGCGCGCAGCGACGACAGTGCAGGAACGGGCCTCGATGCCCGCCTGGATTTCACATTCCCAAGCGAAGGCAGTTACTACGTGGAGGTGACGGACGCAAGATTCAGCGGGCAGTCGCAGA
Organism: Bryobacteraceae bacterium; assembly: GCA_041484525.1. Classification (GTDB taxonomy): domain Bacteria; phylum Acidobacteriota; class Terriglobia; order Bryobacterales; family Bryobacteraceae; genus JBGPHT01. Next base: position 8,001 of record JBGPHT010000135.1, on the reverse strand, counting down.
ACTTCTACCGGCTGAAGATGGGGGCGTACCGGTATGCCGAGGGCATTTTTCCGCTGGGTGGCCGGCGCGGCGAGCAGGTGCCTGTGACGTTTTTCGGCGGACGCCTTGGCGCCGGCGTGCAGTCGAAGGTGGACTTGCGCCATACAGGTAAGAGCGAGGCGTTTGCCAGCATTGCGCTGCCGGATTCGCCGGCGCTGCCCTTCCTGTTTGCGGTGAGCGATCTGCCGGAAGTGCAGGAACCCGTGGAGGGCGCGATGCCCCTGCCGGGCGTGGTGAATGGCCGGTTGGACAAGGCGGGTGAAGTGGATCGATACCGCGTGAAGGTGCAGCCGGGCGAGAAACTGCTTTTCGAATTGCAGGCCCGGGAACTGGGCACATCGCGGCTCGAGGGTATCATCACGGTGTGGGATGCGAGCGGTAAGAAGCTCGACTCGGCGGGAGACAAACCGCTGCCCGAAGACGTGTTCGTGATTCAGGGAACCAGCCGCACGAGCAGCGATCCATTTCTCAACCTGACGGTGCCGGCGGGCGTCCACGAAGTGGCAGTGACGGTGGAAGACCTGGCGCTGCGCGGCGGACCGCTCTATGGTTACCGGCTGATCGCGCGCCGGCAGGCCGAAGATTTTACGCTGACGACATTGTCTCCCTTCGTGAACGTCCCGGCGGGCGGAACGGTGGCGATCAATGTCGCGGCGGACCGGCGCGGTTATGACGGTCCCATTCAACTGACGATTCCGAATCTGCCCAAGGGCATCCGCGTGGAGGGCGGCATCATCCCGCGCGAATACATCGATGCCGACAACGCGCGCACGCTCAACCGGCGCGGGGTGCTGCTGCTGACGGCCGATCCGGGCGTGGAACTGCCGGTGAGCGAGTTGCAAGTGTGGGGAGAGGGATCGCTCGCCGATGGCGCGATGGTCCGCCGGCAGGCGCGCGGTCCGGGTATGGTGGTGGACGTGGCCGGAGCCACGGAGCAAGGTGTGGTGGATCGGCAGCGTTCCCTGATGGCACCGTGGTTGGGGATGGAACTTCCAGTGGCACTGGCGGAGCCGCCGGGAGCCACGCTCGAAGTACGGCAGATGCGCCGCAAGGAGATGGATGAGGGCGCGCGGTACGAATACGAATACCAGTGGAAGCTGCGAGGGCGCGGAACTCCGCCGAAGGACGTGGGTGTCAGCGTAATCGGCGCGAAGGATATCCGGGTGATCGACATGCAATCGGGCGCGGGCGCGATGTCCGGTACTTTTGCCGTGACCACCACGAAGGCGACCGACCCGGCGCGGTACGACCTGTATATCAACGGACGGCTGAAGACGGATGACGGCGAAGAAGGCATTCTGTCGCGGCCGATTCCGTTTGAAGTGAGCGGAGGGACGAACCGTGTCGCGCCAAATCAACAATAGGACTTTGCTCTTGTTCCCGTGCCTGATGCTGACCGGCGTGCTGAGCGCGGCGGATACGCCCAAGGTGACGTATCTGCGCGACGTGGCCCCCATCCTTAATAAGGTAGGCTGCACGTCGGGGCCGTGCCATGGGGCGGCCAAGGGCAAGAACGGATTCAAGCTCTCGCTGCGCGGCTACGATCCTCAGTTTGATTATGAAGCGCTGCTGTACGATCTGTACGGGCGGCGCTTCAACCGGGCCGACCCGGCACGTAGCCTGATGCTGGCAAAGCCGACCCAGGAGGTGGCGCACGGCGGCGGCTTGCGATTCGACATAGGCTCCGATTATTACAAGACCATTTACAACTGGATCGCGCAGGGAGTGCCGTATGGCAACCCAGCGGCCGACACGGTGAAGCGGCTGGAGGCGGCTCCCACCGAGATCTTCATGAAGGCGCCGGGTGAATCGGCCGGCGTGAAAGTCACCGCGACTTACGCCGACGGCGAGTCGCGCGATGTGACTCGCGAGGCGATGGTGGAAAGTAATGTGCCGGACGTGGCGGCGGTGACGGACGCCTCAGTGAAGGGCGCGCGCGTCGGCGAAGCGACGCTGCTGGTCCGCTACCAGGGAAATCTAACGACGCTGCCGGTGACCGTGTTGAACCCTAAGCCCGGCTTCGTGTGGAAGGCGCTGCCGCAGACCAATTACATCGACCGGACGAACGACGCCAAGCTGCAGCGGCTGAAACTGCAACCGTCGCCCTCCGTCGACGATGCCGGATTCCTGCGGCGGGTGTCGCTCGACCTGACGGGGCAACTGCCCACGCCGGCAGAGGTGCGGGCGTTCGTGGCAGATGCGTCGAAGGCGAAGCGCGGCGCCATGATCGACAAGCTCATGGCGAGCACGGCGTATGTGGACCATTGGACGCTCAAGTGGGGCGACCTGTTGCAGAACAATCGGAAATACCTGGGTGAAAAAGGCGGGTATGAGTTTCGCGAGTGGATTCGCGAATCCATCGAGAAGAACAAGCCGTACGACCACATGGTGCGGGAGATGCTCGAATCCCGCGGGAGTTCCTACGAGAATCCGGCGGCGAATTTTTTCCGCGTAACGCGCGAGCCCAAGCCCACGATGGAGAAGACCACGCAGGTGTTCCTGGGAGTGCGCATGGTGTGCGCGCAGTGCCACGACCATCCGTTCGAGCGCTGGACGCAAAACCAGTATTACGAGATGGCGGCGTTCTTCTCGGCAGTGGGGATCCGTCCCGGTTACGAGGTGGGCGAGGAAATTATCTACGATCAGCGGCAGGACTTCGACATGAAGCATCCGAAGGACGGCCGCGTGATGAATCCGAAATTCATTCTTCCGGCGGCGCATTCGGGTGACAGCGCTGTGCCCACCGATGCGCGGCGGCGCCTGGCATACGCGGACTGGCTGACGGCGAAGGACAACCCGTTCTTTGCAAAATCGACGGTCAATCGTGTGTGGAGCTACTTCTTCGGGCGCGGGATTATCGATCCGGTGGATGACATCCGCGCGTCCAATCCGGCGAGCAATCCCGCGCTGCTCGATGCGCTGACGAACGATTTCGTGGCTCACGATTTCGACTTGCGCAACCTGATCCGGACGATCGCCAACTCCCGCACGTACCAGGCAAGCATCGCGACCAACGAATGGAATGAGAAAGACGGGGAGAACTTCTCGCACGCTGCGCCACGGCGGCTGAGCGCGGAGGAATTGATGGACGCGCTGGCAGGCGCGACGGGAGTGCGGCCGGTGTTCCCGGAAGCGCCGCTCGACACACGCGCGGAACAGTTGACCGATCCGCATATCGGCAAGGATGGGTTCCTCGACCTGTTCGGAAGGCCACCGCGGGAATCGTCGTGCGAATGCGAGCGGCGCAGCGACCTGAGCCTGCCGCAAGCGCTGAATCTGGTGAACGGGAAGACTATTTCGGACGCGGTGGCGGACGCGAATGGGCGGATTGCGAAATCGATTCTAGGCGGCAGACCGGATCGCGACCTGATCGAGGATTTGTATCTCGCGTCGCTGAGCCGGCCGCCCACCGCCGCGGAACTGGCAAGCGCACTGAAGTATCTGCAAGCGGGTTCCAGCCGCGCGGCGCGCGCGCAGGACCTGCTGTGGGCGCTCGTCAACAGCAAGGCGTTTCTGTATAACTACTGACCAGGAGGAGGTTCGTCATGCTCGTGATTCCAGGCCGACGGTGTCATACGTGCGAAGGTCCTACGCGGCGCGAACTGCTGCGCGCGGGATCGATCGGAATGTTCGGGTTGAATCTCGCGAACTTTCTGGCGTGGCAGAAAACGGCGCGCGCCGCCGAGAAGTTCGAGGGCGCTCGCGGATTCGGTACGGCGAAGTCCGTCATCATGGTTTTCCTGCAAGGCGGACCCAGTCACATCGATCTCTGGGATCCGAAGCCGGACGCGCCGGCGAATATCCGCGGAGACTTCAAGGCGATCCCGACGAAGATTCCGGGAACGCATATCGGCGAGCACATGCCGATGATGGCGAAGGCGCTGGATAAGGCGACCCTGATCCGCTCCATGAGCTACACGCCCAACGGTCTGTTCAACCACACGGCGGCGATTTACCAGATGCTGACGGGATATCCGCCGGACCGCGTGTCGCCATCCGGCCAACTGGAGCCGCCGAGTCCCGCGGACTTTCCGACGGCCGGCAGCCACGTATCCAAGCTGAAGCCGCCGAAAGAAGCGGTGCTGCCGTTCGTGGAACTGCCGCGTCCATTGCAGGAATCAGGTGTGATCGGCAAGGGCGGCGCGGCGGGTTTCCTGGGCAAGGCTTATGATCCCTACCGGCTCTATCAGGATCCGGCGAAGCCCATCAAGACTGAGGACCTGGCGCTGCGCAAGGACATTCCGCCCGAGCGCCTGAAGGACCGCTTCGAGTTGCTGAAGGGCATGAACGAGTCCATGCCGGACCTGGAGAAGGCGCTGAAGAGTTACGCCATCGACGAATACTACGGGAAGGCGTTCGAACTGGTGCTGTCGGGCAAGGCGCGCGATGCTTTCGACCTCACGAAGGAGCCGGACAAGGTCCGCGAGCGTTACGGTCTGACGACGTTCGGACAGGGACTGCTGCTCTCGCGCCGGCTGATCGAGGCGGGGACGCGCTTCGTGCAGATGAACTGGCCGGCCGTCGCCAATGGCAATCCGGAAGTGGATTCGTGGGACACGCACGCGGCCAATTTCGGTCCGCTCAAGAACCTGCACTGTCCCAAGCTGGACCGCGGGCTCTCGGCGCTCCTGGAGGACATGAACGATCGCGGCATGCTGGCCGAGACGCTGGTGGTGGCCATCGGCGAGTTCGGGCGTTCGCCGCGCATCGGTGTCAGCACGTCAGGGAATTCGAATGCACCGGACGGACGGGACCACTGGCCGTACTGCTACAGCGCCGTCGTCGCCGGATGCGGCATCGCGCGCGGCGCGCAATACGGAGAATCGGACCAGACGGCATCGTCGCCGAAAGACAAGCCGGTACATCCGAACGACCTGCTCGCAACCGTATATTACGCGTTGGGCATCGACCCTGACATGGTGCTGCTGAACCACCTGAATCAGCCGCGTGAGTTGGTAAAGGGCAAGGTGGTCACGGGCCTCTGGGGCTGATCGGAGATAGCGGCGAGAGGCTGCCCGGTCGAAGTGGCTGCCGATCGGTGTTGAAAACCACAGATGCCCTGGACTAACGCGACCCGTCCTCGATGCGTTCGCCCTGCGATCTGCCGGCAAGCTGGTCGATAATCGACTTCGACCGCAACTTCACAAAAGGCTTGATCGGCACCATCGACCGGCTCGTCCCCGCAACCGCGCGCTCGAAACGATCCAGCCTCGATTCCTCCACGGCTGGCCGGATCACGGTTGCGACTTCGTCCACTTGGTCCGCAAAGCGTTGCGGCTCGAAGATGGTGCGGCTGAACTCCTCCAACCTCGCCAGGTAAGGCTTCTTGAACGCGTCAACGGCGAAGACGCGTTCGAAAAAGCGCTTTCGGCCAACCCAGGGCTTGTGAATGCTGAGGTTGTTGCGCTGCTGCTGGCTGCCGATCATGGGAAACTGGCCGAACGAATGATCCTGGTCCCACGGCACGAAAGAGAACTTCTGTGTTTTGGGATCCAGGTAGAGATAGAAGTTTTGACCCGGCCCCAGAATTCCATCCATGTCCGACAGAAAAACCATCACTGCCATGTATCGCGCAAACTCTTCCAGGTCCAGATATTGCCCGAGACGCGCGGCAAACTCCGCGTCGCTCGCCTGGGTCACCAGCTTGGTGAAATCGATAACCCTTTGCTTCTGCTCGACCGTCGGACTCCCCTTCGGGTCATAAGTCTGGTTGTACTTTGCCCAATCCTCGCCCAGATAGCGGAACAGGCTCGTCGAGACCGGCTTGAACAAGGCGCCGCCCTTGTTGGCGAAGCTGCGGGCGGTGAAGCGATCGTCCACATTTTCGACCACCGAATACAGCCCGGCATATCGCTTCTCGTACTCGCGGGCGACGGTCAGATAGAGGCGCGTGTAACCGGTGCGCGGGGCTGGCACCCCGGCATCACGATACAACCGGTAGGACAGTGGCTCGTTCATCCAACTCGGATCGGTGATGTTGCTGTGGAGGTTCAGCTTGGTCGAGCCCGCGAGGTTCTGCCCCTTCACAAACTCGTGCAGATCGACCTTGAACGAGAATTTGCCCGCGCCCATCCCTTCCAGATAGGTGCCGTTGCCCTTGTACCGGACCGCTACATCGTGGAATTCCCGGTCGTCGAACGTCAGGCTGGCGTGAACGGTGTTGAACTCGATACCCATGGCGGACGCGAGCCCGTTTCGCTTACCCGGCGGGCCTTGCAGCCATTCGCCGCGCCCGAAGTTCACACCGCCATTTCCTGACCCGTGCGGCTCGAGGCCGCGCCATTGCTCACGCGTGAAAGCAAGACGCACGGTCGAGACCTTGGCGCCTTGAAAGAGTCCGCCCTGCGCCAGGCAGACCACCGCAAACACCGGCAAGGCGAGCACCGTTCGCAACGTCATACTGAATCAATATACGGTGCAGGCGGCTTTTGGTTCGCAGCAATTTCGCCAATGGGCGGCCAGAACGCGAAGGTAGTAACGTGAATGTCACGCGGCGCGCACTAGCCATGTCGCTTCCACATCAGCCCGGCAGCGTTAACCCGCGGCGCAGTTTGTTCGCAAGAAGTCGCCTCGGCTATGGGGAGTCAAATGGGAGTTTGTGGCGCGCTCGAAAACCCGTGCAACGCAGGCCGAGGCTTGGGTGCGGCTACAGGCATACAGAGAGGAGTGGCTCAAGTCCCAGCCTCGACCAGTATTTCGGAGTTTGCTGGACGGTAGCTGGAGGTTAAGCAATGGTAGACCAGTGAAATCCAAGAGACTGCTTGCCGAACTTGATCGAAGGGAACGGGAGGAGGCTTAGGCTTGTGGTCAGGGGCACTGAGCGACGGGCGGAGCTGGGTCTTGACGTTGCGAAATCAATTTCCGGGCGCGATCTACCTCCAATGAGGCTTACTCACGGGCCGTGTTGCCTCAAATCTGTGGCAAGCCCACCTCGCATCGCAATCACCAGGGGTACCCTCACGGCGACAACCCTCGGACGGCAATCGAGCCAATCAGCGATGATGGGCTGCATGGGTACGTCCGGCACACATTGGAAATGAGCGCCTTGTAGAGGCGATATTGACCACGGAGCGGTGCGCTCTGGCGGGATTCGCGCCACCATGCCGAGGCGAAGTACTCCGCGCGGCGGATGTTGTCGTGGGGTGGGGGCGCCGACGGCGCCGAAGACGACGGCAAGGGCTGCTGGTCAAGCGAGTTCTTCAGAATCGACTCGATGCTGCGAGCGGCACGCGCCGGTCAGCAAGGCCCGCTCGGCGGCGGCTTCCATGCGGGCATGAGAGTACTTCCCGGCCAGCCGGATGACGCCCAGGCAACTGCGGTAGCCCATCTCCGGGTGCGGTTTGTCCGCCATCATCCGCTCGAACAGTTGCGCGGTGTGGGGCCCGATCTTCTCTGCCCAATGCACCAGGCGCGACGGCGTCCACTCCAGATGCGCCTGATGACTCTTGGGGCGATGCTCATGGTTGGTGACGGCTTAGAAGATCGGCCGGAAGGGAGGCCCAAGAGGATGACGTGTCTGAGAAATGGCATCGGGAAGAGGTTGTCCATTTGCGCCCATCCATCCCGGACCGGCCGAAACGTGATCTCGGGGCGGTCAAGGGTTGCCGGGGAGAAAAACCGGGCTTCAACTGCCCACCCAGAGGCGGTCGGGTGTACACGGCCAACCGTCGGGAATCTAAAATGGAGATACTGGCTTAAGCGCATGGGGCTGCCTCTATGATCGGCCAGACGCTAGGCCATTACCGGATCGATTCCAAGCTCGGCGAGGGCGGCATGGGTGTCGTGTATCGTGCTTTCGATACCCATCTCGACCGTGCCGTCGCCATCAAGGTGTTGCGCCCGGACGCCACTGCCAGCCCCGAGCGCAAGCGCCGCTTTGTGCTAGAGGCGAAATCGGCTTCCGCCCTGAATCACCCCGGCATCATCCACATTTACGACATCGACACCGCAAATCTGCCTGAT